>CAYPMB010000001.1:0-147585 GCA_964411915.1 uncultured Faecalibacterium sp.
GCCTCCGGCTGACCGCCCGACTATACCGCCGGGCTCTGCGGTTGTCCCAACCGCCTTAAAATTCCGCGCCCACGACCGCGGGCGCTCAAAAAAAGAACTGTAAAACACACCGTTTTACAGTTCTTTTCTCAATTTTATTCTATTTTACTTTCTCAGCATTTTATAAAATTTTTCCGTCAGCTTAACGGGCATAATGAATAATAATATCTGAGCAAAACTTGTGATAAGAAAATCTTTCATGGAACTGAATCCCATTTTGTGAATACGCCACCTTGATATAATGAACCACTTGGTGTTGACAAAGTTCTTTCTGCGTTTCATATTGTCCGTTGAAGTTCTGTATCTTACAAGGACTTTCGGAATATTACTTCCCTTTGCCCCTGCCATTAACATTCTCACAACAAAGTCATAATCCTCACAACGAGTCATTTCATTGTAACCGCCGATTTTGTCGGCGTATTTCTTTGAAAAGGCAATTCCGGGGTTGTTAAATGGGTTTCGCCTTTTGGCGAAAGCGCATATTTCATCATGAGAGATAGGAGTTTTTTTTATTCCATTAGCCTCATCGGTCAAAGTGTCAAATTCTTCGATAAATACACCGCAAATGTCAATATCATTGGTTTCAAACTCGCTGATTATGTTTTCCGTGTAATCGGGAAGAAGAATGTCATCAGAGTCGATTTTTGCGATTATATCTGTTTGGCAAAGACTTATGGCAGTGTTGGAAGCGTACCAGTTTCCCTTGTTTTCTTCTGTTTCCTTAAATGTGAAAATTTCAGGATAATTATATAAATAATGATCGACTACCGTGTAAAGTTCAAGTGTCAAAGTTCCGTCAGCAACGAGAATAACTTTTTCGGGCATACGGTTCTGAGAAAAAATGGACTTGAGACACTGTTCAAGATTTTCCGCCTTTTCCTTATCGTAAGTGGTTGAAATAATCGAAATTGTTTTCATAAAAACACCCCCATCATTTATTGCTATTATATCATTTTGACTAATTGGTGTCAAATGTTGACATGAAGGCTTTAATAATGCTAAAATATATAAGTTAATATGATATAAAGGGGGAGTGAACATGAAAACGGCAATTATCGGTGGCGGTGCATCGGGTTTAGCGTGTGCCATTGAACTTAAGAAACTTTCTCCGGGTTTTCAGGTCACAGTGTATGAGGCTAATCCTCGTGTGGGGAAAAAAATTCTTGCCACAGGTAACGGCAGATGCAATCTTACCAATTTGTCTGCCGATAAATCAGGCTATCGCAATATGAGGTATGCCGGGTATGCTCTTGAGATGTTCACCCCCGAAAGTAATATAAAGTTTTTTAACTCTCTTGGGCTTTTTACGAGAAATGACGGCTTTGGCAGAATTTATCCATTAAGCAATCAAGCGTCAAGCGTTCTTGATGCGCTTCGTTTGTCTGCGGAAAGGTTGGGCGTTAATATTATTTCCGAAAATCACGTGGATAATGTAAGTTATAAGGAAGGAAAATTTCTTGTCTGTTCACAGGAATATGATGTTCTTGTTCTTGCAACAGGCGGAAAAGCCTCACCCTCTCAAGGGTCTGACGGAAGTGGATATAAGCTTTTAAAACAGTTGGGACACAAATTAACTCCTCTTGCACCGAGTCTTGTTCAACTTGAAACGGAGAGCAAACAGTATCCTAAGTTTTTAAAGGGAGTCAGATGTGATTGCCAAATGAGTCTGGTTATTGACGGGAAGCTTGTAAGCCAAAAGAAGGGAGAGATCCTTTTTGCCGATTACGGTCTTTCGGGTATAGTTTCCATGGAAATGTCTGCATATATCGGTTCACATTTTGCAAGAAATAAGACGAAACCGAGAATTTATGTGGATTTCATACCGTCTATGTCTCAAGGTGAGTTAATGAAAAATATAAAATCTCTTCTTCCAATGGGTAAAAATATCAGAGCAGAGGATATGCTTTCAGGATTTATGCCGAAAAAAATCGGACAGGTCATTCTTAAACAAGCCGGCATTGGATCGGATAAAAAGATATCTGAAATTTCTTCCGACTCACTTAAGGAAATCGTTTTGCTTGTCAAAAATTTTGAGTTTGTCATCAGCGGAACTCGTGGATATGACATGGCTCAAGTAACAAGTGGGGGAGCAGACACAAAAGAATTTGACAAAAGAACAATGATGTCAAAAAAGATACCGGCACTCTATTGCATCGGTGAACTTGTTGATGTTGACGGAGATTGTGGAGGTTATAACCTTAATTGGGCATGGTCAAGCGGAAGATTAGCGGCGAAGAGTATATCGGAATTATGAGTGGTGTAATATGTTAAGAATAAACGAAGTTAAAGTGCCTCTTGATTACAGTAAAGAGGATCTTATAAAGAAATGTGCAAAAATACTCAGAGTTAAACCCGGAGATATAACTTCTCTGTCGGTTTATAAGAAAAGCATTGATTCAAGGAAAAAAGACGACATTAAATTCAGTTTTGCCCTTGATGTGACAGTGGCGGGAAATGAAGAAGCCATTGCGGAAAAGTTTGAAAAAAATAAGGTGAGCATTGCCGAAAAATATGAATATGAAATGCCGGAAAATAAGCGTAAATCCGCTTTTCGTCCTGTGGTGGTGGGGTTTGGCCCTGCCGGAATTTTTGCTGCACTGACCTTGGCCAGAGCAGGGCTGAAACCTGTGGTCTTTGAACGAGGCAGAGATGTGGACAGCAGAACGGAAGATGTGAACCGCTTTTGGCTTACGCGACAATTAGACACTTCATCAAATGTTCAGTTTGGCGAGGGGGGTGCAGGAACTTTCTCAGACGGCAAATTGACCACAGGCATTAAAAGCCCTTTCATACGAAAAGTCTTTGAAGATTTCGTGACTTACGGCGCACCCGAGGAAATTCTTTATTCATCAAAACCCCATATCGGTACCGATAAATTAGGCGGAGTAGTTAAGAATATGCGTGAGGAGATAATCCGACTTGGAGGCGAAGTGAAATTTGAATGTAAGCTGTGCGAAGTGATAATATATAACAGCTTTGTTCAGGGAGTAACTTACGAAGAAAAAGGTCAGCTTAAGGATATGGAAACGGATTGTCTTATTCTTGCAATAGGTCATTCCGCCCGTGATACAGTGAGAATGCTTCATTCCAAGGGCGTGAATATGATACAAAAGGCATTTTCGGTAGGTTGCAGAATAGAGCATCCGAGAGAGTTTATCGATAAGGCACAATACGGCAGCTATGCAGGTCACCCGGCTTTAGGTGCAGCAGATTATAAAATGGCTTGTCATCCGCCTCATTCCAGAGGACTTTATACATTCTGTATGTGTCCCGGTGGAACTGTGGTTGCTGCAACAAGCGAATATCACGGAGTGGTTGTTAACGGCATGAGTGAATATGCAAGAGACGGGGAAAACTCAAACTCCGCTTTACTTGTAGGTATTGAACCGGAAGATTTCCAAAGTGATGATGTGCTTGCAGGATTTGAATTGCAGGAAAAAATCGAGCATACAGCATTTAATGTGGGTGGCGGAGATTACACAGCACCGTGTCAACTTGTGGGAGATTTTCTCGATAACAGAAAGTCGGTAAAATTGGGCAGCGTAAATCCAAGTTATCCCATGGGTGTGACTCCCACGGATATAAGACAGGTTTTACCCAAGAAGGTAAGTGACACTATGGACGAAGGTTTAAGAAAAATGGGAACAATGATCGAAGGCTTCACTATGCACGATGCAGTTCTCACAGCACCGGAATCACGAAGCTCATCACCTGTCAGAATAATTCGTGATGAGTTTTATCAAACAAATGTCAGAGGTCTTTACCCATGCGGTGAAGGGGCAGGTTATGCAGGTGGTATTGTTTCCGCGGCTGTTGACGGTATTAAGTGCGCTCATGCAGTATTAAGCGATGAAGTATAAAGGAGTATGTCCCGAAATTGAAAATAAATTAACAAAAGCACAGAAAGGTCTTCTCAGGCAGTATTTCAATTTATCTGCCAATCTTTACGGAATAATATCTTTAGGTGAACTTTTGAAAATTTATAATTCACAAAACCCACCGATAACCAAGGAACAAATGGCTAAGTTTTCGGAGGAGATTGATAAAGAGAGCAATAATTTTTTCATTATAAATCTTGACAATGATGAAGTAGATCCAATGAACAGAGAAATTGTTGCCGAATATATTTTTATAGTTGAAAAAGAAGATGAGTATGAAGATTATAACATGCTTAAGCTTGTTCAGGGAGATAAGCCTTATTTTGTGACACGAAAAGAAAAAATGTTAAGATATGCAGATGACTTATATTTTGAAAAAACACCGGAATTCCTTGAAATGAGATCATATTTGAGAAATTATTCAAATTTAGAAAAAAGAGAGCCGATGAATTGTCTGAAGATATTATTTTTCACACCATTATAAACGATTGCAGTATCAAAAGTTTGGAACCTCTTTTCAGCTTTTATAAACTTAAGGTCAAAAGCCCTTCAATACAACTGGAGTTTGAAAAGTTAGTGGTGGAAAGTATGAACAATGTCAGACTGCATGCCAACAGAGGTTTTACGAATAAAGAATTGGAGAAATTGTCTTATGTGTAACAGAGAAAAAATGCATAGCGGAGATCTTTATCTCCCTATGGACGATACGATAATGCAGGAACAGTTTGACTGTCTTGAAAAACTTTATGATTATAATTTGACTCGTCCGAAAGAGCAAGAGAAAAGAGCGTTGATGCTTAAGGATATGTTTGCGGAAATCGGAGACGGCTGTTATATTGAACCGCCGTTTCATGCAAACTGGGGCGGAAAAAATGTTCATTTTGGAAAAAATGTTTATGCTAATTTCGGTTTAACTTTAGTTGATGACACTCATATTTATGTTGGGGACAATACAATGTTCGGCCCTAATGTGGTGGTGGCAACGGCAGGACATCCTATTTTACCGGAAATAAGAGAACAGGGTTATCAATATAATATGAGCGTTAAAATCGGCAAAAACTGCTGGCTTGGGGCAGGCGTCCTTGTAATGCCGGGTGTGACAATCGGTGATAATACTGTTATCGGTGCCGGAAGCGTTGTCACAAAGGATATACCTTCAGGTGTAGTTGCAGTGGGTAATCCGTGCAAAGTGTTAAGAGAGATAGGAGATAAAGACAGAGAGTTTTATTTCAAAGACAGAAAAATATCTCCTGAAATTTTAGAATAATAAAAATGCGGCACACTTCCTTTTCGGAAGTGTGCCGTAAAAATTCTTCGCCACCGGTTTGTTCTGACCCCCGGTCAGCCTCCGGCTGACTGCCCGACTATACCGCCGGGCATACTAACACCTTGAACTCCAAAAAAAATTGTAGTATAATCAAGAAAAAACTTATGAGGTGATATACATGATAGAAAAAATAAATTCGTATTTTGAAAAGGAAAAGGATAATCTTCTTTCGGATTTAGCAGAACTTATAAAAATTCCGAGTGTGAGGGGTGAAGAAAAGGAAAATGCTCCTTTTGGAGAAGAGCCCAAGAAAGCGCTTGAGAAATTTCTTCAGATTGCAGAGGGTTACGGCTTTAAAACCAACAACATAGATAATTATGCAGGTGAAGTGGATCTTAACGATAAGGAAACCAAACTTGCCGTATTAGGTCATCTTGATGTTGTTCCCGAAGGTGAGGGCTGGTCATTTCCTCCTTATGAAATGACAGTTAAAGACGGAAAAGTTTACGGCAGAGGCACAAGTGACGATAAAGGCCCGGTGGTTTGCGCTTTATATGCAATGAAAGCCATTAAGGATATGGGTATTGAGTTAAGTTACAATCCCAGACTTATTGCGGGAACAAGTGAAGAAACCGGCAGTGAGGACATAGAATATTATGTTACCAAAAGAGATATGCCACCTATGACTTTTACTCCCGATTCATCTTTCCCTGTAACCAATGTGGAAAAGGGAAGATTTACAAAATCTTTTGAGGGTAAGTGGAAAAACGATAAAGAAAGATCTGTTGTTTCTTTTGATGCAGGCATAGTTGCCAATGCTGTTCCGGGAAAAGCAAAGGCAGTGGTGAAAGGCTTTAAAAAAGAAGAAATCGAAAACATTGTGGAAAAAATGAAGGATGATGTTAAAACCGATTTCACTCTTGAAGAGAATAATGGTTTAATTGAAATCACAGCTCAGGGCGTAAGTGCTCACGCCTCACTTCCGGAACACGGAGAAAATGCATTGACATCCTTAGTTCAGCTCATTGCGTCCTTAGACAGTGAGTGTAATTCACTTAAGTGCTTTAAGGTATTATCCCGTCTCTTCCCTCACGGCAAGGTTTACGGTGAAGGCTTAGGTGTCAACATGGAGGATGAAGTTTCCGGTAAACTTACATTATCTCTTGATATTCTTAAATATGACGGTGTAACACTTTACGGCGAATTTGATACAAGAGTGCCTCTTTGTGCCACAAAAGAAAACCTTGCTTATAAGGTGAGAGATATCCTTTCAAAAGAAGGATTTACTCTTTCGGATACAGATATTGTTCCTGTTCATTATGTTGACGAAAAAAGCGAGTTTATCGAAAAACTTCTCAGCGCATACGAAACATTCAGCGAAAATAAGGGATATTGTGAAGCCATAGGCGGTGGAACTTATGTTCATGATATTGAAGGCGGAGTTGCTTTTGGCGGAGTTATGCCGGGAGTTGACACCAATATGCATGGCGTTGATGAGTTTATGCCAATAGACGATTTGATAACAGCGGCAAAGATATTTACCCTTGCCATAATTGATATTTGCAAATAATGGATAACAAACCGGATAAGTATGAAGTATTAAAAAATTTCTTCGGATATGACTCCTTCAGACCCGGTCAGGAGGAGATTATCGACAACCTTCTGATGGGTAAGGATGTTCTTGCAGTCATGCCGACGGGAGGGGGAAAGTCTGTCTGTTTTCAAGTTCCCGCACTTATGAAACAAGGCACGGCAATTGTCATTTCTCCCTTGATCTCTCTTATGGAAGATCAAATAAACACCCTTTTGGAAAACGGAATAAATGCTGTGACAATAAATTCAAGTCTGGACTTTGAAATGTCAACGGAGATCTTCCGTCAGGCATACCGAAGTGAATACACGTTGATTTATGTGTCACCGGAAAGGCTTGATTTTGCCGGGTTTAGGCGACTTGCAGAGAGAATAGATATATCCATGGTTTGCATTGATGAGGCTCATTGTGTTTCCCAGTGGGGACAGGATTTCAGAAGCAGTTATTTGAAAATTCCCGAATTTATTTCAAGACTTAAAAAGCGCCCGGTGGTGGCTGCCTTTACGGCAACGGCAACTCAAAGGGTTCGTGACGACATTATTCGCCTCCTTGACCTGAGAGAACCCAAGATTACAGTGACAGGTTTTGACCGTAAAAACTTATATTTTGAAGTTCAGAAACCGGAGGACAAGATTGTTGCAATAAAGAAATATCTTGATGCCCACATAGGAAGCAGTGGAATAATCTATTGTTCCACAAGAAAACAGGTTGAAGATGTTTGGTTTAAATTGTTAAGTTCGGGTTATAACGCCACCAGATACCACGCCGGTCTTGAACTTGATGAAAGACAAATGAACCAAAATGATTTTATCCGAGACAGAAAGAAAATCATGGTCGCCACCAACGCTTTTGGCATGGGTATTGATAAACCGAATGTTTCATTTGTTATTCATTATAATATTCCGGGAGATATAGAAAGCTATTATCAGGAGGCGGGGAGAGCCGGCAGAGACGGAGAACCTGCTGAATGTATACTTTTATATTCTCCCAAGGATATAAGAGTGCAGAAATACTTTATTGAAAACCCTTCGGAAAATGAAGAGATGACCGAAGAAGAAATCGAGGAAATGAAAAGGCGAAAAAGCGCAATGCTCAAAGACATGATTACTTATGGTGAAAGCGGAACTTGTCTGAGAAACCGTATGCTTAATTATTTTGGTGAAAAGACCCATGGAGATTGCGGTAATTGTTCGTCATGTTGCGGACTGAGAAAATACAGTGATATAACAATAACTGCTCAGAAAATTCTTTCCGCAGTGGCAAGGACTAAGGAAAGACTTTATGTTTATCAGATAATCGAATTTCTTCGAGGTGACAGTAAAGCCATAGCATTAGATCCGTCTTTTTCTCAGATGAAAACTTTCGGAATAATGAGTGACATAAGCGAAAAAAATATAAGCATAATTATTGACGATCTTCTTAAGGAGAATGTTGTTGAAATGGGGCAAGGTGATAAGTCAGGAGTGCTTTGTCTCAATGAAAGCTCAAGAGATGTGCTGTTTAAAGGGAAAAGAGTTCATGTTAAAGAGAAGAAGCATAAGCTTATTCCCGAAAAGACAGCTTTTGATGAAGTTGAAAAAGAAAATACTTGCGATCTTAAACTTTTCAGCTTGCTTAAAAATCTTCGTAAAACAATAGCAAATAAAAAGGCGGTTCCCGCATACGTTATCTTTTCTGATGCAACACTAAAAGAGATGGCAACGAAAGTTCCCGTTACTTATGAACAGTTCAGACAGATAAAAGGTGTGGGTTCAAAGAAGGCTGAAGTTTACGGCGCAATGTTTATGAAAGCAATAAAGCTCTATCTTAACAGCCGAGAAGATTAAGCAAAGGAAAAGGCGATAGCTGACGAAACCTGAAAGTTCAGCGAAACCTTCTGCAGCGCCATCGGCACCCACTCGCCTGCGGCTCGTGGGTACACGCTGCCGCTGCCCCGCCCACGACCGCGGGCGGGGCTTCAACCACAAAAACTTCTCAAAACTTTCGCCGAAGGAGAAAATCCTTTGTGCAACTTTACTCTTGAAAAATAAAAATTTAGTGATATTATATATTGGTTAAATCGGCATAGAGAGAAGGTGTTAAAGAATGGAAAAAATGCTGAAGAAAATCATTCTTGCCGACAGAAAGGCTCAGGAAACCGTTGACAAAGCGGAAGAACAGCGCCGTAACACGGAAGAAAGAATTTTACAGGCAAAAGAACAGCTTGAAAAAAAGTTTCAGGACGAAGCCTTGAAAGAAACTGAAAACTTCCGAGCCGAAAAAGAAAAGATGCTTAGCGAAGAAAATGAAAAAATAAAAGAAAAAACAGCTTTACAAATGGCAGAGCTTGATGACAGCTATAATAAGAACAAAGAATATTGGATAAAAACCATTACAGACAAGGTGATTTCAAATGCTTAAATTAAGCAATTAGTGAAAGCGGAAAGGCGGTGATAATATTGAAGATACTCGATTATAAGATGAATGCGGTTATGGCTAAGGCAAGAGCCTTATACGGTCAAAGATTAACCGGAGAAGATTATAACAATCTTGTTTCCTGTCGTTCAATGGGGGAATTTGTTACATATTTGAAGAATAGAACATCCTATGCGGATATGTTGCGAGGAGTTTCCACCACAGACCCGGAAGCGGATCTCATCGAGTTTTTGATAAGAAAAAAAGCATATCTTCAATTTAGCGCACTTTGCCATTATGAAATGACTTTAGGTGAAGACTTTTCAAATTATTTCATTATTAAGGAAGAAATAAAGCAAATTCTTGCTTGCCTTAAAAGTATTCTTTTTCATAATACAGATAAGTATGTGATGAAAATGCCCGGTTTTTATGAAAGAAGTCTTCATTTTGATGTGCGTAACTTAATGAGGGTTTGTTCCTTGGAAGAACTGAGTCAAACTCTTTCGGGAACTCCCTATAAAAAGATAATTGACGAAGGCATAAAAAAGCAGGATTCATACTTAGAATTTGAATGTGCTTTTATCAATTACTTTGATGAATACGAATATAAGCTGATAAATAAAAACTTGGGGAGAAGCGACAGAAAAGAACTTCTTTCTTTGCTTGAACAAAAAGCTGATTTACAGTTTATAGATAAAATTTACAGATTGAAAAAATACTTTCCTGAAAACAAAACAACGGTAAGTATAGTCGCCCCGTCAAAGCTGACAGCATTTAGTAAAAAGCAGATAAAAGCCTTTATAAATGCAGAGGACGAAAAAGAAGTCACTCAGCTTTTGAAAAAGACAGGTTATAAAAACTATGCTTATGAAATGGAGAACAGTCCCTATATCGAACAAGCTATCGATAAGATACACTATAAGAAACATAAGAGATTGCTCCGTTTCAGCACCAACCCTAATACAGTAATGTTTTGCTTTATGTTTCTTGCGGAAAATGAAGTTAATAATCTTATACACATTACCGAGGGTATTAAATATAATCTGGCGCCGGAGCATATCCAGTCATTGCTCATAGGCGTAGGCGACTGAGAAAGAGGTGAGGGAAAATGGCAATAGAAAAAATGCGACTTGTTACCTTTACGGGTAAAACAAGCAAACTTGATAAAATAATATCCAAATGTTTGCTTAAGGGTGACTTTCATCCGGAACAAGCAAGCGAGTTTATAGGTTTTTCTGAAATTTCACAGATGATGAAAAGTAATGATGTGCAGTTGCATCTTGAAGATTTGTTGGAATATAGTTCCTCCGATGGAAAATTCAATTCTTCTCAGGCAATTCAATATATTTCCAATGTCTTAGGTTACAGCACTTCAACAGGAGAAAACCCATATACAGGCATAATCCAAAGCATGGAGGAGATTTCCCGAGAGTTTGGATTTGATATTGAAAATACTAAGGGATCTAAGGGAAATAAAGGAAAAGCCGGAAAAGGTGTCAAGCATCTTATGGAAGATGACGAGGATATAAGCGAATATGTTTTGTCCATCGGTGAAAAAGTGAGAGAACTTGATGTCGAAAGAAAAGAACTTTTGGATCAGGTGAAAAAGTGCGAAGAGGGAAAGGAGCAGTTTGCCCACTTTAAGGGACTCAGTGTTCCCCTTGACCAGTTGGCAAACAGCAAATTTGTTACTGCCCGTTTCGGTCACATGCCGAAAGAAAGCCTTGAAAAGCTGAATATGGCTTACAGCGATAACCCATATATTCTTTTTGTTCCATGTACCACAGAAGCGCAGCAGTGTTGGGGCGCTTATGTTGCTCCAAAGGAAAAAGTTGACGAAATTGACAGAATATTCTCATTGCTCAGTTTCGAGAGACTTAAGATGCATGAGGCTGTGGGTTCGGTTGATGAGATAATCGAAAATCTTGACAGAAATATTGAGATCATAAGAGAGTCAATTAAATCATGCGATGAAAAGATAAAAGAAATACTTGAAACGGAAAAAGATAAACTTATTTCCATTTATAACCTGAGCAATATTAAAAATGCGGTTTATGAAGTTAAGAAAGATGTTTTCATTTTCGGAAACAGTTTCTTCTGCGTTGGTTGGGTTCCGGAAAAGAGTCTTAAATCCGTTACGGAAAAATTAAAGTCTTTCAGCTCTGTAACACTTACAACGGCAAAGCCGGAGGATGTTCCGGAACATGAACCGCCGGTAAGACTTAAAAATAACAAGTTGACCCGACCTTATGAATACTATGTTGAGATGTATGGTCTTCCGAAATACCACGATATGGATATAACATTCTTTGTTGCAGTGGTTTATACCTTTGTTTTCGGTGTTATGTTCGGTGATGTGGGTCAGGGTCTTGTCCTTGCAATAGGCGGATTTTTGGCGTGGAAACTTAAAGGCATAGCCTTGGGAAAAATAGTTGTTCCCTGCGGTATTGCCTCAACGGTATGCGGATTTATTTTTGGTTCTGTGTTCGGATTTGAACACGCTCTTGATCCGGTATATAAAGCTATAGGTCTTAAGGAAAAACCGGTTGAAGTTATGGATAGCGTAAACGGTATTCTTGTTTTCGCCATTGGTATAGGCGTTGTCCTTGTTATTTCCGCCATGGTTATGCACACTTTAATAAGCATAAAGCAAAAGAAAATCGGTGAAGCACTTTTCAGTGAAAACGGATTGACGGGAATTATCCTTTATGTATGCGGTGCAAGTGCAATTTACGCCTTTATGGGCGGACCGAAACTGATTCCAAATAATGTTCTTATTCCGGTGATGCTTATTGCATTTGTGATCCTCTTCTTTAAAGAGATCATTATCGGCATTGTGGATAAGCATGAAAACTGGAAACCGGAGTCAATGGTGGACTTCGCTTTGCAGAACCTTTTTGAATGTATCGAATATGTGTTATCCTATTTCAGTAACACACTTTCATTCTTGCGTGTGGGTGCATTCGTAATTGTCCATGCAAGTATGATGATGGTTGTGTTTACTCTTGCAGGTGATACAAGCACAGTTAAGGGAATAATCGTTGTTATTCTCGGTAACATCGTTGTCATTGCTTTGGAGGGACTTTTGACAGGTATTCAGGGTCTTCGTCTTGTGTTCTATGAGATGTTCTCCCGTTTCCACGAAGGCGGAGGAAAACCTTTTAAAGCAGTTAAATCATATAATAAAAACAAATAATCGGAGGATATTAAAATGAATACTTTAACATTATCGGCAATCGTTATTTTACCAATTATCGCAATCACAGTTTTAGCAGCTGTAACTTTCAATAAGAAAATTCAGGGCAGAAGCACAGGAAAAGCAATGAAACTCAACCTTGCCACTTTCGCTGTTATTGCACTTCTTGTTTGCACATTCACATTTATGTCATCAGCTGCAAATGCCGGTGACGCTCAGGATGATCAGGCTCAGCCGGTTGCAACTGAAGTGACAGAAACACAGACCGCATCTTCAAGCAACGGTTTGGGACTTCTTGCTGCAGGTCTTGTAACAGGTCTTGCAGGTATCGGCGGCGGTATTGCCGTTGCAGCAGGCGCTCCGGCAGCTATTGCAGCAGCAAGTGAAGATCCTAAGTCTTTCGGTAAGTCACTTATTTTCGTTGCTTTGGGTGAGTCTATTGCTCTTTACGGTGTTGTTATTTCTATTCTTATTTTGAATAAGGTATAAACCAAGGAGAACTGCGATGAAATTCAGATTGTTGACAAATAACTCGGATACTCTTGTAGGTATGCGCCTTGCGGGTATCGAGGGCGAAAAAGTCGATTCTGCACAGGAAGCGATAACAGCTCTTGAAAAAGCCGTGAGCGACAAAGAAATAGGGATAATTATGATCAATAAATCTCTTGCATCGTTAATTGAAAAACCTCTTCTTGAAATAAAGAAAAATTCCTCAACCCTAATTGTTGAGATACCGGATAAAGATGCCGAAGATGACGGCACTGACGGTATAACCAAATATGTGGCAAATGCCATAGGAATAAAAATATAAGGGGTGAATTGAATTATGCTTAATCAAGATGAACAGATTGCTCTGTTTGTTGATGCTATAAATGAAAACGCACAGAAGATTTGTAAGCAGTTGGATAAAGAGGATAAAAAGCTCTATGCAACTGAAATTGAAAAAATACAAAGTTCTGTTCGTGAACAGATGAAAAAAAGGGTCAACTATTCTAAAAATGAAATAGAAACCCGATTTAACAAGGAACTTGCCATGGGTAAGTCACAGGCAAGGCAGTCTCTTTGCAATAAACGACAGGAAATTACCGAAAGTGTATTTGAAGAAGCTAAAGAGAATATCAAAAAATTTACAATGGAAGAAAAATACTTATCTTTCTTAGAATCAAGTCTTAAAAATATATATTCGTATATCGATACGAAAGCTAATGTGTATGCCAATGAAAGGGACGGAGCTAAAGTTAAAACGGCTGCCGAAAAACTTGGTATTGACTGTAACATAATAACCGACAATTCAATTCTTTTAGGCGGAGTTCGTGTTGAATGTGAGTTTTGCGGAAAGGTTTTCGATGACACGCTTGATTGCCGTCTTGAGGAGCAAAAAGATTGGTTCTATGCAAATTCAAATCTTTCAATAAACATATAAAGGGGTGTAGTTATGCCTGAAAACAATGTAATATACGGAATAAACGGCCCTATTGTCACGATAAAGGGAACTACAAGCCTTTCTATGATGGAAATGGTTTATGTAGGAAATGAAAAGCTGGTTGGCGAGGTCATTAAAATTGACAGAGATGAAACAACGGTTCAGGTCTATGAGGAAACATCAGGACTTACTCCGGGAGAACCTGTCTATTCAACGGGAGATCAGATTTCCGTTACTCTTGGCCCCGGCATAATCAGAAACATATTTGACGGTATTGAAAGACCTCTTTCCATGATTGAAAAGCAAAGCGGTAGCTTTATAAAAAGAGGTTCAAGCATTTCCGCCATTGACGAAGACACTCTTTGGGATGTGACCCTTCATGTGAAGGAGGGGGATATGATCAAAGGTGGAGAGGTTTATGCCTCATGTCCCGAAACTCCCGTAATAACCCATAAAATAATGCTCAGCCCCTTAGATGAGGGCGAGATAGTAAAGGTTATGCCTGACGGAAAATATAAGGTCAATGACACCGTTGCGGTTCTTAAGTGCAAAGACGGAAGTGAAAAAAATCTTACTCTTTGCCAGAAATGGCCTATCAGAACTCCGAGACCTGTTAAAAACCGACTTGAAGCCAATCGTCCTCTCATCACAGGACAGCGAGTTATTGACACTCTTTTCCCTGTTGCCAAGGGCGGTTGCGCAGCAATCCCCGGAGGTTTCGGAACAGGTAAGACCATGACTCAGCATCAGCTTGCCAAGTGGTGCGATGCAGATATAATTATCTATGTCGGTTGCGGTGAAAGAGGAAACGAAATGACCCAGGCTCTTGTTGAATTCGGTGAGATCACCGACCCGAAAACAGGCAGACCTTTGACCGACAGAACAGTTCTCATTGCCAACACTTCAAATATGCCGGTTGCAGCTCGTGAAGCTTCTATTTACACAGGTATTACCCTTGCGGAGTATTACCGTGACATGGGTTATCACACTGCTCTTATGGCTGACTCAACCTCCCGTTGGGCTGAAGCTTTGAGAGAAATATCGGGAAGACTTGAAGAAATGCCTGCTGACGAAGGTTTCCCCGCATACCTTCCATCAAGACTTTCAAAGTTTTATGAAAGAGCCGGTTATGTTAAAACATTGTCGGACAAAGAAGGTTCGGTTACTGTTATCGGTGCTGTTTCTCCTCAGGGTTCGGACTTCTCTGAACCCGTAACTCAGAATACCAAGCGTTTCACCCGCTGCTTCTGGGCTTTGGATAAATCTTTAGCTTATGCAAGACATTATCCGGCAATTAACTGGACAACGAGTTACAGTGAGTATGTAAACGATTTTGCAAAGTGGTTCCATGACAATGCAGGGGAGAACTTCCTTAAATACAGAGAAGAAATCTGTGCGATTTTAACGGAAGAAAGCTCACTTATGGAAATTGTAAAACTTATCGGTGCAGATGTTCTTCCCGATGATCAAAAGCTTGTAATGGAGATTGCAAGGGTTATTCGTGTCGGATTTCTTCAGCAAAATGCATTCCACAGTGAAGATACCTATGTGCCCATCGAAAAGCAGATGAAAATGATGGAAGTAATACTTCATCTTTATCATCAGGGCAAAAAGATAGTGGCAAGACAAGTGCCGATTTCAAAAATAATTGGAACAGGTCTTTTTGAAAAGCTGATTAAAATGAAATATGATGTGCCTAATAACAATATAGGTATGCTTGATGATTATATCAAAGAGATAGATTCTGTTCTCAGCAAAGGAGGGTTAATATGAAAATCGAACATGTGGGACTTTCACAAATCAACGGTTCTCTGGTTGTTCTTGATGATGTTATTGACCCGAAATATGATGAAATGGTTGAGTTTTCTCTTGCTGATGGTTCGAAGAGAACCGGAAGAATAGTTATGGTTGAGGGAAACAGAGTTGCTGTTCAGGTTTTTGAAGGAACAAACGGCATTTCCATGACCAATGTTAAAACAACATTGACAGGTAAGCCTATTGAAATGAAACTGTCACCTGAAATTCTCGGCAGAGTTTTTGACGGTTTGGGCAGACCTATTGACGGATTGGGTGAAATTTATCCCGATGAAGTCAGAGATGTTAACGGCTTACCGATTAACCCGGTTTCAAGAATTTATCCTCAGAATTATATCAGCACAGGTATTTCTTCCATTGACTGCCTCGCAACCTTGATAAGAGGACAGAAACTTCCGATTTTCAGCGGTTCGGGTATGAAACACAATGAACTTGCAGTTCAGATAGTTCGTCAGGCGTCCATAGCCGATGACGGAGATTTTGCTATTGTTCTTGCGGCAATGGGCGTTAAAAATGATGTTGCGGATTACTTCCGCCGTTCATTTGAAGAGGCAAATGTTATGGGACGAGTAACCATGTTCCTTAATTTGTCAAATGATCCTATTATTGAAAGAATTATCACTCCAAGATGTGCGTTAACTGCCGCTGAATATCTGGCATTTAAACTTAATAAGCATGTTCTTGTTATATTAACGGATATGACAAGCTATGCTGAGGCTTTGCGTGAATTCAGTTCTTCAAAGGGAGAAATCCCGGGAAGAAAGGGCTATCCCGGTTACTTCTATTCGGATCTTGCAACTCTCTATGAAAGAGCAGGTATTATCAAAGATGCCAAAGGTTCTGTTACACAGATACCTATTCTTACAATGCCTAACGATGATATTACTCATCCTATCCCTGACCTTACAGGTTACATTACTGAGGGACAGATCGTTCTTGACAGAGCTTTGGATGCAAGCGGTATTTACCCTCCGGTAAGCGTTCTTCCGTCACTTTCCCGTTTGATGAAAGACGGTATCGGTGCCGGATATACAAGAGAAGATCACTCAGCCCTTGCAAATCAGCTTTTTGCCTCTTATGCAAAGGTGCAAGATGCGAAAGCATTGGCATCTGTTATCGGTGAGGAGGAACTTTCCGAAGGTGATAAGGCTGTTATGAAGTTTGGCAGAGAGTTTGAAAAGAGGTTTATAAATCAAGGTTTCAACGAGAACAGAAGTATTGAAGAAACTTTGGATTTAGGTTGGGAACTTCTTGCAATGTTGCCAAGAGATATGCTTGACAGAGTTGATGAGAAAATTCTTGATAAATATCTTAAAAAGTAATAACCGAAAGAGGTGATAACCGTGGCTCAGGTTTTTCCCACAAAGACAAATTTAATAAACACTAAGAAGTCCCTTGACTTGGCAAAGCTGGGTTATGACCTTATGGACAGAAAAAGAAATATTCTTGTCAGAGAAATGATGCTCCTCATTGACGAGGCAAAAGAAGTTCAGTCTAAAGTGGCAGATACTTATAACAAAGCATATACTGCTCTTACCAAAGCCTTTGTGGTGTTAGGTGACTGTGGGGATTTTGCTGAGAATGTACCGGTTGAAACAGGTCTTACCGTGGATACACGCAGTGTTATGGGCGTTGAACTTCCCACGGTGAAACTTGAAAAAAGCCGTGATAATGCTTATTACGGACTTGACGGAACAAACTCTCTTCTTGATGAGGCTTACTTTGAGTTTAAGAAAGTTAAGGAACTTACCGTTCGACTTGCAGAAATTGAAAACAGCGTTTACAGACTGGCTGATGCAATAAAAAAGACTCAAAAAAGAGCAAACGCTCTGGATAATATTCTTATCCCACAGTTCGAGGATACGGTCAAGTTTATCTCAGATGCCCTTGAAGAAAAGGAAAGAGAAGATTTCTCAAGACTTAAAGTTACAAAAAAGCAAAAAGAGAACAACAATTAGTGTTAAAATAATTACGGAAAGTTAAACTTTCCATAAAATGTCTGTACTTTTTACATTTTTTGTAATATAATGCTATTGTATGGTGAACGTTTTGACTTGATCGCCATACGAGAAATTTTCGGAGGTAAATTAAAATGAAAAAAATAATATCATTGTTATTGGTTGCAGTCCTTTGCTTAGGTACATTTGCAGCTTGTGCATTGCTTGAAGCTCCTCAGAGTGAACAGCTTATTGCAGCATGGTCAGATTCAAATAATCTCAGCGGTTACGAATTCCATGAAGACGGCACAGTTAAAATTACTTATGCTAATTTCACTGTACCTATTATCAATACAAAGTTTAACGGCACTGTTGACGGCGCTTATGAAACAAGTGAAAGCGAAGATGGAGAAAAGAATTATGTGACAATTACATATACAATTTTCAACAGATCTTTTGAGTCTAAGTATGAATATGTAGTTGAAGAGAATGTTCTCACTCTTATCGATGCAGATAACGGCAATAAAACAGTTTATGTAAAAGCTGAAACAGCTGCATAAATCAAATGACAAACGACAAAAAGAGTGGGCAACCACTCTTTTATGCTTATAAGGAGATGAATTTATGAACGACAGAAACACTGATTTATTTGAAGATATGAACAGCAATTCAGAACCGGAGAAAAACACTGAGAAGGAAGACGTTTTGGCAAACGAAGATACGGCAAAGGTTCAACTGCCTAATATGACAGAGAATGTTCAGCCGGCAAAAACAGAGAAAAAAATCAATAGCAAAATGTTGCGGAATATCCTCATTGCTTTGATTTGCCTTGTTGTTATAGGTGCGTCAGTTGGCTTAGGTTATTATATCGCAAAACATCCTGCTGATAATAAACCTTCACAGGACAGTTCTTCAACAAGTCAACCAAATGAACAGACAGGCAATGATATTGGAGACAGTGAAGATAATTCAAGTTCAAACAACTCTGAAACAAGCAATTCTTCCCAAAATAATGGGGATCTTGCCAATGCAATATTAGGAAAGTGGAATGATAATGCAAACTTAAGTGGTTATGAGTTCCTTGAAGGCGGAGTTGTTAAAGTCACTTACTTCAATATGTCAAGTATCAATCTTGAAGATATTATTGACGGAACATATACGGGAACGTATGTTATAGACGGAAACAAAATCACCGTGTCATATACCATATATTCAAAAGCAGTTGTTAAAGAATATACTGCTGATGTTTCCGAAAATCTTCTTACTCTCACTGCAACCGATGGAAACAAATCCGTTTATGTTCGTGAGGGAACAGAAGAAAAAATGGAGAACACAGATAATGAGCTGTTAGGTTCATGGTCATCAAACTTAAGCGGTTATGAGTTTAAAGATACAGGTGTGGTCAGCATCACTTACATTGACCTTTCATCAATGGGCATAAATATTCCCATAAGCGGAAAAGTTGACGGAGTTTACACAGTCGACGATGATATTCTCAATATTAAATTCTCGATTTATTCCGCAGTTATTGAAAAGAAATACACCTATTCAATTGACGGAAAAATCTTGACACTTACTGACAAAGAGTCAGGTGAAAAAGGAACATATATCAAACAGGAAACGGTTAATGACAATGGATAAGATAAAAACAGTTTTAGATGCACTCGATCAACTTAATATCGAATATAAACTTATAAGACATGAAGCGGTGTCAACTATTGAAGAAATGGACGCTTTGGGAATATTCACCGATGGTGAGGTATGCAAAAATCTGTTTTTGCGAAATGCCAACGGCAAGATACATTATCTGGTTTGTTGCCTTAAGGACAAGAAGGTTGATTTGGTTGACTTAAGAAGTCAAATCGGATCAAGCCGTCTTAGTTTCGGCTCAGACGAAAGACTTATGAAACATTTAGGCTTAACTCAAGGTGCAGTTTCTCCCTTTGGTATTATCAATAACGAGGACCATCAGGTTGAAGTTGTTCTTGACAAAGACATAATGAAAACAGATCGCTTGGTAGGATTTCATCCCAATGACAACACCGGTTTTGTTTGGCTTAAAGCTGAAGATCTTATTAAATTTATAAAGCATTATGGTAACGATTATTGTTTCGTTAACATATAAAAAAGGAGACAGATATGAGAGAACTTAAATTTTATGTAATTGCGGACACACATTTTTTCAAAAACTCTCTTGGAGCATCAGGCCCTGAGTATGATGATTTTATGAGGTATGAGCAGAAGTGCTTTGCGGAAACCGAGAGCATTAACCGTTCGGTTTTTGATTATTTGGAAAAGGCAAATGAAGCTGATATCGTTCTCATCGTGGGAGATTTAAGCTTTAACGGTGAAAAAGAAAGTCACTTGGAGTTTGTCAAACTTCTCGATAAACTTCGTGAGAGCGGAAAAAAAGTGTATGTTGTAACTGCTGATCACGATTTTAAAGATGATCCGTTTGCTTTCGGTGAAAATGGCAGATATATTCCCGAAGGTACAGCAAGGGACGAACTTTTTGATCTTTATTATGAATACGGCTTTAAAGATGCCATTGCCGTTGACAGACAGCATTTATCTTATGTTGCTCAGATAGGAGAGGGCGTGCGACTTTTAGCTCTCAACAATGATGGAGCAGATGACGGCAGAAGGCGTTTTGATGAGGCTCATATTGAATGGATAAAAGAGCAGGCAAGAAAGGCAAAAGAGGACGGACAGATAATGATTGCCATGAATCATTACCCCTTATTACCTTTACAACCTTTATTTTCCATAATTTCATCAAGTGTTCAGAAAGAGCCGAAAAAAGCCATTGAGTGCCTTGCGGATGAAGGCGTTAATCTTGTTTTTACAGGACACATGCATTGCCAAAGCATCAACGAATATGTGACCGAAAAAGGCAATAAACTTTATGATGTTTGTACAGGCTCTGTTATTGCAGATCCGTCTTACATAAGACTTGTTACATTAAAAGATGAAAACACAGTTGACATAAAGAGCATACCCACACCTGATTTCCAATGGGATACCAAGGGTAAGGATTGCAAGCAATATCTTAGTGATATGTTTGACAATATGATATTGAATTTGCTTTATGATATGAAATATGACACAGAAAGGATGATGGGCAAGTTCGGTATAAAGAGCAGTCTCAAGCCAATAATAAAAGTATTTGGAAGTCTCATAAATTCTCTTACTTTAGGTTCTTTAAGTAGGCTTTTGTTTATCAAGTGCCATAAATCCATAAGAAAAATCAAAGTCAAAGATTTTGCTGCTGAGCTTGTCAGAGGGGCATTTGAAGGAAATCAGAAAATGGTTGAAGGAACACCGAAGGGCGATGTTTTCCTCGCTTTCCTTAAGAGAATAAATCCGATTTTGAAGAAAATCAATATAAAGACTGTTTTCGGTGAAAAAGCCGATCTTTATGAATTCCTCAAACACACTGCCGGAAATTACGGCACTGATGATTACAATGCGGTATTAAATTTAAAATAATCGTGACAGGCACACCCACAGGGTGTGCCTGTTGTAGCGCCCGCGGTCGTGGGCGCGTAATCCTTGGTCTGCCGGAGGCAGACTGAGAAATCAGCTGTTTCCACAAAAACAATTTGCATTTTCTCAGATTAACACTTGCAACTGCAAGTGTTTTCTTGTATAATTTCACTATAACAAAATTGACAGGAGAAAGTAATATGAGCGTAGAAAAAATATTAGCTATGGTTGTAAGTATACTTACGGCTCTTGCAGCTTTTATCGGATCAGATTATGCTGGGGTGGTGGATCATGTGAATGCAACATTAGGTCGATATGATAATGAAGTTATCATATCAATGGAAAACGCATCAACAACTAATGACGGAAAATTTCAAGGTTGGGGCACTAGCCTTTGCTGGTGGGCAAACAGAGTCGGTTACAGTGATAAATTAGCACAAGATGCAGCTGATATGTTCTTCAGTGAAGACGGTCTTAATCTTAATATCATGAGATATAACATTGGTGGCGGTGATAACC
Organism: uncultured Faecalibacterium sp.; assembly: GCA_964411915.1. Taxonomy (GTDB): domain Bacteria; phylum Bacillota; class Clostridia; order Oscillospirales; family Acutalibacteraceae; genus UBA6857. The sequence continues at coordinate 21,546 of CAYPMB010000001.1, forward strand.
CTGAGCATAAGCATATCACAAGAACAGATTCATCAGTTCCCGGTTGGCTTTATTTTAATGATGAAACCGGAGCATACGAATATGATTATACTGCTGATGCAAATCAGTTAAATGTTCTTGAAAGAGCCTATAAAGCTGCCAGCAGTGATGCTTATGTGGAGGTTTTTTCAAATTCACCTCCATACTTTATGACAAACAGTGGTTGTTCTTCAGGAGCACTTAACCCCAATAGCAATAACCTTAAAGATGATTGCTGCACAGATTTTGCCGAATATCTTGCTCATGTTTCTGCATATATAAATAATGATTTAGGTATTAAGGTTTCTTCAATATCTCCAATGAATGAACCAAATACAGATTATTGGGGCGCATACAGTGCAAAACAGGAAGGTTGCCATTATGATGTGGGCGAGTCTCAATCAAAGGTTATTCTTGAAATTGCCAAAGCATTCAGCAGCGCAGGTCTTGACAGCGTTGAAGTTGTTGCAACCGATGACACTGCACCTGTAAGATTCAGCGAGTCTTATGATGCTCTTTCAGATGAGGCAAAGTCGGTTATTGACAGATTCAGCACTCACACTTATTACACCATTGGCATTGACGAATTAGGCCAAATGGCAAAGGAAAAGAATATGAATCTTTGGATGAGCGAAGTTGACGGGAACGGTGTTGCAGGAACTGATGCAGGAGAGATGGGTCCGGCACTTTGGTTTGCAGGAAAAATTCTCGAAGACATTGACAGACTCTCACCTTCTGCATGGGTTATGTGGCAGGTTATTGATTCCCATAAGAGTGCTGACGGTTATAACGGTAATCAGGATTGGTATGTAACAGACACAACTAACGGTTTCTGGGGTACATGCACAGCTGATCATGATGCTCAGGAAATAATCACCACACAAAAATATTATGCATTAGGACAATTTTCAAGATATATCAGACCCGGTGCTAAGATCATTCATATCAAAAACGGCACAGCACTTGCAGCATATCATGAAGATACAAAGCAATTGGTTATCATCGGTCTTAACTATTGGGAAGGTGATTCTGTTGCCGGTTATAAGTTTGATGACTTTAAGTTTGGCACACATAAGGTAAGTGTTTACAGAACAAGTGGCAGCATGGCGGACGGTGAACATTGGACTAATGTTGAAAACACAACATGTATTGGAAACAAGTTCTGTGGTGTTCTCAAAGCTAAATCAATTACCACCTTCGTTATTGAAGATGTTGAATTAAAATAAGATACAGTTTATTTAAATCACCGCAGGGCATCGAGCCCTGCGGTGATTTTATAGGTTGGCGGGTTTGTGCTGGAGGTGGGTTCCGGGGACGAAGCACCCTGCCGGTGGCAGGGTGAGGCACGGCTGCGCCGTGCCTGTTTTGTGCCGCAGGCACAAAACCTTCGTCCCCGGATACTTTCCCCACAGAACAAACAAAAAAACATCAGCACCTAACTTAATGCTAAATGCTGATGTCTTTTTACTTTTCCAACCTTTTAATTAAGTAAGGCATAGCCTGTTCAAAATGAACACCGTACCATTGAAGTTTACCGTCCTCAATTGTTAAACGGATAGATTCAGCTGTGTAATCTGCGGCAATTTGAACTGCATCTTTCCATTCAAAACCGTTCACAATAGCACCTATGCAAGTGCTTGAGAAAATGTCACCTGTGCCGTGATAACTATAAGGCAGCTTCTCGTGCTCATAATAGAAATATTCGTCTTTATCCTTGTCATATCCCATAACGCCTGTCATTCCATCACGGAAACCAACACCTGTAAGTATGCTGATTTTTGAACCTAAATCAGCTAATTTAAGAAGAAGATTCTTAACATAAGCTTCATCATATTCAGTTTTATATTCATAGCCGGTCATATAACAGGCCTCTGTAATGTTGGGAACAATTATGTCGGCTTTAGCACAAAGAGTACCCATATATTTTGCGAAATCTTCATCAAAAGCGGGATATAGCTTGCCGTTATCCGCCATAGCCGGGTCAACAAATATAATGTTGTTGTCAGTTTTGAATTGATCAAACATCTCTTTCATGAGATCGATCTGTTCAAAAGAGCCAAGATAACCGGTGTAAATTGCATCAAAGTCGAATTTTTCCTGCTTCCAATGATTGGTGATTGGCTTGATTTGATCTGTCAAATCCTTTACCGTAAAGCCGTTAAACATAGTATGAGTTGATAAAACAGCAGTTGGAATAATAGCTGTTTCAACACCCATTGCCGAAATAATAGGCAACGCGACCGTGAGAGAGCATTTTCCGACACATGAAATATCCTGTATTGTTACAATTCTTTTCATAAAATTCCACTCTTTCCCTTTACAAATTATCTGTTTAATATTATACTTAGTTTTGGATATATTAAAATAATCAAATGTATAATATTTTTTATGGTCAGATTGTGGGGCGAGCGAAATGTTGACATATTCTTTTGAGAACAGAGGGAGTCAAAGTCTTTATGAATATCTTTATAAGCAAATTCGTGACGACATTGTTCGTGGAAAGCTGAAATCCGGTGATAAACTTCCTTCAAAAAGAGCTTTTGCAGAACATCTTGATATTAGCACTATAACCGTAGAAAATGCTTATGCGCAGCTTATGGCGGAAGGATATATATATTCTCAGCCTAAAAGCGGATATTATGTTTCAAGTATCGTTCCGTCATATATTCATGAGGGGAAAGATGAATCGAAATATCATATAGATAAAACTTCTTTGGAAAAGGAGGAGTATTCTGCCGACTTTGCGAAAAATTCAGCATCTAACGGAACTTTCCCGTTTTCAACATGGGCAAAAGTTATGAGGGAAACTTTGACGGATAGTGCTGAAAAGTTGATGATACATTCACCGTCGGTGGGGGTCTCCGAGTTAAGAATAGCGATTGCGAACTATCTTTTTCAGTTCCGAGGAATGAATGTGGATCCGGACAGAATAATAATCGGTGCAGGAACAGAATATCTTTATAGTATAATAATTCAGCTTTTGGGATTTGATAAAAAATATGCAGTCGAAGATCCCGGATACAGAAAAATAGCTGAGATATATAAAGCAAACAATGTTAGCTGCTTGCATATTCCCATTGATGATAAGGGAATTGATGTGGAGGCACTTGAAAAATCTGAAGGAGATGTTTTACATATTTCTCCGTCTCATCATTTTCCGACAGGAATAGTTACTCCCATAAGCCGAAGATATGAGCTTTTATCATGGGCATCAAAATCGAAAGAAAGATATATTATCGAAGATGATTACGACAGTGAATTTCGTCTTTTAGGCAAACCGATACCTTCATTACAAAGCATAGATGTTCTTGAGAAAGTTATATATATAAACACATTTTCAAAAAGTTTAACACCGACTATTCGTATAAGCTATATGGTTTTGCCTGAAAGTCTCATGGAAATTTATAGGAATAAACTCAGTTTTTACTCTTGCACCGTTTCCACATTCGAGCAATATACATTAGCGAATTTTATAAGCAAAGGTTATTTTGAAAAGCATATTAACCGAATGAGAAATTTTTACCGTTCACAAAGAGATATAATTATGAAATGCATAAAAAAACAGCCGGAGTTCAACCGTGTTTCAATAAAAGAAGAGAATGCGGGTCTGCACTTTATTTTATCATTTGATACCGAACTTTCAGATGAAGAGATTATAATGAAAGCCCGACAGAACGGTATTAACCTATCGTGTTTGAGTCAGTATTTTTACAATAAGGAAAATTCTAAGGAGCATGCAGTAATAATCAATTATTCCGGAATTGAAACGGAGGATATTGAAAAATATATTCCATTGTTGTTTGGTTCTGTATTCCAAAAGTGAACAGCAGGAAAAACCAGTGGTTTTTCCTGCTGTTGTTTTATAACAGTAAGTTACTGCCGTTGTCAGCCTTCGGCTGACTGCCCCACTATACCGCGGGGCGGGGTGGTCGTCCCGACCACTTAGGATTACGCGCCCACGACCGCGGGCGCTCATCTTGCCCCAGCTTCCACCGAACAATTACCGGCAGCATCATAAGCTATAATAGTATATTCGCTGTTGATATCACCGTTTTCATCAGTGAAAGTTAATTCCGGAGAACCGTATAAACATTCGATTCTTGTTAAAAACTTTCTGTCTTTCAATATTCTGTAATGACTTATGCCAAAGTTGTCCTGTGATGCCTCCCATGTGAGAACAACGTTTTCTCCGTCTTTAACCTTGATAAAGTTCTCGGCTGCTGTGGGAGCTTGAGTTTCAAGAACATGGCCGTTGTTTATGTAGTCCATGTAAGTGTTGATAAAGCAAGGATCAACTTTACCGGGACTATAATAATGCGAATAGGAGAAAGTGATAATATTCTCAGCATATTTTGATGCGATCTCCATCTGTCTTATAAATCTGTCAAGACTTGCTGTCACATTTTCTTTGTTCTCTGTTTCAGGTCTTGCAATAACTCCGGCACCGAAACTGTCTGCAACGGCAACAGTGAAGTTTTCACAGTTTGCCCAAAGTTTTATGTCAGCCTCAGCTGTGTTAATTGCTGTTTTATACATTTTCCAAACTGTATCAAGTTCACTTTCACTTATCCAACCTGCACCGACAGCATCTTGTGGAGCAAAAATATCTCCGTCACGAAGGTGAGCTAAACTGAAAAATGTCACCCAGTCAGAAAGTGTTTTGATAGGGCCTGATGCAAGATATTTTGAAGTGAAAGGACTTAAAAGCATGGGAAGTGATGAATCAATTTCATCAACCTTGTCAAGAACTGTGTTAAGTCCTCTGCAAGCTCCTGCAAAGTTTAATTCGCAAATGAGAATGTTGTTGATTTCCGGAGTGAAATACCAGCCATAGAAACTGTCACTGTATTTCTCATAATACTTTGAATAGATCTCCTGAGCCATTTCAGCGGCAACAGAACAAACCTTGTTGTATGTATCTGTTAAGGTTCCTGTTGTCCAGAAACTGTCAAACATTGCCAAACCAACAAAAACCTTGATGCCTGTGCCGTTGCAGTTTCTTAAAGCAGCATCAATAACATCTCCTTTGAAATCTGCATCTTCAAAGGTTTCAAGCTGGGAGTCATAGAAAATCTGCCACTTGCCGTCTGAGGACATATTTGCAATATCTTGTAAAACAAGATATTCCACGCCATGTTGCTTCATGTAGCTGATTTCTTCTTGCCAACGGGCATCGTCCCATTGACAGCTCATCCACGATTGAACGAAAGTGCCATTGAATTCTGCTTCACATTTCTTTTCCGTGTCTCCACTTCCGGCACCGGGAAGAATTGCCATTATAAATGCCAATACAGCGGAAATAAGTGTTTTTAAAAAGCTTACCATAATTTTTTCTCCTTAGTTAGTTTTGAATATCCGTGTTATTTGTGTTGTTCTCTTGGGCTGTTAGATTGTTTTCTCTGTCCGGCTCTTCAATCGTTACTTCGTATGTGGTTTTGGGTTCTGAAGTAGTGCTTTCAGAGTCCTTCTTTGTTGTTGTCTCGGTTAAAGTTGTGACCTCTGTTGTTGGAGTGTCAGCAATTTTCAAAGCCACCGACATGGAAAAACAACCGATATATATGAGAATAATCACCGCAAAGACGGATAGTATGACCTTGATTTTTTTGTGTTCGTCCGGAGTTTCTACCATTACCTTACGGTACTCCTGTGAAGAACCTCCGCCGGGATAGTATTTACTGAAGCTGTAATAACTTCGTTTAACTTTAACTCCGTCGCTGTCACTTCGTCTTTTTTTCTTTATTATTTTTTCTTCTTTATTTGACATAAATAATCAATCCTTTGGAGGCAGCGAAACCAAACGCTGAGTTTTGTTTTATCAGATAAATGACTCTTGACCTGAAAGACAACTTAGGGCAAGAGCGAGAAGTGCCATATAGATGAAAATTCCCGGCATACCCTTGAATGATTGAGGCATATCCTCATTTTTTGCAATTCTTCTCATGGCTGAATTGATCAGAAGTAAGGCAAGAATAAACGCAAGTGCCGCACCGATGGAATTGCCGATTGATGCGGATAAGGATAATGCGCTTCGGCTGTTAATAATGGGAATTGCCAAAACAAGAGAGTTAACGGCACACATTCCCAATGAATTCATGAATTTCTTGTTCGCTTTCAAAATCACAATAGCTAAAACTGATGTTAATACAGTTACAAATGCAAGGACGAAAGCGAAAACCAAAACATGTAAAGCAGTGTTGAGCGCGTGAATCGCAGGAATAAGTTCAAGCAGACTGCAAATAACAGAGGTGGTTAAGCTGAAATAAAGTATAGAACAGCCATACATGAAGAAAAATTTTGGTCGCTTGGCCATTCTTACGGTTTCACTTAATGCAAGACCGGAATTGAAAATGATGTTTTGAATAAGCAAACTGTAAACTGCTGCTGTTAATAAATCGAAAAACCAACTCATTTTTCTTCTTCCTCCTTTGCTTGAACTTCTGTATCTTTTTCGTCAATGGAGAATTCATAAGAAACAGTTTCATCAGGTTTTTCAATCGGAGGATCATAAGAAATGATCTTTTCAACTTCCTGAGTTGTAGCTTCAATTTCCGCCTTTTCGGAAGTGCTTTCTGTTTCTTGTGTTATATTAGATTTCTTTTCAGGTTTTGTGCTGTCTTTCTGAACAAAAACTTTTAAAGAACCATCTGTAACATTGAGACCGGCTTCATGGAGAGAAGGAGTGTCAAAAACAGTTTTGAGTGGGAATGTGTTTGTAGGCTGTTCTTTGAAATAGTTTCTTATTATCCACTTATGGAAGGCGGCAAGAAAACCTAACACAATAAGTCCACCGAAAGGCAATGCGATGCCTGAATATGTGTGACTGTCAACTATGTGTTTACCCAAAAGTGTTCCGTATGCGATTATCTCTCTGAGACCGCCGACAATTATTGCAACCACACCGAAACCTAAACTTGCAGATAAAGCATCAAAGAGACTGTGTTTTACGCTGTTTTTAACAGCATATTTTTCGCATCTGATAACGATGATGCTGTTTGCCGCAAGCAGAGGCAGATAAATGCCGATAGATGCATTCAAATGTGAAAAGCTCTCTTCAAAAATAAATATTATCGGAAGAAGAATAATCGTGGATATAAGCATGTAACAGGTTATTCTTAACCATCTTGCCAACTTTTTCAAGAATAATGAGGCTAAAATTTCGTTAATTATAAGCACAAGAGCAAGACTCAAAGAAATAATAAAACTGATTTTAAGTGTGAAACAAATTGCAACAATGGAACAAATGCCGATAGCTTGAGTTAAAACCGGATTATAGACAAAAGCTCCTTTAAACAGCATTTTGGGGAAGGTAAGTCCGTTTTTCTTATCCATTTTCATTACCTCCCTTTGCTTTATTTAGGGCAGATTTCTTTTTCTTATTTTCTCTGTTATTAAAAATTTTAATATAATCTTCAATAACAGGAGAAATTGCATTCATTATTAAAACGCTAAAACAGGCTGCCTCCGGATATTTTGCAAAATACCTCAACAGCATACATATAACGCCTGCGCCAACACCATAAAGAACGGAATAGGGGAGCTTGGAGGGGGCTGTTGCCGGGTCGTGAAGAAGAATAAGACCAACGAACAACAATGTGCCTGAAGAAAGTTCCATAATGATTGATGCCAATATGCCGGAGTTTACTCTTGGGAAAAGCATTGCCATAATCACGCAAGTTAAAATGAACGAAATACTTATAACAAATCTGTTACTTCTTCTGATAAGCAGGTAAAGACCGATTCCCACAAAGGCGAGAAGAGATGTTGTACCGATAGGACCAACGATTTTACCGCTGAGAACCGAAATCATTTCAAAATAGTTTATGTCAATGGATTTGCCGTAAGAAAGCATTTCGCTGAAAGGTATGCCCTTGACAAATCCTTCTGAGCCGACAATGGGCGTATTGATTGCAGTTGCCAATGAGGGATATGTGAAAACCTCTGTGGGGAAGCATACGCATAAGAATGCGAAACCGGCTGCTGCAGGAACGAAGGGAGCGTGTTTCGCACCACCGAAAGGTATTTTCGCCACCAAAACAGAAAAGACTGCACCTGATGCTGCAATGTATGCGGGACATGAGGCAGGAAGCATAAGGGCAATGGCAAGAGCAGCGGAAACAGCACTCAAATCTTTAACCGTATTATCAGCTTTCATGATTTTACAGGCAATAAATTCTGTGATAACTCCGCTGAGAATTGCAAAAAATGCAAGCCTGAAGGCGTGAAAACCGTTAAAATATGACCCTAAGATAAATAAAGGCGTCATCATGATAATAAGGTCAAGATTATATCTGAAAACGCTGTCAGTGTTTTTTATAAGATTTTGATTTTTTGCTTTAACTTTTGACAACTTTTTCACCATCCTTTGGTATTTCTGCCAATATTTCAGCATTGAAAAGGCAGATGTTGAATAGTATTATATAAGTATAATTTTCGTTTTAAGGAGTGAATGACTTGAAAATAACACCACCGAAAGACAAATATATATTTATTGAACTAACACGGGACGATATGGAGAAAATGAATATCACATACGATAATCTCGATTATTCAAATCCGCACACAAGAAAGATCATTCATCATCTTCTTAACGAAGCAAAGCAGTCTTTGGGCTATCCTGTCAGTTTGCCGAGGAAAGTCAGAGTTGACGCTCTTCCATCGGTTGAGGGCGGATGCCTTTTGTTTTTTACCGTTTGCACAAATCCTGTGAAATATAAGTTAAAGGGGAAAGAGGCTGAACTTGTTTTTTCTTTTGAAAAACAAGATTATTTTTTTGACCTTGCCATGAGCTTTTCAGAGAATGAAACAAAAAACATTAAAAGCAGTTTGTACCTTCACGAAGGGAAACTGATGCTTTTAGTTTCAGGGAAAATCAAACATTCATTTGTGGCAAAAATCAATGAATATGCCTTTCCTGTTAAAACTTACGGACAGGGAAAAGCCTTGATAAAAGAATACGGTGACTGTATTGCAAAGGGGCGAGCATTAGAAATATACAGAGGCAGCTTTTCTCAATGATGAAATCATTTCCTTAGGATCTTCAGCACCGAAAACCGCACTTCCGGCAACAAATACATTTGCACCGGCTTTAGCTGCTTGGTCAATAGTCTTAAGAGAAATGCCACCGTCAACCTGGATTTCAATGCTAAGATTTCTTCTTTCACATTCTTTACGCAAAGCTTCTATTTTAGGCATCATATCAGACATGAAACTTTGTCCGCCAAATCCGGGTTCAACTGTCATAACAAGAACCATGGCAAGTTTATCCAAGTAAGGGAATACTTTTTCAATAGGAGTTCCCGGTTTAACCGAAAGACCTGCCTTGCAACCGAGAGAGTTGATAAGGTCGATGGTTTTCTCAATATCACTGTCACATTCATAGTGGAAAGTGATTATATCCGAACCGGCTGAAACAAAATCGTTTATGTATTTATAAGGGTCGCTTATCATAAGGTGAACATCGAAAGTTAAACTGCTTGTTTTTCTCAATGCTTTGACAATGGGAGCACCCAAAGTGATATTGGGAACAAAATGGCCGTCCATGACATCAATGTGAAGCCAATCTGCACCGCAGTTTTCCATTTTTATAAATTCTTCGCCCATTTTTGAAAAGTCGCATGAAAGAATGGACGGTGATATTTTAATCATATTTTTTTACCTCCGTGATATGTAATTATAATCTATATTATTATACCAACTTTCTGTTAAAAGGTCAATAAAAGTCAGCGTATATATTGTAATAATAAAAATTAAATTTTGTCACATTCCTACTGCTATTGACTTTACTTAATAAAGATGATACCATAATATCAACAGAATTCTATGTTAATCTGTTAATTTTTTCGGAGGAAGTATTTATGGTAAACAGTAAAGGCTTGCGTACATATTCAAAAAAAGAGAGAAATATGTACTTAATCGGTATGGTGGGGCAAAACTGTATATACAGTATAATCAGCAGTGTGCTCGCTTATTATATGCAGTTTACAATCCTTATACCTGCCGCAACAGTTAGTATTATTATGACAATTGCAAGAGTATGGGACGCTTTCAACGATCCCATGATGGGAACTCTCGTTGACAAGACGAAGAGCAAGTGGGGTAAGTGTCGCCCTTATCTTCTTTTTGTTCCTGTTCCGGTGTCAATCATCACCATGCTTTGCTTTACAAACTTTGGATTTTATACAACAAGTGCAGGACTTTTTGAAGGAAAAAATCTTCTTGTTGTTTTATGGGCAGCATTGACTTACATTTGTTGGGGTATGACTTATACCGCAGGTGATATTCCTCTTTGGGGAGTGACTGCTCGTATGACTGAGGACAGCGAAGACAGAAACAAGATTTTGTCCTTTGCCCGTGTTTTCGGTGGAATAGGTTCAGCTATCCCGATGCTTGCAGCGCAGACTATAGCTCTTGAATTAGGAAAGTTTTTTGCAAATAAGTATGCCATGAATCCGGCACAGGCTGAAAAATTAGGATTCTTTGTTTCAACATCGGTTCTTGCCGTTATCGGTGGTATTCTTTTCCAAATGGCAGGTTTGGGAGTAAGAGAAAAAATACCCACTCAAGAAGAGTCACACACTCTTAAAGAGAACTTTAAGCTCATGTGGACAAACAAGCCTTTCAGACAGATACTTATTTCCGGTGTGCTTTCAAGTCCGGCGTCACTTATTATGATTGCCGCAACCCCACTTGTTACATATTATTACGCCAACAAAGACGGCACTCTTTATCTTGTTTATTTCGCACTTTTAGGCGGAGGAATTTTCCTTGGACAGTTTGTAGCTATGGCATTAGTTCCGAAAATCCTAAGCAAAACCACAAAGAAAAAAGCATACAACGGCGCAAGACTTATGGGAACATTGCCATATATTCTTATTTTTGTGCTATATCTTATCGCTCCTCAAAGTCTTCACAAACCCGTTTATATTGCCTGCGCATTTGTGATCTTCCTTATAGGCGGTGCGTCTATGGGTGTCACCAATGTTCTTCAATCTATTATGATTGCCGATGCGGTTGATTACGAAGAATATCATAACGGAATAAGACCTGACGGCGTGTTCTTCTCCGGTCAGACATTTATAGCAAAACTTACTTCAGGCATAGCAAGTATTCTTTCCGGTATTGCTTATGCAGTGGTTGGTTTCTCCGGTGAGAATGTTGAAAAGGTTAACGATTACATAGCTCAAGGAGGAGTTGCAAGAGAAAATCCTGAATTTGCAAAATATATGGGACTTCTTTTCTTCCTCGTTTCAATTCCTCCCGCAATAGGAAATCTTCTTGCTGTTATTCCCACATGGAATTATTGCCTTGATGATGATGTTCATTCACAAATTCTCAAAGAACTTAATGAAAAGAGACATGTTGATGCAGAATAAAATTTAGAATAGAGAGCTCACCGATTTTTTCGGTGGGCTTTTTTGTGCTTTTAGTGGTAGATTTTTGGTGGCGGAGGGTTCCGGGGGCGAAGCCCCAATGCCGCAGGCATTGGGGAGCCACGGCTCCGCCGTGGCGTTTGTGCCGCAGGCACAAACCTTCGCCCCCGGAACCCTCCGCCTGCACACACTAACCAAAAAAGAGGCAACCGCATTCGGTTGCCTCTCGCTGTTAATATAAGTAGATCGAATAAGAAAGATTCTTATTCATGACTTGTATTAATAGACTATCGGAAATTTTCCAAGGGATTATGATGCTTCCTGATAAAGATAATCATAAAGATAATCTGAGGTTTCCATCATATTTTCAGCGAAAATGGCATAGCCTTTCGAGGAGTCATTGATGAAAACATGGGTCACCGCACCCACTAACATTCCGTTTTGGATAATAGGAGAACCACTCATACCTTGAACAATACCACCGGTTTTCTCAAGAAGAACAGGATCTGTGACCTGAATTGTCATATTACGCATTTCGTTTCCATTTCCGTTAAACTTAATAATTTCAATGTCATAATATTGAGGGCCGTTGCTGTCAATTGTTGAAATAATCTGAGCCTTACCGATTTCGATTTCTTTTTCCGTGGCAACGGGAATAAGTTGAGCATCATTGTCAGCATTGTTCAAAACACCGTAAACACCGGTTTCACCGTTTATCATAATCGGACCTAAAGAACCGTTGTCGAAAACACCGCATAATTCGCCGGCTTTGTTGTTACTGCCTTTATAACACCCGGTTATCTTGGCTTTAACTGCTTCACCATTAAGAATTGGAATAATTTGACAGGTATCGACATCGCATACAGCGTGACCTAATGAGGCAAAAATCTTGCTTTGCGGATCATAGTAAGTCAAAGTTCCAATACCGGCAGCACTGTCTCTTATCCATATACCGGCCTTGTAAAGACCGTCAGTGCTAGAGAGAACAGGAGTAAGTTTAACTTCGATAAATTCTCCGTCTCTGAGAACTGTTAAAGTGACAATTTTTTCTTTATTATTCTTGAAAAAGTTTGCTACTTCAGAGCTTAGACTGTAATTAGTCCCATTGATTTTAAGAATAATATCACCGGCACATATACCTGAAACTTTGGCAGGGCAAGCGTTGCCTGATGAAGTTAGTACATCGGTAGTTCCCACTACCATAACACCTTTTGAATACAGCTTAAGACCGAATATATTACCACCGGGTACTACATAGTGCCGTTGTGAAATATGGACTGTTGACTGTTTCACCGGAATAATGTTAAGGAGGCTTATATCAATGTTGTAACTTTCCCTAATATCGGAAGTTTTCCTCGTTTCCCGAACGCTTACTGTTTCATCCTTCTTTTCTATCGTGAACAGTTTTCCTACCGATACACTCTGATCATTTAAAATAATAATGTTATCCGGAATGTAACTTTGAGCATAGAAAATAAGTGCAAAAATACAGCACACTGTTGCAGATAGACAAAAACTTAATGATTTAATAAATTTAACCATTTTCCCACTCCGCTACGACAAGTGTTTCTTGTCGCAATAATAATTTTGCCTGAAATGAGAATAATATTATCGGTAAAAAAAGCAAATTAAAATTTAAACCTGTTTTTGCATAAGCATTGAAGTCAAATCCGAAGCCGCCTAAAACAGCGTATTTTCGGTGATTTGCGGATTAAATCCAATCGCAAGGCGTCAGCCTTACTCTTGTCTTTGCACCGCAACTCATACAAAACTCCATCCGCTTTAGGTCGAAGAATTTGTTTTAAAATAAACGGATGCAAATGCAAGGCAAAAGCGGAACAAATCCTGACGGTTTTGTGAGCATTTTAACGCAGCAGATGCGCTGTTTCTTCAAAACAAATCGATTTTGGATTCGACTCAAATGCTTAACAAAGATAGGCAGTAAAAAACTTTCGTTTTTTACTGCCTATTAAAAATCTGAATTGAACTCTCGTTTTTGGGCTTCAGGTCTGTTCCCACAACCGGTTCCCTCGTCAGCCTATGGCTGACCGCCCGACTATACCGCCGGGCGCTCATCCCCAAAACTTCCTATCCAAACTTCTGTATTGAACCGCCTCAGTCAAGTGTGCCTGCTGAATGTTTTCACATCCGTCAAGATCGGCAATAGTTCGTGCAATGCGGAGGATTTTATCGTAAGCTCTTGCGGAAAGATTGAGCTTTTCAAAACTTCTTTCAAGAAAATCTTTTTGCTTTTGATCGAGATAACAGTATTTCCTCGTCATAGACGAAGTCATCTTTGCGTTGCATTTTATTCCCGTACCTTCAAATCTCTTTTGCTGAATGGCTCTTGCTTTGTTTACTCTCTTTTTGATTTCCTGTGAACTTTCACTACTTTCGTCATCGGAAAGTTTTTTGAAATCCACTTGGGGAACTTCAACATGAATGTCAAGTCGGTCAAGAAGTGGACCACTGACTTTGGAAAGATATTTTGCCGGCGCGCCCTTGGGACAAACGCATTTTTTCGTGGGGTGACCGTAATAACCGCATGGACAAGGGTTCATGGCGCATACCAGCATTGTTTCACAGGGATAAGTCAAAGTGCCGGAAACTCTGGAAATGGTGATAACTCCGTCCTCAACAGGCTGTCTCATAGTTTCCATGGCAGTGCGTGAAAATTCGGGTAACTCATCAAGGAATAGGACTCCATTATGAGCAAGACTCAGTTCACCGGGATGAGGTATCCGTCCGCCACCGGAAAGTCCGGCAGTCGAAACCGTGTGATGAGGTGAACGGAAAGGTCTTTTTCTTATAAGAGAAACACCGGCATTTAATGCTCCGGCAACGGAATATATTTCCGTTGTTTCAAGGCTTTCTTCAAAAGTCATATCCGGAAGTATGGAGGGGAGTCTCTTAGCAAGCATACTTTTTCCCGAACCCGGAGGGCCGATCATAAGAATATTGTGTCCTCCTGCTGCGGCAATTTCCATAGCTCTTTTAACCTGATATTGCCCCTTAACATCAGCAAAGTCAAGATAGGGCGTTTCATCATGTTCGTTTTCTGAAAAATCCTCCTTACGGCAAGGCTGGATTTTTGTTCTGCCTGCAAGATGATCTATAAGCTCCACGGCATTTTTAACCGCATAAACGGTTATACCTTTTACCACCGATGCCTCTGCACCGTTATCGTATGGAACAAAAACTTCTTTTATACCACTGTTTTTAGCGCATATAACCATGGATAAAGCTCCGTTAACTTTTCTTACTATGCCGTCAAGAGATAACTCTCCTATAAAAGCCATGCTTTCCGTTTCGCATGATATCTGTCCCGAGGCTAAGAGGTAAGCAATGAAAATGGGCAGATCATAAACCGGACCTTCTTTCCTTACATCTGCCGGAGCGAGATTTACGGTAACTCGCCAATCGTAAAACTTAAAGTTGCAGTTCTTTAAAGCTGATTGAACTCTGTTTTTTGATTCGCTGACAGATGCATCGGGTAATCCAACAATATCAAATCTTGGCATACCTTTGCTTATATCCATTTCAACGCTGATGGGGTAGGCTTTCATGCCGAAAAGTCCCATGCTGTTAATCTTCGCAAACATATAGAACGCCTCCGTTAATTTCTCCTGAATAATTGTTTTTCATACAAAATAATTATATAACAAAGGATCGTTTTTGTAAATTGAAAAACATGTATTTTTTTGTATCATTTTGAAAAATGTATTGACAAAAATTGAAACTTGGTTTATATTGTAGTTAATGTACCATATAGGACAAAAAACGTATTAAACATTTGAAAGGAGTTAAGGTAGTGAAAGTTACAAAAAAGACACTCGATGCATTGTCGGCAACTAAATTGTTTATGGGTGTTTCAACAAAATTACTTAGCAGTCTTCTTGAAGCTCAGGAGAGAACATTTGAAACTTATAAAAAGGGTGATGTAATTTATTCTCAGGATAAATACGATAATGCCATTGGCTTTATTGTTAAAGGCTCTGTTAATGTTGTTAAGCCTGCAAGCGGCGTTATAGTCAGCACTTTACTGAAGAATGATCTTTTCGGTGCTGTGACCCTTTATTCTCAAAAGGGTTATTATGTTTCAAAACTTGTGGCAACCACAGAAACTAAGGTTTTGTTTATCGAAAAGTCAACAATCGGCATACTCATGTTGCAGGATCAGGCAATGTCCGTGAACTTCATCTCATATCTTTCGGACAGGCTTTATTATCTTAACAGCCGTATTGATGCCTTTACCGGTGGCAGTGCGGAAAGCAGACTTGCCTCATTTTTGATTGACAGTTTTGGAGGATATAAGACCCTTCAGCTTAAACAGCCGTATACAAAATTGGCAGTCAGTTTGGATATCGGCAGAGCATCTCTTTATCGTGCGTTTGACAGCTTTATTGAATGTGGAGCTATTGAAAAAGACGGTAAGTATATCAGACTTCTCAATGAAGAAAAATTAAAAGAGTACATAACAAATTGATTTTTAGGGTGGTAAATATAATGAAAAAATTTTTATGTGTGATACTTGCTGTACTTATGCTTTTTGCTTTTGCAGCTTGCGGAAACAATGATGAAATTTCCGTTCCCGATGTGAAAACAGATGTTAATGTGGCTGCCCTCAAAGGTCCGACAGGCATGGGTATGGTAAACCTTATGACAGAAGATGCAAGTGCTTATAATAATTACAACTTTACTCTTGCAACTGCACCGACAGAGATCGTAGGTCTTATCACCAATAAAAGTGTTGATATAGCTGCTTGTCCTCTTAACCTTGCTGCTACTCTTTATAAAAAGACACAGGGTGCAATTCAGATAATCGCAGTTAACACTTTGGGCACATTATATATTCTTGAAAACGGTGAAACAATAACAAACATTGCCTCCCTTAAGGGTAAGACTATCTGTGCATCAGGTCAGGGTGCAACACCTGAGTATGTTCTTAACTACCTTCTTGAAAAGAACGGTATTGATAAAGACAAAGATGTTGAAATCGTTTGGAAATCCGAACACAGTGAAGTTGCAACACTTATGGCATCAGGTGAAGTTGATGTATGCCTTTTACCTGAACCGAATGTAACAGCTGTTATGCTTCAAAATGCAGATGTGCGCATTGCTCTTGATATGACAAAAGAATGGGAAACTGTTTCAGAAGGCGAATTGGCAATGGGGTGCCTTATTGCAACCAAGGAATATGTCGAAAACAATTCAGATAGCCTTAAGGCTTTCCTTAAAGAGTATAACGAAAGTGTGGAAGCAGTTAATACAAACACAGATGAAATTTGTCAGCTTATTGCCGATAAGGGTATCGTACCTAAAGCACCTGTTGCAAAGAAGGCAATTCCAAACTGCAATATTGTTTGCATTACAGGCAGCGAAATGAAGACAATTGCCGAAAGCAACTTCAACATGCTCTTTAATGCAGATCCAACTTCAATAGGCGGAGAACTTCCGAATGAAAGCATCTACTATAACGCTGAATAAGAAAATAATCAAAAGAATAATCAGTATATGTATATGGCTTGCAATATGGCAAATTGCATATATGATTATAGATAAAGAACTTCTTATAGTCTCACCTTTACAGGTGGGACTGCGTTTGTTTGATCTGATAATAACAAAGGAGTTCTGGATAATAACAGGAAAATCTCTTTTAAAGATAACTGAGGGCTATCTTCTCGGTGTTTCTGTCGGCACTGTTCTTGCAATTTTTACAGTTAAGTTTGAGTTTTGTTATGAGTTTTTCTATCCGGTTATAAGCATAATAAGATCAACACCGGTAGCGTCTTTTATAATTCTTGCTCTTGTCTGGCTGAAAAGGGAGAATATTTCCCTGTTCATTTGCTTCCTTATGGTGTTGCCGATCGTGTGGGCAAATGTTTCTCAAGGAATTAAATCGGTTGACAGTAAATTGTTGGAAATGGGCAAAGTTTTCGACTTTTCAAGGGGAAAGATTTTGAAAAAAATATATATACCGTCAGTTATGCCATATTTCACAACAGGTCTTACCACTTCTTTGGGTCTTGCCTGGAAAGCGGGAATAGCCGCAGAAGTGCTTTCCACTCCAAAGGATTATATCGGCACACAGCTTTATAATAGTAAAGTCTATATAGAAACCGTTGATCTTTTCGCTTGGACAGCTGTTGTTATAGTTCTGAGTTTTATTCTTGAGAAAGCGGTAATTTATTTAATTAGAAGATTGCTGAAGTGGAGGAGTATAAATGATTGAAATTAAAAATCTTTCTTTTTCCTTTGACAGCAAGACAGTTTTAGAAAATTTTTCAATGACAGTGAAAGATAAAAGTGTTACGGCTGTCACGGGAAAATCCGGTTCCGGAAAAAGTACCCTTATAAATCTGATTTGCGGTCTTTTAAAGGCAGATAAAGGTGAAATAATCAGTGACACAGATAGGTATGCGGTGGTGTTCCAGGATGACAGACTTCTTCCATGGTATAGCGTGAAGGAGAATGTGAGCATAGTTTCAGATGAAATAAGTGCTGAATATTGGCTTAAAAAAGTGGGACTTTCAGACAGTCTTAATCTTTTTCCTCATGAGTTGAGTGGGGGAATGAAAAGAAGAACCGCATTGGCAAGAGCATTAGCATATTCCGGTGATGTTCTTATTTTAGATGAAGCCTTTAACGGCATAGATGAAGAAACAAAGGGCATACTTATAAATATAATAAAAGAGCAAGCTAAAAAAACAGCTGTCATTTTGATTTCCCATCATAGAGATGAAATCCAACAGCTGGCTGACGAAATTTACAAGATAGATTAAAAACTAAAAAGTATAAAAAATTATTTTATCTGTTGACAAACAAAATAAAAGAGTTATAATAAATTAGCACTCAAACGAGACAAGTGCTAATTTATTTTTTGTTGGAGAGATTTGCAATGGAAAAGAAACAGTTTAAAGCAGAGTCCAAAAAATTGTTGGACATGATGATTAATTCAATTTATACTCACAAGGAGATTTTTCTCAGAGAACTTATATCAAATGCAAGTGATGCCATTGATAAGCAGTATTATCACTCACTTCAGGGTGAAGGCGGTCTTGCAAGAGATGAATACAAAATCAGACTTGATATTGACAAAGAAAACAGAACTCTTAAAATTTCCGATAACGGCTGTGGCATGACCAAAGAAGAATTGGAAGAAAACTTAGGCACTATCGCAAAAAGCGGTTCTCTTGATTTTAAGAATGAAAACGAAAAGAAAGATGATGTTGAAATCATCGGTCAGTTCGGTGTTGGTTTTTATTCTGCATTTATGGTCAGCGATGAAGTTATTGTTGAAAGCAAAAAGCACGGATCCGATGTTGCTTATCGCTGGATCTCAAACGGCACAGACGGCTATTCCATTGAAGAGTGTGAAAAGGCAGAATGTGGAACAGTTATCACCCTTCATGTGAAAGAAGATACAGAAGAAGAAAAATACGGTGAATTTTTGGAAGAATATAAAATTAAAAGCATTGTTAAGAAATACTCAGATTATATTCGTTATCCTATTGTTATGGATGTAACTTCAAGCCGTCTTAAAGAGGGCAGCGAAGATGAATATGAGGATTACACACAGGAAGAACAACTCAACAGCATGGTTCCTCTTTGGAGAAAAAATAAAAACGAAATCACACAGGAAGAGTATGACAGTTTTTATTCAGAGAAATTTTATGATTGGGAAAAGCCCATTCATATCATTCACAGCAAAACCGAAGGTCAGGTAACTTATGACGCTCTTATGTTCATTCCTTCTCACGCACCTTACGATTATTATTCAAAGGATTATGTGAAGGGATTACAGCTTTATTCAAACGGCGTTCTTATCATGGATAAATGCGAGGACTTACTTCCGGATTATTTCAGCTTTGTTAAGGGTCTTGTTGACAGTCCTGACCTTTCACTTAATATCTCCCGTGAAGTTCTCCAGCATGATTATGTGCTTAAAGCCATAGCTAAAAATCTTGAAAAGAAGATCAAAACCGAACTTAAGAAGATGCTTAACAATAACCGTGAAGAATACGAAAAATTCTTCAACGCATTCGGCTTACAGCTGAAATACGGTCTTTATTCGGATTACGGTATGCATAAAGATGTGCTTCAGGATCTTGTTATGTTCTATTCTTCAAAAGAGGAAAAACTTGTCACTCTCGAAGAATATGTTTCAAGAATGGGTGAGGAACAAAAAACCATTTATTACGCCTGCGGCGAGACTAACGATAAGATAAATATGCTTCCACAGACAGAGGCAGTTAAAGATAAGGGCTTTGAAATTCTCTATTTGACCGGAGAAATTGATGAGTTTGCACTTAAAATGCTTCGTGAATATGAGGGTAAGAGCTTTACAAATATCTGCAACGACAAATTAGACCTTGACACTCAAGAAGAAAAGGAAAAGATTAATAAGGAAAACGAGGAGTCAAAGGATATTCTTCAGAAGATGAAAGAGGCTATCGGAGATGGAGTCAGTGCAGTTAGATTTACAAACAGTCTGAAAAACCACCCGGTTTGTCTCACAAGTGAAGGCGAGATTTCAGTTGAAATGGAAAAAGTGTTCAATTCAATGCCTAACGAGAACAAGGTTAAAGCACAGACAGTTTTAGATATTAACATAAATCATCCTATAGCATCAAGACTTAAGGAGATATATGCAACCGAACCGGAAAAAGTTGAAAAATATGCTAAGATATTATATGCACAGGCAAGACTTATTGGCGGTTTAAGTGTTGAAAATCCAACAGAATTGAGCAATCTCATCTGTGAAATAATGTAAAAAGTGGGGCGCAGCTGCAAAACAGGGTTTTGCGGCTGCGCTTTTGAGCGCCGCGGTCGTGGCGCGTAATCCTTAGTCGGCGGAACGCCGACCGAGTGAGATTATATGAAAAAGCAAGTTCACGGTTAGAAGTCGGAACTTGCTTTTTGCTTTTTATTAAGTCTGAACAAATTGGCGGGTTTGTGGGTCAACCTGCGGTTGACAGCGCCCACGACCGCGGGCGCTCCCTATCCCAAAAACTTCCCCCTAAAAATTTCCTCAGCTTCTTCCTTTGTAAATCCACCCGGTGAGTTTATAAAGTTCCCCGGAGTTATACTGTCCCATCGAGAGCAAATACTTTTAATTTCATCTTCTGTCATCTTTATCTTCGGAAGATCTGTCAGCTCTTCAACAACTTTGCAAAACTCTTCCTTAGTAGTGTTGATAGTTGAGAAAATATTTTCCGTTCGGTCTTTCTTGTGTTTTATTCCCTTTTCAATAAGGTTTGTCATGAATGCTGTGCATGCCTTACCGTGAGGTATACCATAGTTTTCTGTAAGCACATAACCTAAGGGATGAGGGAAAAGAGTTCCGCAAGGATTAAGTACCATTCCTGCATGAAGTGAAGCATAATAAAGTTTTTCACGCATATCTTCATTGGGGAGATTGTGAGTACCGTTAAGATAGTTAAGACATTCCCAAAGATCTTTTAAAGCTATTGATGCGAAAATTTCCGGGATAAATGTGCATTTTGAGGAAAGATAACCCTCAACCGTATGAGCCAAAGCGTCAAGAGCTGTGGAAACCGTAACATTAAAGGGCATAGAGCAGGTGTAAGTGCTGTCGGCAAAAACAACTTTTGCATAGCAGTCACTTCCTGAAATGCTTTTCTTTCTTCCTGTTTTTCCGTTAGTTAAAACAGCAACTGAGGAGACCTCACTGCCTGTTCCGCTTGTGGTTCCCACAAGGAGAACATCGAGGGGAGCGTTGTCATATTTTCTAAGATATATGTCTTCAGGTGAAAGGTTATCGTTAGCAGTATAAATTGCAATAGCTTTACTTGCGTCAAGGACAGAGCCTCCGCCGATACCTAAAATGAAATCAATCTTTTCTTTTCTGAAAAACTCTCCTGCTTTATGGCAAGTTTCAATAAGGGGGTTTTCACCGATCTCATTGAAGATACAATAATCAATACCCAATTCCTTAAAGCTGTCCAAAGCATCATCTAAAGCTCCGCTTTTTCGAGCACTGTGTTTACCTGTGACGATACCGCACTTTTGACCGTAAGAGGTGAAAAGATTTTTGTTCTTTTTAAGTGCGTCTTTGCCACTGACAATTTTTACCGGCATATAAAAATCAAAATCCATTTGTTTTCTCCTTTTTGTTTTATAAGCATTGGTGACGAATCCAAAAATCGATTTGTTTTGAACAAACAGCATATCTACTGCGGTGGTATCGAATTTAAATTCAGTGCTTATGTTTTATGATATATCAAAATTGAAAACAGTTCAATAATAATAGAAAAAATTTTCGGAAAAACTTGACAAATTTCATTTTTGAGCATATAATACATATCAACCTACTAAGTTGGTATGTAAAAGAGAGGGCGAAGTATGAGCATACTTTTTGAGAAACTTTTAAGAGAAAATTTCCGATTCGGACGAATGTTTTAAGTCTATTGACAATTACAAAAAATAACTTATAAACATTTTAAGAAAGAAGGAAATATTATGTCAGAATACAAATTTGAAACTTTACAACTTCATGTTGGACAGGAGGAAGCCGATCCGACAACAGATTCCCGTGCCGTACCTATATATGCAACCACATCTTATGTTTTTTGTGATTGCGCTCAGGCTGCTGCAAGATTTAACTTGACAGATGCGGGAAACATTTATGGAAGACTCACAAATTCCACTCAGGAGGTTTTCGAGAAACGAATTGCTGCTCTTGAAGGTGGAGTTTCGGCTCTGGCTTTAGCTTCAGGTGCTGCCGCAATTTCATACACACTTCAGGCTTTGGCTCAAAACGGAGGTCACATTGTTGCCCAAAAGACAATTTACGGAGGAAGTTATAATCTTCTTGCTCACACATTACCGAATTTCAGCATAACTGCAACCTTTGTTGATATTCATGACTTAAAGGAAACAGAAGCTGCCATTCAAGATAACACTAAGGCAATATATATAGAAACTTTGGGAAATCCAAACAGTGATATACCGGACATTGAGGCATTGGCATCTCTTGCTCATAAATATGGTTTACCTTTGGTGGTTGATAATACCTTCGGAACACCATATCTTATAAGACCTATTGAATACGGTGCTGATATTGTTGTTCATTCCGCCACAAAGTTTATTGGTGGACACGGAACAACATTAGGTGGTATTATCGTTGATTCCGGTAATTTCGATTGGTCAGCTACCGATAAATATCCGGCAATATCAGCGCCTAATCCGGCATACCATGGAGTGTCATTCACAGATGCAGCAGGAAAAGCCGCCTTTGTAACTTATATCCGTGCTGTATTATTGCGTGACACGGGAGCGACTATATCACCGTTTGCCGCATTTATTCTTTTGCAAGGAACAGAGACACTCTCTTTAAGAATAGAGCGTCATGTGGAAAACACTAAGAAAGTCATAGAGTTTTTGAAAAATCATCCGTTAGTGGAAAAGGTAAACCACCCATCGTTGCCTGAGCATCCTCAACACGAACTTTATGAGAAATATTTCCCTCAAGGCGGCGGTTCAATATTTACATTTGAAATTAAGGGCGGAGTGGAAGAGGCTCACAGATTTATAGACAATTTGAAAATATTTTCACTTCTTGCAAATGTTGCCGATGTTAAAAGTTTGGTTATTCACCCTGCAACGACAACTCACAGCCAATTAACCGATGATGAACTTAAGGAACAGAATATTAAACCGAATACTATTCGTCTTTCTGTCGGCACAGAGCATATAGACGACATTATAAAGGATCTTCAAAGAGGATTTGATGCAGTATAAAGGAAGGAACTGAAAACAATGATCTCAACCAGGGGGAGATACGCTCTCAGAATTATGATTGACTTAGCTGAAAATTATGGAGATGGTTTCATCCCGATGAAAGAAGTGGCTAAGCGACAGAATATTTCACTGAAATATATTGAGAGAATTATGCCATCACTAACAAAAGGCGGTTTGGTAGAAGCTGTTCACGGAAAAGGGGGAGGTTATCGAATTGTTCGAACTCCTGCAGAATATACAGTTGGTGAAATACTACGGAATGCAGAGGGTGATCTTGCACCGGTTGCTTGTTTGGGCTGTGAAGCCGAACCGTGTGAGAACGCAGAAAATTGCAAAACATTACCTATGTGGAAGGAGTATTATGCATTAGTGAATGACTATTTTGACGGAATAACTCTTGAGAGATTTGTTTAAGGAAGTTTGTGCAGGCGGTTCCGGGGGCGAAGCCCCCAATGCCTGCGGCACAAACCTTCGCCCCCGGAACCGCCCTCCACCGCATACCGCATTTTTGTCCACCGCGACAGTTTGTCAAATGAATCTTGTCGTATAAAAAATATAAGCTGAACTAAAGTGTCAACCGGATTCTCGAATGAGTCCGGTTATGTTTTTGCGAAAACTGTAAGTTTCCCTGTCAGCCTTCGGCTGACCGCCCGACTATACCGCCGGGCGCTGTGGTTGTCCCAACCACCATAATGCGTCGCCCCACGACCCCGGGGCGACGCTTCCTTCCAACCCAAAAAAATTCATGTAAACTTTGACAAATTGCCTTCACCCCTTGAAAAGTTTAATAAAAAATGCTAATATATAGGTTGTTTAATTATGAAACCTAAACAGAGAATAGTGATTTAATTTATTGTTTTCAAAATTCATGTTTTTTTCTCTGTTTGTTAAAAAGTAGGTGATAACTATGAGCGAAAAGAAAAGAAAAATTCTCGGAATATCAGGAATGATTGCAGGCGTTATCTTTATTTTGGTTATAGTTATTTACGATGGAATGAAACCTTCTTATAATCTGACGGAAAAAGCCGATATCGCCATGGGAACAGTGGTTACTCAGAAATTGTATAGCGAGAAGGATTGTTCCGAAACTGTGGAAGAAATCGAAAAAGTTCTCAAAGAAACCGAAAACAATATTTCATGGAGAATTGAAGGCTCACAGGTGTCTTACCTCAATAGCGAGTTTAATATTGAGGCCGATGAAAAGTTTTTGGAAATTATGGAAAAATGTTGTGATGTTTACCAAAAGTCAGAAGGTGCTTTTGACGTAACCATCGGCTCACTTTCAACCCTTTGGAATATCGGTGAAGAAAATGCCGCAGTTCCGGATGAAGATGAAATCAAATATAAACTGAAACAAGTTGACGGAAATAAGGTTGAGATTAGTAACGGCAATATCAAAATCGGAAAAAACCAAATGATAGATTTAGGTGCTGTCGGTAAAGGCCTTGCCTGTGATTATATAAAAGAAGTACTTGAAGATAGTCCTGTTTACGGAGGGATTATTTCTGTTGGTGGAAGTCTTCTTCTTTATGGCAATAATCCTGGAGGTAACAGCTGGAAAGTGGCTGTCAGAAATCCCCGTGGAGAGAGTGGCGAAACTTTGGGTTATTTCAATTTAGACACGGGTTTTGTTTCCACTTCAGGAGATTATGAAAGAGTTTTGACGGTTGACGGAAAAAACTATCATCACATTCTCGATTCAAAGACAGGTTACCCGGCTGAAAATGAACTGATGAGCGTTACAGTTATCTGTGATAACGGACTTCTAAGCGATGCTCTTTCAACAGCGGCTTTTGTTTTGGGAAAAGAAAAAGGAATGGCTCTTCTTGAAAAATATGATGCTGACGGGATTTTTGTGGAGAAAGACTTTTCCGTTACATTGACCGAAGGTTTGAAAGATAATTTTAAATTGACAGATAACAGCTTTGTTCTTCAGGAGGATAGCTGATGAAAAGCTATATAAAAAAGGGCGATGTTCTGATAATAGTTGTTTTGATCGTTGTGAGTCTTTGCCTTCTTTTGAAAAACTTTGCCCAAAATGATGGCGATAGGTATGCGTGGGTATACGAAAACGGACAACTTGTTTATACTATTGACCTTAATGAAAAACGGGAATATGTAATTGAAATAAACGGTGGAGAACTTCATATTGATGATGGCACTGTTGAATATGAAAATTCTGATTGTCCCGATAAAACTTGTGAAAGTTTCGGAAAACTCAGCCGAATAGGAGATATGGCATCATGTGTGCCTAACAGAACAGTTGTGATCGTTGTCGGTGCAGACGATGATCAACCTGATGTTATCACTTACTAAGGATATAGAAAATGAAAAATAACAGCGAAAAAATCAAGAAAACGGCAATGCTTGGAGTTTTAGGAGCTTTGGCTTTGGTTTTGTCCTTTGCCGAAAGTATGCTCATGCCTCAAACCTCCTTTTTGCCTTTGGGTACAAAACCCGGTTTGTCAAATATAGTTGTTATGTTTGCTACGGATACCACGGGATTTTTCTCCGGTTTATATATAGTATTGCTTAAAGCTGTGTTTGCCCTTGTTACAAGGGGTGGAACGGCAGGCTTAATGAGTCTTTCCGGAGGTATACTTTCCCTTGCGGTCATTCGTTTAATGCTTAAAATCAATAACAAAAATGTTACTTTGGTGGGTATTGGTGTGTTGTCATCTTGCGCTCATAACCTAGGACAGGTTATAGTTTCATGTGTCCTCACAGGTACACCGGCTTTGATGAATTATCTGCCTTTTCTTATCATTTTCGGAATAGGTACGGGATTGGTGACAGGTTTGGTGTTACAGATAGTAATGCCAAAAATCAAAAAAGCTGCAAGTATAAGCTAAAGAATACTTTGGTATTTTATAATAAAAACAATTTTATCTGTATAGATAGGAGATGAAGGAATGAGTAAGATTGTTGACGGAGTTCTTACTGCCGTAGGCAAAAGCAGAGGCGGTATATCCGTATCCCACAACAAAAACACGGCAGAAATGCCTATTGAAAGAATGCCCATCCCTGCAAAAGTGGTACTTCCTATGATCCAACATATAGGAGCACCTTGTACCCCCACAGTAAAAGTCGGGGATATTGTTGATGCAGGTCAGGTGATTGGTGACAGCGATAAGTTCGTTTCAGCACCTATTCATGCAACAGTTTCCGGTAAGGTTGTTGCAGTGGGCGATGTTTATATGGCAAACGGTATGATAGCAACAGGTGTTACTATTGAATCGGACGGAGAAATGAGAATGAGTCCGGATATTAAGCCTCCTGTTATCAATTCAAGAGAAGACTTGATAAAAGCGGTCAGAGCTTCCGGTCTTGTCGGTCTTGGCGGTGCAGGTTTCCCCACTCATGTAAAATTGAATTATCCGGAAGATAAGGGAGTGGATACTCTTATTATCAATGCCGCTGAGTGTGAACCTTATATTACAGTCGATTACAGAGAATGTCTTGAACATGGTGAAGATATTATTGAGGGAGTTTATTCTCTTCAGAAGTATTTCAAGTTTAAGCAGGTAATTATTGCCGCCGAAAACAATAAGCCGAAGGCATTTGAAGTGCTTAAGAAAATTTGCGAAATGGACGATCATGATGACGACAGAGTTAAACTTATGGTTCTTAAGTCAAAGTATCCTCAGGGTGCTGAAAAAATGATGATCCTTTCTGCAACAGGCAGAAAAGTTCCTCCCGGAAAACTTCCGGCAGATGTGGGCTGTGTAGTTATGAATGTAGGCAGTGTTGCCTTTATCGGAAGATATCTCAAAACAGGTAAGCCGCTTATCAGCAGATCAATCACAGTTGACGGAACAGCTATTGCAAATCCCAAAAATGTCAGAGTACCGATTGGTACTAATATTGGGGATATTATTGAGTATTGCGGTGGATTTAAGGGCGATCCGAAAAAAGTTATTTTCGGTGGACCGATGATGGGCGTTGCACTTTCCAGCATTGATGCTCCCATCTGTAAGCAGAACAATGCTGTTTTAGCTTTCACTGACAACAAGTTCCTTGTGAAGAAAACAAGAGATTGTATCAGATGCGGAAGATGTGTTGAAGTATGCCCCATGGGTCTTATGCCGACACTTATCGAAAGATACGCAAAGGCTAAAGATACAGAAAAACTTCAAAAAATCGGTGTTAATGTTTGTATGGAATGTGGTAGCTGTGCATACTCATGTCCATCAGGCAGACCACTTGTTCAGTATATGAGACTTGCAAAGCAGGTTGTAAGAGAGGAGGCAAACAAGAATGGATAAGAAACTTACAGTCAGCGCTTCACCTCACGCTCACTCAAGTGAAACCACAACCGGCATTATGCTTGATGTTATAATCGCATTATTACCGGCAGCTATAACAAGCGTTATTTATTTCGGTTACAGAGCCCTCGCTGTTCTTGCCACAAGCATAGTTTCATGTGTCTTGTTTGAGTTTGTCAGCAGAAAGATAATGAAACGCAGCAACACTTTAGGTGATTTAAGTGCAGTTGTAACTGGTATTATTCTTGCTTTTAACTTGCCTTCAACTTTGCCATTGTGGATGGTTGTTATCGGTGCTTTTATTGCAATCGTTATTGTAAAGCAAATGTTTGGCGGTATCGGTCAGAATTTTGTTAACCCGGCAATTACAGCCAGAATTATTCTCATGTCCTCATTTCCTCTTGCAATGTCCACTTGGACACAACCTCTTGTTACAAGAACAGGAGAAGCTGTCACAACAGCCTCTCCCTTGGCATCGCTTGCAGGAATAACAAAAGAGGCAGATATTGCATCAGCTTTAAGCAATGCAAATCTCCCCTCAATTAAAGATATGTTCTTAGGTCTTCGTCCCGGTAGTATGGGAGAAGTATGTGCAGTTGCTCTTCTTATAGGGTTTGTTTATCTTCTTATAAGAAAAGTTATTTCGCCAATCATTCCGACAGTGTTTGTTGGAACGGTTGCCATATTCATGCTTATTGTCGGCAAAGGTAACTTAGAGTTCGTGGCTTATGAACTTCTCAGTGGCGGTCTCCTTTTAGGTGCGATCTTTATGGCAACAGATTACACCACATCACCGATAAACAAAAAGGGAAAGATCATATTTGCCATCGGTTGCGGTCTTATAACAAGCGTTATAAGAGTTTACGGTATTTTGCCGGAGGGTGTGTCATTCTCAATTATCCTTATGAACATTTTTGTTCCTCATATTGAAAATCTTACAACACCCAAGCCTTTCGGTTCTGAAAAGAAGAAAAAGGAGGGTGAGGCAGCATGAAAAATGTCAAAGAAATAATAATTCCCGCTGTGGCTCTCTTTATTATTTGCCTTATTTCAACAGCTCTTTTGGGAGGCACAAACCTTCTTACAGTTGATAAAATCGCTCAGGTTGCTGCCGAAAATGCAGCAAATGCCCGTTTGAGTGTATGTGAAGGGGCAACTGAATTTAATGAGGTTGAAGTTAAGTTAGGCGAGGAAGTGTATATTTGTTACACAGCTTTGGATAAAGATGGTAATCCTGTTGGTTATGCCGTCACAACTCAGGATAAAAGCTATGGCGGAACTATTGAAGTTATGACCGGATTTGATCTTGAGGGAAAAATAACAGGTGTGGAAATCCTTACAATTGACGACACTCCGGGTCTTGGCATGAATGCTAAAAGCGAAAGTTTCAGAAATAATTATCTTGGCAAGTCAGGTGAGCTTACCGTCAGTAAGACACCGACAGCAGATAATGAAATTCAGGCAATTACAGGCGCTACAATAACATCAAATGCAGTTACAAGATGTGTTAATGCTGCATCACAGATTGTTTCCGCAGCTCAGGGAGGTGCAAACTGATGGCAGAAAAAAAGAAAAGCATAGGAAAAGAGTTTTCAAAAGGTCTTATTGCCGAAAACCCTGTTTTCAGATTGGTTTTAGGTACTTGTCCCACACTTGCGGTTTCAACATCAGTTGCAAGTGCTATCGGTATGGGTATAGCAGCAACAATAGTTCTTATTTGTTCAAATGTGGTTATTTCAGCTCTTAGAAAAGTTATACCGTCAAAAGTTCGTATTCCTGCATATATAGTTATTATTGCATCTTTCGTTACTATTATACAGCTTATTGTTAAAGCCTTTGTTCCTGCTCTTGACACAGCATTGGGCGTTTATCTTCCCCTTATAGTTGTTAACTGCATTATCTTGGGAAGAGCAGAAGCTTTTGCCTCGAAAAATCCGGTTCTCGCTTCTGCAGCAGACGGTTTAGGCATGGGCGTAGGCTTTACAACATCACTCTTTTTAATGAGTACCATCAGAGAAATCTTAGGTTCAGGCACATTTATGGTAGGTATCAATGACTTACTTTCAGTATTTGGTGACTTTGAGTTTAATGGTTTCACTATTCCATATCTTAGCGAAAATCCAATGATAATTTTTGTTCTTGCTCCGGGCGGTTTCTTTGTTTTCGGAATTATGATCGCCCTTTCTAACATGATTGCAGGAAAAAAAGGAAAGAAGAAAGCCGAGCTCAGAGGTTGCGAAGCCTGTCCAATGGCTGCAAGTTGCTCAATGTCCGGTTCTTGTGAAAGTTCAGATAAGGAGGTAAGTGAATAATGGAAATGACAAAAGAATTGTTTTCGGTTTTGCTTACAGCCATTCTTACACAGAACTTTGTTCTTGCTAAGTTTTTGGGTATTTGCCCATTTTTGGGTGTATCAAAGAAACTTAAAACAGCATCGGGCATGTCGCTTGCCGTAATTTTCGTTATGGTTCTTTCAACTGCTGTAACATTCCCGATAAATAAGTATCTTCTTGTTAAATATGATCTTGAATATTTACAGACCATAGTTTTCATTCTTGTTATCGCTGCATTGGTTCAGCTTGTTGAAATCATACTCAAGAAATATATGAAGTCTCTTTATAATTCATTAGGTATTTATCTTCCTCTTATTACAACAAACTGCGCTGTTTTGGGTGTTGTTCTTCTTAACATCGAAAACGGATATAATTTCGCAACATCAATGGTTAACTCCTTGGGAGCAGGACTTGGTTTCATGCTTGCTATGGTTATGTTTGCCGGTGTAAGAGAAAGATTGGAGAGTTGTGATATACCCAAGGCTCTTCAGGGACTTCCCATAACACTTATTGCAGCATCACTGACATCTGTATCATTCCTTGGATTTACAGGTGTTGTCGAATCCATCTTCGGTTAATAGGAGGTAGCAATATGGAAAGTATTATTACTGCTGTTATTATAGTTGCTGTCATGGGACTTGTTTTAGGATTAGGTCTTGCTGTGGCATCAATCGTGTTTGCTGTTCCTGTTGATGAGAAAGCTGCACAGATCAGAGAGTGTCTCCCCGGTGCAAACTGCGGAGCTTGCGGTTTCAGTGGCTGTGATGGTTATGCTGCCGCACTTTCGAGCGGAGAGACCACAGAAACAACATTATGTTCACCCGGTGGAAACGATGCGGCTAAAGGCATAGCAGAAGTTTTAGGTGTTGAAGCCGGAAGTGTTAAACCTAAGGTTGCTGTGGTTCTTTGCCAAGGTAACCATAACAATGTTGGAACAAAGCTCGATTACAACGGTGTAGAAAGTTGTAAAATGGCAGCACAGCTTTTCGGTGGGCCGAAAGATTGTGTTTATGGCTGTTTAGGTTACGGCGACTGTGTGAAAGCCTGTCCTTATGAAGCTATATTCATTTGTGACGGAGTTGCAAGAATCAATCCGGATATATGCAAAGCTTGTAAAAAGTGTATCAGCACTTGTCCGAGAAATCTCATTGAACTTCTTCCTCTTGAAACTGTTCAAGCCGGTGTTTTCTGCAAGAACAGAGATAAGGGTGCTAAGACAAGAAAGCAATGCAAAGTTGGTTGTATCGGCTGTATGAAGTGCGTAAAGACTTGCGAATACGGTGCTGTGACCGTTAAGGATAATGTTGCACATGTTGATTACGAAAAGTGTGTAGGTTGCGGAAAATGTGCTGAGGCATGTCCGGTTAAGGCAATAAATCTTGTGGATATAAAAAGACATTGATATTTTAGTGACTTCAAATAGTTCAGACTATATAAAACGATATAATCGAAGGGGTTTTTACAGGATCAAGCTGTGAAAACCCCTTAAATTGTGGAAGGTAGATTTGTCCGTTCTGCATTTTTCTGTTTTTTACGGTTGGTGCAGGAGGGGAGTTCCCCGTGGCGAAGGTTTTGTGCCGCAGGCACAAAACCGCCCGCGCCCTGCGGGCGCGGGCGCATCTTGCCGTCGGCAAGATGCTTCGCCACGGGGCTTGCCTTTTGCAGAAGCTTCCGGCGAAGAAGAAAATGCAGAATGGACAAATAGATGAAACCGACTTTTATATCTGCTGTTTCTAAAATTGCTTAAGGGGCTCATACAGGAAACATGCCTGTATGAGCCCCTTACTATTATAAATTCAAAAATGTTTGCAGTCAGTAAAGTTTAAACACTCTGTCGGTGTTTTATTGTTCAGTCTCAAGTTTTTTGAGCATCATTTTTGCAACCTTGTAAACATCTCCGCACCCGAGAGTGATTATTAAGTCACCGCTTTTAGCATTGGAAACAACATAATCTACAACTTCTTCAAAAGAATTAAACCACACACTTCCCGGTATCTTTTCGGCTAAATCCTTGGTATAAATATTATAAGTATTTACTTCTCTTGAACCCATTATCTCTGTCATAACGCACTTCTCCGGAATTTGGAGAACTCGTGCGAAATCATCAAGAAGTATTGCTGTTCTTGAATATGTGAAAGGTTGGAAAACTGCCCATACATTTTTGTATCCCATTTTGGCAGTTGCTCTTAAAGTGACTTCAAGTTCTTTCGGGTGATGTGCATAATCATCAGCAATAGTGATGCCATTACATTCACCTAAAATCTCAAATCTGCGTCCTGCTCCTGAAAATGCCTCGGCTCCGATAACGCACTCTTCAGCACTTGCGCCACAGTACATGGCAGCAGCAAATGCACCTAACGTGTTGGTGATGTTATGATCACCGGGAATATTCAACTTTACTCTACCAATTTTCTCGCCTTTGTGAATAATGTCAAACTCAGGGAAAGAACCTCTGTTGTATGTTATATTGTCAGCGTAATAATCATTAGATTTATTTCTTCCAAAACTGATCAAATCTTTACCTGTAATGCCGGAAACTGCCTTAACTGTGTTAATATCGTCACCGTTATAAATAACAGCTTTTGATGCCATTTGCGCAAACTTGTTGAAAGAGGATATTATATTGTCCAAGTTTTTAAAAAACTCAAGGTGATCTTCGTCAACGTTAAGTATAAGTGCAATATCAGGTGAAAGTTCGTGATAGTGATTTTGATATTCACAAGCCTCACAAACGAATGTTTCGCTTTTTCCGCCTCTGCCGTGGCTGTCAATGAGGGGCAATCTGCCGCCGATGAGAGCTGATGGATCTTTGTCTGCCATTACTAAGATTTGAGTAAGCATTGAAGTTACGGTTGTCTTGCCGTGCGTTCCGCAAACTGAGAGGCAGTTTCCATACATTCTTGAAAGAGCACCGAAAACCTTGCTTCTCTCAAAACAAGGAATACCGCTTGCCTTAGCTGCAACTAATTCCGGGTTGTCCTTTAAAATTGCCGCTGTATAGACGATAAGTTCTGCACCTTCAATATTTTCCGGCTTTTGACCGAGAATAACTTGTATTCCGAGGGAACGCAACTTGTCAATGTTGTCACCGGTATTGTTGTCGGAGCCTGTTATAGTATATCCCCATGAGTGAAGAATTTCCGCAATTGGGCACATACCGGATCCACCGATACCGATAAAGTGTATTTTCTTAACCTTTTTCAAAATTTCATCTATTTCGTTCATAATTTCAACTCCCAAGTCAAGTGATGTTTGCTACTGTCTATTATATTGGAAAATAAGATTAAAATAAATAGATTTTGAGAAAAAATTCTTAACAAGGCTAAATATTTTTACATAAACTGTGAGTGGGTGATGAATATGAAAGAAAAAATCATGATAATAGGTGGAGATAAAAGAAATTATTATCTGACGAGGGAACTTTTTCACAAAGGTTATAATGCTATTTGGTATGCCTGCGAGAACTTCGAATCTAACCGTGAAGAATTTATCAGTTCGTCCCTCTGCCTAAAAGACATTGAAAATTTCCATGTTTTAGTTCTGCCATTGCCTTTGACGAAAGACAGTGTCCACATAAACACTCCCTATTCAGATCAAAAGATAATGATAAGCGAGATTGGTCAAAGAGGAAAGGGAAAACTGATTTTTTCATCAGAGTTTGCCGTTGGAAATTCTGTGAATTATTTTTCTGCGAAAGACGTTGTTGTGGCAAATGCGAGATTGACTGCTTTGGGACTTTTAAAGGAAATGCTCATTCATACTGAGACCGATATTATGAACAAGTCGGTTATGGTGACAGGCTTTGGAAATGTGGGAAAAGCCGTTGCAAAAATACTTAATGACAACGGAATGAGGGTTACAGTTTGTGCAAGAAACAAGGAGCAAAGGGCAACAGCTGTAAGTTGCGGCTTAATGGCATACAGCATTGATGAGGGGAGAGAAAATATTTCTTCTTTTGATTTTGTTGTAAATACAGTTCCTTTTGAGTTGTTTTCTTCTGAAACTGTCAAAAAAGCAAAGGAAAGCTGTGTTTTCTTTGAACTTGCAAAGGGTCTGCCCAAAGAAACCTGTTTAAGTCACTGTGCATACATTATGTGTAAAGGGATGCCCGGAAAACACGTTTCCGAATCTGCCGGAAAAGTAATAGCTGATTTTATCTGTGAGCAGTTGGAAGCGTGATATAAGATAAATTGTTATTCCACGAGGGGTGATTTGATGAATAAAACAATCGGATACTGTTTGACAGGTTCTTTTTGCACTTTTTCAAAGGCAATAAAACAGATACAAGTGCTAAAAGACAGGGGATACAATATAATACCGATAATGTCTTACAATGCATGTCAAATTGATACAAGGTTCGGTGAGGCGGAAGAACATAGAAAGCACATTGAAGAAATAACAGGCAATTCAGTGTTGACTACTATTGAAGAAGTTGAACCTATTGGCCCACAGGAACTTCTTGATTTACTGGTTATTTCTCCTTGTTCTGGAAACACAATCGGAAAGTTAGCCAACGGAATTTATGATACTCCGGCCACATTATGCGCAAAATCTCATTTAAGAAATCAGCGACCTATTTTGATTGGAGTTTCAACTAACGATGCTCTCAGCGGTAGTGCAAAGAATATCGGGAAATTATTGAATTATAAGCATTATTATTTTATTCCTATGTCTCAGGATAATTTTGAGAAAAAGCCGTTTTCTGTTGTTGCTCATTTTGATGATACGGCGGAAGCGGTTGAATATGCCTTGGAGGGTAAACAAATACAGCCGATACTAAAATAAGATAAAGACAGAAAGTTTGTACAGGAGGACAGCTCCGGGGGCGAAGCCCCCAATGCGTTCCGCATTGGGGGCCACGGCTGTGCCGTGGCGTTTGTGCCTGCGGCACAAACCTTCGCCCCCGGATCCAACCTCCTGCACAAACCCCAAATAATAAAGTGACACGGCTTATGCCGTGTCACTTTATTATGATCATTTAATTATTTGCTTCAGTCTGCCAAAGCTCTTTCAAGCCATATACTTCCGATATCCATGGCGTTGTAAAGCCCTTTTTTCTCAGTTTTCTGAACTATTCTGTCGTGAGGTCTTACCTCAGGATCAGTGTTAATAAGCTGAACCGAAACCTTGTCGGCAATGCTTACTCCGTCCAAATCTTTTGTTGTCATGATCTGAAACATAACAACAAACTTGTCGCTCATGTTTCCGTAATAAAGCGTGTTGCCTTTTCTTACTAAAGGCTTGTCTTTATAGGTTAAAAAACTATTTTCTTTTTTAGTTGCCATAATCATTCTCCTTTTTCTTTGTTCTTATGGTTTCACCCTTAGGTTTATGTGTTGAGATAGCTGACAAGAAGTTCCTGCAATAATTCATCACGGTCTAACTTGCAGATAAGACTGCGAGCGTTATTGTGAGTTGTAATATATGTGGGATCTTCGGAAAGAATATAGCCAACAATCTGACTTATAGGATTATATCCTTTTTCTTTAAGTGAATTATAAACGATGGTGAGTATTTCTTTCATTTCATCTTCTTTGTCCAGTTTAAGCGTGAACTTGATGGTTTTATCTGTCATAATATTAGTCCCTCCAATCACTTGATAACAGACACAGTCAAAACTGTTTTATACATTATATAACAAAAATCAGAATAAAACAATGTTTATTTTAAAAATTTATCAAATATTCAAAAGAAAAGTTTTTACACATTTAGGGTTGTTTATTGCAAAAAACACCATATTTTGTTATCTGAAATTTCGTTTGTGAAAATGGACGAAAAAATGATAAAAAGGGTTAACATTAAAAGTCATAATTAGTCGAATGTGACAAACTTTAAATTGATTTGAAAATATTGTTGACTTTAATTTTTGATTGTGATATCTTTATCATACAGGAAATGATATATAATATGTTAATTGCCAATATATGTTCGGATAGAGAGTTTGGACGTTTCTACCGCAACGCTTCAGTTGCGACTATTGGTAGGGGATCGTTAAAGTTTCAAATGTTGGCAACAGACTAAGGGATTAGTCTGTTCTTTTATTTTTGTGGGGGTGTTTTTCATGAAATTGCTTGAAGATAGAATTCTTAAAGACGGAAAAGTTTTTGAAGGAGACATTCTCAAAGTCAGTCACTTTCTTAATCATCAAATAGATTCAGACCTTATGATGGAAATCGGCAAAGAGATCGCAGAACTTTATAAAGATGAAAAAATAACGAAGGTTTTAACCGTTGAAGCATCCGGTATTGCTATCGCTCTTGCAACAGGTGCAGCTATGCATGTGCCTGCGGTTTTTGCTAAGAAGCACAATACAAGCAATATTAAATCCGGAGTGTATTCAGCGGTCGTTTATTCATATACCCATGAAAGAAACTATAATATAGTTGTCAGTGATGAGTTTTTATGCTCGGATGACCGAGTTCTTATTGTTGATGACCTTCTTGCAAGGGGTAACGCCTTGATAGGACTTACTGAAATCGTGAAAAGTGCCGGCGCTCAAGTTGTTGGATGCGCAGTTGCCATTGAAAAGTATTTTCAGCATGGTGGGGATATGCTCAGGGATAAGGGCTTGAGAGTAGAGTCTCTTGCTTGTATCGAGAGTATGGATGATAATAATATTGTTTATCATCGTTTTTGATTTTGTATGTAAATATTTTACATAAATTATTTTGCTTAACAGCAGGAGGACATTGGTATGAAAAAAATTATTGCAATCCTTGTCGCTTTGGTTCTTGCAATCGGTTGTGTTTTCTGTTTCGCAGCATGCTCAAATGATGGCGATCAGAAGGATGATGTATCAGGCGAAAGCACAAGCAATGGAGCTGAATCAACAAGTGGTGATTCAACAGATGCAAGCGATGTTAAAATCGGCGTTATTCTTGTTGGTGATGAAAACGAAGGTTACACATACGCTCACATCGCAGGTATTGAAGCAGCTATGGCTGAACTTAACATTCCTAAGGAAAACGTTATTTTCAAGTATACTGTTCCTGAAGATGAAAAGTGCTATGACACAGCAGTTGACCTTGCAGAACAGGGTTGCGTAGCTATCTTCTCAAACAGCTATGGTCATCAGGCTCATATGCAGAGAGCTGCAAGCGTATATCCTGACATCACTTTTGTTGCTGCAACAGGTGATACAGCAAAGGCAAGCGGTCTTAAGAATTTCTGTAACGCTTTCACAAGCGTTTATGAAGCTCGCTATGTTTCAGGTATCGTAGCAGGTTTAAAGGTTGCTGAACTTGTTGAAAACGGCAAACTTACAGATAAGAACTATGATAAAGACGGCAATGTTAAAATCGGTTATGTTGGTGCATACCCGTATGCAGAAGTTGTTTCAGGTTACACAGCATTCTTCCTTGGCATTCAGTCAGTTTATGAGAAGGTTGCTATGGACGTAAGCTACACTAACTTATGGTTCAGCTTAACAGACGAAGCAGCAGCAGCTGACGCTCTTGCAGCATCAGGTTGTGTTATTATCGGTCAGCACGCTGACTCAACAGGTGCACCTTCAGCAGTTCAGGCTCTTCACAGTAAGGGTCAGGAAGTTTACTCAGTTGGTTACAACATTGATATGCTTTCAGTTGCTCCGGATGCAGCATTAACATCTGCAACAAACAACTGGGGTGCATACTACACATACGCATTCGGTCAGCTCCTTAATGGCGAAGAAATCGCAACAAACTGGTCAGAAGGTTACAAGACAGATGCAGTTGCTATCACAACTCTCGGTTCAGCATGTGCTGAAGGCACACAGGCTAAGGTTGATGACGCAGTCAAAGCTATAAAGAATGGCGAACTTCATGTATTTGATACAGAAAAGTTCACAGTAGGCGGCGAGAAGGTTACATCTGCATTCGCTACTGACACAGACGGTGACTTCACACCGGACGCTGATGAAGCTATCATCGATGGTTACTACCATGAATCATACTTCCAGTCAGCTCCGTCATTCGCACTTCGTATTGACGGTATCACAGAACTTA
The DNA here is from genome assembly GCA_964411915.1 of uncultured Faecalibacterium sp. Taxonomy (GTDB): domain Bacteria; phylum Bacillota; class Clostridia; order Oscillospirales; family Acutalibacteraceae; genus UBA6857. The sequence goes on from CAYPMB010000001.1 coordinate 59,279, forward strand.
GTGACTAATTTAAAAGATTAGTTTAAGTATATATGGGAAGCCTTATGGCTTCCCATATTGTGGTGTGATGTGGTTTTTATAAAAATGTTTTGCAGTAATGAATGTCTATCTGAATGACAGATATTCATTATTGCAAAAATAAAACTGAAGTTTAAAATTTCGGAAAGGGTGATTACTCTGGAAACTAAAAGTGCAATCAGATTGAAAGATGTAACCAAACGCTTCGGTTCAGTCTATGCCAACAACAAAATTTGTCTCGATATCAGATATGGTGAGATTCTTTCTTTGCTTGGCGAAAACGGAAGCGGTAAGACTACTCTTATGAATATGCTTTCGGGCATATATTTCCCGGACGAAGGCGAGATATATGTTAATGACAAGGCAGTTTCAATCAGATCCCCAAAAGACGCATATGATCTTAAAATTGGTATGATTCATCAGCATTTCAAGTTGGTTGATATTTTTACAGCTGTTGAAAATGTTGCTTTGGGACTTGAAGAAAAGGTAAGCATTAAAAAGGTTGCCGCAAGGGTTGAGGAAATTTGTAAAAAATACGGCTTCGAACTTGATCCAAATCAGAAAGTTTACAATATGTCAGTATCACAAAAACAGACTCTTGAAATTATCAAGGTTCTTTATCGAGGTGCTGATATTCTTATCTTGGACGAACCTACGGCTGTTCTCACTTTGCAGGAAACCCAGAAACTTTTTGAAGTTTTAAAAAATATGAAAAAAGACGGCAAAGCAGTCGTTATTATTACCCATAAGCTCAATGAGGTTCTTGAAATTTCCGATAGGGTTTCTATTCTCAGAAAAGGCGAATATGTGGACACAATCAAAACTTCAGAGGCAACAGAGGCTATTTTGACGGAAATGATGGTAGGCAAGAAAATCGACCTTAACATCAATAGACCGAAAATGGAGAAAAAGCAGCCTCTTCTTGAAATCAGAAACCTTACCATTAAAAATGATGAGGGTCAGAACGCTATTGATGATGTAAGTTTCTATATAAGAAGCGGTGAAATTTTAGGCGTTGCAGGCATTGCAGGTTGCGGACAGAAGGAACTTTGTGAGGCTATTGCAGGTCTTCGTCCCATTGAAAGTGGTATGATGATCCATGAAGGTGAAGATGTTTCAAGACTTTCACCAAAGGAGATCCTTGCAAAGGGTATTTCAATGAGTTTCATTCCGGAAGACAGATTGGGCATGGGTCTTGCTCCGTCTCTTTCCATAACCGATAATATGCTTCTTAAAAGCTATGATGAAGGTAAAGGTCCTTTTGTTGACCGTAAGCGTGGCAGAAAAGAAGCTGAAAAAATAATTGAAGAACTTGGCGTTGTAACTCCGTCAACTGAAACTCCCGTTCGCCGTTTGTCAGGCGGTAATGTTCAGAAAGTTCTTCTCGGACGAGAAATCAAGGTTGGTCCAAATGTTATCGTTACGGCTTATCCTGTAAGAGGACTTGATATCAATTCATCTTACTTGATTTACGATATTCTCAACCAGCAGAAAATGAACGGTGTCGGCATACTCTTCATCGGTGAAGATCTTGATGTTATGCTTGAATTCTGTGATAAGATAATGGTTCTTTGCCACGGCAAAGTTATGGGCATACTTCACGCTCACAAGACAGATAAGGAACAGCTCGGTCTTATGATGACAGGATCTCTCAATCTTGTCGAAAGTGATAAGACAGGTATTGCCAAGGATACAAATATAAAGGAGGGAAAGTAAATGAGTAAACCGTCATCAGTTAACGAACCTTTTGTACGAATAGCCAAAAGGGATGCGTTCCCAACGTGGAAGGCATGGATGATAAGAGTTGCTTTCATCATTTTTTCCCTTGTAATTTGTGCTGTTTTTATTTTCTCAATAACAAAACTTAATCCAATCGAAGTTTATAAGTCAATGTTCAGAGGCGCTTTCGGCACAGAAAGACGAGCATGGGTCACAGTTCGTGATGTTATGATGCTCCTTTGTGTATCTCTCGGTCTTGCTCCTGCTTTTATGATGAAGTTCTGGAACATCGGCGCTGAAGGTCAGATACTTGTCGGTGGTATTGCAACTGCTGCTTGTATGATTTATTTAGGCAATTCCGTTCCCACACCGTTACTTCTTGTGATAATGTTTGTTGTCAGTGCAGTGGCAGGTGCTTTATGGGGATTACTCCCGGCTTTGTTTAAAGCTAAGTGGAACACAAATGAAACACTTTTCACCCTTATGATGAACTATGTGGCAATTCAGTTAACCTCATTCTTTGTTGCCTTATGGGAAAATCCGGTAGGTTCAAACACAGTTGGTATTATTAATCCACAGACTCAAGGCGGTTGGTTCCCAAGTCTCTTCGGTCAGGAATATGGGCTTAATGTTATTATTGTTGTTATACTTACTGTTTTCATGTTCTTCTATCTTCGTAACAGCAAGCAGGGATATGAGATCACCATTGTTGGTGACAGCGAAAACACTGCAAGATATGCAGGCATGAATGTTAAAAAGATAATTATCAGAACAATGCTTATTTCCGGTGCAATTTGCGGTATCGCCGGTTTCATCACTGTTGCAGGCGCATCTCACACCATTTCAACAAGCACTTCAGGTGGTCGAGGATTTACTGCAATTATTGTTGCATGGCTTTCAAAGTTTAACTCATTTGTAATGATCTTATTCTCATTCCTTATAGTTTTCCTTGAAAAGGGTGCATCTCAGATTGCTTCGGATTTCAGTCTCAACGATCAGGCATCTGAAATCATGAAGGGAATAATTCTCTTCTTCGTTCTTGCAAGCGAATTCTTTATCAACTACCGCTTGATTTTCAGAGGTAGTCACAACAAGGAGGGCAACAACTAATGGATCAGATTACAGCTTTAATTCAAGTAGCTGTTGCTTTCGGAACAGTTATCATGTTCGGTTGCACAGGAGAAATTCTTACAGAAAAATCAGGTAACCTTAACTTGGGTATTCCCGGTGTTATGTACTTAGGCGGTATAGCAAGTCTTGCAGGTGTTTTCTTTTATGAAAATGCCGTTGAAACGCCAAATATGATTATATGTGTCCTCATTGCTTTCATCTGCGCATTTGCAGCCGGAGCTTTAGGCGGATTTATTTATAGTTTCCTTACTATAACATTAAGAGCTAATCAGAATGTTACAGGTCTTACTCTCACTATTTTCGGTGGTGGTATTGCTAACTTCTTTGGTGGTTCACTTAACAAGTTGGCAGGCGGTGTAGGTCAAATTTCAGTTGCGACCACATCTGCTGCATTCAGAACAACAATTCCCGGACTTTCGGAAATTCCTTATGTGGGACAAATCCTTTTCTCTTACGGTGGGCTTGTTTATCTTGCCATAATTGTGGCAGTTGTAATGCAGTATTTCCTCAACAAGACAGGAAAAGGTTTAAATCTTCGTGCAGTCGGTGAAAATCCAAGCACAGCTGATGCAGCCGGTATAAATGTTACCCGTTATAAATATTTTGCAACCTGTATCGGTTGCGGTATCGCCGGTTTAGGCGGCTTGTTCTATGTTATGGACTACACCAAGGGAACATGGGCAAATGACGGAACAATCGAAACATTGGGTTGGCTTGCTGTTGCTCTTGTTATTTTCACAACATGGAAGCCAAAGAACGCAATTTGGGGTTCATATCTTTTCGGTGTTCTTTATTGGGTATATCTGTATATTTCAGGTCTTACAAGAAGTACACAACCGTTATTCAAGATGTTGCCTTATGTTGTAACAATTATTGTTCTTATATTTATTTCTGCAAAGAAAAAGAAAGAATATCAGCCACCCGAACATTTAGGGTTGCCTTATTTCAGAGAAGAAAGATAATTTTTTCACCCGTATCAGTTTTGATACGGGTGAATTTTTGTTATCATACCGTGAGTCCCTGCTATCTGTCAGCCTTTGGCTGACCGCCCCACTATACCGCGGGGCGAAGTGGTCGTCCCGACCACAAAAGATAACGCGCCCACGATCGCGGGCGCGTTATCTTATCCTTTAATCCCAAAAAGCCTTTTGCCGTTTTCTGTGGCAATATCAATTACTTCTTGTGGGTCCATACCTCTAATTTCTCCAATCTTCATTGCCGTAAAAGGAATAAATGAAGAGTCGTTTCGTTTACCTCTGTGAGGAACAGGAGTCATATATGGCGCATCGGTTTCTAAGAGTAGACGGTCAATATCAATGCTTTCTGCAACTTCAACAGGTTTCTTAGCATTTTTAAATGTAACAGCACCGCCCAAACCAATATACATACCTAATTTGAGAACCTCCTTTGCAGTTTCCGCACTTCCGGAAAAACAGTGGACAACACCTTTTGGCTTGTACTTTTTCAATAAGTCAAGTGCGTCTTGATGAGATTCCCTGTCATGGACAATAACCGGAAGATCAAGTTCGTTTGCTAAAATAAGCTGTTTCTCAAATACTTCTTTTTGAATATCTCTTGGAGAAAAATCATAATGATAATCAAGTCCGATTTCACCAATAGCCACAACTTTCGGATGAGATGCTAACTTTTTAATTTCTTCCAAGGCTTCAAAATCAGCACTTTCGGCTTCATGTGGGTGTATTCCCACAGCACCGTAAATGAAATCATATTTATCGCAAAGCTCTAAAGTTCTTTTGCTTGATGCCGGATCACAACCGCAGTTGATTATAAGACTGACACCGGATTGATGAACAGAAGAAATAGTTTCTTCTAAATCTTCACGGAATTTTTCGTCATCATAATGTGCATGAGTATCGAAAATATTATTCATTATCTTATTTTTGCTCCGTTTGGCATATTGTCAACAAAGACGACTTGAACATCTCCGTCACTGCAATCTCCTGCAAGTATCATGCCGCAGCTTTCAACACCGCAAAGTGTTGCAGGTTTAAGGTTGGCAACAACAATAACCTTGTGACCGATAAGTTCCTCCGGCTTGTAATATTGAGCAATACCTGATGCAACAGTTCTTGGTTTTCCTGAACCATCATCAAGTGTTAATTGAAGAAGCTTTTTAGCTCTCTTAACAGGAACACAATCTGTGATTTGTGCAACACGAAGTTCAACTTTTGCAAAATCGTCAATTCCGATTTGAGCTATGCCCTCAAGCTCCTCAGAGAGTTTTGCTTTTGCCATTTCTTTTTCGATTTTCGCATTTACTTCCGCAAGCATCTTTTCAGCATCAATTCTTGAGAAAAGGGGAGTTGCCTGACCGACTTTGTTTCCGGATACAAGTGAACCGAAAGCAGAAAGACTGTCATAATCGGTGATATCTGTATTAAGCTGTGTGAAAATAGCCTTTGCAGTATCAGGTAAGAACGGAGTGAGAAGAACAGCAATCTGACGAATAGCCTCAAGAAGATTATAAAGAACAGTGCCGAGACGGTCGTATTCTTCGTTTTTGGCAAGTGTCCAGGGTGTGGTTTCGTCAATATACTTGTTGCAGCGCTTTGCAAAGTTCATAACGCACTCAACTGCATCTGCAATGTGGTAAGAGTTGATGTTTTCATCAACCTTCTTAACTGTCATGAGTGCAAAATCCTTAAGTTCTCTGTCAGTTTCGGTTTCATCTGTCGGAGACTTGATTTCACCGTCAAAGTATTTGTTTGACATGGCAATAGTTCTGTTAACAAGGTTGCCTAATGTGTTGGCAAGATCTGAGTTGTATCTTTCAATGATGGTCTCGTAAGATATTGAACCGTCATTTGCATGAGGCATCTCAGAGAGAAGATAATATCTTGTTGCATCAACACCGAGAAGATTTACAAGGTCATCAGCATAAATAACATTGCCTCTTGATTTGCTCATCTTGTCTGTGCCGAAGAGAAGCCATGGGTGACCGTATACCTGCTTGGGAAGTTCCTCGCCCAAAGCCATAAGCATGATTGGCCAATAAATTGTGTGAAAACGAACAATATCTTTTCCGATAATGTGAACATCAGCCGGCCAATACTTCTTGTAAAGATCACCGGAGCCATCCGGATCATAACCTAAAGCTGTAATATAGTTTGAAAGAGCATCGATCCAAACATAGATAACATGGTTGTCATCAAAGCTAACGGGAATACCCCATTTAAAGGAAGTTCTTGAAACGCAAAGATCCTGAAGACCCGGTTTGATAAAGTTGTTAAGCATTTCCTTTTTACGGCTTTCGGGATAAATGAAGTTATCATTTTTCTCGATGTATTCCTCAAGCTGTTTCTGGTATTTTGAAAGTTTTAAGAAGTATGCCTCTTCTTTTGCCTTTGTAACCTCTCTGCCACAATCGGGACATTTGCCGTCAACTAACTGGGATTCAGTCCAGAAAGATTCACAGGGGGTACAGTAAAGACCTTCATATTCACTTTTGTAAATGTCGCCCTGATCATAGAGCTTTTTGAAAATCTTTTGAACAGTCTTTTCGTGATATTCGTCTGTTGTTCTTATGAATTTGTCGTATGTTGTGTTGAGTAAATCGCAGATATCTTTGATTTCTCCAGCAACTTTGTCAACATATTCCTTTGGAGTAACACCTGTTTTCTTTGCATATTCTTCGATTTTCTGACCGTGTTCATCAGTTCCTGTAAGAAAGAACACATCATAACCTTGAAGTCTCTTATATCTTGCAATGGCATCTGTCAAAACGATTTCATAGCTGTTACCGATATGAGGCTTGCGTGAAGTGTATGCGATAGCGGTAGTTATATAAAACTTGCCTTTATCCATTTATATCAATCCTTTCATTGGTGTTTTTTCATAATTATTATAAGTATATCACAACTAAAGCAAAAATGGAAGAAGTAAAAGGAAAAAATCGGCTGTAAATATGGCTTTTTACCTGGCGGCCTAAAAATTTAATGGGAAAATATTTCTTTTATGTTTTCTTTTTCTTCCTTATGTGATAAAATATAATAAGTATTTTAAACCGAGGTGTAGTTAAGCAATGATTACTAATTATCATACACATACCAAAAGATGCGGTCATGCCAATGGCTCAGATGAACAGTTTGTGAAAGCGGCAATTAAAAAAGGCTTGAAAGTCTTAGGTTTTTCCGATCACGGCCCATGGCCTTATGAAAACGGCTATGTTTCGGACATGCGTATGTCAATCGATGAAGCGGATAAGTATATCGAAAGCATAAGAAAATTAAAAAAGAAATATGCTGATAAAATTGAAATAAAGATTGGTTTTGAATATGAATATTTCCCACAACATTTTCAGTGGTTGGATAAATTTTTGGAAGAGAAGGAAATAGATTATATAATTTTAGGTCATCACTTTGTGCCTTATGAAATCGCCGGTGCATATTCAGGTGGAATAAGCGACAAAAAGACTCTTTATGATTATTGCGAACAGGTCTGCAATGCAATTAAAAGCGGAAAATATGCCTATGTGGCTCATCCGGATTTGTATATGCGAGGATACAGAAACTTCGATGCTGATGCAAAAAATGTTGCACAAATAATATGCGACACGGCAAAACAGTATGATATACCTCTTGAGTATAACATTCTCGGACTTAGAAAAATCGATAACGAAGGCAGAGAGGGTTATCCATACAGAAAATTCTGGGAAGTTGCCGCTGAAAATGGTAACAAAGTCATTTTGGGTATTGATGCACATTCACCAAAAGAGATAACAGATTCTAAATATATTGACAGCGCAGAGAAAACAATGCAGGAACTGGGAATAGAAGTTTGTCAATATATATGATATTTTTGGGAAAAATGTATGACTGAGATTGAAAAACAGAAAATGTTATGATAGAATAAACGGGTTGATAAATAGTAACAGGGGATGGATTTTATGAAAAAGATAGGCTTTGATAATGAAAAATATCTTGTAATGCAGTCGGAAAAGATAATGAACAGAAGAAAGCAGTTCGGTGGAAAGCTTTATCTTGAATTCGGAGGTAAACTTTTTGATGATTTTCATGCATCAAGAGTTTTGCCGGGATTTGAACCTGACAGCAAGTTGAGAATGCTCACTCAGCTTAAAGACCAGGCTGAAATTGTCTTTGCAATCAATGCAGGGGATATTGAAAAGAATAAAGTGAGAGCCGATACAGGCATAACATACGATTATGAGATTTTAAGGCTTATTGATGTTTTCAGAAATTACGGTTTCTATGTTGGCAGTGTTGTTTTGACACAGTTTGCAGGACAGCCTTCCGCAGTCAGTTTCAGCAAAAAATTGGATTCTATGGGCATCAAAAATTATAAGCACTATAAAATTGACGGATATCCGTCAAAAGTGTCATATATCGTCAGTGATGAAGGTTTTGGAAAAAATGATTATGTTGAAACCGAAAGACCCATTGTTGTTGTCACTGCTCCGGGTCCTGGAAGCGGAAAAATGGCAGTTTGTCTTTCTCAGCTTTATCATGAGCATAAGAGAGGTGTTTCTGCGGGTTATGCTAAATATGAAACCTTCCCGATTTGGAATTTGCCGTTAAATCATCCTGTTAATTTAGCTTATGAAGCTGCAACAGCTGATCTTAACGATATAAATATGATCGACCCTTATCATTTTGAAGCGTATAATGTTCAGACTGTTAACTATAACCGAGATGTAGAAATATTCCCGGTTCTTAAGGCAATCTTTTCTCAGATTTTGGGTGAGTCACCTTATAAGTCACCGACTGATATGGGTGTGAATATGCTTGGATATTGCATAACTGACGATGAAGTTGTTAAACAGAGCGCAAAAGATGAAATAATCCGCCGTTATTATGCTGCAATATGCAAAAAGCGTAAGGGCAGAAGTAACGATGAAGAAATATCCAAAATTGAAGTTCTTATGGAGAAAGCGGGCATTGGGCTCAATGATAGAAAAGTCGTTGTCGCTGCCAAGGAAAAGTTTGAAGCAACAGGGGAAACCTCTTGCGCTATTGAGATCGGAGATAATGCGATCATAACAGGTAAAAATTCTGAACTTTTATGTGCTGCATCTGCAATGATACTTAATGCTCTGAAATATTTGGGTGGAATACAGGACGATATTTTGCTTATTTCTCCTGTTATAATTGAGCCTATACAGAAACTTAAAACTCAGTGCTTAGGCAGTGACAATCCGAAACTTTCAGTTTCAGAGGTTCTTATGGCTCTTTCCATTTGCGCCGCTACTAATCCTATGGCACAACACGCCTTAAATCAAATAACAAAGATTAGAGGCTGTGAGATGCATTCAACGGCCATTCTTTCAACAGATGATGAAACAACTGTTAAAAAGTTGGGCATAAACCTCACAAGTGAGGCTGAATACGAAAGTGCAAAGCTGTTCCACGCTTAAGTATAAAGTCAGTTCGAAACCATCCTGACTTAAAATAAAACTATGGAGGTCAAAAAATTGAATAAGAAAAAAAGAACCACTAACACATTATTTCTGTCACAGGCAGGGCTGATTGCCGCATTGTATGCCGCCTTGGTTTATCTGCAAAACATGATCTTGCCAAACTCAGCCACATTGGCTGTGCAAGTGAGGGTTGCTGAGGCTCTGGCAATGCTCAGTGTTATAACACCTGCCGCAATTCCGGGTCTTACTTTAGGCTGTTTCATAGCAAACTTGACATCAATTCAAGTTATGCCTTTGGATTTGATTTTCGGCACTCTTGCCACTTTCCTGTCATCAGTTTGTATGTATAAGGTAAGAGACTTAAGAATCAAGAATTTACCCATTATAGCATCAGTGCTTCCGGCTCTTTTCAACGGTGTTATCATAGGGCTTGAGCTTACATTCTTTGTGCCTTATGAAACAGGATCAAGTTTGATACTGTTTTTAACGCAAGGAGGACTTGTGGCATTAGGAGAAATAATATCGGTTATGGCATTAGGTTTGCCATTTATAAGAATGGTCGAAAAGCGCAATCTTTTCAGAAAATTCAATCATATATGATAAAACATTCTTTAACGGAGGAAACGAAACATGAAAGAAAAGAGTAAATCCTTGATAAGCAACCTTTGGTACGGTATGGGTGCTATCGGTCTTGATTTGAGCTATGGTATGTTTTATTCGTGGCTTTCCATCTATTTGACAGATATCCTCAATCTTAAAATCGGCTTTTTGCTTTTATTGACACCCCTTGCAAGAATATGGGACGGTATCAACGATCCGATGATGGGTTCAATCGTTGATAACACAAAGACAAAGTTCGGCAAATACAGACCGTGGGTTATTATCGGAGCTTGTGCAAACGCCGTTGTGCTTTTCTTCCTGTTTACCGACTTGGGTATTAGAGGGATACCTCTTTATATACTTATAACGATTCTTTATATCGGTTGGGGCATGACAAATACAATGGCAGATATACCTTATTGGTCAATGGTGCCTTCATTTACAAGTGATCCCGGCGAAAGAAGTATGCTTTCAACTATTGCAAGAGCATTTTCCGGATTTGGTCAGGGCGTTATTTTAATCGGTGCGCCTATCCTTCTTCCTCTCCTCAGTAAAGAGAGTGACGGCAACAGCTATGATGCTCAGGGATTCAGCCGTTTGGCTCTTATCTGCGGAATACTTCTTATATTCTTCGCTGTTTTATCAATGTCTCATGTAAAAGAAAAAACAGTTATAAAACCGGCAGAAAAATTCACCTTCAAAAAGGTGTTCGCAATTGCAAAGAATAACGATCAGCTTCTTGTTTTCATGCTCTTTGCAATGCTTTCCAACGCAGGTTACTATATGATTTCCGGCGTAGCCGCATACTTTTTCAAATATGTTATCGGAGACACAACTGCTCAGTCACTTTTCAGCGCTTTAGGTGCTGTTGGTGCTGTTTTAGGTTTGCTCTTACTTCCGATTATGATGAAGTTCACATCAAGACGCAGAACTTACCAGGTATCACTTATAATTGTTATTGTCAGCTATATAGGAATGTTCCTTTCATCACAAGTTTTAAACAATATACTTCTTATGGATATCTGTTATTTCGTGGCATCAATTGGTACAGGTTCAATGTTTGTTTCACAGACTGTTTTCCTTGCTGACATTGTTGACTATGGTGAAGTTAAAATGGGTTACAGAGCTGAGTCCATAACTTTCTCAATGAAAGGTTTTCTTCAGAAAATGGCTTACACAATTCAGGCTGTTATTCTCTTTGCGGGACTTGGCAATAATTACACTTTAGTGGCTCAAGGGGAAGCCGATTCATCAATAGTTAAGACTCCCATCACAATTATGATGTTAGTACTTCCGGCTATCTTCTTTATACTTTCTCTTATTGTGTTCACATTCAAATTCAAACTCCACGGAGAATATATGGAAAGTATAACAGCTCAGGTAACAGCCAACGCTATTGAAAGAGAAAAGTTATCCGACGGTGAATAATAACGAATTATTATAAGGAACAAAATATAAAGAAACTGCCGCAAGCTAACAGCTTACGGCAGTTTTCGTATATAAATTTATGTAGATACACAGTAAAAATTGCTTTCCCAAGCCGGGATATAAGGGTGATGCCTGTAATAAATTTTGTATTCAGGGCATAATTCATTTATAAAAAGAGGGAGGGCAAAAGCGTCTTCGTTTCGGTGATAAGCGCAAACATAGAGTTTCGGTTTATATTTTTTTATTGTTTCTTCTGCACCTTTCAAGGCTTTGAGTTCAGCTCCCTCAATATCCATTTTAATGAAAGTTACCTTGTCTTTGATAACATTATCTACCGAGTTGAAATTGACAGGTATACCCTGAGAACTTTGGTGGGAGTTTCTGCCTTTTTTCTTTTGGAAGAAAAGAGTTTCCGCTTTGTCCCAAGCACCAAGGTTATATCTTTCTGTGTTTTCTAAGCTTTCGGTTTTGGCGCAAAGTTTTTTATAGTTTTTTTCGTCAGGTTCAAAGGCATAAATTTTGTTATATTTTCCATCTGTCACCGATAGAAACTCTCTTATTGTGTCTCCGTCATAAGCACCCAAATCAACAATGGTTTCATTTTCACCAAGAGGGAAAACGGTGCTGTAAAGATCTTCTTTATCACTTTGACAATCAAAAAGGTAATCGATTTTTCCGCTGACCTTGAAATTCAAAACACTCACAAAATCATTTTTGGATTTTTCGTCAGCAAGAAGATCATAAGCCCTATCGAAAAGTTCTTCATTTTCTTTAATATAATCAATGGTGAAAAGACCCTTTCCGGCAATGGGAACAGTGGGGGAGAGAACTGAGTGTTCTTCGTTCATTTTTCTGATTTTTTCCAAAGTCTCGCTGTCATGAACAGCAAAAGTCATAATCACAATGAAGTCTTTATATTTTTGACAGATATCTGAATATTTCATCACCTGAAAGCCGTGAAAACTATGTCCTCTGACAAAATTATCGGAAGCAAAAATGTCGCTGACTTTTACACCTATTTCGTTCAGCACATCAATTATCATATCTGCTCCGTTGCCCATGCCGTAAAGGACAATCGGCAGGTGGGTTTCTTTAAGTGTCTGCCATATACTTCTTTCTTTTATTTTTTCTAACATAGTATTACTCCAAAGTTCAATTTTGACTTATTCTATCATAAGGGAAGGAAATTTTCAACATATTAAATTTAACCAAACAGCAAGTTTCCCTGTCAGCCTCCGGCTGACCGCCCGACTATACCGCCGGGCGCTGCGATTGTTCCAATCGCTAAGGGTTACGCGCCCACGACCGCGGGCGCTCCACGAAAAAACGAAGCAAGCCGTTGGCTTGCTTCGTTTTTTCGGTTTTATTCATACCGATAATATTCTCTTATTATATCTTCATCAAAGGTGTATATGATATCGGGATTCGGAAACTCATTTTCTTCGATGAGCTTGCCATCTATCATGTGAAACGTTTCATTATTTTCTTTGCAATCTTCCTTGATTTTTTCAAGTGCATTTTCAAAATCCTCTTTCGGTATGTTATAACGCTTGATAAATGATACAAATAAACATTCATCTCGATATTCGCCGTAGTTGGTTCTTTCACCTTCCTCCTCGAACCACTCATAGCAATCTTTCTGCTGTTCTTCTGTAAGTAAAAGGTCTATAAATTCCATTGCATAAGACATTTCATAATAACAGTATCTATATGGTCTTTCTCCAAAGGTTAGAAAATCAGCATCAAATCCCTGAAGAGCTATTGAACCCGGTTCATAAACAGGAAGGTTAGATTTTGTATCGTCTTGGTCATTGTTACAAGCCGTTAAAATAACAGTTGAACAAATTAAAAGTGCGATTGTTAAAATCGAAACTAAAATTGATTTTTTGCTTTTAAAAATGTTTTTCATATTCGTTTCCTCCTAAATTTTATCTTTCATTTTTAAAATATATTTTTTTAGTTGTCATAGTTGTTTTTTTTACCAATATTTTTTATTTTTTTAATTCTCTTCTTCTTTTGATTTTTCCCATAATCACCCGTTTTTTCTTGCCTAAATTCAATAACTATGTGTTACGTTTGTGTAAATAATTTGTTAAGAACAACCGCTGATTTTTTCAACACATTGAGCCTTATAAAAGCGTAAGTTTTTCGTCAGCCTCCGGCTGACCGCCCGACTATACCGCCGGGCGCTCCAAACCTCTACTTTCCAACTTTCACCTTATTTTCCTGTTGACAATCAGAATAAAAAATAGTAAAATAATCGTGTTAGTTTAATATTCATTGCTTTGACGGAAATTTATCGGAGAAACGGTGCAAAAGAGAGAGGAATACACAGGCTGAAATATTCCTTGGCAATAGGACTTCGATATGCTGTTCCCGAGCAACTGCCCGAAAGGGACAGCGTAGTTCTGCGATAAAGAAAGCGAGAGGTGCATTTGCACAATTTGGGTGGTACCACGGAGAAATTCGTCCCATGAGATTGTGTTAAAGCACCCATTTTTATTTTTGAAAGGAAAATTATTATGCAGTGGACAAAGTTAAATGATATTCGTGAGAAATATCTTGAATTTTTTGAGAGCAAGGGACATTTACGCTTGCCAAGTTTCCCACTTATTCCCCAGGGAGACAAGAGTTTGCTTTTGATCAATGCCGGTATGGCACCGATGAAAAAGTATTTTACAGGAGAAGTTACACCTCCGAGAAACCGTGTCACAACTTGTCAGAAGTGTATTCGTACACCGGACATTGAAAGAGTTGGTATCACAGCTCGCCACGGCACATATTTTGAAATGCTCGGCAACTTCTCATTCGGTGATTATTTTAAGCGAGAAGCAACCGCTTGGGCATGGGAATTTTGCACAAAGGTTATGGAAATGCCCGTTGACAGACTCTGGGTCACAATATATGAAGATGATGACGAGGCTTTTGACATTTGGACGAAGGAAGTCGGTGTTTCACCTGACAGAATTGTAAGATTGGGCAAGGAAGATAACTTCTGGGAGCATGGTGCAGGTCCTTGCGGTCCGTGTTCTGAAATTCACTTCGACAGAGGTGAGAAGTACGGTTGCGGTTCACCTGATTGCGGTCCGGGTTGCGATTGTGACAGATATACCGAATTTTGGAACCTTGTTTTCACTCAGTTTGAAAATGACGGCAACGGCAATTATACAAAACTTAAAAATTGCAACATTGATACAGGTATGGGTCTTGAGAGACTTGCTTGCATTATGCAGGGAGTGGACAACCTCTTTGAAGTTGACTCAGTGGCAAATATCATGAATCATGTTATTGACATTTCAGGTGTTAAATATCATGAAAATGAGAAGAACGATATATCACTTAGAGTTATCACTGATCATATCAGATCTTCAACATTTATGATAAGTGATGGCGTTATGCCGTCAAATGAGGGCAGAGGTTATGTTCTTCGCCGTCTTCTTCGCCGTGCGGCAAGACATGGCAAACTCTTAGGCATTAACGAGCCTTTCCTTTATAAGGTATGCGCAACGGTTATAAACGAAAACGAGAGTGCTTATCCAAATCTTCGTGAAAAGGAAGAACTCATAATTAAAGTTATTAAGGCTGAAGAAGAGAACTTTAACAGAACCATTGATAACGGTCTTAATCTTCTTAATGCTCTTATTGAAAACAATGAAACAAAAGTTCTCAGTGGTGCTGACGCTTTTAAACTTCAGGACACATTCGGTTTCCCCATTGATCTTACAAAAGAACTTCTCAGTGAAAAAGGTATGAGCGTTGATGAGGAAGAATTTAAGAGAATTTCTCTTGAAAGCAGGGCAGCTGCCAGAGCTGCAAGAAAAGATGCGGGAGCAGAGGCTTGGAAAGGCACTGCAACTGTGTTAAAAGACATTCCGGAAACAACAGCAGAGTGTTATGAGAAATTAGAAAGCGAAAGCAAGATAATCGCAATAGTTGCTGACGGTGAAAGAAAGGATTTCATCGGCTGTGATGAACAGGCTGTTATTATTCTTGAAAACTCACCATTCTATGCCGAAAGTGGCGGACAGGTCGGAGACAAGGGTGTTATTAAAACAGACTCAGCACTCTTCGTTGTTGAAAATACCACAAAGACACAAAACGGTGTTATTCTTCATACAGGATATATTTCTCAGGGTAGCAGTATCTCCGTTGGTGATAAGGCAACGGCTCAGGTTAATGAGGAAACAAGAAAAGCCACAATGCGTAACCACACAACAGCCCACTTGTTGCAGTCTGCACTTCGTAAAGTTTTGGGCAATCATGTTGAACAGGCAGGTCAGCTTGTTAATGATAAAGCAGTCAGATTTGACTTCGTTCATTTCTCAGCAATGACAGATGAAGAAATCGCAACAGTTGAAAAACTTGTAAATGATGAAATTCTTTCTGCTGTTAAGGTTGAAAAGATGGAAATGCCAATAGAAGAAGCAAAGAAGATGGGTGCAATGGCTCTCTTCGGTGAGAAATACGGTGATGTTGTAAGAGTGGTTAAAGCCGGTGAGTATTCAACAGAACTTTGCGGTGGCACTCATGTTGACTCAACAGGAGAAATCGGAATGTTCAAGATCGTATCCGAATCCTCTGTTGCAGCAGGTGTCAGAAGAATTGAAGGTATAACAGGAACTGAAGTTCTTAATTATCTTAATAAAAACCTTGCAGTGATTAAGTCTGTTGCCTCAACTCTTAAAGTTGCAAATACAGCCGACCTTGAAAGCAAAGCTATGGCAGTGGCAAATGAGCTTAAGGCAAAAGATAAGGAAATCGAAAAACTCAGCGGCGTTATCGCTAATATTAAAACTCAGTCTCTTCTTGATAATGCAGTTGAAACAGATGGTGTGAAGATCGTAACTGCATTTATTGAAGACACAAATGTTGATGAACTTCGTAAAATGTGCGATATGGTCAAGAGCAAGGGCAACGAATATATCGGTGTTATTGCCGGTGTTCAAAAGGCAAAAGGCACAGGCAACATTTGTGTTGTATGCGGTAAAGATGCAGTTTCAAAGGGTGCTCATGCCGGAAATATTGCAAGAGAAACAGCAAAACTTGCAGGTGGCTCAGGTGGCGGCAAGCCGGATAGTGCAATGGCAGGTGCAAAGGAAGTTGAAAATCTTCCTTCAGCTGTTGAAAACTCTGTTGAGATAATCAAATCAATGCTTAAATAAATTAAAGGAGAATAACCATGGATTGTATTTTTTGTAAAATAGTAAATGGAGAAATCCCATCAACAAAGGTTTATGAGGACGAAACAGTTTATGCTTTTAATGATCTTTCACCTCAGGCACCGGTTCATGTTCTTGTTATCCCAAAAGAGCATATCACATCGGCAGCTGATATAACTGAGGAGAACAGCGCTGTTATTGCTCATATTTTTGAAGTGATCGCCAAAATAGCAAAAGAAAAGGGCCTTGATGACGGTTACAGAATAGTAAATAACTGCGGTGACAGTGCAGGTCAGACAGTGAAGCATCTTCACTTCCACCTTATGGGTGGCAGAGAGTTCACTTGGCCGGCAGGCTGATATTGACAAAAGAAAGGTGATTTGATATGGAAACTTATAAGATAAATATTGCAGGTTTGGAAAGAGAACTTCCAATCTGCCCTGTAAATGACAAACTTGATATTGCAGCGTTTGTTATTTTCGGTGATGTTGAAATGACAGTTAAATCAGCTGAGGCACTTCTTGCAAAGTGCCCCGAGTTTGATTATATCGTTACTCCGGAAGCTAAGAGCATACCTTTGGCTTACGAAATGTCGAGACAAAGCGGCAAGAAATATTTTGTCTGCCGTAAGGGTGCAAAACTCTATATGAAAGATTTGGTTTCCGTTCATGTTCGTTCAATTACAACCGATGCAATTCAGACAGTATATCTTGACGGCCTTGAGGGTGAGCAGTTAAGAGGAAAGAGAGTGCTTATCGTTGATGATGTTATAAGTACAGGTGAGTCTCTTCTTGCAGTTAATGCACTTGTTAACAAGTTCGATGCCAATATTGTGGGTCAGGCTGCAATTCTTGCCGAAGGTGATGCAGCAAAGCGTGACGATATAGTATTCCTTCAGGAATTACCCGTATTTCCTAAGTAATGGCTAAAATAGACGAAAACGGACTTAAGCAGCAGATAAAAAGCAAAGCATACAGCAATGTCTATCTTTTCTATGGGGAAGAAGGTTATCTTAAACAGCTTTATATTAATCGAATAATCGATAAAACAGTTAATCCGGCTTTCAGCACATTTAACCTTAATAATATTGAGGGCAAAGACGGAACCATAGATCAAATAGCAGATTGCTGTGAAGCCTTGCCTATGATGGGCGATTATGTTGTCACAGTTGTCCATGATATGCCTCTTAATAAGCTCGATGCAAGAGAGGAAAGCAAGTTTCAGTCTCTCATAAGCGATATGTCACCGACCACCATTTTGATTTTTTGGCAGGATACTGTTCAGGTTGACGGCAAAGACAAAAAATGGGGAAACATTATCAAGCTGATCGATAAATACGGCAGTTGTGTAAACTTTTCAAAAAAGACAACAACCGACTTGGTGAAAATCCTTGTGACAGGAGCGTCTAAAAGGGAATGTACCTTATCTTCAAATGAGGCCAAATATCTCATTAGCGTTGTCGGTGACGATATGAATGTTTTGCTTAACGAATTGGAGAAGGTTTGCTTTTTTGCAAATAAGACCGTTATAACTAAAAAACATATTGATACTGTGGCGATAAAGAGTGCTGAAGCCACAACTTTCAGCTTGTCAAAAGCATTGCTTGCCGGAAATCTTGATAAAGCCTATGAATATCTGGATACACTTTATTTCAGAAAGACTGAACCCACTCTTATTATGGGAACTCTCATCAGTTCTTATGTTGATATGTATAGGGCGAAGATTTCTATTGTAAACGGAGAAAGTGCAACAGCTCTTGTCGGTTCTTTTAATTATCGAAACAAGGAGTTCAGATTGACCAATGCAGGCAGAGATGCATCAAAATTAAGCGTGACACAGCTGAGAAAAGCCTTGGAAATTCTTGCAGAGGCTGACGAAAAATTGAAACTCAACTTTGAAGAAAGTAAAACCAGACTTATTATTGAACAGTTAATGGTAAAACTGATGATGGTGTAACATGATAAAAATAGAACAGGCAATAATCGTTGAGGGAAAGTATGACAAAATCAAACTTTCCTCTGTAATTGACGGTTTAATAATTGAGACAAACGGTTTTTCGGTTTTCAAGGATAAGGAAAAGCAAAAACTTATCAGACGCTTGGCTGAAGAAAAGGGCATACTTATAATGACGGACAGCGATTCGGCAGGGTTTAAAATCAGAAACTTTTTGGGAGGAAGTATTCCTCAAGACAGAATTTATCACGCCTATATTCCCGATATTTTCGGAAAGGAAAAGAGAAAAAACCAGTATTCCAAAGAGGGTAAATTGGGGGTTGAAGGTGTGCCGACTCAGGTCATTGTTGATGCTCTTGAAAAAGCCGGAGTGATGTATCAAAGTAATGACAGGGAAAAAACAAGAGAAATCACCAATATTGATCTGTATGAATACGGTTTATCGGGAACTTCCGGATGTAAACAGAGAAAGGAAAAACTTCTCAAATATCTTGATTTACCCGTTAGGCTTTCAACTTCATCTTTTGTGAAGTTGCTTAACACCTTCATGACTTATGATGATTTTATAAAGAGTATAAACGACTGTTTCGGTGAGGAGGATGAAATATGAGGATAGGGCATGGATATGATGTTCACAAACTGTGTCAGGGCAGAGATTTGATAATAGGCGGAGTGAAAATACAGCATGAAACAGGATTATTGGGTCATTCTGATGCAGATGTTCTTCTTCACGCCGTTTCCGATTCCCTCCTGGGTGCAGCCGCTTTAGGTGACATTGGTTGCCTGTTTCCCGACACTGACCCTAAGTATAAGGGTGCGGACAGTTTGAAACTTTTAAGCGCAGTTGCGGAAGAAATAGAAAAAGCAGGATATTATATTGTCAATATTGATGCTACTATTTTAGCCCAAGCACCAAAGATGAAACCTCATATTCCGAAGATGAGAGAGAATATTGCGAACGCTTGCAAGGTCTCTCTTGATGATGTCAGTGTGAAAGCAACAACGGAAGAGGGACTTGGATTTACCGGAGAAAAATTAGGTATTGCCGCCCACAGCGTTTGTCTTATTGAGAAAATTAAATAATTAAGTGATTGAACAGGAGTTTTCAAAAGCGGTTTTATGATTAAAATCCCAATTTAAAAAATCCGGTTAAGTTAACACTTAAAACCACCTCTGAGCATAAGATGTAATGATATTTACATTTATTTTCAGAGGTGTTATTTTATGTCTAATTCATATATAAAGTTTAGCTCCATAACTTACGCCCAAATGGGGAAAGAGGTACTTGCGAAGGCGGGTATTCCTTCTTCCGTGGGGCGAAATACCAATCCGAACAGGCGGCAGGGTTGCAATTTTGCCGTTTATGTTGACGGCAGAAATCTTAACAAGGCATATAATCTTATTCAAAATGCCGGCATAAAGAATATGGGGTATGAAAGGGGGGAGAAAACATGATATATCTTGATAATGCGGCAACCACAAGTCCAAAACCAAAGTGCGTTACCGACAGTGTTATAAAGGGTATGCAGCTAAGTGCAAATCCGGGAAGAAGCGGACACAAAATGTCCCAACAGGCATCGGAAGAGGTTTTTAACGTAAGAAAAAAGTTGGGAGACTTTTTCTCTTGCAAGTCTGTTGAAAGGATAATTTTTACGCAAAACTGCACTCAAAGTCTTAATACTGCCATAAGAGGTGCAGTGAAAAAAGGGGATCATGTTATAACTTCTTCCTTTGAGCATAACAGCGTTATGCGAGTTTTGCATAAACTGAAAAAAGAAGGAATAATAACTTACGATATTGCCGGTGTTTATCCGGAAAATGAGGATCTGACAGTAGCATCTTTTGCATCAAAAATAAGAAGGAATACTTCCCTTATTATCTGTACCCATGCATCAAATGTTTTCGGTTTTGTAACCCCTATTGAAAAAATAGGGGAGTTGGCTCATGGTTATGGATTGAAATTCATAGTTGATGGGGCGCAAACAGCGGGAACTCTTGAAATAGATATGGACAAAATGAATATCGATGCTCTGTGCATACCGGGTCATAAAGGAATTTACGGTTCAATGGGAACAGGGGCACTTTTGCTGTCGGAACGCTGTGATATTGCACCGTTTATAGTGGGCGGAACGGGAAGTGAATCTATGAACCTTGAACAGCCGAGTTATTATCCGGATAAACTTGAGTCAGGAACTCTCAATCTTCCCGGAATTATGAGCATGGGCAGTGGAATTGATTTTGTAAGAGAAAAAAACTTGAAAAAAATTCACGAATATGAAATGAATTTATGTAATGAGCTTTATAATTCTCTGTATAATATTAAAGGAATAAAAATATATTCATTAAATGACTGCCGTTATTCAGTTCCGATTGTTGCATTTAATTATAAAAATATGCATAGTGAAGAGGTTTCTCATTATCTTGACAAATGCAATATTTGTGTCAGAGCCGGATATCATTGTTCATATTCTGCGCACAAACATTACGGCACTGAGGATCAGGGTGTTGTGAGAGTCAGTGTAGGTGTTTTTAATTCGATAAATGATATAAAAAATTTGGTAAATTGTCTCAATAAAATTGAAAAAGCCTAATTTTTGTGTTATTATATTATTGAGTGAATGATAAAAAAAGGGGGGCGTAAAATGCAGGAGTTTATAGCTGAAACTTTTAAGAATATAGTGAGTCTTTTTTCTTCATTCTCCGTATTTGATTTTTTAGATATTTGTCTTGTGGCGTTCATTGTTTATAATGTTATAAAATTTATAAGACAAACGAGAGCTTTTCAGCTCGTAAAAGGTATCGTCCTTTTGCTGTTTATTTATTTCGTTATCAGAACTCTCAATATGCAAGCGAGTACATATTTTATGAGTCGCTTGTTTGAAGATGCTGTTCTTGTTTTGGTTTTGCTTTTTTCCCCGGAAATAAGGCATGTTTTGGAGAGTATGGGCAGAAGAAAATTCAGTTTCAATAAAGATGTTCAGAAAGACGAAGAAACAGTTGCCACTGTCACGAAAGTATGCAAAGCATGTTCCGATCTCAGTGATAAAAGAGTCGGCGCTCTTATTGTTTTTGAAAGAGATTCAATTCTCAGTGAGATCATAAACACAGGAAGTAAAATTGATGCAATAGTAAGCGAGGAAATGATAGGAAATATATTTTATCCGAAAGCTCCCTTGCATGACGGTGCAGCTGTTATAAGAGATAACAGAATTGTTGCTGCCGGTTGCATTTTGCCATTGACACAAAATTCTCTTTCAAGTGAACTTGGCACCCGTCATCGTGCAGCTGTTGGAATGAGTGAGCAGGGAGATGCGGTTGTAATTGTTGTCAGCGAGGAAACCGGTGCGATTTCCTTGGCAAGCCACGGTATGCTCAAAAGAAATGTATCTCCCGGTGAATTGAGAGAACTTTTGACAAATTATTTTGTTAAAGAAAATCAGAACGAACCATCATTTTTGAAAAAGTATTTCGGAGGTAAGAAAAATGGCTAAGAAAAAAATTACTCTCCAAGATATTTTCATGAACAATAAGTTTGTTTTGGTGTTTTCGATTTTTGTTGCAATAGTTATTTGGGGTACTGTTTCCATGACGGTGAGCCCGGAAGAGACAAGAATTATAGAAAACGTAAAAGTAACTCTTGAACAAAGTGAAGATTCCGAATATCAGGTTTTCGGATTTGAAGACACCTATGTTGATGTTACCGTAAAAGGCAGAAAGTATCTTATATCTTCAAATGCACTTTCAGCAGATGATATAGCAGTAGTTGCAAAAAGTAACTATGTGGATTTTGCAGGTATGCAGACTCTCACACTTTCAGCCACTATTCTTAATAATACTGAGGTGACGATCACTAACCTTTCACAAAAAACTGTCAGCGCATATTACGGTGTGGGAAAAACCTCTATTGTTCCCGTTGATGTGGAACTCAGTTCCGATAATGTTGTGCCGGAGGGATATATAAGCGAAGATCCGATCAGTTCTCTCAGCACAGTAACAATTTACGGCCCGTCAACGGAAGTTGATAAAATCCAGAAGATATTGGCGAAGGTTGAAATTGACGAAGAAATAACTGAAACCACTGTTTTTGATGCAGAAGTTGTGGCGGTGACGGAAAACGGAAAAAAGGCTAAGTATACGGTTATTGAAGATAACATGGAGAATTTCACTGTAACAGTTCCGGTTTCAAAAGTCGAAGAAAAGAAAATAGCGGTTAAATGCGTAAATATGCCGGCATATTATAACGATAATATGCCTGAAATTAGTATATCTCCTTCAAAAATAAAGGTTGCGGCAGCTCAGAGCGTTCTTGATGAAATTGATGAACTTATTATCGGAACGATTGATTTTAATACCATAAAGAATACAAATAACAAGTTCACATTCTCACTTAGCAATATTGACGAGGTGAAGGTTATTGATGATGTGTCTGAGGTTACGGTTGCGGTAAACTGTTATCCGATGGAAATGAGGAACTTTACTGTCGGCAAGGACAATATAACTTTGCTTAATCTTAAAGAGGGCTATAAAGCGGAACTTATAAGTAACGAAATAAGTGGAGTTTCCATTGTGGGCACACCAAAGAATATCAGCAGTTTTGACGATGTGACACAGCTTTACGCTAAGGTGGATCTGGCATCAGCCGATGTCGGCACAAAATCTTATGACGCTGATGTGTATATCAAAAACAATGACGCTTGTTGGGTATATGGCAAATATACCGTAAAAGTAAAAGTAACAAGAAATTAACAAATAGTACTGTAACAGATGTTAGAATACTGTTACAGTACTTATTTTTTGGAGGAAAACAATTATGAAAAGAAAACTAATGGGCATGATCTTGGTTGTCGTCTTGATTTTGACAACAACTCAAGTGGCATTCGCACAGACAGAAAAGCATCAGCTTAAGTTTGATGAAAACGGTGAGTTTAAAATCATGCATATTTGCGATATACAGGATAAGTATCCTCTTAATCTGTCATGCGCTCAGTATATTAAAGAGATCCTTGCTGAATACAAACCGGACTTAGTAGTTCTCGGGGGAGATAATACAGTGGCGGATATTGAAGATAAAGAGGAGGCAATAAAAGAGATTTGCGAACTTTTCACTGAAAGCAATACATATTTTACTTTAGGTTTTGGAAATCACGATGCCGAAAAAAACATGAGTCGAGAGGAACAGTTTGAATTTTACCGTCTTTACGGAGGAAAATACTGTTTGGCATACAATGCAGACGAAAATCTTACAGGAGTGGGAAATCACAATTTGACAGTGCTGAGTTCAGATGAAACTTATGTGGCATATAATCTTTATATGTTTGACTCCAATATGTATGTTTATGATGAAGACGGAAATAGATTAGGTTATGACTGTGTTCATCAAGATCAAATTGATTGGTATAAAGAGACATCGGAAAAACTGAAAGCAGAAAACGGCGGAAAAACTGTTCCTGCACTGGCTTTTCAGCATATAGTGCCACAAGAGGCCAACGAGGTTCTTTTTGTTCAAAGTCCTATTCCTTTAGGCGATTTGGGCAAAGACTGTGCTGAAACCTCATATACATTTTTGCCGATGTTTTGGAATATCAAAGAGGGGCTTATGCTTGAAATGCCGACATCAGGCTATTACAATCTCGGTCAGTTTGATGCCATGGTTGAAACCGGAGACGTGCAAGCCATTTTCTGCGGACACGACCATATAAACAGTTATGTGATTGAAAAAGACGGTGTGGAGATTATAAACACTCCGTCATGCACATTCCGTTCTTATTCAGATGACACAAACAGAGGTTGCCGTTTGATAACATTAAACGAAAATGATCCGGAAAATTATAAAACTGAAATTATCGGCATCGGTGAACAAGCACTAAAAGAAAATTCCCAAATTCTTTCTTTTGGCGATATGACAGTTCATCAGGCGAGAGCCTCTGTTGTCGGAGCATATATAGGGGATTTGGTTATTAAAATCACTCATTATGTTTACGAAGAAATTATACCTGCGATTTCACAGATCATAAGCGGAAACAGTGTTTTCCATTAAAGACAGTTCTGTGGGCAAGTTTCCCTGTCAGCCTCCGGCTGACCGCCCGACTATACCGCCGGGCGCATACCCAAAACTTTAACGGAATCAAATAAGGCAAAATCCTGCTTGCTTCCGTTTTTCATCTTATCAGTTAGCTCTCTCTATGAGTAAATTTGTCACACCGTCTGCAATCTCACTGAAAACAGGCCCACAATCTTTACCTCCACTGACACCGTTTTCATTTAATATCGCAACAACATAAAGAGGTTCATTTGCAGGGAAGAAACCAACAAACCATGTTCTGAGGATTTCTTCTCCGTCTTCGTTGTAACTTCCGCTTTGAGCAGTTCCGGTTTTACCTCCTGTGGTGCAGGTTTTTGCCTCTCCGTAATAGGCATTGCCCTCAGTCACAACCGACTCCAATATTTCCCTCATCTTCTTGCTTGTTGACTCTTTTATTATTTTGCTGTCAGGCTTGTTTGAGCATTTGGTGAAAACACCGTCAGCATCAATAGTTCCTGCCACGAGATAGGGATATTTATAAACGCCACCGTTAACAAGAGCTAAATATGCCGAAGCCATTTGCAAAGGAGTTGCCATTAGTTTTCCTTGTCCAAAAGAGAAATTGGCTTTGTTGCCCCTGTTTTCCAGTTCCTCACTGTCAGGCAGATAACCGTCAGCGCTGTATAAACCCTCTGCAAGGGTCGTACCTGTTCCAAAATAAAAATTAGAACAGAATGAATAAAGTTTTTCAGCCTCAATGTTTTCCGTTAAATTTATATAGAAAGTGTTGCAGGAAACTTGCAGACTTTCCGCAAGGCTGATTTCTCCGTGGGGATTTCTGTTAATACAGCCGTAGACAGTTCCGTTAACATCAATTTTTCCTTGGCAGTTAAACTCTTCTGTTTCAATGTGATTTTCTAATGCGTATGCGGTTAGTATAGGCTTAAAGACAGAGCCGACACTGTAAGCGGTGAGAGCCTTGTTGACAAAAGGGGAGTTTTCTTTTTTCATGGTTTCATTCATATCGTTAGGGTTAATGGCAGGGGTGGACACCAATGCGGAAATACTTCCGTCAGAGCAATCAAGAACAACACAAGCCCCACTTTCGATTTTATTCATGGCTGAATTTGCTATTTTTTGGATCTCTTTATCAATAGTCAGAACCACACCTTGATTTGAAGAAGTCATGCTGTCGTTTACGGTCATGGAAATTCCGTTTAACATTCGCCCTTTAGCATCGACCGACATGGTTACGGAAATTTCACCGCTGCTCTCACTTAAAAGCGCGTTATATGCTTTTTCTATTCCGAAAGCTCCGTTGCCTTCTCCGTCAAGATAACCGATAATATTAGATGCGGTTTGATTGCTTGAATATCTGACAGGGACTTCAAAGACTTTGATATCTTCACAATCCGAGTCTTTTACAGCCTCAAACATGCATGGGAATCCACAAGATAAGTTTTCTTCAATGGATTTGACTTGATCTTCCAAGGCAATTTCACTCACTTTGTTAACGGCATTGGCTGACGGAACGGCAACGGCGATTTTTTTAAATTTCTCATTAACTAATTTTTGAAAGTTGATGTCATAAATTGTTCCACGACTTTTGCCAACCGTCAAAGTTTTAGTGGATTGATTGTTGCCGGCGAGTGAATAATCCGAGTAATTCAAAGATATAATTCTGTAAGCGATAAATGTGAATAACAGGCATAGGGTTAGAAATAGACTGACAGTTCGTTTATACATAGTTTTTACCTCACCGATAATATTTATATGCTATTATTTTTACCGATGACCGGCTATAAAATCTGATATTTATTAAGAAAATTATTATTTTTGCTTAAAACACTTGATTTTTCCGAAAAACTGTCTATAATAATAATTAGCACTTGAACTTCGAGAGTGCTAACACAGTATTTAATTTTGGAGGTATATATTATGAAACTTAAACCCGTTGCAGACAGAGTTGTTATTAAGTCTGTGGAAGTTGAAGAAACAACAAAGAGTGGAATTATTCTTACAGCATCAGCTCAGGAGAAACCGCAGATCGCGGAAGTTGTTGCAGTTGGCCCGGGTGGCATTGTAAACGGAAGAGAAATTAAAATGTATATCAATGTTGGCGATAAAGTAATCATTGACAAGTATTCAGGCAAACAGGTTAAATTGGACAACGAAGAATACACAATCGTCCGTCAGGATGAAATCTTAGCAATTGTTGAATAAATAACGGAGGGAAAATCATGGCTAAACAGATTATTTACGGCGAAGACGCCAGAAAAGCACTTCAGGCAGGTATTGATAAACTTGCCGACACAGTTAAAATCACACTTGGTCCTAAGGGCAGAAACGTGGTTCTTGACAAGAAATACGGCTCACCGCTTATCACAAATGATGGTGTAACTATTGCAAAAGAAATCGAACTTGAAGATGCATTTGAAAATATGGGCGCACAGCTTATAAAGGAAGTATCAATCAAGACAAATGATGTTGCAGGTGACGGCACAACAACAGCAACACTTTTAGCTCAGGCTCTTGTTCGTGAGGGCATGAAGAATGTTGCTGCCGGTGCTAACCCAATGGTAGTTAAAAAGGGTATTAAGACAGCAGTTGAAACAGCAGTTGAGGCAGTGAAGAAGAACTCAAGTCCTGTTACAACATCTGAAGACATTGCAAGAATTGCAACAATATCATCAGCTGACAGTGCAGTGGGTGAACTCATTTCCGAGGCAATGGCAGTGGTTTCAACTGACGGTGTTATTACAGTTGAAGAATCAAAGACAGCTGAAACTTGCAAGGAAGTTGTTGAGGGCATGCAGTTTGACCGTGGATACATTTCACCATACATGGTAACAGACACAGATAAGATGGAAGCTGTTATTGATGATGCATATCTCCTTATTACAGATAAGAAAATTTCTAACATACAAGATGTTCTTCCTCTTCTTGAACAGGTTCTTCAGGCAGGTAAAAAGCTTGTTATTATTGCTGAAGACGTTGAGGGTGAGGCTCTTGCAACACTTCTTCTCAACAAACTCAGAGGCACTTTCACTTGCGTTGCAGTAAAGGCTCCCGGCTTTGGCGACAGAAGAAAAGAGATGCTTCGTGACATTGCTATTCTTACCGGTGGCGATGTTATCACAGAAGATTTGGGACTTGACATCAAGGAAACAAGCATTGAACAGCTTGGTCGTGCTCGTCAGGTTAAGATCACAAAGGAAAACACAATCATCGTTGATGGTGCCGGCAACAAAGAAGAGATCAGCGCAAGAGTTAATCAGATCAAAACTCAGATCGAAGCAACAACTTCTGAGTTTGACAGAGAAAAGCTCCAGGAAAGACTTGCAAAACTTGCAGGTGGCGTAGCTGTTATCAAAGTTGGTGCAGCAACTGAGACTGAAATGAAAGAAAAGAAACTTCGCATTGATGACGCTCTTGCCGCAACAAAGGCAGCTGTTGAAGAAGGCTCTGTTGCAGGTGGTGGTGTTGCACTTCTTAATGCAATTCCTTCTGTTAAGGCTCTTCTTGACACAACTGAAGATGCTGATGAAAAGACAGGTATAAAGATCGTTCTTAAGGCACTTGAAGAGCCGGTTCGTCAGATCGCAAAGAATGCCGGTCTTGAAGGCTCAGTAATTATTAATGAAATCATTTCTTCAGGTAAGGTTGGTTACGGTTTTGATTTTGCTAAGGAAGAATATGTTGATATGGCATCTGCCGGTATTCTCGATCCTACAAAAGTAACTCGTTCAGCACTTGAAAATGCAGCATCAGTTGCAGCAATGGTGCTCACAACAGAGAGCCTTGTCAGTGATATTCCCGATCCGGCAGGAGATGCAGCAGCTGCGGCAGCTATGGCACAGCAGGGCGGCGGAATGTATTGATAAAAGCAGTAAAATAGCATGAAATAAAAGCAGCGTTTGCGGATTTAGGTTCGTAAACGCTGCTTTTTGGCATATAACATTAAGCAGAAAGGGATGTTGCCGTGAGTTTGTGCAAGAGGCGGATTCCGGGGGCGAAGCCCCATGCCTTCGGCATGGGGAAGCACGGCGTAGCCGTGCTTGTTTGTGCCACAGGGCACAAACCTTCGCCCCCGGAATCCGCCGCCAGCAGAAACCAAGAATATGAAGAGTACGCAGAAGAATTTAAAGAAATGATAAATAAAGTAGAAAATAAACAAGATGTATTGGAAAAACTGAATGCAATAGAAGAATTATGGAAAATTTCTCTATAAATAATATAAATGGAGGCGATTCCAATGGGCAATGACATCGAAACTCAAGCAGGCTTAATCAGATATAAGTATGATTCTACATATACCTATGCAGATAGGGCAAAAAGCGGTAAATGGTCTAAACATTCCTTAAGGCATATTGTCTATTCAGTAAGATATAGAATCAGGTTTTCTGGAATTGAAGATGATGATTTGAAATAAAATAGTTTTGTGCAGCCATCTTATGATGGCTGCACTTAAATAGGGGATGAAAATATGAAAAAAGTGAAGTTTATTACCTGCTTTTTCATCATGCTTTTTTGCTTGATACTTAATTGCGAGTTGTATCAAACCTATCTCAAAGAGTATACATCTAATTTTAGCTATTTGGAAGTAGGGTATTTTCTTGACGATAACAGAGAAGTGGATTTGATCGACTTGGTCAAAGAAAAAGCTGATGAAAATGACTTAAGTGTTTTTTCTGTGAAACGGGATACCCTAAGTGCTTTTTCAAATGAAATGAAAATCTATTGTGATGAAAACATACAAAAGACTCTTTCGGAAAAATATCAAATATCTTCCGGTGAATTTTCTGCTTTGTTTTCCGGAAAAACATCGGTAGAATATATACCTTTTGAAGAATTGGAAATCAATCAATCCGGAGAAGCCGGCAGTAAAAGAATTTATTTCATCGGTGATAATGAAAAAATTGAAACTGTAAGAGGCCTTTTGAAAAATGATTATGGAGTAAGCAGAGTAAAAAAAGAAGATAAGAGTATAAATTTAATATTGATAATTTGTGCATGGATAGTATTTGGTGTGTTTTTTCTTTTGCTCACAAAACTTGATATACAGTTCCAAAAGAAAGAAAACTTTATTTTGATTTCATTAGGTAGAGACCAATATAAAATCATTTTGAAAAATATTCTTTATGACACATTGGCGATTTCAGTAATGTTCTTTGCGATAAAGTTACTGTTAAGCAGATTTGCCTATACCGATTATCAATTCAAAGCAACCTTTATGCTTTTAGTTGCCACATTACTTATAAATTCCTTTGTATGTCTCTCAATGTTAAAAATCGATTATAAGGAAGTTCTTTATGGGGCAAATATAACGGACAACCTACTTTCCGATTGCTATATGATAAAGGCTTTTTCAATGATACTTGCCGTATCTGTATTGTCCGTGAATTTATTGCTTGTGAATGAAAATGCAAATATAGTTTCACAATATAAAAACATTGACAAATATTATGATTATCAGTTCATCAATGTATCGTTTGAAGTTTGCGAAGATGATAGTGGAATAGCTCCGGAGACATTATATACAGATATGTTCGTTCATCTTTACAAAAACACCGATGTGGGATTTTCACATACTGTACTTAGTAATGGTGATGACTTTGGAATGATTGTTACCGATAAGAAAACAGCTGTTGAAATTTGGGGATTTTCAGAAGATGAAGTAGAATCGATAACAGATGATTTTAGAGTATATTATCCGGAAAATGATGAGAATAAGAAGGATTTTGCAGAAGAATATCAATTTATTGAAAATTGCTTCCCACTTTTGAGAAAAATAAACGGTGAAGTTACAAGTTATAACGACAAACATAAGGGTGTTGTCTTTGATATTGATTCGACTTTAAAGAAAAACGGATTTGATGTTGTCAGCAATCCGGTAATTTGTATATGTAATTTCAGTGAAGATATTATCGGCATTGAAAAAGGCGGAAGTATCAGTACAGATTTTGGAAATATCATGTTTCGTCTTTCCGAAAATGATATTGAGTATTTGAAAGAAACATACGAAAACGAAAATGTTAAACTGAATTTTATGACAGTACCGGAAAAATGCAACGAATATAAAATGGTTATCACAAGAACTTTGCTGCTGAGTTTGGTAATAAGTATTTTCATAATGATGTTGGAATTTGCGATTATTTCAACAATAATCAAACTTGAATATACCATAAATGCTACTGAGTCGGCGATAAAAAAGGTTTTGGGTTACTCCATATACAAGAGAAATAAGAAGATATTTATGTTAAATCTGTTTGCTGCGCTTATAGGAATTATGACAGTTATTGTTGCAACTTTCATGGCAAGTGTTTCAAAAATCATCAGTTCAACTCAATTATATGTAATTGTATTGGTTGGCGTAGCCATACTTTTTTTGGAACTTCCGATAATTGTTTCTTACATAAATAAGACGGAAAAAGCCAATGTGGCAAAAATTTTAAAAGGAGGCTCATTATGATTGAAATTAAAGGTTTGAAAAAATCATTTGGCGATAATATTATATTTGAAAATTTCAATGTTAATATATCTGACGGAGAATATGTCGTTTTTGCCGGAAAAAGCGGTTGCGGAAAAACAACGCTTCTAAATATGATCGGCGGACTTGAAAAGCCTGATGAGGGACATATTTTTGTTAATTCCGAGGATATATATAAGAGAAAAAATCAAAAATTATATTTTAAAAATACAGTCGGCTTTCTTTTTCAAAATTTTGCATTAGTTGAAAATAAGACCGTAAGACAAAATTTGGAGTTCATTGAAAAGAAATCCAGAAGCAACCAAACCATTGAGCAAGTTCTTGAACGTGTTGGACTTGTTTCTAAGTTAGACACACCTGTGTTCAAACTGTCCGGTGGTGAACAGCAAAGAATTGCCCTTGCGAGGCTAATGCTGAAAAAGTGCGAACTTATCCTTGCTGATGAACCCACAGGGTCTCTTGACAGAGAAAACAGCAATATAGTTTTGGAAATTTTGAAAATGTTGAACGATGAGGGAAAAACAATCGTTCTTGTAACACATGATGAGAGAATTATCGCATCTGCTAAGAGAGTGATAAATCTAAGTGAAAGTTGATAGTTAGGTTGAAAAGTGTTGATTACACTAAATAAAGTCTGTAAAAAAACGAAAGTTTTTTACAGACTTTTTCGGTTTATGCTTTGGTTTGCGTTACGAAACCTTACGCCATCTGAAATTTGCCGTTGATAAAAAACAACTTCAAGGGTTATCAATTTCCCCCGGAGGTTATTTCTTAAATATTATAATCATCTAAAAAATTATACTTAAAATCTTTTCCGTGATAACCGATAAGTGTTTGAAGATTAACATTTTGAACACTTCTGAAAATATTCATTTCAACATTTGAATTGTTTTTCCTCAAACCTTCGATTAGTTTTTTAACTTCCTTCCTCTTGGAAAGCGTTTCGTGATTTTCGCTTTCAGCCTTTTCTGTGAATCTGCAAGCACATTGTAAAAACTCAAGGTTGTTGTAATTGACCCAACGGATAATATCCCGTTCTCTGACCATGTATAAGGGTCGTATCAGTTCCATTCCTTCATAATTTGTGGAATGAAGTTTCGGCATCATAGTTTTGACTTCCGCACCGTAAAGAATGCTCAATAAAATTGTTTCGATAACATCGTCAAAGTGATGACCTAAAGCGATTTTGTTGCACCCTAAAAGTTGAGCATTTTTGTATAAATATCCTCGTCTCATTCTTGCACAGAGATAGCAAGGGTTGTCATCAACATCAGCAACATAGTTGAAAATATTTGCATCGAATATGTTTATTGGTATGCCAAGAAGTTTTGCATTATCGATGATTTTTTGTCTGTTTTCCGGAGTGTATCCCGGATCCATAACCAAAAACTTAACCTCAAAAGGAAAGTCACTGTGGCGCTGAAGAATTTGCATACACTTGGCAAGTATCATTGAATCTTTTCCACCTGAAATGCAAACAGCAATTTTATCACCGGGCTTGATCATTTCGTATTCATTGATTCCGGCAATGAAACGCTTCCATATATCTTTGCGATAAGTCTTGTTTATACTTCTTTCGACTTCAGTTATTTTGTCCATAATCTACCTCAAATAAAAATGGTAACAACGCTTATTCCTAAAAAGCAGGAAAGTGAAGTTACTGAAAAACTTTTCTTTCTAACATTATAAATCAAAAATATAATCAATGCAATCGCAATGGGCAAAACTTTGCATAAAATTATATTTTCTGCTTGTGTAAAACTGAAAGGAATTTTCGCAATAATACTTACACAAGTGAGAACATATCCGATAAGTATGTTTAAAACCTTCTTAAGAGGGTAAGTGATTATATCGAAACTCGGGTAAGCGATTAAAGCTCCGGAAAAGAACATACAAGGAGTCAATGCAGGAAGTATCAGTAAATTTGTAAGCCAGTTTAAATTTGAAATGACACCGAAAACATTGACGGTAATCGGAAAGACAAAAAGACTTGCAGAGAAGGAAACGATAATTCCGCTAAGAACATATTTTATAATTTTTTCGCCTTTTCTGTTTGAGATTTTCAGATTAGCCTCTTTTTGAAGTTCTGCCGACATAATTATGCCCAATGTGGCAAATACAGTCATAAGAAATGAAATGTTGCCGACAATGAAGGGGTTGGTCAGGCAAATAAAGAAAACAGCAGTGCCTAAAGAGTTTAGTGGATCAGACTTTCTTTTGAACAGGTTTGATGCAAAGTAAATATCTGTCATGATAGCTGATCTTAAAACGCTTGGTGAAAATGATGTGATGCATACTAAAACGAAGGAAATGGCTATGCAGATTAAAGCAGCGGTTTTATCTTTGGTGCGGAATTTCTTGAGAAGATGATATAATCCGAAAACCCACACAGACATGTGAAGCCCGGAAACGGCAAGTATGTGGGAAACACCTGATTTGGAAAAGTCAGCAAGTGTTTCGTCGGATAAAAGAACTTTATCACCGAAAAGAATTCCCGAAGCAAAGCCGGCTTTCTCACCGTCAAGCATATCACTTATTATATCCATTGAATCGGTTTTGAATTTTTGAAAGTGGTAAAGGAAAGGCTTGCTTTCTGTTTTATGGATAAAAATATCGTATTTTGTGTATGCGCCCAAATATATTCCTTTTGAACGGAAATGTCTGCGAGTGCCGTTTTCTTCTTCACCGAGGGTGAATAAATAGGAAGAAAATTCGATTTCATCATAAGGGTCTGCACAAATATCATAAGGCGTGTAAAGATAGAGATCGAGTTTAACATTTTCATCGTTGACCGAATTTGTTTTTATTTTATAGCAGCGGTTACCACTGCTGCTGTCCGATAATCTTTCGATGACAGTAGCGTCTATGTTACATCTTGTGTCCGCATATTTGATTGCCGGAGCATAGGAGTATGTTTTTACAGCTGAGAAAACAGCGATACTTATTAAAATGGTAATTAGGGCGACAGGGATTTCTTTCTCTTTTCTGACAGATTTTATGGAAAGGGCAGCAATTAGCAAAAAGACGATTATTACTGAGAATTGCACGCAGTAATCCTCAAAAATAAAATTGAGAAAAATCAGTCCAAGCATATATGAAAATCCGATGACCGCAAATGTTTGTTTCATAACTGCCTCCCATTAACAATATATGACAATTTTAGCATAAGGAAAGACAGGTTTCAACTTTCTTTTGACAAAAAGGTAGAAATGTGATTGAAAGATAACAAAGTATAGCAGTAAGTTTCTTTTAAGTCAAATATGAAATATCCTGTTAAAAATGTAATTTTTCATGACATTCGGTTTATCGGTCAGCCTCCGGCTGACAGCCCGACTATACCGCCGGGCTCGGTCGGCTCACGCCGACTTTGAATTACGCGCCCACGACCGCGGGCGCTAATCCCACCAACCCTTCCAACTTGAATATATAGTGTTCGCATCTTGTCAACTTAAATATTTTTACAGTAAGTGTTGAGTTTTTTACCGATTTATAGTAGAATATCCTATATAAATTTAGGATGGTCAGTTATGATTAAAGATGATTTTTTGCAATTAAGAAAAAAGATTATAGATAAGCAATTTTCAAGAATGAATTCCATGCAAAAACAGGCGATATATAATGTTAAAGGCCCCGTTTTGATCCTTGCCGGTGCAGGAAGTGGAAAAACAACGGTTCTTGTTAACAGAATTGCTAACCTTATTCAGTATGGTGATGCTTATAATTCCGATTATTTAGCTTTTTCTCCGACACAGGAAGATGTGGAGGCAGCTCGAGCATATCTTGATGGTGAAATTGATGATATGTTTGATTTTGAGGATTTGATGAGTGTTTATCCCGCCTTGCCGTGGCAGATACTCGCTATCACTTTCACCAATAAGGCTGCAGCTGAACTTAAAGAAAGACTTGAAAAAATGTTAGGCCCTGATGCCAATGATATATGGGCAAGCACATTCCATTCATGTTGCGCAAGAATATTAAGAAAAAACGGTGAAGCAATTGGCTATTCCAAACACTTCACAATATATGATTCCGATGACTCTAAAAGGCTTATGAAAGAATGTCAGAAAGTCCTGGGAATTGAAGATAAATATTTGAGTCATAAGACTATATTAAACGAAATCAGTATCGCAAAAGACTCTCTCGTTTCTCCGACAGAATATAGAAACACTTGCGGAAAAGATGTGAGAAGTGTTAAGATTGCCGATGCTTATGCAGAATACCAAAAGCGTCTGAAAGCCGCTGATGCTATGGATTTTGACGATATTATTTTTAATACTGTCAGCCTCTTTGAAAACAACCCGGATATACTTGAATATTATCAAAATAAATTCAAATATGTTATGGTTGATGAGTATCAGGATACAAACCACGCTCAGTATAGATTGGTTTCCCTTCTTGCAGGAAAATATAACAATCTTTGCGTTGTCGGTGATGATGACCAGAGTATTTACCGTTTCAGAGGAGCAACCATTGAAAATATTCTCTCATTTGAAAATCAGTATGAGAATGCGCTTGTTATAAAACTTGAGGAAAATTATCGTTCAACTCAAAATATTCTTGATGCTGCCAATGCTGTTATAAAAAACAATAACAAAAGAAAAGGCAAAAGCCTTTGGACAAGCAACGGACAAGGTGACAAGATAACAAATATTACAGCTTACGATGAAAATGATGAGGCAAAACTAATAGTTGAATCAATTTTCAATAACACCTCCGGTGCAGATGCTTATAACTTCTCGGATATCGCAGTGTTATACAGAATGAATGCTCAATCCAACGCAATTGAACAAACTCTTGTCAGAAGTGGTATTCCTTACCGTGTTATCGGCGGTCAGCGATTTTATGACCGAATGGAGATACGAGATGCCATTGCATACTTGACGGTTGTCAATAATCCTTCAGATGAGATAAGACTCAGACGAATTATCAATACTCCGAAACGAGGCATAGGGGAGACAACCGTAAGCAAGGCTGCAAAGATTGCCTCTGATTTGGGAATAAGTCTTTTTGAGGTATGCGCCCATAGTGATGAGTATGCGGATATAGCCAAGAGTTCAAAGAAACTCAAAGAGTTCACCGATATGATAAATACGGTCAGAGAGCAGGCGGATAAACTGACGGTCGATCAGACATTTTCCCTTGTTATGGAACTTTCCGGTTATACAGCAAGCCTTGCCCTCGATGAACAGAAAGGACAGGAAAGAATTGAAAACGTTTCCGAACTTATGAGCAACTTGGTTAACTTCACCAAAGAGAACGGTGAAGATGCCACTTTAAATGATTTCCTTGAGGAAGTTGCTCTTATGACGGATATTGATAACTATAACGCTCAAACCGATGCCGTGGTGCTTATGACATTACACTCAGCCAAAGGCCTTGAATTTCCTTTGGTTTATATTCCCGGCATGGAGGAGGGTATCTTCCCCGGATTTAGATGTATGAGTGAAGAAGATGTGGAAGAAGAAAGACGACTTGCTTATGTTGGAATAACAAGAGCAAAGAAAAAACTTTATATCTCCCATGCGATTTCAAGAATGTTGTTTGGAAACACAAACCGAAACAAGATTTCGAGATTTCTCGAAGAAATACCCGGCAGTCTTATGGAAGATGCCGGCAGACAACAATCAAGAACGGGAATTTCTTCCATTGGCACAAGCGCATCAACAAGCAGTTTCTATTCAAAACCACCTAAATCTGCAAAAATGGATATGGGCTTTTCTAAGCCGGAAAAGAAACAGCAGTCAGAATGTAATTATAAAATCGGAGACAGCGTTAAGCACAAAAAGTTCGGATCCGGTGTTATTTTACAAATCACACCTATGGGTAATGATACGATGCTTACCGTCGCTTTTGACCAGGTTGGAACAAAGAAGTTGATGGCAAACTATACAAAGTTTGAATAAGGAGAAAGTGTTATGAAAAAGTTAATCTCAATTTTACTGTCAGTAGTAATGATCCTTTCAGTTGCAAGTGTTGCATTTGCTGCCGAAGAAGTCGTTCCTGTTATTATTGTCAGCGGAATGGGCAGACCTCTTTATGAGGTTCAGGAAGATGGAAGTCAGGTTACTGTTTGGGGTCCGGATACTCAAAAGGTAATTAAGGCTGCTTTAGAAGTCACACCGCATCTTTTATATGCGATGGCAACGGACGATTTTTCCGATCTTCCCAATCGTGTTGACAGCATTAAAGGTTTGTTTGAACCTGTTGCTCATAATTCTGACGGAAGCCTAAAACATAATATAGTCTGCGATATTTATCCTGAAAGTTTAGATAATTATGCAGATGTTGAGCTTTTTGCAGAAAGACAGAATGGTGAAGCTTGCATTTGTGCAACAGTTGCCGATGAAATCGGAGCTGAAAATACATATTTCTTTAACTATAACTGGACAGACGGAGCAATCACTCTCGGCTCAAGATTGAATGATTATATTGAAAATGTAAAAAAAGAGAAGAACTGCGATAAAGTTAAACTCATTGCTTGCAGTATGGGCGGAACAGTTACAATGGCATATCTTGCTGATTATGGTTATGACAGCGTTGACACTGTAATTTTAGCCTCAACTGCTTTCCTCGGCACTGAAATCGTGGGTCAGCTCTTCACTAAGAAGATAGATGTAAGTGTTAATTCATTGCTTGCATATTTCGGTGAGTTTTTAGGTAGTGATCTTACTGTAACTCTTCTTGATCTTATGCAGAAATTGATTGACACTTATGACAGTAATCTCATACCTAATATTGATGTATTTCTTGATAAATTGGCAGCAAACTTGGATTGTATATTATATTCAGATTTGTTTATGGATACTTTTGTAACAATGCCGGGCTTCTGGTCACTTATGCCTGTATCATATTATGAGGAAGCAAGACAGGTTCTTTTCACTGAAAGAGAGGAGTATTCCTTTATCAAAAATGAGATTGATCATTATATGTATGATGTTCAGCTTAAAGCTGATGAAATCATAAACGAAGCAAGAGACACAGGCGTAAATTTCTACATAGTATCAGCCTATCTTTGCCCGGGTATTCCTGTATATGAAAATTCAGATGATTACACTGATAATCTTATTGATCTTAAGTATGCAAGCGGATTTGCCACAGTTGCCACTTACGGAAGTTATATAGATCTTGATTCACCGAATCCGAATAAGGTTTGCTCTGACGAAAGTCACAATCATATTTCAGCAGATCTTATAGTTGATGCATCAAGTTGTATTCTTCCCGAACAGACATGGATAATCAAGAATGTTGGTCACATGAGTTATGATTATCAGTCACCGATGTGTGGATTATTGGCTTATCTTGTAACAAGCGAAGATTATGTTGATATTTATTCAAATGAAAATTACCCTCAATTTACAGAATATGACAAGAAGAATAATACTTTCATTTCTCTGACAAATTATATTGAGGATATTCCCGAACGCAACACAGTTGGGGATTTGATCAAGCTCCTTATTAAACAGTTGGGAGCATTGTTAAAGAATTTATTGGGTATAGGTAAATAATATGGATTTTAATGTTTTGAATTTTGGCGCAGTAGGTGACGGAAAAACAAATGATGTGAAAGCGATTCAGTCTGCTGTTGACGAGTGTTCGGCAGTGGGCGGAAAAGTTATTTTCCCATCAGGATATGTTTTTTATTCCTCATCTATTGAAATAAAAAAAGGAGTACAGTTATATCTTGAAAAAGATGCTGTATTAAAGGCAACAGGTAATATTGACGAATATATAAGACCGTGCAATATGATAAACGATCCGGAAACTGCTCTTGTGGGAAATCCGGTAACGGAAAAGCCGTCATTTGTATTTATTTACGGCAAAAATGCAGACAACTGTTCCATTGCAGGTGAGGGAACTGTTGACGGCAACTGCTATGCATTTGTTGAAAGACAGAATGAATATTATGTAACAGGTAATTTCTATCCAAGACCGACAATGATTTATATTGAGGACAGTAAGGATATTTTCTTTAAAGATATCACTCTCACAAATGCACCTTTCTGGACACTTCATCCGGCTGCTTGCACGAATGTTTCCATAGACTCCATAAAGATTTTAAATCCATTAGATGTTGCAAACAGTGACGGCATCGATCCGGATCATTGTCACAATGTGGAAATAAAGGACTGTACTGTTATTTGTGCAGATGACTGTATTTGTCTTAAAAACACTAACGGTAACAGAGAATATGGTGAATGTACTGACATTTATGTTCACGATTGTGAGCTTACTTCCACTTCAGCCGCAATTAAAATCGGCACTGAAGGAATAAACAATTTTAAAAATGTTCTTTTTGAAAGATGCAATATTACAAGAAGTAACCGTGGCATATCAATTCAGATAAGAGATTGCGGAAATGTTGAAAATGTAACATTTAAAGATATCAACATTCAAACAAGACGCTTTCATTCATCTTGGTGGGGAACTGCCGAACCAATAATTATCACTTCTTTCCGAAGAGATGAAAATACTAAAAGCGGTAAAATCAAAGGCGTAACATTTAAAAACATTAAGTGCGAAAGTGAAAATGGAGTTCTTCTTTATTGTGACAACGGAGAAATCGAAGATATTACATTCGATAATGTTAAGGTCAAGGTTGGCAAGAAAACCAAGTGGGATTGCGGACTTTATGATCTTCGCCCATGTATCGATCATAGCATAGAGGAACACAAAAACTGCGCATTGAGAATTAAGAACGCAAATTATATCACTCTTCTTGATTCGGAGTTTAATTTCACAGAGGAAAAGCATAAGGATTACTCCTATGATGTGCTTATTGAAAATGTGAATAATATGGAAATTAAAAATACGAATTTTAACACTTTCTCCCTTCTTCGTCATCAAAAGAATATGTAATTGTTAAATGATTTGTAATTTTTGAATTTTCTATTTACAGTTAGTGAAGTATTTAGTAAAATATTATAGATAAATAAAGTTTAAGAGGTGCAATAATATGGACACAGCGTATAAAAGAATTTTATTAAAACTCAGCGGTGAAGTTCTTGCAGGTGCAAACGGTCACGGCATAGATTTTGCTACCGTTGAAAGCGTTTGCAAAGCTGTTAAGGATTGCTGCCAACTTGGCACTGAGATTGCGATTGTTGTCGGTGGCGGTAACTTCTGGAGAGGTAGAAGCAGCGGAAGTATGGACAGAACAAGAGCTGACCACATGGGTATGCTTGCAACAACCATGAACTCTCTTGCTCTTGCAGATAGCCTTGAACAGATGGGTGTTGATGTCAGAGTTCAGACAGCTATCACAATGCAGCAGGTTGCAGAACCTTATATCAGAAACAGAGCAGTCAGACATCTTGAAAAGGGCAGAGTTGTTATTTTCGG
This sequence comes from uncultured Faecalibacterium sp., assembly GCA_964411915.1. Classification (GTDB taxonomy): domain Bacteria; phylum Bacillota; class Clostridia; order Oscillospirales; family Acutalibacteraceae; genus UBA6857. The sequence continues at coordinate 99,532 of CAYPMB010000001.1, forward strand.
TTGCGGAACAGGTAATCCTTTCTTCTCAACAGATACAGCTGCGGCTCTCAGAGCAGCGGAAATAAATGCAGATGTTATTTTCAAGGCAACAAATGTTGACGGTGTTTATGATAAAGATCCCAATAAATATCCTGATGCTAAAAAGTATGACACGCTCACACACACCGAAATACTTAAAGAAGGTCTTGCTGTTATGGACAGCACAGCCGCTTCACTTTGCAGAGATAATAATATTGATATTCTTGTGTTCAATCTTAATGATCCTCAGAATATAGTAAAAACAATCAAGGGCGAAAAAATAGGCACTCTTGTAAAAGAAGGCTAAATCAATAATAAAACTAACGAATAAAACAGTTATACTCAGAAAAGGAGAATTTGCTATGCAGGAAGTTTTTAACAAAACTCAAGAAAAAATGAATAAGACAATCGGTGCTTTGGAGTCTGAATACGGTGCAATTCGTGCCGGCAGAGCTAACCCACAGGTGCTTGATAAGGTTACTGTTGACTATTACGGAACACCGACACCAATTAACCAGCTTGCATCAGTTTCCGCAACAGAGGCAAGAGTACTTACAATTCAGCCATGGGACAAATCAGTTCTTAAGGCTATTGAAAAAGCAATCCAGACTTCAGATGTTGGTATTAACCCAAATAATGACGGTTCGGTTATCCGTCTCACTTTCCCACCTCTCACAGAGGAGAGAAGAAAGGAACTCTGCAAAGATATTAAGAACATAGGCGAAAACTCAAAGGTTGCTATTCGTTCAATTCGCCGTGATGCAATTGAAAAACTTAAGGCAATGAAGAAGGACTCAACAATTACTGAAGATGACCTTAAGAACGGTGAAAAGAAGATCCAAAAGTTCACAGATGATTTTGTTGCAGATATTGATAAGATGGCTGCTGCAAAAGAAAAGGAAATAATGGATATTTGATTTAATTTTCAGATGGATACATCACCCGGAAATCGCTTCGGGTGTGTATTCATCATTGTCAATTATGGAGGCTTAACTATGAAAAGTGAAAATTTACCTCAGTTTGATGTTTTACCCAAACATGTGGCTATAATTATGGACGGCAACGGCCGTTGGGCAAAAAGCAGAAATCTTCCGAGAACGGAAGGACACAAAGTCGGAGGAAAGGTTTTCAGAAAAATTTGTGACTATGCGGCCGATCTTGGCATTGAGTATTTAACCTTTTATGCATTTTCAACTGAAAATTGGAAGAGACCGCAAGCTGAAGTGGATTCTATAATGGATCTGTTCAGAGACTACCTTAATGAAATGGAAGAAAGAGAAGAAGAAAATGAAGAAAGGGGATATAACATTCGGTTTATCGGTGAAAAAACGGGTATGCCGGAAGATATCCTGAGACATTTTGAAACTGTTGAATCAGATAGTGAGAAACAGTTTAAGACCCACATAAATATTGCCGTGAATTACGGTGGTAGAAGTGAGATCGTTCATTCCGTTAAAGAAATTGCTAAGAAAATTACGGCAGGAGAAATTTCTGTTGACGATATAAATGAAGATATGATCAGTGAAAATATTTATACCGCAGGTCAGCCTGACCCTGATCTTATTATCAGACCAAGCGGAGAATACAGACTGTCAAACTTTCTCACATGGCAGAGTGCTTATGCGGAATTTTGGTATTCCGATATACTTTGGCCTGATTTCACACAAGAAGATTTTAATAAAGCTCTTGAAGAGTTTTCTAAGCGTCACCGCCGTTTCGGTGGAATTTAAGGAGGTCAAAAAATGGCTAATTTTTTAGAAAAAGCCGCTAAGAAGTTTAAAGGCGAAAGAACTTTGGGAACAATAATTGTTGTTATATTTATGCTCATTTTATGGGTGTTCTTATATTCACCTATAAGAATAGTGTTTACTTGCTGTATTGCCTTGGTGGCATCGCTTGCCACTTATGAGATGCAACACGCAATCGGAGCTAAGAATAAGGTTTTATATGCCATCAGCATGGCATACAGTGTTCTTGAGGTATTTCTTCTTTCATATAGAGTTGATGTTAAATGGAACGCGCTCATAACAGCTTACATACTTCTTGTGTTGATTTTAACAGTTGCAATGCATGAGAAAACTGAGTTTAATCACGCAACTTGCGCTCTCTTAGCTTCAATAGCTTATTCATATTCCTTCAGCTGTTTTATTCTCATAAGAGACTATTATCTTATAAACAGCAATTATTCCAAGCAGGATTGCTTCTGGCTTGTGCTTATCGGCTTTGGCGGTTCATGGCTTACAGACAGCTTTGCGTACCTTGTGGGAAGAAAATTAGGCAAACACAAACTTTGCCCGAAAATAAGCCCCAAAAAGTCAGTTGAAGGTGCAATCGGCGGTGTTGTAGGAGTTGTTATTTGCGCCAATGTTGTTTATTTGATTTATAACTTTATTATCACTAAGATTTACGGTTTCGGAACTTTGGGCGAGGGTGGAAGAAAGTTTGTTGTAATGTCACTCCTTGCAATTTTCCTTTCGGTTATAAGTATGTTCGGAGATCTTAGCGCATCTGTACTTAAGAGAAATTACGGTCTTAAGGATTATAGTCAGCTTATACCGGGTCACGGAGGAATTATGGACAGATTTGATAGCAGTGTGTTTGTTCTTCCGGCATTATATATGGCTATCAGCAGTTTTGAATTATTTTACTGAGAATAGTTCGGTTTAAATCGAAGGTGGAATACTTATGAAAAAAAGATTATCGATACTCGGTTCAACCGGTTCAATCGGCACTCAAAGTCTTGATGTTGTTGATAAAAGAGATTACCAAGTTGTGGCTTTAACTGCTCATTCAAATGTGGATGTGATTGAGGCTCAGATAAGAAAATATAAGCCTGAGTATGCGGCAATGGTTGATGAAGAGGCAGCTGCACAGCTTAAAATCAAGGTGAAAGACACAAACACAAAGGTGCTTTCCGGTATGGCAGGTGTATGCCAATGTGCGGCAGCGGAAAATGCGGACACAGTGATCAATTCCGTTGTAGGCATGGCAGGTCTTGAGCCAACACTTGAAGCTATAAAAGCTAAAAAGACCATAGCTCTTGCCAATAAAGAAACTCTTGTTGCCGGTGGACATCTTGTTATGAACAGTGCAAAAGAGAACAGAGTAAAGATTTTACCTGTTGACAGTGAACATTCAGCGATTTTTCAATCACTTCAAGGCTCACCGAGAAAGGAAGCAGTTAAAAGAATTATTCTTACAGCGTCCGGTGGTCCTTTTTTCGGAAAAACAAGAGACGAACTTAAAGATGTTACCGTAAAAGAAGCTCTCAATCACCCAAATTGGGCAATGGGTGCAAAAATCACCATAGATTCGGCAACAATGATGAATAAGGGACTTGAACTTATTGAGGCTGTATGGCTTTTTGATGTGAAACCGGAAAATGTGGATATAGTTGTTCACAGAGAAAGTGTTATCCACTCTCTTGTTGAATATGTAGACAATTCGGTTATCGCTCAACTGGGTGTACCCGATATGCGTATACCCATTCAGTATGCCTTAACATATCCGGAGAGATATGAGTCACCGGTTAAGCAGTTGAGTTTAACAGATTACGGCAACTTAACTTTCTTTAAACCGGATTATGAAACTTTTGAATGTATAAATCTTTGCAGAAGTGCTATTAGCCGTGGCGGTCTCGCTCCTGCTGTCGCCAATTCAGCCAATGAGATGGCAAATTATATGTTCAGACAAGGTAAAATCAAGTTCTTGCAGATCGGTGAACTTGTTGCAAAGGCTCTTGAAACTGCACCGAAACAGGCTGACTATTCATTGGAAGATGTTTTGAAAATCGACAGAGAAACAAGAGCTTATGTTAGATCTTTAGTTGAGTAAAGTCAGTTAAGAAGGGCAAACACCGAATAGGCATATTTGCCGAATTCTTATATTAAATCAAAGAGAAGAAAGGGAGAAAAATGGAAATTTTATCTTTATTATTTATCCGGACAGCGTGGAATAAAATTTGGCCGTTTTTGATAGCTATCTTATTTTTCGGACTTATAATTTTCATTCATGAGTTCGGCCACTTCATTTTTGCAAAACTTTTTAAGGTTAAGGTAAATGAATTTGCCATAGGCATGGGACCTACAATATTTAGCAAACAGGGAAAGGAAACCAAGTATGCTCTCAGATTGTTTCCGATTGGCGGTTTTGTAAGCATGGAAGGTGAAGATGAAGAAAGTGAAGATGAGGGTTCGTTTTCAAAAAAATCTGTATGGAAGCGAATGATCATCGTTTCTGCCGGAGCAATTTTTAATCTTATTCTAGGCTTGATTATTTGTTGCGTAATTCTCGGAACAAGTGATAAGATCGGAACTACCCAAATTCACAGTTTTTATGAAAATGCAGTAAGTCAGGAAAGCGGTCTTAAACCGGGGGATAAAATTCTCAAGATTGACGGAAAAAGAGTATATTCATCTTATGACTTGTCTTTCCTTATGACAAGAAGTGGTGATGGAGTGATGGACTTCCTTGTTGAGAGAGACGGGGAAAAAGTCCAACTAAATGATGTTAAGTTTCAAACAGAGAAAAACGGTGATATGGTAACTATCATCTATGACTTTATAATCGTGGGTGTCAAGACAACTCCACTTAATGCGATAAAGTATTCTTTCGGTGAAGCTGCATCAATCGGAAGAATGGTTTATCTCAGTCTTTTCGATTTGATTACAGGACAATACGGCTTAAGCGATTTATCCGGTCCTGTGGGAACAGTGTCAATTATTGCTGATGTTGCTCAGGAATCAGCTGCAAATTTCGATTGGTCATATTTGCTCACTATTATGGCACTTATTACCATCAATATCGGCTTATTCAATCTTCTTCCCGTTCCTGCTCTTGATGGTGGCAGATTGTTCTTTATGTTTATCGAGCTTATATTCAGAAAGCCTGTTCCGGCTAAATATGAAAACTGGATCCATGCTGCCGGCTTATTCTTGTTGTTTGCGTTTATGATCGTTATTTCATTCAGCGATATTTGGAAACTCATTCAAGGTGAGTCATTTGTTTAAGGAGTGATATTCATGTTTGAAAGAAGAAAATCAAGAGAAGTTAAGATAGGCAATATAGTGATCGGAGGAAACAATCAGGTTGCTGTTCAATCAATGTTAAATGTTGAGTCCCATGATATTAAGGGAAATGTTGAACAGGCTGTAAAACTTGAGAAAGCCGGTTGCCAAATAGTTCGTCTTGCCGTACCTGATATGGAAGCAGTTAAAACGATATATGAAATTAAAAAGAATATCTCTATTCCTCTTGTTGCAGATATTCATTTTGATTATAAATTGGCCCTTGAAAGCGCAGAAGCGGGAATTGATAAAATTCGCATCAATCCGGGTAATATCGGCTCTGATGACAGAGTGAAAGCCGTTGTTAATAAATGCAATGAGAAAAATATACCCATAAGAATAGGCGTTAACTCAGGGTCTCTTGAAAAGGAGATTTATGCTAAGTACGGCGCTCCTGTTCCTGCTGCTCTTGCGGAAAGTGCAATGTATCATGTTAAACTTCTTGAAAAGTTTGATTTTGATAATATCGTAATTTCTCTTAAGTCATCAAATGTTAACTATATGGTTGAGGCCTATGAAACTATTGCAGATATGTGCGATTATCCTCTTCACTTGGGAGTTACAGAAACGGGAACTCAGCGTATGGGTATTATAAAATCAAGCGCCGGCATAGGTTCTCTTCTCATTCACGGCATCGGTGATACTATCAGAGTTTCACTGACAGCCGATCCGGTGGAGGAAATATATGCAGGTAACGATATTTTAAAGTCTGTTGGACTTAAGAATGACAGTCCTTATCTTGTTTCATGTCCCACATGCGGAAGAACAAAAATTGATCTTATTTCACTTGCAAATCAGGTGGAAGAAAGGCTCCGTGACTGTAAGAAACCCATAAAAGTTGCAGTTATGGGTTGTGTTGTCAATGGACCTGGTGAAGCAAGAGAGGCAGATATCGGTATAGCAGGCGGAGACGGTTGCGGTCTCATATTCAAAAAAGGAGAAATACTCCGAAAAGTCGATGAAGATAAATTGATAGACGAACTCATGTCTGAAATAGAAAAACTGTAAATGGTGAAATAATGGAAAATAAAAGTTTTTTGCATTTCTTCGGTGCAATGATAAACAGTGAGCTTAAGCCACAGTTTGATAATTGCTTTATTGAAGAATGTATAATGAACAAAGTTAATAATAAAATGTACCTTAAAATTTCTTCCGATAAAGTAATAAATTTTATGGTATTTCGCGAAGTGTCAAAAAATATCAAGGATGCTTTGGGTATTAAAGATGTTGTTATTGAACCTGTGTTTAATAACTGTCGGTTCAGTGCAGATTATTATCCCTCCTTGGTTCATGCTGCTTGCGAGAATATTGCTGCTGCCAACGGGTTTCTTGAAGACAGCGAAGTTGAATATACTGACGGAACCCTTGTGATCTCTCTTTCTTACGGTGGTGGAGATGTGCTTGAAAAAGAGGGCTGCGACAGATATATTGAAAGACTTGTCTTGACTCGATTCGGTGAGGAAATAAAGGTTTCTTTCGGTGGAAAAACGGTAATTGATGCCAATAACGATACACTCATCCAAATGCAGAATGAGGCAGAAAAGGCGGTTATTGAGCGCAGAGAAAAGGAATTGAAGAAAAAGGAAGACGATGAAACTCCAAAAGAACACCGTGTTGTTGAGGGGTATCCTTTATATTTTGAAACCCTCAAACCTGTTTTGGGTAATGATATAAGAGATTTACCGAAACCCATTAAACAGCTTGATCCTATGGACGGTGTCTGTGTTGTTTGGGGCGATATTTTCAATTTCGAAAGCCGTTATACAAAAGACAGCAAGTTTATGATCGTGACATTTTATATTACAGATCAGACAAGCTCATATTCCTGTAAAATATTCGGCAGAAAAAATCTTTGTGAACCTATTGTGGAAAAAATCGGCAATGGAGTAACTGTGCTTATAAAAGGAAGTATTCAGTTTGACAAGTATGCCGGTGAGAATGTAATAAATGTTGATGCTCTTTCAACGGTAAAGAAAATACCTCCCATTGATGATGCACCGGAGAAACGAGTTGAACTTCACTTACATACAAAAATGTCAATGATGGATGCAGTAACCGATGCAAAAGCCTTGGTTAAGCGTGCTATACAGTGGGGACATAAGGCGATTGCCATAACCGACCACGGTGTTGTTCAGGCGTTCCCCGAAGCGGCCGGAGCAGCAGGAGACGATATCAAAATTATTTATGGTATGGAAGGTTATCTTGTCGATGATGAAAAGTATTCCGATTTCAAGAAAAAGGGTGTACCCAGGTACCATATAATTCTTCTTGCTAAAAATAAGGCGGGATTAAAAAATCTTTATCAGCTTATCACAGCTTCAAATGTTAATCATTTTTATAAAAAGCCTCTGTTGCCGAGAAGTGAAATTCTTAAGCATCGAGACGGTATAATTTTGGGAAGTGCTTGTGAAGCAGGTGAGTTGTACCGTGCCGTAGTTCATGGTGAAGAGGAAAGCGAGATATTGAAAATCGCCTCATTTTATGATTATTTGGAAATTCAGCCTGTTGGCAATAACCGATATATGATTGAAAGTCCGGATTATCCGAATATTACCTGTGACGGAGATATTCAAAATATTAACCGATATATTGTAACCATTGCGGATAAGCTGGAAAAAATGGTTTGTGCAACCTGTGATGTTCACTTTATGGACGCCAATGACTCCATATTCAGAACTATTCTTCAAGCGGGTCAAGGCTTTAAAGATGCGGATAAGCAAGCACCTTTGTATTTCAGAAACACAAAGCAAATGCTTGACGAATTTGCGTATTTAGGCGAAGAAACAGCTTATGAAGTTGTTGTTACGAACACAAATAAAATTGCGGAAATGACAGAGGTTCTTCAGCCGATTCCACCGGGAAACTATCCACCGAGTATGGAGGGGGCAGACGAAGAATTGACACGACTTTGCTGGGATACGGCAAAGAGGCTTTATGGTGATCCTGTTCCGGAATATGTTTCAAACAGACTTTCAAGAGAACTTGATTCTATCATTAAAAACGGTTTCGGCGTTCTTTATATGATCGCTCAAAAACTTGTTAAGAATTCAGAAGAACACGGATATCATGTAGGTTCACGAGGTTCAGTTGGTTCTTCCTTCGTTGCCAATGCTTCCGGTATTTCCGAAGTTAACCCTCTTGCGCCTCATTATCGCTGCCCAAAATGCAAGTGGACAGAGTTTTTCCTTAACGGTGAATGGGGTTCGGGATACGATATGCCGGCAAAGGATTGTCCGGAATGCGGAACTCCTCTTGTGAGAGACGGACACGATATCCCATTTGAAACATTCCTTGGATTTAAGGGTGATAAATCACCTGATATTGACCTTAACTTTTCAGGTGACTATCAGTTTTACGCTCATAGATATACCGAGGAACTTTTTGGTAAAACTCATGTTTTTAAAGCGGGCACAATAGCCACAGTTGCCGAAAAAACCGCTTACGGTTATGTTAAAAAGTATCTTGAGGAACGAGGAATAGTTGTTCCAAAAGCGGAAGAAGAAAGACTTAAAAACGGATGCACAGGTGTTAAACGAACAACAGGTCAGCACCCCGGAGGAATGGTTGTTGTTCCCAATGAGTTTGATGCAGAAGATTTTACACCTATTCAGCACCCGGCAGATGATCCGGACAAGGGTATACTGTCAACCCACTTTGACTTCCATGCTCTTCATGATACTATACTTAAGTTGGATAATCTTGGTCATGATGTTCCCACACTTTATAAACATCTTGAGGATCTGACGGGAATTCCTGTTATGGACGTTGATATTTGCGATCCAAAGGTTTATGAAATTCTTCTCAGCCCTGAGCCATTAGGAGTGACTGCTGAAGATATTGATTGTCCCACCGGAACTCTCTCAATTCCGGAAATGGGCACACCATTTGTTATTCAAATGCTTCTTGATGCAAAACCGAAAAACTTTTCTGACCTTCTTCAGATATCAGGACTTTCACATGGTACTGATGTTTGGCTGGGGAATGCTCAAGATCTTATTAAGAACGGTGTTTGCACAATTTCAGAAGTTATCGGAACACGAGACAATATTATGACTTATCTTATGCATAAGGGTGTAGAGCCGCAGATGGCATTTAAGATTATGGAAATTGTCCGTAAGGGTAAAGCCACAAAGCTTCTTACAGAAGAACATATAAAAGCCATGAAGGATAACGGGGTTGAGCAGTGGTATATAGACTCATGTATGAAGATTAAGTATATGTTCCCGAAAGCTCACGCTGCCGCTTATGTTAGTGCTGCTCTTAGATTAGGTTGGTACAAAATATACAGGCCTTTGGAATACTATGCAGCATTTATGACTGTTCGTGGTGGCGATACAGATGCGGCAACTGTTGTGTTAGGCAGAGATGCAGTTCGCAGAAAGATGAAAGAGATCAAGGATAAGGGTAGAGATGCCTCTAAGACAGAGCAGGATCAATATGTTGCCTTACAGGTTGTTAACGAAATGATGGCAAGAGGCATTGAATTTTTACCTGTTGATTTATATAAGTCAGATGCAAGTGTCTATAAAATCGAGGACGGCAAAATTAGAATGCCTTTCGGTGCAATGTCAGGCACAGGTGAAGCTGCAGCTATCGGTCTTGCAAAAGCGAGAGACGATGGAGAAGGACCTTTTATCTCAATTGAAGATGTGCGTCAAAGAGCAGGTGTTTCTTCTGCAATCATCGAATCACTTCGCAGCATTGGAGCTCTTGAAGGTTTACCTGAGCAAAGTCAAATGACCTTGTTTCAAATTTAAATAAGAAACAGACCCTAAAAGCCGTTAGAATAGGCGGTGGGGGTCTGTTTTTTTGTGAGATTTGGGCGGGCCCGGCGGTATAGTCGGGCGGTCAGCCGAAGGCTGACGAAAGAGACTCTCTGTGGGAAAAATCCTTATAATTGAGAATATTACCGACTGTATTTTGTTGTAAAATAGACTATACATTTTGGATTTGATGTGTTATAATATAAACTCACGAAGTTCGAATATATCAAAGATTTAATGAGTTTTGGAGAACATAGTTACACAAACTCGTCAAAATTGGCATATAAAAGAGTTTTTTGTAATAAAAATATTTTAAAATAAAGGAGATGAAAAATGAATATAGCAAATAAACTTACAGTGTTTAGAGTTATTCTTGTTCCGATTTTTGTTTTATTTATGGAAACGGATTTTACACCATATAACAAGTATATTGCTTTTGCGGTTTTCTGTCTTGCCACTATTACAGATAAACTGGACGGCACCATTGCAAGAAAATATGACATGATAACCGATTTTGGAAAGTTTATGGATCCGATTGCAGATAAGCTTTTAGTTTGCTCTGCATTGGTGTGCTTGACCGGTATTGGAAGAATTCCGGCTTGGATATCCATAATTGTTATCGGAAGAGAATTTGTTGTCAGCGGCGTGAGAATACTTGCTGCCGATAGAGGCATTAAAATTGCGGCAACTTGGTGGGGCAAATCAAAAACCATAGCCCAAATGACGATGATAATTATAATGCTGTTAAATATTGAAAAATTGGCAATTTTAGAAACTGTGGTTATGTATATAACGCTTATATTGACTTTGGTGTCAATGGCGGATTATTTTGTTAAGAATAAGGAAGTTATAACAACAGGCACAAAATAAATCATAAAGCACCTGCAAAAACCTTCGACTTTTGCAGGTGCTTAAAATTTAATCTGTTCTAAAGGCGGCCCCGCCCGACTATACCGCCGGGCGGGGTTTATTCCGCGCCCACGACTGCGGGCGCTCCATAAGAACCAAGCAGCCACCCAAAAGTGACTGCTTGGTTCTTATGTTTATAATTACATATTTGTTACGATTTCGTATGTATCTTTTGCGATCATAAGCTCTTCATTTGTTGGAATAACAAGAAGTTTAACCTTTGAATCCGGAGTTGAAATGTCAACTTCCTCACCACGGAGCTTGTTCTTTTCTTCGTCAATAGTAGTGCCCAAGAAGCCGAGTTTCTCAGCAACTCTTGTTCTGTATTGAGGATTGTTTTCACCGATGCCACCTGTGAATACAACAGCATCAACACCGCCCATTGCAGCAGCAAAACCGCCGATGTATTTTGTGAGCTGGTGGCAAAGCATTGACTCAACAAGTTTTGCTCTTTCATCACCATTTTTTGCTCTTTGCTCGATTGTGCGGTTGTCACTTGTGCCTGTAAGACCTAACATACCGCTTTTTTTATTCATAAGTGAATCCATTTCAGCCGGTGAAAGATTCTTTGACTGCATGATTGTTGTTACAATAGCCGGATCGATTGAACCGCATCTTGTACCCATCATAATGCCTTCAAGGGGAGTCAAGCCCATTGTTGTATCGAAACATTTGCCGTCCATAACTGCTGAAATAGAAGAACCGTTACCAAGGTGACAAGTTACGATCTTTGTGCCTTCAGCACCTTTGCCTAACATATCAATAGCTCTCATGCTTACATAACGGTGTGATGTGCCGTGGAAACCATAACGGCGGATACCGTCTTCTTCATAAAACTCATAAGGAAGGGCATACATGTATGCGTAGTCAGGCATTGTTGCATGGAAACCTGTGTCGAAAACAGCAACCTGAGGAACATCCATGATTTTTTCACAAGCCTCAATGCCCTTAAGGTTTGCAGGATTGTGAAGAGGTCCGAATTTGAAGCACTTTCTTATAGCATTCTTAACATCTTCTGTAATAAGAACTGAGCCTGAGAACTCTTCTGCACCGTGAAGAACTCTGTGACCGACAGCACCGATTTCATCTGTTGAAGCGATGACACCGTTTTTAGGATCAACAAGAGTGTCAAGCACAAGCTGAATAGCCTCACTGTGGTCAGCCATTAAGTGATCTTCTTTAATATTTTTGCTCTGGTCAGCTGGAACTTTGTGTGTGAAAGTGGCGTTTGCATCACCGATCTGTTCACAGATACCTTTTGCAAGAAGTTCATCGTTTTTCATATCGATAAGCTGATACTTTAAAGATGAACTGCCGGCATTGATAACGAGAATTTTCATTATTTTTTCCTCCGAAGTTAAAAATTACTTGATGAATTATCATAACTACTATATTATAATATCAGTAAAGTATTATTGCAAGTCCAATTTTTGAAATTTGGGAGGAAATGTAGAAAATGACAGTTTCAGGTGTAATATGCGAATATAATCCTTTTCATAACGGTCATAAATATATGCTTGATTGCATGCGTGAAGACGGTTCAAGCCATATAGTCTGCATCATGAGTGGAAACTTTGTTCAAAGGGGAGAGTTTGCCATTTGTGATAAGTACCTTCGAGGTGAAATGGCGGTTAAAAACGGAGCCGATCTCGTCATTGAACTGCCATTGCCTTATAGTGTGGGAACTGCGGAAACTTTTGCAAGAGGATCTGTTGGTATGCTCAGTAAACTTAACTGTGTCAAACGACTTTATTTCGGCAGTGAGAGTCCCAAAAACATATTGGAAGATTGTCTCAATGAAAGCGAAAGCGATAATTTTAAAGAAAGGTTGAAAGCCCTTCTTGATGAAGGTTTGTCCTATCCTACCGCTTATTCTTCTGCATTGAACAATCCAAGTATTGATACCCCGAACAATGTTCTTGCTATTGAGTATATGAAACAGCTAAAGCTTCTTAACAGTGAGATAGAACCAAGAGCTGTCATCAGAAAAGGCGTCAGTCATGACAGTAATGAGACAAAGGAAACTTTTGCTTCAGCCTCTGCATTAAGAAAGATGATTTCTTCGGGAGAAAATTATCATGACTTTATACCTGAAAACTGCAAAGAAATAATAGATAATGCTTTTGAAAACGGTGAACTGCCATCAGATATGAATAAGATCCAAATGGGAATTTTATCAAAGTTGCGCTTTATGAATAAAGAAGATTTTTCTTCAATTGCAGATGTGAATGAGGGTCTTGAGTTTCGAATAGAAAAATCGGTTTCTCAAGGGACAAGAATTGATGAAATTTATGAAAACATAAAGACCCGAAGATATACCAATGCGAAAATCAGAAGGATTATTCTTTGTGCCTATTTAGGAATAAAAAAAGATATGCAAAAAGAATTGCCGGATTATATAAATGTACTTGCCTGTAACGGAAAGGGTATTGAAATAATCAAAGAAATTAAGAATAATTCCAATGTTAAGGTTATCACTAAGCACGGTGAATATGATCAACTGAGTGAAAAAGATAAGGCACTATATGATTTCACACAGATGTGTGACAATCAGTTTGCTTTAGCATTACCAAAAGTGAAAAAGTGCTTTTATAACAGAGAAAGAAAATTTAAATTAGCAGAATAAACGTAAGAAAAGGGATAATTTACCTATATTTCATTGACTAAATTTTTTACAAATGATAATATATATATCTATTCAAAATTTTCCGGAGGGTTAAATATATGAAAAAAGTTATAGGGGTTGCGTGCTGTATTGTTATAATCATAGGTATTGCCTTTTGCTTTATGCCTAAAACTTATGTGATCGCAACAGATGACAGTTTTAATCCGTTTTGCTATCTTGACGGAAAAGGAAATCCCATCGGATTTGATATAGATATAATCAATGCCATAGCTGAACAACAAGATATGCGCATTGAGATACTGCCTGTTGGACTTCTTGACGGCATGGAGGCTGTGCAGTCGGGAAAGGCTGACGGCATGATTGCAGCCCTTATTCCGTCAGATGATATGATGGCAAAGTTCGATTTTTCAGATATGTATTATAACAATGAATATGCCTTTGCGGTGAAAAAGGGAAGCAAAGGAAAGCTTTTAAAGAAATTTAATGAAGGTTTGTCCGCAATAATCGAAAGCGGAAAATATGATGAAATATACCAAGAGCATTTTGGTGCTATTGAAGAATAAGAAAGTGAAACGGAGGGATACAAGTGAACGGCAAGTTAGGGGAACTCAGAAAAAAAGCAATGAACTTGCCTCTTAATCCCGGCGTTTATATTATGAAAAACAAGAGTGGAAAGATAATTTATATTGGTAAAGCTAAAATGCTTAAAAACCGTGTAAGTCAATATTTCGGCTCACAAAACAACCATAACACCAAGGTTAGAAAAATGGTTGAAAATGTTGATGACTTTGACTATATTTTGACCGATAGTGAGTTTGAAGCACTTGTTCTCGAATGTAGTTTAATAAAGCAGAATATGCCTAAATATAACATTCTGCTTAAAGATAGCAAGGGTTATAGTTATGTCAAAATAACAAAAGGTCCTTGGGGAAAAATCTCAGCTTGTTTCAGAAAAGATGATGACGATGCAACATATCTCGGCCCGTTCACATCAGGTTACAGTATGCGTGGGGCGGTTGAAGAAGCCAATAAAATATATAAACTGTATACATGCAACAGAAAGTTTCCTGCAGATATCGGAAAGGGCAGACCGTGTCTGAATTATTTTATCGGTCAATGCAGCGCTCCGTGTAAAGGAAAGATAAGTGAAGAGGAGTATGAAGAAAATCTTAATGATGCCATTGAATTTCTGAAAGGCGGTCAAGGTCAGCAGATAAAAAAACTTCGTGAACTTATGGAAGAATACAGCGAAAATCTCCAATTCGAAAAAGCTGCAAAAATAAGAGACAGAATTAACGCCATGGAAAAAATGAGTTCTGACAGACAAAAAGTTGTTTCATCTCTTATTAAAGATCAAGATGTGTTTGCCATAGTTCAAGCTGAAGAAAAGGCTTGCTTGCATATTTTGCGTTTTGGTAACGGAATTCTTTATGATAGTGAAGACTTTATTTTTGACGCTGAGGAAGATCTTGCCACTGCAAGATATGAGTTGATAATGAATTATTATTCAATGAACAGGTCAATTCCACCAAGAATTACCGTTGACGGAGAAACTGAAAGCCAAGATATTCTTGCTCAGTGGCTCAGTGAGAAAAACGGCAAGAAAGTTGCTATTGGAACTGTTCAAAAGGGAGAACAGGCATCACTTATGGCAATGTGCAGAAAAAATGCCGCAGAAAAGCTAGCTCAGTATCTTGGCAGAAAAGGCAGAGAAACAAATGCACTTGACGAGCTTAAAGGATTGCTGGGGCTTTCAAAAATTCCCGAATATATTGAATCTTACGATATTTCCCACACAGCGGGAAGTGATAATGTGGCAGGTATGATCGTTTTCAAAAATGGTGTGCCATATAAAAAAGCATATAAGAAATTCAGCATTAAAGGTTTTTCCGGACAGGACGATTACGGCTCAATGAGGGAAGTTCTTCACAGAAGATTTGCCCATTATAAAGACGAGAACGAAAAAGATGGGGGATTTAAAACTTTGCCTGATCTTATTCTTCTTGACGGTGGTGAAGGTCAGGTCAATGCAGTTAAACCAGTTATCGCCGAATATGGACTAAATATTCCGGTTTTTGGTATGGTTAAGGATAATAAGCATAAAACAAGAGCAATTACCGCTGACGGCAGAGAAATAGCCATTACTTCCAAAAGGCAGGCGTTTACTCTTGTTTCAAGCATACAAGATGAAGTCCACAGGTATGCCATAACTTATCACAAGAAAAAACATACTGCATCAGCCTTGGAAACCAGGCTGACGAGTATTGAAGGCATCGGCAAGAAGAAAGCCGACATACTTCTCAAGCATTTTAAAACAATTAAAGCAATATCCTCAGCGGATATTGAAACATTGTCTCAGGTCAAGGGCATAACCAAGGATAATGCCCGTAAAATATATGAATTTTTTAGTGAGGATTAGAGAATGAGTAAGAAAGCAAGGTTTGCAGTAGTATCTGATTTACATTATTTTTCTCCGTCGTTAACAGACGGTGGCAGAGCATATGAGCTCAGAAGCGGTTCTGATCAAAAGTGCTTGTTGGAATCGGGAGCAATTATTGATAAAGCATTTTTAATGCTTGCAGGTGATGAAACCATTGACAGTGTTCTTGTCTGCGGTGATGTCACAAATGACGGTGAGATTGTCTGTCATGAGGAAATGGTGGAAAAACTCAGAGAACTTAATAAGTATAAGAAAGTTTTTGTTATAACATCAACTCACGATTGGTGCACTGACGGAAATGCAAGAAAGTATTTCGGTGATAAGCCGGAAAAAGTGGAAGAAACCGCTAATGCAGAGGACCTTCACAGATTTTATAAAGAATTCGGATTTGACAATGCGATTTCAACATTCAAGTCTGAAGTGGGTATGTACTCTTATGTGGCACAGCTTTGTGATGGATTTAGAATTTTGGGACTCAACGACGATTCAAACGGTGATGGAAAGTCCGGCTTTTCACATGAACACATGAAGTGGATTTTGCAGCAGATCCAAGATGCGAAAGCTGCCGGTGACAGACTTGTTGCCATGCAGCACCATGTTGTTTTACAGCATTACACTCAGCTTTTAACCAAAAGCGGTATTTGTTGCGGTGACAGAGAATGGGTTGCTGAGAATTTTACCTCAAACGGAGTGGAGGCTCTTTTTGTCGGTCATTCTCATTTTCAGAATATTACAGAATATACAGCTGAAAACAACAATAAAATGGTTCAGGTAAATGTAGGTTCACTTTCAGGTCATCCGTCACCTATTGTTAAAGTGAATATAGATGATGATTATATCTCCATAAATACTGAATATGTTAAAGATTTTATGTTCGATGGAGAAAAGCGCAACATTGAGTATGTTCATTCACATTCAAAAGGCGTTGTTGAGAATGTTCTTACGGCTGCCGCATCAGGAGATTTGAATGAATTTATTGACAGATGCGCTGCTATGGGTATAAAGAGTGATGTTTTACCTAAACTTTATTTTCTTATTAAAAGACTTTCAAAATACATATCAAAAGTCACAGTAGGGGATTTGGTTAAACATGTTAACCGTCTTACTTTCGGTAAGGGAGTAAATAAAACGGCAGCAGATGAGATTTCTGATAAAGTGGTAATGGATATTGCATATAATATCTTCCTTAATCTTTTTGACGGTGGATTTAATCAATACAAGAAAGGTTCGCCAACATATACTGTTGTTTCCGACTTTGTTTCACTTCCATCAAAAATTGTGAGCAAGATATCTTTTGTTCCGGATAATGTGAAATCATTACTTGAAGAGGTTTCTCAACTTGTTTGCTTACTTATGGACGATGTGGCCGACAACAATTATTACAGAGCAAGGTGCAATAAGTCAGATTTGATCGAAACAGCGGATTGATTTGCTTTTTGTCGAAATTTGTGATAAAATGGACGTATACCTAGGCATGAAGAGTGGGAAAACCTTGTGTCAAAACGCATGGAGTTTAAACACTTTACGCAAAGCTTATGAGGTGAAAATATGGGAAGCGAAAAAATAATCGAAAGACTTAAACAATTAAGAAAAAAGAATGGATATACTCAGCAGAATGTTGCCGATATTTTAGGCTTAAAGAGAGCAACTTATGCTAAATATGAAAACGGTCAGGCAACTCCGCCTATTGCGGTTTTTATCAGACTCGCAACTATGTATGGAGTTAATGTGGACTATCTCAGTGGGAGAGATAACGGTTCAAAAAACGTTATGAGCGAAAATACGGCAAGAACGGAAGACAGAACAGATTTTTTCAATTTCTTCCTTTCTATGAACGATGAGCAAAGAGAGGCCACTCTCCAATATATGAAGAACTTACTTGACCGTGAAGAGGAATAATTTTCTTCGGCTATAATCAGAACTAAACATGGCTGTAAAAACTTTTGTTTTTACAGCCATGTTTGTATCTAAATTTTATCAATTATGTTGAGACAAAGAAGAGTAATACTTCCGCAAACGCCCATCCCCATGCACATTGCAATGCTAAACCAGTTTATGGCTATGGTTATTCCCGTGAATGTTGACAAAAGATTGACGGCAAAGAGAGAGCCTAAACCGGATAATACGGAAGTGAGAAAGGCTTTGAAAAAACTTTTTGATTTTAGCATAACTAAAAGTGTTATGATGAACATTACAACAAGGCAGATAATTATGATTTTACTATATTCAGGCATCGTTAGTTTTACTGTTTGCTCCGAATATTTCTCTGCAAGCGTGAAGTTTTTGAGCTTTTGCCGATTTTATAAGGAAACTTTGCTTCGCCTTTAAAGATTGAAGTTGGTAAATACAGGATTCAAGCAGATCTTCATCAGTTTGATTTTGGAAAACATCATAAATTCTGTCAATTTCTTCTTGAGTTTGACGAATTTCCCATAATATGGAGTCGTTGTTTTCCTTGGCTTTTTTTACCGTTTTCAGTATTTTCAGATGCATAACAGTGACCTCCTTTTTAAAAATTATTGGAACACACTATTATTTTTATTCTTCAGTCTTGAAGTTTATGAGATTGTTTGATAAAATAAACTATAAATTTTTAGGGAGATGATTATGTGTATGCATTGAAGTTGACACCTGCAATAAAAGATTATATTTGGGGAGGCACTCGACTTACAAAAGAATTTGATTATGTTTCCTTCTTGGACAGACAGGCGGAAGCATGGGTGCTTTCATGTCATAAAGACGGAGAAAATATTGTCGAAAATGGCGAGTTTGAGGGCATGACTCTCAGACAAGTTTTAAGTGAACATACTGAATATATGGGAGAAAACGGCAAAAACAAAGAGGATTTTCCGATTTTGATAAAGCTCATTGATGCTAAGGATAATTTATCGGTTCAGGTTCATCCCGATGAGGAGTATGCCCAAAGAGTTGAGGGTGAACACGGCAAAACCGAAGCATGGTATATCCTTGATAACGATGAGGGAGCTGAATTGATTTTCGGATTTAAAGAAGATTTGACAAAAGAAGAATTTAAAACTGCTATTGAAACAAATACACTTACCGATAAAGTTAATCGTGTGAAGGTGAAAAAAGGCGATTTGTTCTTTATTGAAGCCGGCACACTTCACGCAATTGGTAAAGGCATACTTTTAGCTGAGGTTCAGCAAAACTCAAACACAACTTACAGAGTTTACGATTATGGCAGATTGCAAAACGGTAAGCCCAGAGAGCTTCATATTGAAAAAGCCATAGATGTTACTAATTGCAAAAAAAGTGTTGTTTCAAGTGAATATATTTCCAAAACAGAAAATGAACATTACATCAAAACACTTTTGTCAAGTTGTGATATTTTCACTTTCTCTCGCATTGATATAAAAGATGAGGGAAAGTTCTGTGCAGATGAAAAAAGCTTTGTTTCAGTTCTTTGTATTGACGGCAATGGTGTTCTTGAATACGGAGAAGAAACAGTAACATTATATAAAGGCGACAGTTTGTTTTTGCCTGCCGGTTTAGGTGAATACAGAATACTTGGAGAGGTTAGCGTTCTTGAAACAAAAATTCCTTGACAAGTGTATATGCCTGTTGTATAATGAATTCACAACTTCAGGGCGGAGTGAAATTCTCCACCGGTGGTAATGACGAAAGTTTAGCCCACGAGCGTTGCATGAGGTGTGATAGTCATCTTATGTCTCAGCATGATTTCGGTGTGATTCCGAAGCCGACGGTATAGTCCGGACGAAAGAAGGCAATATCATTTCAAAGATTTAATTGCGTCCTGTATGAATAGCAGGACGCTTTTTTATTGTCCTGATCTTAGGAGAGTGTTTGATATGAACAACAAAACAAGGAAAATCGCAGTATTGGCAATGCTTACGGCTATGGCTTTTGTCCTCTTTTTATTGGAGATACCTCTTATACCGGGTAACTCTTATTTAAAGATGGATTTAAGTGATGTTCCCGCATTAGCCGGTGGTATTCTGTTAAGTCCCTTAGCTACTGTTATTATTGAGGCATTGAAAAATATTATTGAACTTCTTGTTAGGGGCCTTGGTTCGCAAATGGGATTTGGTAATATTATGAATTTCATAGTCGGTGTGGCATACACATTGACTTTCACTCTTGTATATAACAAGTTAAAGAAGAAGAAAAAAACAGAAATTTCATTGTTTATTTCTTCGGTTTCCGGATTCTTAGCTATTGTGGTTTTCGGTATTGTAAGTAATTACTTCATTGCACCTTTATTCTTTAAGTATTTTTTGAGTATAGAACTTTCAACAGAAGCCTTGTGGGCAGCTGTATGGTCAGGTACTGTAATGAATATAATCAAAGGCGTTTTTCTCAGTATAGTCAGTTTTCCACTTATTAAAGTTGTGTGCAAAAGAATAAAAATGATTTGATGGTTTCATGACACAAGTATTGAAGTCAATTTCGGATTTTAAATTTATCTTGACATATATTTCCTTTTTGGATAATATGTTACCGAGGTGTTGTATATATGAAAAAAGTAATTATCACAGTTTTCGTCATAGTTTTATCCGTGATTATAATACTTTTGGGTGGTTTTGGATTAAATCATTACATGAAAAATCATAAAAGCCTTGAAATGTCCGACAGAATTGAAACAAAATATAATACTAACGAAGAGGGAACAAGAATAGTTGATATTCCCTTTGAAAATTATATTTCAAAAGATAAAAAGCCTTCAAATGCTATTGTTCCAAATATATCCGAAGACGGAAAAGGGGAGGAAAACAGCAAGGCAATCAACGATGCTGTAAATTCTCTGACTTTAGATGGTGTGGTTTATATACCAAAAGGGGAATACAAAGTTTCCACTATTATACTTAAAAGCAATGTAACCTTGTTCGTTTCCGAGGGAGCAAAACTTGTTTCCCTTAACTGTGAAGAAAATGAAGAGAGTGATAATCCATTAAATTCAAGTGTTGTTTATGCTGATAAGGCTGAAAATATTAGAATTACCGGCGGCGGAACTATTTGTGGTAGCGGTGAAAGTTATACAGAACCTGCAGAAAAGCCGTCTCCTTTATATACTCTTAAGAAGTTTAATTTGTATGTTCGTGTTATGGAGAGCAGAAAGAGAATTCGTTTCAGCAAAGACACAGTCAGAAATAACATTATTCTTCTTAATGAATGTAAAAATGTGAAAATTGATAATATTGTTTTTGAAGAGTCAGCCACATGGACATTGGTTATTAAGAACTGCGAAAATGTCAGTGTGAAGAATATTGTTATCGACAATAATATGCATGTTGCCAATACTGACGGTATTGATGTATGCGGAGGAAGCAAAATACAGATTTCCCATTGCTTTATTGCAACCGGTGATGATGCTATTGTTCTTAAATCCAATGAAGGAGAAATCAGTAATGTAACTGTTAAGGATTGCATCTTATCAAGTTTTGCAAACTGCTTTAAAATCGGAACTGAAACCCCTTGTGATGTGAGTGATGTCAGTGTCAGTGATTGCAAATTCTTCATGCCAAACGGAATAACGGGAGGCTACGCCGGTATTGCCATTGAATCGGCAGACGGAGCAAATATCAGCAATGTTAAGGTTGACAACATTGAAATGGACGGAGTGAGTTCACCTATCCTTATATGGCTTGGAAACAGACTTAAGTATGGCAAAGATGAAGTTGGCAGCATAAAGAATGTTTTCATAAGCAATGTTAATGCAGTGAACACTGAGTTGCCGTCAGCTATAACCGGCTGTAAGCATGACGGTGAAATATATAAAGTTGAAAATGTGACATTGAGTAATATCAGTGCAACTTACAGAGATACTTTGGAAGACTTGAGAATAAGGAAGAATGTGAGCGATATTTCCATGAACGGATATCCTGAAATTACAAGAGTTTCACATTATTACTTTTTAGCTCATGAGTTTAGTGAATACTGGGATCTGCCCTGTTATTCCTTGTTTGTAAGATATGCGGAGGATATTGATTATTCAGGATATAAGACAATTCCTCGCACTTGCTCTGAACTTGATGAATTTTATGTTGAAGATGTAACATGATTTAAAAAATTGTAATTTTTTGTTTTTTATCTTGACTAAAGAAGTATTGTGTTATATAATACCACAGTAAAAAGAATATTCCTTATTAAGAGTAGCTGAGGGACAGGCCCTATGAAGCTCGGCAACCTGCAAAAGTGCAAGGTGCTAAATCCTGCGGTATGACCGAAAGATAAGGTGTCATAGTGGCATTTCTGTGCGGTCGTATGCGGCCGCACTTTTATTTTGTATATTTTATTTTAACTAATAAGGAAAGAGAAAGGATGTATACAGTAATGGCAAAAAGACTTTTTACTTCAGAATCGGTAACAGAAGGACATCCGGATAAAATCTGCGATCAGATATCGGACGCTGTTCTTGATGAGCTTCTCGCTCATGACCCAATGGCTCGAGTTGCTTGTGAAACAGCAGCAACAACGGGAATGGTACTTGTAATGGGTGAAATCACCTCAACTCACAAGGCTGACATACCTAAAATCGTTCGTAAGGTTGTAAATGAAATCGGTTATGACGATTCAAGCAAAGGTTTTGACGGAAACAACTGCAATGTTCTCGTTGCTCTTGATGAGCAGTCCGGAGATATTGCAATGGGTGTTGACAAATCATTAGAACTCAAAGACGGCAAAGAGGATGAATATAACCTTAACGGTGCAGGCGACCAGGGCATGATGTTCGGTTATGCTTGCAATGAGACTCCGGAACTTATGCCTTTGCCAATTTCTCTTGCTCATAAGCTCGCTAAACAGCTTACAAAGGTTCGTAAAGATGGGACTCTCCCATACTTAAGAGCGGACGGAAAAACACAGGTAACAATTGAATACGAAGACGATAAGCCGGTTGCTGTTGAAACTATTGTTGTTTCTTCGCAGCACAGTGCAGATGTAACATTAGATCAGATCCGCAAGGACGTTGTTGAAAATGTTATAAATCCTATTGTTCCTAAGGAGCTTATTAACGAAAACACAAAGATTTTTGTTAACCCAACAGGTAGATTTGTTGTCGGTGGCCCTCATGGCGATAGCGGTTTAACAGGAAGAAAAATAATTGTTGACACTTATGGCGGCTATTCCCGTCACGGTGGCGGTGCATTCAGTGGCAAAGATCCGACTAAGGTTGACCGTTCAGCTGCTTATGCAGCAAGATATGTGGCAAAGAACATTGTTGCTGCCGGTCTTGCAGACAAATGCGAAGTTCAGTTAGCTTATGCAATCGGTGTTGCAAAACCTGTTTCAGTCAGAGTTGATACTTTCTCAACAGGTAAACTTGCCGATGATGAGCTTGAATCACTTGTTAACCGTGTGTTTGATTTACGCCCGGCTGCAATTATCGACACACTTAAACTTCGCCGCCCTATTTATCGCCAGCTTGCTGCTTACGGTCATATAGGCAGAGAAGACCTTGATGTTGAATGGGAAAAGACAAACAAGGCTGACGAACTTAAACAGCTTGCCGGCTTAAACTGATATAAATAAAGGAGATCGTATCTATGTCAAAGATTATCGCACACAGAGGTTTCAGCGGAAATTATCCGGAAAATACAATGCTTGCTTTCAGTAAAGCGGTTGAGATCGGTGCTGAGGGAATTGAACTTGATGTTCATTTTTCAAAAGATGGTGAGCTTGTAATAATTCATGACGAAACTATCGACAGAACAACTGATGGAACAGGTTTTGTTAAGGATTATACCTATGAGGAACTTTCAAAGTTCAATGCATATGGCAGATTTGAAGGAAAGTTTGATTTTCAAAAAATACCAACACTCAGAGAGTATTTTGAGTTGGTTAAAGATGTTGATGGGTTTATCACAAACATCGAACTTAAGACAGGTATTTTTGAATATGAGGGTATTGAGAAGGCTGTTATTGATATGGTTAAGGAATTTGGACTTGAGGACAGAACCATTCTTTCAAGTTTTAATCACTTCACCGTTATGAGATGCAAAGAATATGCTCCTGAAATCAAAACAGGTTTCCTTGTTGAAAGCTGGATAATCGGCATGGGCGAATACACAAAGAGCCATGGCATCGATTGCGTTCATCCTATTTTTGTTAATTTGAAGCCTGAACTTTATGCTGAAATGAAGAATGCCGGCAGAGAAGTTAACACTTGGACAGTTAATGAATATGACGATATAAAGAGACTTGCCGATATGGGTGTTGATGCTCTCATCGGTAACTATCCGGACAGAATGATCGAAGTTTTGCGCTGAAAGTGAAATTTTGAGGATAACGAATAAAAAAACTGAGACATGGCGAAAAGCTATGTCTCAGTTTTGGGTTTTATGGAGCGCCCGCGATCGTGGGCGCGAAATTTTAAGGTCGGCGGGACGCCGACAACCGCCCGCGGTATAGTGGGCGGAGTCAGCCGAAGGCTGACCGAGAAAGTTCGTTTCTCCATTCAATTACACTTTATTTTTTTAAAAACTGCAAGTATAGAATTTTACAATAATTTCAATAATTCTTCCTTTGTGTTGGGGGTCGTTTCTTCAATGACTCTGTCTAAAAGTGTATCTAAAATAGTTCCGACTTTTTTCGGATCTGCGCCTGTTTTAAGAATCTCTTTGCCGGTGACGGAAAGAGATTTCAGACTATAACATTCATTGTTTTCCATAATTTCAGAATACCACTTTCGGGCTTCTTCTAAATGATTAGAGTCAATATATTTTAAAACATTGTCTTTTTTATATTTTTTCAGCATCTTTTTCAGCTCAACTTTGCTTTCGGGTATGTTCATAGAACTAAGTTCTCTTATATTCAGCAAAGTCGCATTTGAAAAGCGTAAATTTGTAAAAATCTCCTCCTTATTTTCAGTATTTCTGAGAATAAGACTCATTCTGTATTCAAAGTCTTTGTTGCTTGCAATGAGTTCTTCCTTTGGCTGAGTGCTGAGATTTATTCCGGGAAGTAATAACCTGAATATGTCTTGAAAACTGTCAATAACATAAAGTAGGTTTTCTCCGCAAATCATTTTTTTCAGTTCGTCTGTTTTTCTCTCTTTTGAAATTTCTTCTAAAAGGGGAGCGCAGCGTATCATACCGTCTTTAGTTTTTTCTTCAATTGAAAAACAGAGTGTGGAGGAAAAACGCATGCCTCGAAGTATTCTCAAAGCATCTTCCTTAAATCTTTTTTCTGCATCACCGATAGAACGAATGATCTTGTTTTCAATATCTTTTCTACCAGAAAAAATATCGATTAAACCTTCTGCTTCACTGTAACAAAGAGCATTTATGGTGAAATCTCTTCGTGAAAGATCGTCTGCTAAGTTTCGTGAAAAATATACTCTGTCTGGGTGCCGTGAATCTTTATAGTCACCGTCTATACGAAATGTAGTACACTCGTAAACTTCGCAGTTTATAATAACCGCAACCGTTCCGTGTTTTATGCCTGATTTAATTATTTTATATGATGAAAAAATCTCCAGCATTTCTTCAGCGGTTGCATCTGTTGTTATATCAAAATCAAAAGGGGTTTTCCCCATTAGCTGATCTCTTACACAACCACCCACGGCATAAGCTTTATGATTATTTTGGTTAAGAAGAGAGATTATCTCTTTTGCACCTTCATTTAGCATTAAAGTCATAGCTTTCTCCTTGGTTTTGATAAGATGATTATATAATAAAAGATTTAATAAGTCCATAATCATTTACAAAAATGATTTTTTGTGTATAATATATTTGATAAAATTTAAGGAGCTTGGAATGAATATACAAATTTACGGTAAAAGCAAATGCTTTGATACACGAAAAGCAGAAAGATATTTTAAAGAGAGAAACATAAAATATCAGTTCATTGATTTGAAAAAATACGGTATGAGCAAAGGTGAGTATAACAGCATTAAGAAGGCTGTCGGCTCGATGGAAGGACTTGTTGACACTTCTTCAAAAGAATATGAAAGCTGTTTTATGAAGTATCTTGCAGGCGATGAAGCAAAGGAAGAGAAACTTTTGGAAAATCAAGGAATGTTTAAAACCCCCATTGTAAGAAACGGTAAGCAAGCAACAGTCGGATATCAACCTGAAATATGGAAAACTTGGGAATAAGGAGCAACGATAATGGAACAGAAAAAAATCGACAGAATTAACGAACTTTACAGAAAGTCACAGGCTGAAGGACTCACTGACGAAGAGAAAGCTGAACAGAAAATCCTCAGAGATGAATATATTATGTCATATAAGCGAAGCCTCGTGTCACAACTTGAAAACACTTATGTTGTTGATGAAAAAGGCAACAAGCGTAAGGTTGAGAGAAAAAGCTGACATCAATCATCTTTAGAAGAATATGTATAATTTTCTTGAAACTCAGGAAGTTGTGTAGAAACAATATTGTTCAGCTCATTGAAATTTATATAAAATCTAACTCCTGCATCTGCTGAAATTAAGCCTATGGTTATATCTTTTTCAAATACATATGATTTTTGAAAGTTGTTATCCGATTTAGTTTCATCTTTTTGAAGAAGTTGCGATATAATCTCTTCGGATTTCTTTTCATCGGTATGCAGTACAGCTGAAACTAAACTTTCTGCTGTTTCACTAAAGTCTTCATTGAGCTTTTTGTCGGTGCAAAGACTGACTTGTATTATTTTAAGAGAATTTTTGTCACAAATAACACTCAGATTTATATCACCAGTTTCGGTGGAATATATGGCCTTGTCTTTTTGAATATAAGATATGAAGTTTTCTTTTTCCAAAGTAAGGTCTGAAACCTCATTCCAGTAGGTAATAAATGTGTCAATATTTATGAGGTTTTCGCGAGCGCAGGAAGAAAGAAATATAATTAAAAGAAAAGCTAAAATTATTGTTTTGATTTTCATAATAATTCCCCAAATAACATATTTGTATCTATAATTAAAATATATTTAAAACGGTCATTATATGCTAAAAAATAAATTAAAAAAACTTAAATCATTTGATTATTGAGTATTTTTATTGTACAATCTCTTGGAGTAATAAATTTGCTAATTCAACAGGAGGATAAATAAATGAAAAAAAGTGAAAAGGCTAACAAGATTACCAAAGAAGATGTCGATGATATGGTAACCATTTATGACAAGTTTGGATTGGTGGATAAATTCAAAAAATTGTCAAGTGGAAAGAAACTAGCAGTTGCATGTGTATCTGTTTGTTTGGTAATTGCGATTGTGGCCGGTGTAGTAGCCATTGCAATACCAAATTATGATGCAGAAGTAAGTCTTCTTGAAGTTACAACAGGTAATGTAACAGAAACTATTTCTTCAACAGGTACTGTTAATTCAAAATCCAAAACCGCTTATAAAATAATGGACGGAGTAAAGATTAAAGAAGTAAAAGTTGCTTTAGGTGATCAAGTCACAAAAGGTCAATTGATTGCCACTTTTGACAGTTCGGCAGCTAAATCAGTTGTTGACAGCAAGAAACAGGCTTATGATGATGCAAAGAAAGCATACGAAGACGGTTTAGTTGCGGCTAAGGAAGCAAGAGAAACACTTCCGAAAATCGAATCTGAACTTGCTGCTCTCGAAAAAGAAATTGAAGTTGCCAAGGCAAAAGAAGAAAAAGAGGAGACAGTAGAAGCTACACCGGAAGAAAAGTCAATTCTTGAAAGAATTGAAAGTATAGTTGACAATCTCGCAAACTTAGGTGTCAATTTTGATATGTCCTCAATGTTAGGTTCAAGTTCCGAGTCAATGTCACTTCAGCTTGAATATGTTGAACTTCTTACTCAAAAAGCAACCCTTGAGGCTCAGGCAAATGATACAGTTCAATCAGTTTATAAAACTCTCATGGACAGCTCAAAGAAAAATTATGATGAATGTCTTGATGCTTATAATAAACTTCAGCAGGGCTGGAAAGCTGAAAAAGATGGCATAGTTACAACTCTTAACATTTCTGAAAACACAACTTTCAGCACTGAAAATGCAGGAAATACAAGTCAGTCAATTGATCTTAACACCATCATGTCTGCAATGAATGAAGGTGTTGATATCAGTCAGCTGGTTTCATCATTAACTTCTTCCGGAGTTACAACTGCAATGGTTATTGACAATTATGATGACTTTGAAATTGATTTCACCATCAGCAAATATGACATTCCGAAAGTTAAACTTAATCAAAAGGCTGTTGTAACAGCGTTAAATGAAGATTTTAACGGCCATGTTTCTTATATCAGCCCAACAATCGACACTTCATCAGGTTTTGATTTAAGTTCAATTACAAGCTCATTAACAGGCGGTTCATCTTCCTCAGGTGGCTTAAATGCAAAGATTAAGTTAGAAAAACCGAATGGATCTGTAATTATCGGTCTTACCGTTGATATTGTTATTGAAACAAATTCAGCAACAGATATAACTGTTGTTCCTCTTGAAGGCATTGAGATTGACGGAAAGTCATATTACATCTATGTTTATAATGAGGATAGCAAAACTATTGAAAAGCGTGAAATTCAGGTTGGCATTTCATCGGATACTATGTATGAAGTAGTATCAGGTTGTCAAGTAGGCGATAAGATAGTTAAAAATCCCACCGCTACTCTTACCGATGGAGCTAAAGTTAAAGTTGTAGGTTAACGGAGGGTCAGACAGTGGATATATTTGAAAACATTAGAATAGCGGTTTTCAGTATCAAGACTAATCTTATGCGTTCATTACTCACAATGTTGGGTATTATAATCGGTGTAGCTTCCGTTATTGCCATCATTACCGTTGGACAAGGCGGACGAGATTATATTGTCGGAATGATCGAGGATATGGGTGCAAGCTGTGTTCAGTTTACCGTTGATACAAGCCTTGCGAGTAAAAGTGATTATGTTACCGACAAAGATATTGCTGCCATAAGAAATTTGGACTCAGTTGAATATGTGTCGCCTATGAACATGACAATGGGTTCTTTAGAATGTAAAACCGCAACAGGCATGGGTATCGTTATGGGCGGTACAAGTGAATTGGGTACTATGCTTAACATGACTCCTATGCACGGTCGTTTCCCCACAGCAGAGGAATGTGAGAACGGAAAACAGGTTGCAGTTATCGATCCAATGAGCGCATACACATTTTTCGGATCTGAAAATGCAGTCGGTGAAAGCGTTTCTTTTACTACTTTAAACGGCACAACTCTTACATTTAAAATAGTGGGTGTTGTTGACATGACAGCTATGATGGGCTCAACAGGGGATATGACGGAGATGATGGAGCAGACTCAAAGCATGATGACTATGACCGCTGGTATGCTTATTGTTCCTGCAACCATAGTTGCCGATCTTAACGGAAATGCAGGGTGTTATGAATCTCTTTATCTTAGTGCAGTTGATGAAAATGAGCTTGACAGCGTCGGTGAATCAACAGTGAAGTTAATGAAAGTCCGTCATAATAACGCTGAGAGAGACTTATATAATTATGTGAACCTTGCGACATATATCGAACTTCTCAACACTGTTATCAATGTGTTTACTATATTTATAGCAGCAGTTAGTGCCATCTCTCTTATTGTTGGTGGTATCGGCGTTATGAATATTATGTTGGTTTCAGTTACTGAAAGAACAAGAGAAATCGGTATTAGAAAGGCTTTGGGTGCAAAAACACGAACCATTATGTTCCAGTTCCTTACGGAATCGGTTATCCTATGTTTAGCCGGAGGTTTGATTGGTATGGCCTTAGGTATTGGGGCGGCTATGCTTGTTTCATATATTATGAAGATACCGATAGCTGTCCATTTCAGCACCATAGCTATTGCTGTTGGTTTCTCAAGTGCCATTGGTATTTTCTTCGGTATAAATCCGGCAAGAAAAGCTGCTAAAATGCTTCCAATAGAGGCGCTCAGACGAGAATAAAACTTAATAGTATAAAGACAAAGCAAATCAAATCAAAAGCTGTCGCTAACCGATTAAAGGTAGGCGACAGCTTTAAATATATTCATGGAAGCATTAAAGGAAATACTTATTATTTATACATTGTTCTAATGCCTTGTTTTGTATTTCGGCAAACATTTTGCCTTTAATATCATCATAGTTAAACCACATTAAAATATGATTTTTTTCTATGGGTGCGGAAACCTTTTCTTTAAGTTCTCCTATATAATAATCTTGTACAGGATGAAAATAACCTAATTTTTGATGAGTGGTATACGCTTCAGCTGAGCATATTTTTCTTTTATTATAGCTGTGTATCCTGTTTCTTCAAGGCACTCCCTTTTAATACAATCTTCATGGCTTTCATCTTTATTTAAACCTCCGCCAATGAGAAAATATCCTTTTTCGGTTTTGATTACACCGATTTTCTTGTTACATACAGGTATTAAATATGCACCTGCTCTTGTTATGTAATCAACTTTTTTCTTATCACCTAATACAAAATGCATATTTTTAACCTCACTAATATTCCACAAAGAGATAAAATGAAAACCCATCGTTCAAGCCTTAGCACCTTACATGAAGTAGGTTGCTGTGCGGTCAACGAGCTTGCCCCTCGCACAATCTTTATGGTGAAATAATTGTAGCACATGGAACTTTTGTGTGCAAATAGATGCTTAGCGGTTTGCAAATAATGAAAAGTTAAGTACTTTTCTTGGAATGATTGAGTTATGCTTGATAATAACTTTAAGCATAAAAAAGTCCGCCCACTAATGTGAACGGACTTTTCATGGTCGGAGTGTCGGGACTTGAACCCGAGGCCTCTTGGTCCCGAACCAAGCGCGATACCAAACTTCGCCACACCCCGATAACGCTGATTTATTATATATGATACTGAAGGAAAAGTCAAGTCTTTTTTGCATTTTTATTTGTAATTTCAACATTTTATACTTGTTGACTTTTGTTGATACAAGGAGTATAATCGAAATACAATTTAAATGATCGGTGGAGTCTGTCAGAATACATAATATTGTGTTCTTTTGTAAATTGCTTGGCATATTTTATGTCGAGAGATAGATCCGCATTTGCGGGTTTTTATTTTTGACTCAAAGTATCCAAATACCATAAGACTTCTAATTCTAAGAGATGTTTTGCCGATATAGGGTTGTTCAAGTTGAAAAAATTACTGTGAACAGGCGAAATGTCCCACTTAAAAATCAGAAAGTTCGTATGTGTTGTATCAAGACTTGCCGAAAGTTATTTTAGGAGGAATATGAATGAGTCCAATCACAATCACAGCATTGCTTATCTTTGCGGTCACCTATATTTTAATGTTGGCTTTCCAAAAGATACGCCCTGCAATCACAGTAACATCTGCAATAATCTTTGTTGCATTAGGTGTCATCGCCGCAGTCAATCCGGCGCTTTTGGGTGAAAACTTCTTTACTCTTGCCGATGCAGGCACATATGCATACGGCATCATGGACGCACTTAATGAAATTGACTGGAATGTAATTATGATGATCGCCGGAACTATGGGTACAGTTTATCTGTTTATTGAGTCGAAAATGCCTCAGCTTATGTCGGATATTTTGATTTCACACATGCCTAATATTAAGTGGACAATAGTTGCACTTTCTCTTTTTGCCGGTATAGTTTCAGCTTTTGTTGACAATGTGGCAACGGTCCTTATGATAGCACCGGTAGCATTGGCATTTTGTAAAAAGGTGAACATTTCTCCTGTGTCATCAATTATTTGCATTGCTGTTTCTTCCAACCTTCAGGGTGCGGCAACCCTTGTCGGTGACACAACATCTATCCTTCTTGCTAAGCAGGCAGGACTTGATTTTTCCGATTTCTTTTTTGATGACGGAAAACCGGGTATGTTCTGGGTGGTCGAAGCAGGAGCAGTTGTCAGTGCTTTGATAATCCTGTTTATGTTCAGAAAAGAAAATACAAAGATCGAATTTAATTCAAGAACAAAAGTTGAAGATATGTTCCCCACATATCTCCTCGTTGGTACAGTCCTTTCTTTGATCGCTGTTTCGTTTATACCTTATAAAGATGCAGCAGCACCGGGTCAGATTTGGAAACCAGATGTGACAAACGGAATTATTTGTATTGCTTTCTTCGCAGTGGGTATTATCAGAGAATTCTTCTTCAAAAAGAACAAAGATATTGTTAAAAATGCGTTTAAAGAAATCGATTACTATACAATAGTTCTTCTTGCCGGTCTTTTCGTGGTTATCGGCGGCATAAAGAATGCAGGTGTAATAGATGTTATCGGCTCTGCCATAGCAAAGTTGGGTTCAGGTTCGGTATTTATTGTTTATACTGTTGTAGTTTGGATGTCAGTTATTCTCTCAGCCTTTATCGATAATATACCTTATACTGCAACTATGCTGTCCATTATGCCGGTAATAGCAGGGGATTTAGGAATAGACCCTACCATACTTTATTACGGCTTACTTTGCGGAGCTACCTTAGGCGGTAATCTTACCCCAATCGGTGCAAGTGCAAATATTGCCGGTATCGGCATACTTCGTAAAGAGGGATATGAAGTTAAGAGCACAACATTTATGAAGTACGGTGTACCATTTACTTTGGCGGCTGTTACAACCGGATATATTCTCATTTGGTTAATTTGGACTTAATGAATTTTGTGGCGAGAGTAAAATCTCGTCACTTCATTTTTATTAAAATTGTTAAATTTGTTAAAAAACTTGATTTTAATATATTTGTGTGGTAAAGTATAGAAGTATATATTAAGTTTGGAGTGATTTTATGGAACAGAAAATCCTTAAACTCATTGGAGTGAAGGGAACATTCAAAGATTCGGTTGTACCGATGATGAATTACAGTTCTGCTAATATTACCACCTCAGGTGCAGGTTATGTTATCAGTTTGTATTTCATGATTTTCTTGACAGATGTTGTTGATCTTGATCCTACCTTGGCAGGTTTAGTTACAACAATAGCTGTTGTTTGGGATGCTATTACCGACCCGATTATGGGTGTATTTACTGACAGAACACGCTCAAAATACGGTAAGCATAGAAGATATATCCTTTGGGGTATGCCGCTTTTGTGCGTATCTTTTGCCCTTCTTTGGAACAGCTACGGATTTGATGGCAAGGCAAGACCGATGCAGGCATTTATTTATTACACAATTGTATATATGCTTTTTAAGACTGCATACACGATCATAGATATACCTCATGTTGCTATGCTTCCGGAACTTGCACCGGACTACGATCTTCGAGTTCAGTATAACTCAGTTGGTTACATATTCAATTCATTTGGTATGTTCCCGTCTTTCTTTCTTGTAACAGGTGTTTTGGCTATTTTCGGCTTCAGCACACCGTCACCCGGTTCACAGAAGCCAATGCTTATTTCCGGTATTATCCTTGCGGTTATTTACGGAATATGTCTTTATAACACATTTAAGAAAACACGAGAGAAACCGTCGCTTGATCTTAAACTTGAAAAGTTCGATTTCCGTTTTCTGATGAATGAATATGTTTATGTTTTCAAAAACAAAGCGTTCAGAGAGTATTTCTTCATGAGTCTTTGCTATAATATTTCAGTTTATTTTTATAGCACAACTCTTATTTATTACATTAAGTATATTGCAAAATTACCATCATATTACACTCTCTTTACTACCATTGCAGGTGCTTTTGAAGCGGCTTCATTCCCACTTAACTACGGTCTTACAATGAAGTTCGGTAAAAAGAAGTGCGGCAGCATTGTTACACCGCTTATGCTTATCGGTTTTGCTGTATGTTTGTTTATGAATCCGAGAGGCGGCAACGAAGGCTCATGGGGCTGGATTGTTCTTCTCATGCTTACTGCTGTGTTCTATCCATTTGGTAAGTCAGGTCTTGGATATGTTGCAACAAATATTCTTCCTGATGTTACAGATGTTGATGAACTTATTACCGGCAGAAGACGAGAAGGCGTCATCGGAACTTTCAACACTTTCATCAAAAAGACAATTTCCGGTGTTATGAGTGCGGTTGTTATGTTTATTCTTGCAGGTTTCGGTCTCGTTACAGGATCAGAAGTTACTAAGTATGAAGAAAAAACCGGTATGCTCTTCCAGCAGTCAGACAGTGCAATTTTGGGTGTTCGTCTCTGTATTGCCATAATCCCTATTGCTTTTGCACTTATTTCTCTCTTCCTTCTCAGCCGTTACAACATGAACAAAGATGAACATACCATTGTTAGAGCAGCCATTGCAACAAAGCATAAATATGGCACTGTATCTCTTACAGAAGATCAAATCAAGATCATGGAAGAAGTCAGCGGTCAGAAATTTGAAAATACATGGCTTGGCAGAGATAACGATCCTAATGATTATCATCCTGTTGAACAGAATAACAATGGGGAATATGATGTCCTTGTTGAAATCGAGGAAAAAATGAACGCCATAAGAAATTCCAAGTCAACAGATGAGAAAGCAAAGGCTTAAGGAGTACATAATGGAAAAAATAGATATCAAACAGAATAAACCTAAAAAGAGAGAACCGAGCGCTCTTCATGATTTTCAAGATTGCCTTTTCTATATTGTGCAGTGGACATGGGGGTTGCCTGTCAATTTAATTGGCGGAATTGGATATTTCATTTGCAAATATATCTGCGCTATGCCTTCTCAAAAGTTCGGCTATGCGAGAATTGTATATGTACCTTGGAAAGGCGGCGGTCTTTCAATGGGTCTTTTCATCTTCATTAAAGATGATCATAAGAGAAAGGAATGGATGTATAACACTCGTATTCACGAATACGGTCATACATGGCAGTGTCTTATTCTTGGACCACTTTACTATATCGTTGTTGCAATTCCCTCATTTATTTGGTGCAATTTTTTTGCAGGTTACAGAAAAAAGAACAATGTTCCTTATTCTGCTCTTTACTGTGAAAAGTGGGCAAATGCTTGGGGACAGAAATTTAGCAAAATGAAACAAATTCATCCGGAAAAATTATAAGTATCATTTCAGGTATGCACCTTAAGGGTACATACCTGATTTTTTAAGTTTGGAAAATGTTCAAGAAAAGGTTGTGATTTAATGAGTTTTCAGAAAGAGAAATATAATAATCCATTTATATTGGAAAGAGCTGACCCATATATAACAAAGGGGCCTGACGGATTTTATTATTTTACTGCTTCGTATCCGGCTTTTTACAGCGTTGATAAAGGTTATGACAGAATAACTTTAAGAAAAAGCGAGACCGTTAAGGGTCTTGCCGATGCAGAAGAAATAATGATCTGGAAAGCTCATAAAGTGGGAAATATGGCGAAACATATTTGGGCACCTGAGATACATAACATAAATGGTGTATGGTATATTTTCTTTGCGGCAGGGGATAAAGATAACGTTTGGAATATTCGCCCCTATGTTTTGAGATGCAAAGGAGATCCTATTGAAGGTCAGTGGGAAGAATGTGGAAAAATGCAAGCCTTACCGGAAGATAACACTTCGTTTAGTACCTTTTCTCTTGATATGACCTATTTCAATCATAATGGTGAGCATTATGTTATTTGGGCGGAAAAACTTGGGGACTCGTCTTTGTTTATGGCGAAGGTTAGCGAAAATGAACCGTGGAAATTAACCTCATTACCCATAATGTTAACAAAACCCGAATATGATTGGGAGAAGGTGGTTCATAGAGTTAACGAGGGTGCAAGTGTTGTAAAAACAGAAAAGAAGATTTGCGTTTTCTTTTCAGCATCGGGAACAGGTGCAGAATATTGCATGGGAATGTTGAGCGCTGATATCGGTAGTGATATTATGGATATAAACAGCTGGACAAAGAAAGAAACTCCCATATTGCAAACTAAAGATTTGGTTGGAGAAGTCGGCCCGGGACATAACAGTTTTGTTACTGATGAAAACGGAGATTTGCTTATTGTTTATCATGCAAGACCTGAGAAACATCTTAGCAAAAACTGTGGCACTTACTTTGAAGAATCTCTTTATGATCCATGTCGTCATGTAAGGGTTAAGAGAATATATTTTAATGAAGATGGTTCAGTAAATATCGAAAAATAAGTTTTCTTGACAAAACTTGCTTAAGATGCTATTATGAAAACAATAAATAAAGGGGGATATATTATGAAGTATAAAATTGAAGGTGTCACATTACCCGTTGTAATTTGTGATCTTGAAGCTAACGAGCAGATGGTTACAGAATGTGGAAGCATGAGTTGGATGAGTCCTAATATTGAAATGGAAACCACATCTAACGGGGGTTTGGGAAAGGCTATCGGCAGAATGTTTGCAGGTGAATCCATATTTCAAAACATTTATACATCAAGGGGCGGAGCAGGAACTATTGCTTTTGCATCAAGTTTTCCCGGCTCAATAAGAGCTTTTGAAATCAGTGATTTAAATCCTCTTATTGTTCAGAAATCAGCTTTTTTGGCAAGCGAAAGAGGCGTAAATCTTTCAATTCATATTCAGAAGAAATTTAAGACCGGTTTCTTTGGCGGAGAAGGTTTCGTAATGCAAAAACTTTCCGGCAACGGTATTGCTTTCATTGAAATTGACGGTCATGCCGTTGAATATAATCTTGCTCCGGGACAGCAGATAATTGTGGATTCAGGTTATCTTGTTGCAATGGACGCTACCTGTAATATGGATATTGTCAGCGTACCCGGATTGAAAAATAAACTTCTCGGTGGGGAAGGACTGTTTAACACTCGTGTCTCAGGGCCGGGTAGGGTTATTCTCCAAAGTATGCCTGTATACAGACTTGCTAATACTCTCAGCAGATATATGCCTGTAAGCGAGAACTGATTAAAACAACAGTAAATGAGGCTGTAAAAAACGAAAGTTTTTTACAGCCCCATTTTATATTTTGTCAAAAGACTTATTTCGTGTCTTTTTTCTTGTGGATTGCTCTTGTGATGGCTTTAACGATTTCAACAATCGGTATTGTAAGAATTGCAAGCCCCATAGCTGTTGTATATTCAGCCATGTTAAGGTGTGCAAGTTCAAATGCATTAGCAAGAGCATCGACTTCAACAACTACTGTTGTGAGTAAGAAAGAAAGTATGCCAGCGCCCCATAACCAAATGTTCTGACTCTTCATTTTGAATATCGAACCGTTAAGAGAACGCATATTAAATGCATGGAAAATTTCAGCCATTGAAAGGGTAAGGAATGCCATAGATGAACCGAGAGCAGCTGCATCATAATTAGCATTCATGTGGAATGCGGGATAAAGAACGTTCTTACCGATAAAGTAAGATGCGAGGGTAATAAGTGTTACCAATAAGCCTTGATATGCGATTGCGGAACCCATTCCTCCGGCAAATACGCCGTCCTTTGAGTCTCTTGGTTTACGTTTCATAACATCTGCTTCAGGTTTTTCCATGCCGAGAGCAAGAGCCGGGAAACAGTCTGTTATAAGGTTGATCCATAAAAGGTGAACAGGCTGGAAAATGGTAAATCCGATAAGTGTTGCGAAGAAAATTGAAAGAACTTCGGAAAGGTTAGATGCCAATAAGAACTGGATAGCCTTACGAATGTTATCATAAATTCTTCTGCCTTCACCGACTGCGGAAACGATTGTTGCAAAGTTATCATCTGCAAGGATCATATCTGCAACATTTTTAGTAACATCTGTACCCGTAATGCCCATGCCGATACCGATATCAGCATTTTTAATTGATGGGGCATCGTTAACACCGTCACCTGTCATTGCTGTTACCATGCCTTTTTTACGCCATGCATTAACAATTCTTGTTTTGTGTTCAGGCTGAACACGAGCATAAACCGAGAACTTGTCAACCATGTTTTCAAATTCTTCATCTGAGAAATTGTCAAGTTCAGCACCGGTTATAGCTTCCTGAGCGCTTCTTATGATGCCGAGCTGCATTGCAATTGCAACGGCTGTATCCTTGTGGTCACCTGTGATCATAATCGGTCTGATACCTGCAAGGCGACATTCTTCGATTGCCGGCTTAACTTCAGGTCTAACCGGATCAATCATGCCCGTAAGACCTACAAAGCAGAGATCGTTTTCGAGACTTTCTGAGTCATAAACTTCAGGAGCAGAGTTGTGAGTTTTTGTTGATGCAGCAAGAACTCTGAGAGCCTTATCTGCCATTGTCTTATTTTGACTGAGGATTTTTTCTCTGATCTCATCAGTTAATGGGCAAATATCATTACCGATTTTAACGCTTGTGCAACGCTTGAGTATTTCATCGGGAGCGCCCTTTGTGAACTGAATGATACCTTGGTCTGTTTGGTGAACAGTTGTCATCATTTTACGCATGGAGTCAAAAGGCACTTCTCCAATACGGACAAATTTCTGTTTCTGAACATTTTTATCTAAGCCTAAATCTCTTGCGTAATTAACGAGAGCACATTCTGTGGGTTCACCGATAGCTTCATTATTTTCTGTGTCAAGTTCAGCGTCTGAACAAAGTGACATAGCTGTTGCAAGAAGTTGCTCATTTTCACAGTAATGCTCAACAACGGTCATTTTGTTTTGAGTCAATGTACCGGTTTTATCTGAACAAATGATCTGAGCGCAACCTAATGTTTCAACTGCGGTTAACTTTCTGATGATGGCATTGCGTTTGGACATGTTGGTAACACCGATGGAAAGAACAATGGTAACAACTGTGGCAAGACCTTCGGGAATTGCGGCAACAGCAAGAGAAATAGCAATCATAAATGTGTCGAGTATAGTTTCAAAACCAATAGTATTTCCACTAACTACATCTCTTATAATGTTAATGCCGAAGATTATAACGCAAATACCAACAACAAGGTATGTCAAGATCTTACTGAGCTGTGAAAGTTTCTGCTGAAGGGGAGTCTTACCTTCTTCTGCATTTGCAAGGGCATCAGCGATCTTGCCCATTTCGGTGTCCATACCTGTACCTACAACTACGGCTTTACCTCTACCGTAAACCACTGTACTGCCCATGAATACCATGTTCTTTCTGTCACCTAAAGGAACATCGTCACTTCCGGCAGCAATACTGAGAACATCGCTTTTCTTCGTTACGGGTACTGATTCGCCTGTGAGTGCGGCTTCTTCAATCTTCATGCTTGCACACTCAATTATTCTTGCATCAGCAGGCACTGCATCACCGGCCTCAAGAACGATAATGTCACCAACAACTAAATCTTCGCTTTTAACAGACTTAATATGTCCGTCTCTGAGAACTTTGGAAGTGGCAGCTGCAATTTCCTGTAAAGCCTCGATTGCTTTTTCCGCCTTGCTTTCTTGAAGAACACCCAAAACAGCATTGATGATAACAACAGCCATAATGATGATAACATCGGTGGGCGCTTCGTTTTCAACAACAGCAAGAACAGCCGAAATAATTGCCGCAACAATAAGGATAATTGTCATTGGTTCGGCAAACTGCTTAAGGAAGCGAACGATCATTGACTCTTTCTTAGCTTCAACCAGCTTGTTTTTTCCGTTCTTTTGGAGTCTTGATTCCGCCTCTGATGCTGAAAGACCTGACTCTGAAGAAGAGACTTGCTTAAGGACTTCGTTGACATCGGATAAATACTCTTTCATTGAAAACATCCTTTCAATATTTTTTGTTGAGAAATCGAAAACATAATGAAATTTTCTTAAGTTTCTCACCCGTATAGGAGAGTAAATGAAAAAAGTGGGACTCATTTGCATTCCACAAATAAGTCTCACCATTTAAAACAAAGCCAAGATGATATCTCATCCGAGTGTTGACTGTGTTGCGTTAAACGCCGATTACTCCCTTATCGATGGGTTTATTATACTATTTTTCAAACTGGTTTTCAATAGATTTAGTCATTTTTTTGAAATTTTAATAAATGTTCAGATATTATAAATATTGATTGATTTTGTTGGTTTTATACGGGGTGGGGGAAGGAGCCCGGCGGTATAGTCGGGCGGTCAGCCGAAGGCTGACGAAAAAACTTGCTGCCGAAATAAATTTAGTTTTAAAAGAAAATCCCAAAATATAAGTTTTTGAAAATGCTTAAGGGGCTTTTGCAACATATCTTTGCAAAAGCCCCTTGATATATATTTTTTTTGAAAAATTAAGCTAATTCATAAACTTTTACATAGTCAACAATAAAATCACTCACATGATCTTGATCGTGTTGGCTGTCAAAAGCAGGACCTGCCCAACTTAATCCAGGATTACCGTCAGAACCACCAACTTCAACAGAAAGAAGCATATACTGTTCAACTTTCGGTGTTTTTCCGTAAGAGGTTCTGTAACTTTCGACTCCGTTAATATAGAAAATATATTCTTCTTCTGTCCACATAAGACCGTATGTATTATATTCGTTGTATGGATCACCGTCAACTGCATATTGTCTTGCAACAGTTGATTTGTGACCTTCACCGTATCCGTCATAGTGTATGCAATGGGATACAGCATTTTTGAAAAGGCCTTTCCAATAAAATGCACTTTCCAAAATATCAATTTCAGCTCCGTCCTCCCCGGAACCGTCAACATTAGTCATGTCATCACCTAAAAGCCAATATGCTGCCCATTGACCTTTACCCTTAGGACAGATTGCTCTAACCTCAAAATAACCGCATTCTTGTTCAAACTTACCCCTTGTGTCAAATGCAGCTGAATACCAACCTGCAGGATCACCTTCATTTACACCATTTTCCAAATATTTTGTGTAAATGTGTAAGGCGCCGTCTTTTACCTCGGCTAATGATGAATTCCAATATCCACCGTGGCGAGTTTTGGTTGTGTCACTGTCCATGTGCGCTGACCAGTTTTCAGAATTAATAGAATTTCCGTTAAAATCGTCTTTAAAGATGAGTTCGTAACCGGATAAGTCGAGTTCTTCTCCTCTTGGACTTGTGGGAATACCGATAATACTGCCTATAAAAACAAATATAGACAGAATGAAAGAGCCAATTCTTGAAAAAATTCCAAACATAATTAACCTCCGATATTTTTTATTTTTCTCTCTTTCTGACTGTTCTTCAGTCAGGTTGATTATATATAAAGAGTCGGAGATTGTCAAGGCAAATGTTAGTAAATTAAGAAATCGAAAAGTAAAAAAGTACGGGTAAAACAACATAATCAAGGTGAAAAAATCGCTGTTCATATCAATCATACAGTCGAATATTTGCCCAATCTGTCGTCATGAGTAACTGCAATTAAAATTTTGCTTTTGAAATTTTAATGAGCTGTTTAATAACCTGTTCACCGAAAGAAAAAATTAAGGTTTCCCGTAGGCTCATAAGCTAAAATAATATAAGGCTTTTTTACAATAGCTCTTGCAATGGTAGCTTGTTGCTTTCTGCCAACTGAAAGGAATTTAACTTTTTGTTTTTCTTGCTGAGAATTTCTAATGTATCGAGAATATAATCAGTACCGTTTATGTCGGCTTTTTTAGTTTCAAAATGCTTTGATAAGTTTTTGTTGTAATCATCTTAATTATCATATAGTTATTTTACTGTGAAATAATAAAACGGTTTAATTCGTTAATTTGACCTTCAAGGAAATTAGATTAGATGAATAAATACACCTAACATTTTTTATTATTCAAATGACAGCTTTTCCCTCCGGTGATCGGCAGAATGCATACGTTTATTACTGTTGTTA
The DNA here is from genome assembly GCA_964411915.1 of uncultured Faecalibacterium sp. Lineage (GTDB taxonomy): Bacteria > Bacillota > Clostridia > Oscillospirales > Acutalibacteraceae > UBA6857. The sequence continues at coordinate 140,797 of CAYPMB010000001.1, forward strand.
TTGTTCTGAAAAAGCTCTTTAAAAGACAAAAGTACAGAGCATATATAACATCCTTCACTATTATGTTTAAGGATGGTGAACTGAGGTAAAGCTGCAATACTTAAAATAATTGCAACACAAAGAACAGATATAACAGTTTTGCGTATTCTTTTCATAATGTCACTTCACTAAATCATTCTATCACAAAGTTATACTCATGCTGGAAAATCTTGTCGTTAATGGAATATGAATGTTATGAATTAGCATTTTAGAGGACGAAGATGAAGTGGTGGTATGGGAAAGCCCGGTGGTATAGTCGGGCTGCCAGCCTAAGGTTGACCTATGGGAAGCAAAAAACTATGAATAAATATTAAGAATGAAAACAAATTTGCATATATGAAATTTAAATGCATCGTGGGATTTTGTCAAAAATGCTAAAATTTCAGTTGACCTTTTTTAAATGATATGATAAAATGAATAAATCAAAGGAGGTCTCGTTATGAGCGAAAACAAAACCGGCGGAGCTGTCGGTAAGGTAAAGTCATTCTTTACCGAAATAAAAACACACTGGAATACTCCCGGTGAAGGCAAATATGTGCCTTATAAAGAGTATAAAGATGTAGTTGTTGCTGTTGGCAGTAACTATGCGGGAACTAAGATTCTCGAGTACATTGGCTTCACATCTGCATGTTATCTTATCATGCATCATTACAAGTTGCCGTACTTGACTTTCTCTGTTATCAGCCTTTTGAATATGCCTCTTGGTTATATTTCAGCCTTGATGTGGTGGTTCGTTTGCGATAACTTGGGATTTTTGCCGAAGAAAACCGAAAAGAAATTTTATGGTGTTTATGTGGCAATGATGCTATTTGGTATATCAACCATCGTTTTTGACTATTCACAGCTATTTAACCAATCCGGCGCATTTATTACATACCTTAACGGTCTTGAAGGCATGAGTGCTGCCGCTTGTTTTAAAACCTTCGGTACTCACTTTCTATATACCGGTTGGGTGGGAGCAAGAAATATTTTCTGGCGTAAGAAACTCCTGCCTAAGTACGGACGATATAAGTATTCACTTTACTGTGATGTTGTGCCTAAGTGCATAATGGTTATACTTATCGGTTGGCTTCCTGTTTATAATATTGCCGATGTTCCAACAAGAGTTTGGGTTGCTAACCTTCTTTTTGCTGTTTATAATGTTTTCGGATTTGCCAACAACCTTGAAACTTGTACAAAGAGTATCAGTCCTAACTTACAGGAAAGAATTTATGTCAGAAGTTATCCTGTGAAAATCTCACACATTTTCAATTCTATTTTAGCTATCATTATACCTGCGATCATTGGTATGCTCAGACACGAATGGGCAGACATAAATGTTTACAGATATGTTATTCCAATAACATTTATCTTATTTGCTGCACTTACAATGCTTTTTGCAGGCAGAATAAAAGAAAGAATACCTCAGCCACCTGTTGAAAAGAAAGTTCAGATTAAGTTCTGGGATGGTATGTTCGGTGTTCTTCACAACAAATATTTGCTTATTAACAATATAGTAGGTCTCATTGACTCACTTGGAAACGGTATGTTGCCATTTGTAACGGTTCTCTATCTTTATACGTTCCGACTCAGTGGCTTGCCTTACAGTCTTATTGTGACACTTATTTCCTTCGCAGGAACTCCGCCCGATTTCTTCTCACCGTATTTCTTAAAGAGATTTTCATATAAGCAGATCATGATATTCTATCAGTTGACTCGTGCAATAGGAAATGGCGTTATTGCAGCTGCTATTTGGTTCTGTGGTGAAAACCTTACTCTTTGCGGTACAATCTGTGTTGTTGTTCTCTTCTTATTGGAAATGACAAAAACAGTGCCGACAACGGCACAGCACGATATGAATGTGCGTATCGGTGACTATCAGATGTACCTTTCAGGTGAACGCCTTGAAAACTTCGCAAGCGTATTCAGTTGGTTCACCGGTCCGATAACCACATTCGTTGGTCTTATCATTCCTGTTCTCTTGCTTAAGTATGGCTTTAACAGTAACTGGGAAGTTCTGTTTATTGATTCTGCAAGACGTTATATTATCGTTATTCCGATCATTATAGATGTTGTCGGTTATGTGCTTATGACTATTCCGTATTTCTTCTGGGACTATGACAGCAAAAAGCAGAACATGGTTATGGAAGTTCTTAAGCGTCGTGCAGAAGTTACTGAAAAGAAAGCTGAAGAAGAAGGCGCCACAGTTTCAGGCGGATTTTTAGGTTAAGGAGGGGAGAGCGATATGAGTAAAAAAGAAAAGAAACTTGTTAATAATGTTGAAGAACCTGTGCAAATTGATATACCTGAAGATGAAATTTGGACATATCAAGTTGAGGGTCTTGCACCTCCCCATATAGATAAGCCATATAAGAATTACAAGATAAAGAAAATCATCTTTACGGTTGTAATTTTAATCGCTGTTTCTCTGTCATGTTATTTCAGTGTCAGAACTGTTCAAAGTGACACTTTTGAATATTCAGCAACCGAAAATGGATCTTACAAATTTTCAAAATTCAGCAATACCGGTTATATTACAACCTTGGATATCGATTACTGCTCAACTATTGAGTATGATATTGAAAATTCAGATGTATGGACGAACTTTAATATTGTAAAAGACGAAGAAAAGAAGATAACCTCAGTTGGAGCTTATGCTCTTAACTGTGACGGTGTTGTTAAGAAAATCAATATCGGTCCTGATGTGCTTGACATTGATCCAAAAGCATTTTATTCATGTTGGGCATTGGAAACAATAGAAGTTGATGAAAATAATCCTAACTATTGTGATGTTGACGGTGTTCTTTATTCTAAAGATTTAAAGACAATTATAACTTATCCATGTAACCATGATCAGTATTTAAGAGATAAATACGGCTATAAAGAGGAATCATACAGAGCAGATTCAACGGAACAATATATAAACGATATTCAAACTTATGTTGTGCCGTCAACGGTTGAAACTATTGGTGAACTTTGCTTTGCTTATGCTAATCTTCGTGAAATCTACTTACCGGAAGGTTTGAAGAGCATAGAGACTCTCGGTGTATTCAAAATTCACGAACCAAGAGACCAATGGGGTAATACTCCGTCACTTGACAATGTTTATTCTTATAATTCAGAAGAATCGATCAGTGATACTCACTTTACTTCAAAGGAATCTCTCGGTAAAGTTTATAAATCTCTTCCTGAGGGTCTTGAGTATATAGGCTCAGATGCTTTCAGTTATAACCAAGAACTTGCATATCTTTATATTCCTGCCAGCGTTAATCATATAGGACATCACGCTTTCTGGGATACAATTTATAAAGAAGGCGGCGAACTTAAGGGTGTAACTGAGATTTATGTTGCTGATGATGAGGCAACATTTAGCAGTAATGTATATCAGGGTGACTCATGGCGTCCTCAGTATGATTACATGATGTTTAAAAAGTCTGTTGATATTGTTTATTCTTCAAAAAGAGCAGATTAATTTTTAATTTAATGATAACAAGCGGTACGATCTGGTGTTTACGGTCGTACCGTTTTTGTGTTTAGATGTGGGTTTGTACAGGAGGGCGGCCCGGGGGCGAAGACCCCAATGCCGTAGGCACAAACCTTCGCCCCCCGAACCAACCTCCTCCCGAAAACTCCCATAAAAACAAAAGTGACAATAAAAAACGAAAGTTCTTTATTGTCACTTTTATTAAAACCGGTTCAATTTGTGCGTTCCTTCTTTTGTTTCAGTGTTTTCTATGCAGTATATACCATAAAACAATGAGTGCCTGAAAAATGCTTGCAGCTATAAAAATGAAACCGCTGTTTTCTGCGTTAACCGTAAGAAAAAATGAAAGAGCGAGAGACCAAACAAGTCCACTGACACAACAACATCTTGCTGACAACCTCCACCATATTGCGGAAAATACAACTAAAATAATGAAAGCGATTGGAATTGCATAAATAAAAATAAGCCATGATTTTGCGAATGTGGGGAAAAATATTTTTAGTGCGAGGAATATAATTGATGAGACAAAGAAATCAAGACCAACGCTGAGAAGCGGAATGATGATCTTCTTTCTGTTAGAAGTTTCTTTTTGTGGCTTTTGGATTTTTATTTCATATCCGATAAGATCGTTCACCGTTACTCCAAAAAAATCCGCAATTTTATAAAGCACGAAAATATCCGGAGTTCCTTCACAGCGTTCCCACTTTGACACTGATTTGTCTGAGTAATTCAGAGCTTCCGCAAGATCGGATTGGGTGATATTTCTATCTTTTCGTAAGTTAATTATGTTTTTGGCAATGTTATTTTTTATATGTTCATCAGTCATAGCAAAACGACCTTTCATTGATATTTTTAACTTGTATAGTATACCATAACCGATTATTTTGGTCAAGATTTATAAATTCTACTATGGGTAGAGAGCCTATCTACCTTGGGGAGACAGTAGAATTCGTTTAGTAGGGTGACATTTTGAGCATATTGGGTTAAAATCACCGATGTAAGCAAAAGTCAGTTGCGCTGTTGAGACAAAAAAATTATAAGGTGAGTGAACATTTATGAGAAGAACAAAAATTGCAGATAGAAATTTGCCGGACTACACAAAAGGTGAAGAAATATTTAATATGGTCAGCCATATTGTCGGTGGTGGCGTTGGTGTTATTGTCTTGGTAATGTGCATTATTATCGGTGTTATAGACAGAGATATTTATGCGGTTATAAGTGGTGCTGTATTCGGCTTGACAATGATAGTCTTATACACAATGTCGAGCATTTATCACGGCTTAAGACCTGAGACGGCGAAGAAAGTGTTTCAAGTTTTGGATCACTGCTCTGTATATTTCTTTATCGCCGGATCTTATACACCATTTTGTCTTTGCACTTTAAGAGGTTATAAACCTGTCCTTGGTTGGTCTGTCTTTGCAATTGTGTGGGGACTTGCTGTGTTAGGAATAACCCTTAATGCCATTGATTTAAAAAGTTTCCGAGTTGTTTCAATGATTCTTGATTTAGGTATGGGTTGGTGCATAATATTTACCGCTAAAGTTATGTATGAACTGCTTGGTGCTGTCGGATTTATACTTCTTCTTGGCGGCGGTATTGCCTACACGATTGGAGCGATCCTTTACGGTGCAGGTAGAAAGTATAGATATATACATTCGGTTTTTCATCTTTTTGTTTTGTTGGGAAGTATATTGCACGCCCTTTGTGTTTTGATTTATATTATGTAAGGAGTGGAAGACTATGGAATATAAATATGAACTTCATTGTCATACTAAGGAAGTCAGCCGTTGTGGAAAAATTTCTGTTGAAGAGCTTGTGAAAAAATATCGTAATGCAGGATATTCTGGGGTTGTTTTGACAGATCATTATTCTCCGATGACTTTTAATCCAAATGAGCTTTTTAGTAAAACAAAAGCAATATCTCATTATTTAAAAGCATACAAAAAAGCCAAGAAATACAGCGATGAAAATTTCACAGTGCTTTTAGGAATGGAGTTAAGATTTTACGGAACCTTAAATGATTATTTGATTTATGGCGTGAATGAAAAAATGCTTCACCGTTTGCCGTTCTTATTGCCACTTAACATAAAAAAGGCGAGTAAGCTCTTGCATGAAGAGGGGTGTCTTTTAATTCAAGCGCATCCTTTTAGAAGATCTATAAAAAGAGCCGATTCGGTTTATGTTGATGGGGTAGAGGTTTTTAATGGTAAAAATAGTGCCGCTATAAACGAAAAGGCAGTCAAATGGGCAGAACAGGAGAATTTTCCAATCAAAACAAGCGGTAGCGATTGCCATGATGATTCTAACTTAGCTTTGGGAGGAATAATCACAGAAGAACCGATAAAAAATAATGATGACTTAATCCGCATCTTAAAAAGCGGTAAATACAAGCTGATATCAAGTTAAAAATTATCATATAGATGATATATGATTTGTTTCACAAATAACCCTCGGAGCAATATTTTTGCTCCGGGGTCGCTTTATATCTTTGGGTTTAATTAGCCGAAGTATCTCTTTAACAGACCTTCAAATGCTTTGCCGTGTCTTGCTTCGTCACGAACCATTTCATAAGTCACTTCGCTTCGCTCGTGACTTTAAAGAATTGGCGCGGCAGCAGGCGTAAACGAGTAGCGTGGTCTTTTCTCTCGCTGCAATGAGTGTTTTGTATGAAAACGTGCTGAAAACACGCGAAAACGCTTCGTTCTACTGGATTTACGCGAAAAAGCACAGCGTTTTACAACAAAAACAATTGGCTTCGAGCGAAAATGCAGAAAAACAAGTTTTTCGCACATTTTTCACCGAAACTATTGACACTATAAATATACATATATATAATCATATGTACAAATTGCGGTTAATAATTTAACACAGACTACATAAGCGAGGTAAAAGATAATGAAAAAATTGATAGCATTTCTATTAACATTAGCATGTCTAATGACGATAAGTGTACCGGTATTTGCTGCTAACGTAGTAGTAGATGTGTTCTTTGATGGTAATGGCGGAACATTTAATTATCATATGGATCAAGTTAGAACTGGTGAATTTTTTGGAGATTTAGCAGAAGAAGGAACTAAAATAAGCGATAAGCCAAATGCAGTATTGACAGATCCGGTGTTTTGGGATTCCTCAAGAGAATTTTTAGGATGGATGCCGTATACTATATCAAATAATGGCAATGGTACGTTTAGTTCTATACCGCTTGCATCTTCTCCAATTACTTCAGTAGATGCACTTAATTATGTAGTTCCGAATAGTACGTTGCTGTTTGTTGCACAGTGGGAAGG
>CAYPMB010000002.1:0-113670 GCA_964411915.1 uncultured Faecalibacterium sp.
AATTAATTGTATCATATAATGATCAAAATTTAAAGATATTTGTTGCTTTTATGCGTATTTAAGAAAGAAAAATACTTGATTATAATCGGATAATGTTATAAAATTATAATAATTATATTGGAGGTAAAAAATATGAGAACTAACATTGTTACCCGTTGGGCAAAAGACGCAGTTTGCGAATGTCCTTTACCGGAATATCCTCGTCCTCAGATGGAAAGAGAGAATTGGATAAACTTAAACGGTAAATTTGATTATGCAATCACTGATGCAAATGCACAATGGATTGAAAAGATTGACGGACAGATACTTGTTCCGTTTTCGATTGAATCGGAACTTTCCGGAGTCGGTAAGAAGATAACCGAAAATGACCGACTTTGGTATAAAAAGATTTTCACCTTGCCTGAAACTTTTAAGAATAAAAGAACGATTCTTCATTTAGATTCAGTTGACTGGCAATGTAAAGTGTATATCAATAAAAAACTCATGGGCGAACACTTTGGAGGTTACACAAGAATAACTTATGATATAACCGATGCCTTGGTTGAAGGAGAAAACGAACTTGTTGTTTGGGTATATGACCCGACAGAAAAAGGCTGGCAGAACCGAGGAAAACAAGACACAGTGAGCCACGGCTTTTGGTATACCCCGACTACCGGTATTTGGAAAACAGTATGGCTTGAAAGTGTAAGTGAAAATTACATAAAAGGTTATAAGATAGTTCCTGATATTGACAAGTCAACAGTTAATATAAAGACTGATATTATCGGTGAGGGAAGTCTTAATATCAAAATTCTTGACGGTGAGAATGTAATAAGTGAATGTGAAATAGGTGCAGATGCTGATATTGACATTCCGAATGCCAAACTTTGGAGTCCGGAAAGTCCTTTCCTTTATGATTTCATTCTCAGTTTATCCTCAAACGGTAAGGTCGAAGATACTGTTAAAGGATATTTCGGTATGCGTAAATTCAGTATCGGTAAGGACGATAAGGGTATAGACAGACTTTGTCTTAATAATAAACCATATTTCCAAAGAGGACTTCTTGATCAGGGATATTGGCCTGACGGAATTTTGACACCGCCTGTGGACGAAGCAATGGTCTATGACATTCAAAAGATGAAAGATTTAGGATTTAATATGCTTCGTAAACATATAAAGGTAGAATGTGACAGATGGTATTATTATTGTGATAAAATCGGTATGTTGGTTTGGCAAGATATGATGAGTGGTGGCGCATATATCGGAGATGTGCTTGCAGGAATATATCCAAATTTGAATATTAAGGTTAAAGATAATCAATATAGAAAGTTCTCAAGAGGCGAAAAAGCATGGAGGGATGATTACGAAAGAGAGCTTTATGAAGTTATTGATTCCTTATATAATGTGCCGTCAATTTGTTGTTGGGTGCCGTTTAATGAAGGCTGGGGTCAGTTTGATGCTTACCGTATCGGTAATGAAATAAAAGCTTATGATCCAAGTCGTTTTGTTGACCACGCAAGCGGTTGGTATGATCAGAAAGGCCCTGATTTCAACAGTATGCATAAATATGTTTTCCCGATTTTGATGCCGAAGATGGATGAACGTCCATTCGTTATCAGTGAATACGGCGGATATCAAAACGGTGTTCCGGGTCATGTTTGGGATGACGGAAAAACTTTCGGTCTTTATCTTAAATTTAAAGATAAAGCTTCTCTTTCAACAGCTTACAGACGACTTCATGAAATGCAGGTAATACCAAAAATTAAAAAGGGTCTTTGTGCAACTGTATATACTCAGGTGAGTGATGTTGAGTTTGAACTTAACGGTATGCTCACTTATGACCGTGAGGTTGTTAAGTTGGACGAAGATATGCTTAGAAGTATAAACGCAAAATTAACATATTAAAAACATAAATAAGGTTGGTGGAATTATGTCCGGTCAGGTTGACACAAAAAAAAAATTGTTGCTGATAATGGATTATCTCATGAAATATTCAGATGAAAACAACCCGGTTACAACTTTGGAAATTATAGAAATGTTGGATAAACAGGGAATTAAGTGTGAGAGAAAGTCAGTTTACAATGATATAAAAATACTGTCGGATTACGGACTGGATATAATAACCACCAAGCAGGGGCGTTGCGGTTATTATATCGGAAGTCGTGAGTTTGAGTTAGTCGAAGTTCGACTTCTTGTTGATGCCGTTCAGTCTGCAAGTTTTATCACTGCAAGCAAGAGCAAAAAACTAATAAAAAAAAATCGGTAGCCTCTGCAGTGAAGACCAAATGAGGCGAATGAATACAAATATTTATGTTGACAACAGAGTGAAACGCAATAACGAAAAAATATTTTATACTATCGACACTATTGCCCGTGCAATAGAGGAAAATAAGCAAATTCAGTGTCAGTATAAAAAGTGCAGAGACACAGAAAAACTTCCAAACGCAAATCAAATAGTTAAAACAATGATTATTAACCCTTACGCAACTGTTTGGGCTAATAATAACTATTACCTTATCGGAAATAATACTAAGTATCAAAACATAACGCAGCTTAGAATTGACAGAATTAAAAGTGTTGAGCTTATTGAAAAATCAAAAATATTACCTTTTAATCAAATTAAAGAAGCTGAAAAATATCAAGACATTGCTGATTATACCAAGCATACATTCAATATGTATTCCGGAGAAACAACGGATATTGAGTTTCATTGCAGTATAGATATACTCGAACAAATATTAGATAAATTCGGTGACGATGTTCCTTTGCGTGAAGACTTTAACGATAGCGGTTACTTTTATATGCATACACAGGCGCAAATGAGTGACGGTCTTGTTTCTTGGATCATGCAGTTTTCAAATAAATTGGAAGTGATCAGACCGGAAGCGTTAAAGGAACAAATAAAAAATAAAGCTATGGATATTCTTGCTTTATATGAAAAATAACGGAGTGACAGAAAAATATGAATTATATAAATGAAAAATTTGATGAAGAGAGAGCATTATATAATATTGAAAATTCCAAGATAATATCTTGTGACTTTGAAGGTGAGGCAGACGGGGAGTCGGCTTTAAAGGAGACTAAAGGTCTTTATATAAAAGATTGCCGTTTTTTGCTCAGATATCCCATGTGGCACATGAGTGACAGTATTGTTGAAAACAGCTATATGAGTGAAACCTGTCGTGCAGCTCTTTGGTATGATAAAAACTTAAGTTTTACGGAATGCAACTTTTCCGGTATTAAAGCACTTCGTGAGTGTGAAAACATAAAAATAGAAAACAGCAGTGTTAATTCAACTGAGTTCGGTTGGTTCTGTTCAAATGTATCCATGGAAAAGTGCAGCATTATAACAGAGTATCCCTTTCTTAAAAGCAAACATTTGAAACTTGAAGAAACCCAATTAAAAGGCAAGTATTCATTCCAATATACTGAAGATGTTACAATAGATAACTGCGTGCTGGATACAAAAGATGCGTTTTGGCATGCAAAAAATGTGACTGTAACCGATTGCACTGTGAAAGGTGAATATCTTGCATGGTATTCCGATTCGGTGAAGTTTGTTCGCTGTAAAATCATAGGCACACAGCCGTTTTGCTATTGTAAAAATCTGGTTCTCGAAGATTGTGAAATGATTGAAACAGATTTGTCTTTTGAGAAAAGCGACGTTGTGGCTAAGATCAATGGAAAAATCGACAGCGTAAAAGATCCGATTTCCGGTTATATCAAGGCTGACAGCATTGGTGAAATAATATGGGACGAGGCAGATTTAAAGATAAGCACTTGTAAAATAGAAACAACAGAGGATTAAAAATGATATTCGGAAAGCAAATAAATAAATATTACATAAAATATTCCCCATCTTTACTTTTAGGTATTTTTGCATTACTTGTTGTTGATTACTTTCAATTAAAAGTTCCCGAACTTTATAAAATGGTGATTAACGGTGTAAATGATGGCGTAGTTGAATTGGAAGGCAGTGTATATAACTTCAACATGGATTTTCTCCTTGATAAAGTTTGTCTGCCTTTAATTCTTGTTATAGTTGCCATGGTTTTTGGCAGATTTTTATGGAGAGTATGTTTTTTTGGTGCAGGCATTAAAGTTGAAACTGATTTAAGAAGGCGAATGTTTGAGCATTGTAAAGACCTTTCGCAGCAGTATTATCAAGTAAACAAAGTGGGAACTTTGATGTCCCTGTTTACAAACGATATTGAAACTGTTCAGGATTGTTTCGGTTCCGGCATACTTATGCTTGCTGATGCCTTACTCTTGGGCGCTCTTGCTATGTATAAAATGGCAAATATGAGTCCTTTCTTGACAATTCTTTCATTGATACCGATGATACTTCTTTTTGTCATTGGAGCAATTCTCGATAAGACCATGACAAAAAAATGGGAAGTAAGACAGGCAGCTTTTTCTCAACTTTCAGACTTTTCTCAGGAAAACTTTTCCGGTATTTCTGTTATCAAAGCCTATGTTAAAGAGTATTTAGAATTAAGAGCATTTAAAAAGCTTAACAAAGAAAACGAAGATGCAAATGTGAATTACACCAAGATATCGACAACCTTGAACATTCTTGTAACATTTTTTGTTGAGTCGGTTATATGTATTATTTTAGGTTACGGTGGATACCTTGTTTATATTCATAAATTTAATGCCGGTGAACTTATTGAGTTTATCAGTTATTTCACTTCGATAGTTTGGCCTGTCATGGCGGTTTCTCAGCTTATTGAAATGCATTCAAGAGGAAAAGCATCACTTAACAGAATAAGTGAACTCTTGGAGGCGAAGCAAGATGTGACTGATGATGAGAATGTTAAGTCATTAGGAACTGTAAAAGGTGAAATTGAATTTAAAAATCTCACATTTTCTTATCCCGGTGCAAACTACAATGCCCTTAATAATGTTTCATTCAAAATCAATTCCGGAGAGAATGTGGGCATTATCGGTAAAACAGGTTCGGGAAAAACAACGATCGTTGACTTGATATTAAGAACTTATAATGTTGATAGAAAAAGCATTTTTATTGACGGCAAAGATGTAAATGATGTAAGTATAGAATCTGTGAGAAGAAATACAGCTTATGTACCTCAAGACAATTTCCTTTTCAGTGATACTATATCCAACAATATATCTTTTGCGTCAGATGATAACTCAGTGGAGGATATTATTAAATCGGCTAAACTTTCAGCAGTTCATGAAAATATCGAAAACTTCAAAGACGGTTATGAAACAGTTTTAGGCGAAAGAGGTGTGACTGTTTCGGGTGGACAGAAACAGAGAATTTCCATAGCAAGAGCGATAATGAAAAACGCTCCTATACTTATTCTCGATGATTCTGTTTCTGCAGTTGACACAAAAACGGAAAAATCAATTTTGAATAACCTTAGATCAGAAAGAAAAGGTATGACCACAATTTTGATTGCACACAGAATTTCAACGGTTGAGAATATGGATAAGATAATCTTCATTGATAACGGTGAGATTTTAGCTGTGGGTAAACATGAAGAACTTATCAGAAAATGCAAAGAATACAAAACTATGGTTGAATTGCAAAAACTTGAAGAAAAAGGAGGAGAAACCAATGTATAAATACTATCCTCTTTTGTTGGTTGGCGGAATTGTCGGCTTTTTCTCTTTGATTTTCGTTTTAGCTTATATTTTTATGAAAGATAAAAAGAGCGCTATCGGTTTTGATAGAAATATGAGCGATAAGGAAATTGTAAAACGACTTTTAGTTTACGCTAAGCCGTTTTCCGGAAATTTTATTCTCGTTTGCTTTATTATGCTCTTTTCAATTGCATACGACATAATTTCTCCGCTTTTGGTGGGAAGAATTGAAGAAATGATTAAGCATGATTTTGAAATGAAATCTTTGCTGATTGTTGTTGTTGTTTATGCAGGGGTTCTTGTTATTTCTCTTGTATGCACTTATATTCAGTCAATTCTTTTGCAGAAAACCGGACAAAAAATTATGTCAAACATACGCCAAGATCTGTTTATGCATATTGAAAGCTTGTCCCATGCACAGCTTAACAAAATACCGGTCGGAAAGCTGGTTACAAGAGTGACAAATGACACCAATGCCATTTCAATGATGTTTACAAATATTATTGTAAATTTGGCAAAAAATGTCTTTATAATTATTTCCGTTCTTGTTGCCATGCTGTGCCTTAACTATGAATTGACTTTAATGGTGCTTTGTTTTGTGCCATTTATCGTGTTATTTACGGTTATTTTCCGAAAGTTTTCACGAAGAGCATATAGAAAAGTCAAAGACGGAACAACTGATATTAACACCTTCCTTTCTGAAAACCTTTCCGGTATTAAAATCACACAGATTTTTAACCGTGAAGAGTTTAAAATGAATCAGTTTAATACCAAAAACAATTTGCTTGGAAAGTCAAAAAGACAGCAGATTTTTGTTTTTGGTGTTTTCAGACCTATTGTATATATGCTTTACATTTCCTCTGTTTTATGCTTGCTTTATCTTGGAGGAAAAGGATACATTGATGACAGCAGCTTTATGGGACAGAGCATAACAAGTGGAATTATTGTTACTTTCTATATGTATATAAACAAGTTCTTTAATCCCATTCAAAGCCTTGCAGAGCAGTTTAACTGGCTTCAGTCAGCTTTTGCATCGGCGGAGAAAATCTTTACAATCTTTGATATGGAGCCGGAAGTGAAAGATGATGAAGATGCAATAGAATTAGATCATATTGACGGAAATATCCAATTCAAAAACGTTTGGTTTGCATATGAAGGAGACGATTGGATATTAAAAGATGTTTCTTTTACAATAAAAGCAAAAGAAACTGTGGCTTTTGTTGGTGCTACCGGTTCAGGTAAAACAACTATTCTTTCGCTGATTTGCAGAAATTATGATATTCAAAAAGGCGAAATACTTATTGACGGAATAAATATCCGAAAAATCAAAATCAGCTCCTTGAGAAAACACTTCGGTCAGATGCTTCAAGATGTATTTTTGTTTTCCGGTACGATTCGTTCCAACATTCTTCTCAGAAGCGAGAATATATGTGACGATGAAATAAATCAGGTTTGTAAGTATGTTAATGCGGATCATTTTATTTCAAAGTTGAAAAACGGTCTTGATGAGGAAGTCAGAGAGAGGGGAAACAATTTCTCTGCCGGACAAAGACAGCTTCTTTCCTTTGCAAGAACATTAATACATAAGCCTTCGGTCATGATTCTTGATGAGGCAACAGCCAATATTGATACAGAAACAGAAATTCTCATTCAGGATTCTCTTGAGAAAATTATGAATATAGGCACCACGCTTATGGTTGCCCACCGTCTTTCCACTATTCAACATGCGGATAAGATCATTGTTTTGTCTCACGGTGAGATTATCGAAGAGGGAAATCATTTTGAACTGCTTGAGAATAAGGGCGCATACTATGAATTATATACACTTCAGTATAACAAGGAGCAAATCGAAAAGCAGTGATCCGATAACAGATAGGAGAGAATATTATGGCTGATGAAAAACTGACAGTAGAATACAAAATTACCAATCCCTATGAAAGTGTTGCTGATCTTTTAAAAAATGATAGTTGTCATTATAAGACTAATCTGCACACACATTCCACATATAGTGATGCGGGAGAGTCTATGATAAACATGATCGAGAGTTTTTATGATTATGATTTTGATATTCTCGCTTTTGCCGAACACGGCATTTTAGGTAAGGAATGGGATAAAAAGCCGTCAATCATTCCACTTTATCTTTATCAGAATATTGTCCATGGGAAAAGACATTATCTTACAACAGCTGATTTTGAAAAAATCCAAAACGGAGATTATAAAACAAAAGCTGACAAGAGGAGCAAAAATAGGGGAATGATGTGTGTTTCGGGAGCAATTGAGGCGAATATGTTGACTCTTGTGAAGAACCATGTAAACGGCTATTTTACCGATAAATCTTGTGAGGGAATTTGCGGAAAAGAGAATGATTATGAATCACCGGTACGAAAGATTGAGGAAAGCGGGGGATTGTCACATATCAATCACCCCACTGACTGGCTCAATGCGATCAAACATCCGGATTGCACAAAAAAACCGGGAAACGTTAAGAAATTCGCTGATATTATGCGAAAGTATAAGTCTTGTTTGGGAATTGAAGTTCTCAATATGTATGATATTCCAAACTTTTGCGACAGAATGTTATGGGACGAACTTCTTAAGGTGATAATCCCCGAGGGAAAACGCTCTGTTTGGGGATTTGGCAACAGCGATGCTCATGAGGCACACCAAGCTGACACAGCATTCATGGATTTCATTTTGCCGGAGTATTCATTGGATAATCTTCGCACAGCCATGGAAAAAGGAACATTTTTCCCTGTGGCTCGATATGCAATACCCGAACTTGGTAAGGAGTTTGAAGGAAAAGGCCCTTATCCCGTTGTTAACGGCATTGAAGTTGACGATGAGAATGATATAATCACGGTGTCTGCAATAAACTGCGATAAGATTGAATGGATCGCTGACGGTGAGATCATTGAAACCAAAACCGAGGTTGACGGTGAAAACCGAGTTTCTGTTATTAAGTTGAGAGAGCATGCTGAAGATATATCTTGTTATGTTCGTTTCCAGCTTAAAGGCAACGGTGGAATAACTATGTCACAACCATTTATATGCGATGACGGAAACATGAAAAGGTTCATTAAAGCTGAAGAGCTTACAAAAGAATTAACTTTAGCAGAAAAGATAAAAAAAAGATTTTATAATACCCGTTTAGGTGTTCTCATTAACAGAGATAAAACCTATGAGGTGTAAAAATAAAGAACTCTATTTTCAAAGTGAGTTTCTCGGTGAAACTTACTTTGAAAATAGTTAAAATCAACTTATCGAAAAAAATAGAAAAAATTTCATTTTTGTCTTGACATGTGGATATTTTTTTGATATACTACACAAGCACTTGCGAGAGTGGCGGAATCGGCAGACGCGCACGTTTGAGGGGCGTGTGGGGCAGCTCGTACGGGTTCAAGTCCCGTCTCTCGCACCAAACAAGGCACTTCTTTGGAAGTGCCTTGTTTTTTCTTTATCAGAAAATTGCTCTTCTAATGCTTTAAGTGTGTCATTTTTTTATTGTTAAAATCGTAGATTTATTTAAAAATATTGAATAAATTGTTGCATTTCCTTTAATGTTATTTTATAATCATATATATTACTGAAGTGTGAGGTTTATTTTATGTCTGATAACATACATAAGGATCACAGAAAGAGAGTAAAAGAGACTTTTGAAAAAACCGGTGCAGATAATATGCACGATGTTAATCTGCTTGAAATGATGCTGTTTTTCGCAGTACCGCAAGGCGACACCAATCCTTTGGCTCACAGACTTCTTGAAAAGTTCGGATCATTTGATCGTGTTTTAACAGCAAGTAAAAGCGAATTGCTTACTGTAAAAGGTGTAGGGGAGCATGTTGCAACTTATTTGACTATGTTTTTACCTGTATTTAAGAGATATAGTCTCAGAAAAGGTAGTTCAACTTTTTATTATGAAGATACTGAAGCTTTGAAAGGATTTCTTTTGGCTCAATATCTTGATGCTGTCAACGAAAAGGCTATGATTATGCACTTTGATACACAACTTAAGTTTTTAAATTATTCTTGGTTAGATGAAGGAAACGCCGGAAGTGTTGAGATCGATAATAAAAAAGTTGCGGCTTCTGTAATTCAAAACAATTCGTCCAATGTTATTTTGGTTCATAATCATCCATCGGGGATAAGTGCTCCGTCACGAAACGATATTAACACTGCCGCTAATTTAAGTGAGTTTTTATCAAATATTGATGTAAATCTTTTAGATGCAGCAGTCGTTACAAGCGATGATGTGCGTTTCTTTTCAAGAGCAGTTGAAAAAGAAAAGAACGAAAGATATAACAAAAAGTAAAATTTAGTAAAAAGCACCTCAAGTGTTAGAAATTCGTCTAACATTTGAGGTGCTTTATTTAAAATAAAAAAAGTATACGGCAACGCCGATTATAATCAGATGTGCTGTCATAATAAGTGGTAAACCGATCATAAATTTATTGTGGCGGGTCTTGTGTCTTATGATTTTCATAGTTATATATTCTGACAATGCGCCGCCGAAGATTGCTAATGTGATCAAGGTGTTTTCCGGTGTTCTCCAACCTTTATTTTTGGCTCTCGACTTATCAATTATAGTTATTATACATGTTGTCAGGCTAATCAAAATATAGTATAATAACAAGCAATGTATTATTTGTCTGTCCATGATCAATTTTTTGAAATAGGTGTCAAGTGGTATTCAGTTAAAAGCTGACTTGTACCCGGCACAAAAGTGTCATCAATCTTAAACACAGATGAGCAAAGTGGACAGACGGCAAAATTAAAATCATCGGTTTTCTTGAGTAGCATTGCAAGATAGTTGTCTAAGTCATAACTTGCAAATAATTGCATGAAAGTCAATTTTTGACACTTGGGACAAACAATTTCATTTGATTTTCCTAAATCTTCTGTTTTATTTTTTATGATAGTATTGATCGCCATAAGAGTTTTTCAAAACCTTTCTGACTACTGGAGTTAATGGTTGTCCGCATTACCGTAGTCAAATAAAGCGGAGAAATAGTGAAAATATATATGCATATATTCAAAAATCTATGTCTATCTTATTATGAAAATCAAATCTTGTCAATAGGAGAAAATGAGATGAAACGATTTTTTTGTGCGGTTATTGCATTGATGTTGCTGACGGCTTGCGGTATAAAAGAAGAAAATTATGAAAATAAATCAAATTTCACATCTTCACAAAACACGGAAATAACAGATAAAACCGAGAATACGGACAAAGAAAACAATTTATCAAATGAAGAGTTTGTCGGTCTGTGGATACCCATATATGAGATTGCTCCTAAATCATATACAACGGCAGATGAATACGAAAATTATATTTTATCTGTGTTTAAAGAAATTGCTGATTTTAAGATCAATAATATTTTTGTTCAAGTCAGAGGGAATTGCGACAGCATATATCCATCAAAATATTTTGCATCAAATAAGGGTTACTGTCACAACGGACAGCTTAAATTTGATGCTCTTGATATAATCGTAAAAACAGCCCATAAATCAGGATTAAAAATTCATGCATGGATAAACCCTTACCGAATTTCTTCATCGGAAGAATATGATATTAATAACCCTATTTTTAACTATATTTCCACTGTTGATATAAGCACAGGTGAAAGTTTTACCTATATTAAACCTTCCTCATTGGACGGCAGACGGCTGATCTTG
Source organism: uncultured Faecalibacterium sp. (assembly GCA_964411915.1). Lineage (GTDB taxonomy): Bacteria > Bacillota > Clostridia > Oscillospirales > Acutalibacteraceae > UBA6857. The sequence goes on from CAYPMB010000002.1 coordinate 11,263, forward strand.
AATGGAGTCAGAGAAATTGTGGAGAATTATCAGGTTGACGGCATACATATTGACGACTATTTCTTCCCAACAACAGATGAAAGTTTTGATGAATATGATTATTCGGTTTATCGTTCGCAAGACGGAGTTCTTTCTCTTGAGGATTGGCGGAGAGAAAATGTGAATGTATTGGTTTCTTCCATTTATTCAATTGTTAAAGAGAGTAATAGTGAATGCGTGTTCAGCATCAGTCCCGGAGGAGATATTGATAAGAATTATAACTCCTGTTATGCCGACATAAAACTTTGGTGCAAATGTGAAGGCTTTGCGGATATGATTATCCCACAGCTATATTACGGATTTGAAAATTCATCTATGCCTTTTGAAAAGACGTTAAAGAATTGGAAAGATATTTGTCAAGACTCCCATGTGAAGCTTGTTGCCGGTCTTGCGGTTTATAAAGCCAACACTGAGGATAAGTATGCAGGCGCAGGAAAAAGCGAATGGCAGGAAAACAGTGATATAATTAAGAAGCAGATTGAGTGTGTGAGGGGTAATGAACTTGACGGATTTGTGTTTTTTTCATATAATTACATCTTTAGTAACAGTAATTTAAAAAATAACGAAATAATCAACATTAAAAGTGTAATATAATAAATTTATCATCAGGAAAGCAGAGGAAATGAAAAAATGAATTTAGGGAGAAAAAAGCTGGTGAAAATAATTGTTGCTGCAGTCGTATTTTTGATTGCAGCTGTTCTTGCATTTGTGTTTTTCGGTCATGTATCGGATCATGACGATAAAATTTATGAGGTGAAAGAGAAAGCTAAATCAGTTTCCAACGCAATTTGGTTAAATGAGGACATTGATTACAGTGGCGATATTTCTGATAATATTATCAATTCACTCAATGAATACTGTTTTGACACTGTTAATCTCAAACCCAATGTAATCACTGAAAGTAAGTATAAGGTTAAATATAAGAAGAATATAAAGTATTCTGTCTTTAAAAAAGATGTGACTGTTTCATCGACGGAAATTGAAAAACTTGCCGATGCAGTAAGTAAGATTAAGACATCGGGTCTTAATGCTGTTGTATGCGTTGATATAATGAACTATAACAGTGTGATTTCTCAAATCGTTAAAAAATCCGGTTGTGAAGGCGTTATTGTTTACGGCTGTGAAAAATACAGCGGAAAGACTGTCAACAAAAGACTTGGTGATATAACAAAAATTGTCAGCGAAAATAATGCTGCAGCTGTTGTTTATGCTCATTTTAAAAATGATAACAATATCAAGGATATAGTTTTTGATAAAAAATATATGAGTTATTGCATATTGGTGACAGATAAAAGCAATGATGAATTGGACAAGTATATCAGCAATGTAAATGAAATTTTAAGCGATACTGCTGTTGGTCTTGTTGTGGACTTCAGATGTGACAAAATTTGCAATGATTCATATTATAAAAACGCAAATGAACTTCTGAAACAGGTTATGATAACCGACAAGTGTTCAAAATTATTCGGAAGATCCTTTTATTCATTAAGAGATTTTATTGCTGATCGTGAAAACAGCGTTTCCACTGTTGTCGAATACATAAAGAACGGCATTGATACTGACAAGACTTTAACTGAAATCAGCTTTATCGGATTAGATGAAAAGAAATCCGAGACAGATGATGAAGTCTTTAAATTTAAGATAAGCTGTTCCGACAGGTATCCTATATATATTAACGGATCTGATTACGGCATTGTGGAAAATGATGTTTGTGATATTCAAGTAAATCTCAGACACGGAAAGAATATTGTCACAATTGAACAAAACGGAAATAAGATAAAGCACACAGTTGTATGTACTAAAGAGTTTGAAGGGGACTATGTAACCTTTATTTCGCCAAGTGAAGATGCTTATTTTAGTGATGGGGAAACAATAAAAATCAATGCCGGAGCGTATTTTGAGGCAGAATTATATGCGATTATCGGCAATAAGAGAATTAAAATGACTTCAGTTCAAGAACAATATGGTGAGTATACAATATTTTCTTGTAGTTACAAGTTGCCGGAAAGTAAGAATACGAAACAGAATTTAGGAATACTTACAATCGAAGCTACTGTTGGAGATAAAGTGAAGACTTATACCGCAGGGAGCATATATGTTAACGCTAAAAAGCAGCAGGAAACCTCCGAAAATCAGCAACAAACTCTTCCGCAGACAAGTATACAGAGACCGACGGTCAGTGTTAATGCAAAAAACCTAACTCCATATACATATAATTCAGTAAGCGGGAAATCCGATTTCGTAATTGTTACCAAGACAACGGCTGAAATAAGATCTATGAATGACAATTCTTCTTATTATAATCCCAATTATAACTGCTGGACTCAAGGCACGATTGATTATGTAACAGGGGAGTCGTCCTATACTAACGGTGACGGAGACACATTCGAAATGTATAATCTTTCATCCGGTAGAAGAATTGTTAAAGATGATGTCGCATTTATTCCCAATGGTTATAATCTTCCTTTAAATCAAATGGAAGTTTTGTCATCAACTTATGACAATGGACTTAAAATCAAACTTGCCACTACTTGGTGCGTTCCGTATTCGGTAAATTATTATAATCAGGATTATTATGCCGGTTACGAGAATAAGCCGTTTAATATCCGCAACTATACAGTAAGCATTGTTGATTTTCTTTTCTATTATACCTCACAGGGAACCGGAAGTGTTGATGTTGGTGATAGTGAAGTTGTATCTAAAGCCGAATGGATAAATGAGGGAGAGTATTCTGTTTTGAGATGTTATCTCAAGAAACAGGGCGCTTTCTATGGATATAACATGAAATATGATGAGATGGGACATCTTGAAATCAGCTTTAAAGAGAGAGGAAAAACTCTTTCGGACATGGTAATAGTCATTGATCCGGGGCATGGTGGAAAAGATCCGGGCGCATTAGGTATGAACGGTACGGTGTATGAGTCTCATCAAACATTAAGAATTTCCAACTATCTTGCCAATTATCTCATGCAAAACGGTGCAACGGTTTATATGACACGAACAACTGACAAAACCGTTGATCTTAAAGATAGGCGACTTATGGCTGAACAAGTCGATCCGGATTTGTTTATAAGTATACATCTTAATTCTTCCGTAGATAAGAGTATGAGTGGCACAGGGACTTATTATTATACATCATTCTCAATGCCACTTGCGCAGTGTATACATAACCGATTGTTGACTGCATATAAGACTTATTGTTATCAAAGTAATTCAGATATGCTAAGTGAGTTAGATGACGGAATATCATTCTATCCTTTCTATGTGACGAGAAGCGAATACTACCCATCAGTGCTTATTGAAACCGGTTATATATCAAACAATTATGAGTGCGCATTTTTAACCGATGCGGCTTATCAGGAACTTTTTGCTTATGCAATATATTGCGGTATAGAAGACTATGCATCGATGAGATAATATCAATTCTAAAAACTTTCTTAAAAACTTTTGTTTAGGGAAAATAAAAACAATTTTTCCTTGACATTAAATTAGTTTCGTTGTATTATATATGTGTTATTTTATGTTTAATGACTATTTTTGTGTCTATATATGGGGGTGTCACTGTGAAAAGCAAAAAAATATTTAGCTTCATACTTCTTTTTGTGATGCTTATATCTGTTTGTTGCGGATCATTCGTGTCATCGGCTTCGGTTTATTATGTTGATGGTCAGCCGAAAACAACGCCGGGTCAGACGAAGGTATATGTACCGCTTGAAAACTTCAATTATGCTTGGGCAGATGATATCGTTATAAGAGACAGTTCCTCATCGGTAACCCCGCTTACATTGATTCCTTTAACCGATGATCCATATAGTCATACTCTTGATGAGTTTATCGAAGAGTGTAACAATTACACAAGTTTATTTAACGCATCAGAAGAAGTTCTTGAAAGCACATTTGTGACCAGCTTAAGAACCATGTATTATACACTTATTGCTACCGGTGTTATTAAAGAAAATAACACTGACATGCGTAAGTATAATGAGGAGCACGGAATCGTGTATCCTTTCGTTGAAAGTGATTTAACTCAGATTTACACAGCTTTGGTTTACGTTTCATTGAGAACTGATTTATATAGTGCAATTCTTGATGAGCAGATAGATATTCCAAGAGGCACAACAGTTGAAGGTGCAATTGTTGCAATTCTTTCAAAGGTTTGCAAAATGGAAGTTCCCGCAACAGTTGATTCTCTTTCTACATTCGCATATCTTTTTGCTGAAGATTATGTTTTAGATGAAGAGAAGTTTCCTGTAAGCGAAAACCCAACTGAATCTGAGGTTTATTATTGGATTCGATTGGCTGCTGCTGATAATGCAGGTTACAGTGTTCCGGTTGATGTTCCTTATGGTTCTATTAGCAAAGAACAGCAGGAATATGTGACTTATGCATATTACGCATCTATCCTTACAAACAAGTATGAAGTTATGATTGATCCTCTTCTTCTCAGAGCTGCTCTTTTAAGCAGCGAGAGAGAGACAAAGGTTCCGGTGCTTGTTTTAAAGGCTATGTTAGATGATGTAAGTGTTAGTTACAGCAAAAACGAGTCAAGCTCAAGTCTTTTTGAAAAAGCAAAAGCCGAAGGTTTCTTTGATTTAGAAAATGAGTTCTATACAGATATTTATAAATATGAAGTTCATGTAACTCCCGAAAACGAAAAGATTTGGTTTACAACTTATCTTGTTGCAAATCAGTTAGTTGACGGAAATGCTGAGAATGCAAAGACATATATTAATGGTGAACTTGTTGACAACACAACAACAGTTGATGTTGCTCTTATTGAAGGAACTGTAACAAAGGTAATAGTTGATATTACCTATGATGATGGTGTAAGAAGTGATAAAGCTTCATATACATTTAACATTGTCAAGGATTCAAATGCATCAGATATTAATGGTAACTTAAGCATTGATGTTGGCGATCCTGTAAACAGCGTTCTTGGTTCTCTTTCAGGTTCAGCTGACAATTATCTTGCTGGTTTTGACCTTCCCACATTGCCTAACACAACAAAAACTGAAGGATCAAGCAGCAATCATACAACTTATGCAATCAACGGGGCAACTGATTCCGGCAGTAAGTTTGAGACTTATCCGACAGATGAAAACAATAATATAATCAACAATGCAAATGCGCTTTCAACAACAAAAGCTGAGGAGCAAACAACAATTCAGGTTCTTGATAAAAGTCTTGCTCAGACGGTTAAAGAAAATCCTGAGTATGTTGCAACACCAATTGTTCTTCTCTCTTTTGGAGCATCAGCAGGTTATATCTTCTTTAGAAAGAGAACTGAAGATGAATATAATTTAGCTAATGATGATGTAGAAGTTGACGATATTGACATTGACTAAATTTTAAAAGGCTGTAAAAACGCAAGTTTTTACAGCCTTTTTGTGTTATAAAACCACGAATAGTGAGGAACCGACTTAAGTCTTTCATCAAATTCAGTTTGTGGGTCAGCCTGCGGCTGACAGCCCGACTATACCGCCGGGCTCGGTCTGCCTCCGGCAGACTTAATATTCCGCGCCCACGACCGCGGGCGCTCCATAAAAAAAGCGATGCAAACTTCACTGTTTTGCATCACTTTTTTACTTTTTAGTCATCATCTGACAATTCGTTCGATTTGCTGATATCGAACCAGAAAGCTACGCCGTTTTCTCTATTGACTACGCCGTAATCGTTGCCGTGAAGTTCTTGTATATACTTAACAAAAGAAAGTCCCAATCCAAATCTACCACTGGCTCTGCTGTGAGATTTATCGGCACGATAGAAACTTGACCAAATATTTTGGAAATCCTCATCAGCAATGGTGTTACCTGTATTGAATACATAAACCCTGTATTTGTTACCAACAGGCTGACAGTTAATAACTATCAGTTTTTCATTGTCTATGTGACTTATTGCATTTGAAACATAGTTATTGATGATAGTTTCGATTTTGCTTATATCACCATAGCCAAAATAATTGGGATTGATGTTGATGCTAAGTGTTATTCCGTCTTCTCTTAAAAGTCTGATTCTTGTTTTAAGATAACTAGTGATAGCCGAATTTATATTAAACTTTTGAGATACCAGCTTGTATCCACCGCTTTCATATTGGCAAATTTCAAGCATACGAATAACCAAAGTGTTCATTTTGTGACTTTCTTCCATGATAATGTCACAGTATTCTTCAGCGCTCTCTTTGTTACCAATGCCCAACTTCAAGCCTTCCGCATATCCTTGAATAATAGAAATCGGTGTCTTAAGTTCGTGTGACGCATTTGAAATAAACTGAGTTCTAGCTTTATCTAACTGTTGCTCTTTTTCAATATCGGTTTTAAGTTGCTTATTTTTCTCTTGAAGATCAAAAAGCGCCATATCCAAAGTGCTTGACAGATAATTAATATTATTACCCAACTCATCAAGTTCCGTAACACTAGCCTTGGGGCACTTAACATTAAAGTTCAAATTTGCAAGTTCTTTTGTGCAATCATTTATGATAACCAAGGGGTTAGCGATCATGATTTCATAAATTACAAGAAATGCCGTTAAAATAATGAGAATTATGGCACATAGAAGCGAGTTGAAACTTTTGAACAGCTTTGCATTACTTTCGATAACATCTAAAGATTGATATATCTTTATCGCATATTCATCACTTATAACTGAATTATAAACCAAGTATTTTGCTGTTCCTCGTATTTCTTGCTTAATATCAAAAAATGAGCCGTCCTCGTTGATTTCAGGCGTTTGCAGAATACGAAGATACTTTTCTTTCGGCTCCGGTGCAACGGCTGAATCGTTGTCATATAAAAAGTTGTTTGACTTGGTTGAATAAATGATAATATCCGGTAACAAATATATCTCGATATAAGCATTAGTTGTGGTTTCCAGCTGAGCAATGTTTTGATAAAACGATGTGCTCATTAAGTCGTATGTTTTAATTTCTTCAGCAATATCAAACATATCTTGTTTTGAAACCGTCATAAATAATTCCGTTGTCCAAAAGTGATTTATAATTAAACCCATCGAAGAAAAAAGCAGAATTGCTGCCACAGTCAAAGACAAAAATCGATTATGAATACCGAAGGGAGTCTTGATTATTTTTAACAGCTTACTCATTTACGCTGTCCTCGATTTTATATCCGATACCGTAAACTGTCTTTAAGTGTTCGTTGCCCCAATTTCCAAGTTTTGTGCGAAGTCTTGCAACATGAGAGTCAACAGTTCTGACATCTCCGACATAATCATATCCCCAAATGCTGTCAAGAAGTTGCTCTCGGCTGTAAACACGACCGGGATTTTCCATGAGCTTTTGAAGAATATTATATTCTTTAAGGGTTAATTCCAATTCAACACCATTGAGATGAACTTCGTGAGCCTCTTCGTTAATAACAAGATTGCAAACAGCCTTTCCGTTTCTTGAAGTGTGAGAACTGTCTGATCTTCTAAGAATAGCTGCGACTCTTTTCATAAGTACGCTGGGGCTGAACGGTTTGGTAACATAATCATCAGCGCCTGCTTCATAACCGGTAAGTTCATCAAATTCTTCGCTTCTCGCCGTGAGAAGAATAATCGGCACATCAGAAGTCTCTCTGATTTTTCTGCAAACTTCCCAACCGTTATATTCGGGCATCATAATATCAAGAATGAGCATTGCAATATCTGAACTGTCTGCTTGAAAAATATCGAGTGCTTGTTGACCGTCTTCAGCTTCAATAGGTTCATAACCTTCATTTCGTAAAAAGTCACCGACTAATTTGCGAATACGCATTTCGTCATCTGCAATAATTATTTTTTTCATCATATCACCACCATTTTTGCTATAATCTTAACATATTATCTATTTATTAACAAGGCATTTTACAATGATTTAACAAAAGCACCAACAATAAACCAAATTTGGAAAATTTATTATATTACTATTGAAGTCTAAATGCTTTTGTGCTATAATACACTAAAGTGTAAAATGGAGGAATATCAAATGAATTGGATAATCGCCTTAGCAATAGCAATATACTTGGGGGGTATGTTACTCATTGGCTTTAAGACATCAAAAGAAAACAAGACTACAGATGACTTTTATCTCGGTGGCAGAAAATTAGGCCCTTATGTTACAGCAATGAGCGCTGAAGCATCTGATATGAGTGGCTGGTTACTTATGGGGCTTCCGGCAGTCGCTTTAATGAAAGGATTGCCAGAGGCGGTTTGGACAGCTTTGGGGTTAGGAATAGGCACTTATGTTAACTGGCTTATTGTTGCCAAACCATTAAGAAGTTATACGGAAAAAATCAATGCTGTAACATTGCCGGAGTTTTTCTCAAAGAGATTCGGTGATAAGAAAAACATTTTGTCGCTGATTTCTGCTGTAATAATTATTGTGTTCTTTGTTCCGTATACAGCATCGGGTTTTGCAGCTTGCGGTAAACTTTTTTCAAGCATTTTCGGAATGAAATATGTAACTGCCATGGTAATAAGCGCAGCAGTTATTGTTATTTATTGCACATTAGGCGGATTTCTTGCGGCCTCAACAACGGATTTAGTTCAAAGTATTATTATGTCCATTGCTCTTTTCGTTATACTCTGTTTAAGCGAAGGCGTAATTGGCGGCTTTGATACTGTTATTGAGAATGTTCGCAATTTGGATGGCTATTTAAATATTTTCCAAGGCTTTGATGTAGCTACAGGCACAACGGAAAGTTTTACACCCCTGACAATAGCATCGACTATCGCTTGGGGTTTGGGATATTTTGGTATGCCTCACATTCTTCTTAGATTTATGGCTATTGACGAACCGTCAAAGCTTAAAGTTTCACGACGAGTTGCAACAGTTTGGGTGTTTATATCCATGTTCTGTGCTGTTCTTATCGGCATAGTTGGATATAGTCTTATGAAAGAGGGGATAGTTGGCCCTTATGCCAGCTCATCTGATGCCGAAACTATTATTGTTGATATTTCAGGATTTATTGCAACTCGTGGTTATATTCCGTCATTTGTTGCCGGTATTTTCCTTTCGGGTATTCTTGCATCAACTATGTCAACAGCTGACTCACAGCTTATTGCTGCATCATCAAGTGTAACTCGTGATATTCTTATTGATACATTTAAACTTAATCTTAAAGAAAAGACTGTAATGTTACTTGCAAGAGCATCAGTTGTGGTTATTTCTGTTATTGCTGTTTTCCTTGCACTTGATCCGGACTCTTCGGTTTTTGATATAGTTTCATTTGCATGGGCAGGATTTGGCGCTGCTTTCGGACCGGTTGTCCTTATTGCACTTTTCTGGAAGCGAGCAAATAAATATGGTGCAATTTCCGGTATGCTTGCCGGTGGTGCAACTGTTTTCGTTTGGAAGTTTGTTATAAGAACGAAGTTTGCGGGAACAGTGCTTGACATTTATGAGTTGTTGCCTGCATTCCTTATTGCCGTTGCTGTCATTGTTATTGTGAGCTTACTTACAAAGAAACCTGATGATGAAGTTGTGGAAACATTCAACGAATTCAAGTTATCTAAATAATAAATTAAGGGGCTGTCTTTTAGTGACAGCCCCTGTGTTTTGGGAGTAGAGGAGCGCCCGCAGTCGTGGGCGCGTAATTTTTAGTTTGCCGGAGGCAGACTGAGCCCGGCGGTATAGTCGGGCTGTCAGCCGAAGGCTGACTTCTGTTACTCAATGTTACTTCTGAATTTCTTTTTTCAGCTTTTGACAAACCTTAAGAATCATAGGCGAAATAACAATTTGAACGGCAGTCATTAGGAAATATTGAGGCAATCTTGAAATAAGAGTTGCTTTATATTCGGCACCGTAAAGAATTGTGATCCAAAGTGAATTCAATAATAAACTTGTCACGGTTTGTGAAAGAATTGCTGCCGTTGTTGTGAAAAGTACGGTCTGCTTTTTACGGATCATTGCCCCATAAATCAGTCCGACTAATGCGGCACACAGGGTGAAACCGGGAAAATAAGCTCCCTTAGGGAATAGTATGGCTCCGATAAAATCTCCAAGACCACCAACAAGCATACCTCCGCCCATTCCTAACAGACCGGCTCCGGCTACTGTTGCAATGAATGAAAAACCAATGTTAATGTTCCATGCGCTGACTGATGCGAACCGATTAAGGACAACATAAAGCGCTGTTAACATGGCAATTATTGCCGGGTTAACTAATTTTGAGTTTGTGTTCGATGTTTTTTTAGGCATAAAAAAGACTCCTTTATGCCCACTGCATAATAGGAGACAGAACTCGAATATTATTCAGCGGGATGCGATTTGTATACCGCAAGACTGTGTCTTTTCGGTCATCCGACAACTCCCCGTTCAGATGAAACTTAACGCATACAAATCTACTCTGTATATATTTGTTGATAAAAAATCAACATAGGTGTAGTTTAACACCTATGTTGATGCTTGTCAAGAGTTTTTATTTTTGTTTTGGATAAAAGTATTTTCTGCTTCTGAAAATCTTGCAACAGCAAATCTTAGTATATCATCTTTTGTATACTTTTCACCGTCAAGCACCCACCATTTAAGGAGCGAAACAATACCGCCTGCATAAAATGTTGAAAGCATAGGAATAGGGGAGAGTATTGTTCCACCGTTTTGAACAACTTTGTTAAGTCGTTTTTCAAACATATCTGTGAATGAGTTAAGGAACGATTCAGCGAATATGTGAGCTCCCGGCGATGATGTGATATCAGCGATAAAGCTCTTGTTTTCATAAACAAAATTTATAACTTTGCGGCATATACTGATATACATTGTTTTTGACTCATCGCTCTCATCAAGAAGATTTACATCATTCGTAAGATCCAATGTGTCCAATAATCTGTTACAGCAAAAGCTGATAAAATCCTGCTTATCTACGAAGTGTTTATAAAAAGTGGCTCTATGTATGTTAGCTTTTTCGCATATATCTAAGATACTTATTGAAGAAAATGGCTTTTCAGCTAAAAGTTCAAAAAAAGCTGCATACAGTTTGTCATAAGTCTTTTTGATTCGGATATCTGTCTTTCTTACCGCACTGCCATTCATTTTTTTGTCCTCCTTAATCATTTTCGCTAGTTTTAATATCCTCAATAATTTTCGCTATATCCGCAATGATTTCTTTCGGTTTTTTGAAATTCAACTTGTATATATTTTTATACTTTTTCATCAATTTATTGAATTCTAAAGTTGCTTTGTCAAGTTTAGTTCTTCTTAAAACTTTTTCTTCAAATACAGATATGAAAAATTCTGCCTGTATAATAATTTCTTCTCGTGCCGTGTTTATCTTATCATTACCCTTGTCTATGTTTTGGTTAATATTGTCATATATGCTTTCAATGTTATTAACTACAGTTTTGTATTTGTTTTCAGCTCCTTCCTTAACTATGAAGTAAGCTGAGTCAATAACATCAATGGCATCTTGTGTATTTTCTGTGACAAGTGTTTTGAGTTCATTGATTTTATTTTTGAGTTTCTGTACTCCGGCTGCACGAATTCCGGAGTAAATAACATCAATAATAAATATAACAAGTATGCCACAAACCGTTGGAACAATATAATTGTCAGGAATTTTATCGAAAAGACCGATTATTTTCGGATGAACAAATCTTACAAAAAGCAAAGAACCGACACCCCAATAAAGAGTATGTTTAAAACAAATTCTGCCCTTTATATTTAAAAGTTCATCTTTGTAATCCCACCATCTTGCATTAAACAGTTTTTCCATAAGATAACTGGTGACATATTCGACTATATCACAAAGTATCATACCGAAAAGAAATACAAGAATAGGTTTATCACGGAACGGATTGTAAAGCAAAACTGCCATTACCATTGCTCCTGTTCCGTAAATCGGACACATAGGGCCGACAAGAAAGCCGCGATTTATAATTTTTCGCTCACCGATAGAGCAATAAATACTTTCGCCAAGCCATCCGGCAGCACTGTAAAAAAAGAAATATAAAATATATGTAAAAACGGTCTGTAATGTCATAGCGATTATCCTTTTGTTAATTTATCGAATTTTCTCTTATAGCTTTTGCTAAATGAATAAAGTACCTCTCTGTTAGCACAATATTTATCGGCAAATATCAAAATGTAACCCTCTTTATGTTTCGGAAGATTTAATGTTAAAGGGAACATGTGGCATTTGATCATGTCCTTTTCCATTTCGCTTATATCTTCGTTTAATTCAACTGCATTATGCATGGCGAAAACAGGGTGTTTATAGCCGTGAGGTCTGTGCCAATCTCCGTTGCCGTCGCGCCAATCATAATAGAATAAATCGTGTAATAAAGCCCCTCTGGTTACTCGTCTGTAATCCCAGTGGAGTTTCTTTGATATTTTGTAGCTGAGATAGGAAACGCTTGTGATATGCTGAAATCTGTTAATTTCAAAATGCTGTTCATATTGCATCAAGCTTTGAACCTGTGGAGAAAAATATAAGTCTTCAACTATCTCAAAATATTCTTTATCTTTTATATGATCTAACTTATATGAATTGATATAAGCTGAATAGAGTTTTGTCATCTAATATCCTAATTACCCTTCGGTAAAACCTTTCTAAAATACTTACCCTAATGCATAAAATATTGCCAAAATATTATATCAGAAATTTGTAAATAAACAATACATATATATTGAAATTTATAAATATTTATTATAATTGTCGCATCATTTATAACAAATCTACACCCTTTTTATTAAATTGGCTTTCGAAAAAACTTACTTTTTTTCGAAAATTATCTTGTAATTGCTTTAGTTTATTAGTATAATAACTCCATAGTTTGTTTTAAAGGCAATCTGATGACAGCCTTTAAACCGATGTATATCGGGTATTTGTCACACGACAGATTGTCTTTTATGGAAAAAGGTGAATATTTTATGCTTGGAAAATATGTGAGGGTGAAGGTTACCGCACCCATGCATTCGATAAACAGGCGGTTTGGATATGAGTATAAGCTCAACTTCGGCATTGTTGAGGGATATAGTCGTGAAAAGACCTCTGTTCAGGGTGCATATATTATGGGGATTAACCGTCCTGTAAGAAATTTTGATGGCAGAGTTATTGCAATAATCAGAAGACATGGTGGGAGAGGTGTTGTTTGGGTGGTTGCACCGAAAAGCACTCGCTTTATTATTAATGATATTAAGCCTGCAATAGCTTTTGCTGAGAGAAATAACAGTTATGATCTTGAATGTTTGTATGAGCGCTCATGTGGAGCCGTTGTTTTCAGTGGAAGCGAAAGTGACAGAAAAGTGTTGCTTATAAGGAACAGACGGAGTGCCCATTGGGGATTTCCGAAAGGTCATATTGAGCCGGGTGAAACTCAAGAGGAAACTGCAATCAGAGAAACCAAAGAGGAAACCGGTCTTGACATTAGCCTAATTGACGGTTTTAGCTGTAAAAGTGAATATACTATTCAAGGCAAGGTCGAAAAAGCAGTTGTGATTTTCCTCGGCAGAAGTGAAAACCAAAAAGTAACGATGCAAGAGGAGGAAATCGAGGAATATATCTGGACTGATTTTCGCAATGCCATGAGTATGCTGAAATTTGAGAATGACAAGAATATTTTAAGAAAAGCAATGAGTTTTATAACTGCAAATAATATTGCGTGAGGTATGCTATGACAGAACAAATTGCCGAATATTTTGTTGAGTTATTTAACGGTAAACTTCCGGAAGAAGTAATAGTTTTTTTGCTTTCGATGCTTCCCGTCCTTGAACTCAGGGGAGGAATGATTGCAGCAAAGCTTTTGGGGCTTGATTTAGTTAAAGCCTTTGTTATCTGCTTTATTGGTAATATACTTCCGGTGCCGTTTATTTTGCTGTTTATCAGATATATCTTTGCTTTTTTGAAGAAATTTAAAGTTTTTGAGAAAATCATCGATGGCATCGAACGGAGAACAAGAGCCAAGGGCGATAAGGTGAAAAAATACCAAGAATGGGGCCTGCTTGCTTTTGTTGCCATACCTTTGCCGGGAACAGGAGCGTGGACAGGTGCTTTACTTGCGGATCTGTTTGATCTTCGCATTAAAAAAGCATTTCCTATTATCTGCTTAGGTGTTCTTGTGGCAGGTATAATAATGGCCGCATTCAGTTACGGTTTATTAGGTCTTATATTTAATTAAAATAAAAAATTCAGGATGGAAGGAAACGACATGAAAAAGGAAATCAAATTAGACACATCAAAAAAAGTATTTCCGATAATTCTTATGGTTATCGGATTTGTGATAATGCTGGTTCAGCTTATTACAAGACTTAACTTTTTAACAATTGTTTCTGCCGGTTACTGTGCTATTCTTTCAGCAGTTATCGCAGTTTCATTAATTGCTAAAAAGAAAGTTTACGCACCGATGATTTTCGGTTACGCATTTTCAAGTATCGGTATGGTAATATTCCATATTATTTGGGGTGCAGATGCCGGTTTTGGTGCATTCTCAACCGGTCTTGCAGGCTGGACTTCAGTTGATAATCCTCTTTTTGCAGGAGAAGGCAATTTCTTCACAAGATTACTGGGTAACCTCTTACTTATATTACCCACAGCTTTAACTCTTTGGGGACTTTTCTTCATTGCTAAAAAGACTTTTAAGAAAGATACAGCAAAGAAAGCTCTTTCCGGTCTGATGAGTGTTCTTCTTATGGGTACTTCTGTTTTCTATATTCTTTCAATGAATATGAGAACAAAGCCGGTTGCAGACAGACTTTGGAAAGGCCATGACGATTATCTTAAGGGTGTTGATGAAGCAGCAACTGACAGCCCTAATGTTCTTGTTATTCTCATGGACGACTTGGGCTACGGTGACGTATCTCTTAACGGTGCTATTTATGACACACCGAATATTGACTCAATCGGTGAAAACGGTTTGAATTTTGAGAATTTCTATTCAAGCTATTCAGTATGCTCACCGGCTCGTTTTGCTTGCCTTACCGGTAGATATCCTTACCGTGGTTATGCTGATAATGTTATTTATCCGACAATTTCAACATATACTCCGTTTGCTCAGACAAGAGTTTTCAACTCAGTTGAACTTGGTGCAAATGTTGACGGTATGTTAGGTGATGAAATCACCATTGCCGAAGTATTCCAAAATGCAGGTTATGCAACTGGCTGTTTCGGCAAGTGGCACTTAGGTGACTATGGTGAGTATCTTCCAACAAATCAGGGATTTGACTATTTCTATGGTAGCCATCATGTTAACGATATGACTCCGTTCTATCATGTTATCGAAGAAAATGGCGAATATGAAATTGTTCACGGAACTGATGAACTTAAAGATCAGTCACAGGCAACAAAGTGGATTCATGATGAAATTACTCAGTGGGTTACCGATAAAGTTACAAACGGTGATGAACCATTCTTCGCTTATTACACCTCACCATGGCCTCATGCTCCGGTTTATGCAGGCGATGACTTTGACGGTGTCAGCGGTATGGGTACTTATGTTGACTGTGTAACAGAGTTTGATACATACTTAGGTCAGTTATTTAATACACTTGAAGATTTAGGCGTGCTTGAAGATACAATTATTGTGTTCACAAGTGATAACGGCCCGGCTCTTGAAGGTTCTGTCGGTGAACTTCGTGGTGGTAAGTACCTTGCATACGAAGGCGGACAGAAAGTTCCGTTTATGATGAGATGGGATAATAACAACGGCTTATTCGAGTCAGGCACAAGAAAGCAGAGCGCAACTTTAGTTGACTTGTTCCCAACACTTATTGATATGTGTTCAATTACAGGTAACGGTGGAACAAAGGGCTATCTTCCGACAGACAGAGAAATTGATGGTGTTTCAATGGTGTCTCTTCTTTCAAATGACAGTGTTATTCACACTGAAGACCACCCAATTCTCCACATGAAGCGTGAGGACATTAAGGCTATTCAGTATACAGTTCCGACAAGTGAAGTTAAGAGCGAATACACTGATTATGATTATGATGTGCTTAATGACAATGAGTATATAACATTCAAATATTTTGATAAGATTCAGAATGATAACTCAGCTTTCTGGGATAAGAATCGTAAGAACTGGCTTCATATTCTTACAGATGATGTAGGTGAGAACTACAACAGAACACCTGTTTATCCGACTATTTCAGATAAGATGCATGAGAAACTTGATGAAATTCAGAAGAATTTTAAAGAGAACAGAAGGGGAATTATTAACTGATGCCTCCGCTTTCAATTATGATAAAACCGGCATCGAGCTTATGCAATCTCAGATGCAAATACTGTTTTTATTGTGATGTTGCAAGCAACCGAGAGGATTTCTCCTTTGGCGTTATGGAAAATAGCACCGCATTGAATTTAATAAGAAAGGCTATTGACTTTGCAGACGGCTGTTCAATAGCCTTTGCTTTTCAAGGTGGAGAACCTTTGATTGCAGGTATTGATTTTTTTAAATATTTTACAGCAACCGTTAAACAGTATAACAGTAAAAAATCAGAAATATTCTATTCCATTCAGACAAATGGTACACTTGTAACTGATGAATGGGCAGAGTTTTTCCATGAAAATAAATTCCTTGTTGGTCTAAGTTTAGACGGTGATCTTAAAGGAAACAAATTTCGAGTCGATGCTAAGGGACAAAATACATATTACAGAATAATAAATGCTGCCGGAAAATTAAGACGGCATAATGTGGAGTTTAATATTTTAACTGTTTTGACCGGCTACTGTGCTGACAATGCAGAAAGAATTTATAAGTTCTTCAGAGATAACGGCTACCATTATTTGCAGTTCATTCCCTGTTTGAGACCTATTGGTGATAGCACCGAAAGTGAACTATATATGACCAATGAGCAATATGCCAACTATCTGATAAGAGTTTTCAATCTTTATGTTAAGGACTTTGTCAGAGGCAACTATATGAGCATAAGAGTTTTTGATAATTATGTTCGCATGTTTTTAGGTGATAAATGTGAGCAATGCGGTTTGATGGGGCATTGCACTCACCAATTCGTCTGTGAGGGTAACGGTAATATCTATCCATGCGATTTCTATTGCACAGACGAATGGCTGTTGGGAAATATAAATGATACCACGCTGAAAAACATGGCTGAAGGGGAAAAAGCAAAGAATTTCATCAAAGAAAGTTTAGTTATCAGAGATGAATGTAAAAAATGCAGATATTACCCTTTGTGTCGTGGCGGCGGTTGCAAACGAGATAAGGCAAGTGAAAACTATTGTGAAGCATATAAGAAATTCTTTTCATCTTGTTTGCCTTTGTTTAATGCATTTAAAAAATAAAAAGTTGGGAAACCTTGAGGGAATCCCGACTTTTTGGTTTGATGAAGCGCCCGCGGTCGTGGGCGCGTAGTTTTTTGTCTGCCGGAGGCAGACCGAGCCCGGCGGTTTAGTCGGGCTATCAGCCAAAGGCTGACCGAACTATTAAATCAACTCAGCACTCCATGTGAAAGAAAATTGACCGTTTGGTTGAATGAGATTGATTCCGTCTTTCTCTGAAAAGTCGACTTTTCTTTCTTGAGAATCGTTAACACCGCACCAAGGCTCAATGCAGACGTATGGAGCACCGGGTTTAGCCCAAATTCCCAAGTAGGGAGCATTTCCAAGATCAAACTTGATTTTCTTCGGATTACTTTCGCTGCACAATGTAATGCATTTTGATTTCATTCCGTGAAGAATGAGAGCATCTTCATCAAATATGTTTTCTGTAATAATAATATCACGTTCATTATTAAGTACAGGCATTGTTTCCGGAAGTCTTAAAGATCTGACTAAATCGATTTTTTCCGTTTCGAGAGTTTCTGCAACATCAAAAACCAATTTGTCGCCTAAATTACAGTTAAAAGCAGGATGAGCCCCTAAGGAAAAATACATAACAGATGAATTTTTGTTCAACACCGTATGTGTGACGGAGAGTTTCTTTCCGTTGAGAGCGAATGTAACAATCAGATCAAAAGAGTAAGGGTAGATTTTAAGAGTATCAGCCGTTTCGGAGAGTTTAAATGCGATCGAATTATTTTTCTTTTCGACAAACTCCCAGTTGGATTTTCTCGCAAATCCATGCTTTGGCATAGTATATTCTTTTCCGTCAATAAAATACTTATCGTCAATTAGTCTTCCAACTATGGGGAAAAGAATAGGTGATTGTCCTGTCCAAAACTCCGGATTACCTTGCCATAAATATTCGTAATTATCTTCTTTTGAATAAAAACTCGTTAGTTCACAACCGAATTCTTTAACACCTATTTTTATAAATTCATTTTCGATATAGTGTACCATAATAAATTCTCCTTAAATTCATTTATTTCATAATACAATAATTTTTTCATAATATCAAGTTAGAAGTGTTGATTGTATGAAAAAACTCCTTAGGTTTCAATACTTGACTTATGTTTATTTTTTGGTATATAATAATATGTATGTTTAATTTATCATGGTGAATTATGTCTTAAAGCAGGAGGAAATCATGGCAAAAAAGAGATCTTATACAAATGATGATATAAAAGCATTAAAAGGCCCGGACAAAGTCAGATTAAGACCGGGTGTAATTTTCGGTTCAAGCGCTATTGACGGTTGCCAACACTCTGTTTTTGAAATTTTGTCAAACTCAATTGATGAAGCAAGGGAAGGCTACGGTAACAGAATTGTTGTCACTAAGTTCCTTGATGGTTCAATTGAAGTTAAAGACTTCGGAAGAGGTATTCCCGTAGGATATAACTCAAATGAGGAAAGATATAACTGGGAATTGCTTTTTTGTGAAATGTATGCCGGTGGCAAGTATGAAACTAATACCGGTGGTACTTATGAGTATTCTTTAGGCTTGAACGGTCTTGGCCTTTGTGCCACACAGTTTGCATCTGAATATATGGATGCGGAAATCAAAAGAGACGGTTATAAATATACCTTACATTTTGAAAAAGGATATAATGTGGGCGGTCTTAAAGAAGAGCCTTACGGAAAAAAAGGTGATACGGGCACAACTATTCGTTGGAAACCTGACTTGGAAGTTTTCACGGAAATAGATATTCCTCTTGAATATTATCAGGATACTTTAAAGAGACAGGCTATTGTTAACAAGGGTGTTCATTTTGAACTTAAAAACCAGGTCAAGGGTGGATTTGAAAATTTCGATTATTATTACGAAAACGGTATATCCGACTATGTAAAGGAAATTGTGGGTGAAAACAGCCTTACTTCCGTTTGCTCTTGGACCGGTGAGAGAACAGGTCGTGACAGAGACGATTTGCCGGATTATAAAGTTAAAATGAATTTTTCGCTTGCTTTTTCAAACAAGGTTCAGCTTATTGAGTATTATCACAATTCAAGCTGGTTGGAGTTTGGCGGTTCTCCCGATGATGCGGTGAAAAACGCTTTGGTGTATCAAATTGATGCTTATATTAAGCAAAATAATAAGTATACAAAAAGTGACTCCAAAATCAAATTCCAAGATGTCGCCGATTGTCTTGTTTTGGTTTCATCTTCATTTTCAACATCAACTTCTTATATGAATCAGACTAAGAAGGCAATCACAAATAAGTTTATAAAAGAAGCAATGATCGAGTTTCTTCGTCATAATCTTGAAATTTACTTCATTGAAAACAAAATGGACGCAGACAAAATTGCAGATCAGGTTCTTATAAATATGCGTTCCAGAGTTAAGGCGGAAACCACTCGTTTGAACATTAAGAAAAATCTTACCGCCTCCATTGATATGGCTAATAGAGTGCAAAAGTTTGTTGATTGCAGAAGCAAAGATGTAAGTCGCCGTGAGCTCTTCATCGTGGAAGGTGATTCAGCTCTTGGCTCATGTAAACAGGCAAGAGACTCTGAATTCCAAGCAGTTATTCCCGTAAGAGGTAAAACTCTTAACTGTCTTAAGTGGGATTACGACAGAATTTTCAACAGTGAAATCATTACCGATTTATTGAAAGTTCTCGGATGCGGAGTTGAAGTTAAAACCAAGTCAGCAAAGGCTAAAAAAGAAATATCAAACTTTAATTTAGATAACCTTCGCTGGAATAAAATTATTATTTGTACTGATGCTGATGTTGACGGATTTCAGATTAGGACATTGATTCTCACTATGATTTACCGCCTTGTGCCAACTCTTATTAACGAGGGTAAAGTTTATATTGCAGAATCACCTCTTTATGAAATAACCTGTAAGGATCAAACTTGGTTTGCATACACCGAGAAAGAAAAGACTGAAGCACTTGCACAAATCGGCAATGCAAAATATACAATTCAGCGTTCAAAAGGTCTTGGTGAAAACGATGCAGATATGATGAGCCTTACAACAATGCACCCTGACACAAGACGACTTATTCAGATAAAACCGGGTGATGTTGTGGAAACAGCTGAAAAATTTGAACTTCTTCTCGGCAACAATCTTGCAGGAAGAAAAGAACATATTGCTAAAAACGGTCACAAATATATTGAGCTTACCGATGTAAGCTGAGAAAGGAGGAATAACATTGGCTAAAAGAAAAAGCACCAAAAAAGCCACTGGTGGCATAGATGAGGAACTTTTGAAGAATACCCACATTTTAGGCGCCGGTGATATAGTTGAACAGGAAATTACCGACACTTTGGAGATAAACTATATGCCTTATGCAATGAGTGTTATTCTCTCCAGAGCAATTCCGGAAATTGACGGATTTAAACCTTCTCACAGAAAGCTTTTATACACCATGTATAAAATGGGTTTGCTTAAAGGTGGCAGAACAAAATCGGCAAACATTGTCGGTCAGACAATGAGATTAAACCCTCATGGTGACGGTCCAATATATGAAACCATGGTTCGTTTATCAAAGGGAAATGAAGTTTTACTTCACCCTTATGTTGACTCAAAGGGTAACTTCGGTAAAGCATATTCAAGAGATATGCAATATGCTGCTTCTCGTTATACCGAAGCTAAACTTATGCCGATATGCGCTGAACTTTTCAGTGACATTGACAGGGATACAGTTGATTTTGCAGATAACTATGACAGCACCACTGTTGAACCGACGCTCTTCCCCGTAACATTCCCAACAGTTCTTGTAAATTCAAACACAGGTATCGCTGTTGGTATGGCAAGTTCAATTTGTTCATTTAATCTCAGAGAGGTTTGTGAAACCACCATTGAACTTATTAAAAATCCTGATCATGTTATTGCAGACACTCTTCTTGCACCGGATTTCATCGGTGGAGGCAAGATACTTTATGACAGAAAGACTATTGAAGAAGTTTATGAAAGCGGAAGAGGCGGAATAAAAGTCAGAGCGAAGTATGCCTATGACAAGGAATACAACTGTATAGATATAACCGAAATACCACCGACAACAACTGCTGAAGCAATAATAGATAAAATTATTGAAAAAGTTAAAGCCGGTTCTATTAGAGAAATTGCCGATATCAGAGATGAAACAGATAAGACAGGTCTTAAAATTACCATTGACCTTAAAAGAGGCACAGATGCTGATAAGCTGATGAAAAAGCTCTATAAGATGACACCTTTGGAAGAAGCATTCCCATGTAACTTTAATGTTCTTATAAACGGCAATCCGAAGGTATGCGGTGTAAAAGAACTTCTTTCAGAGTGGATAGTGTTCAGAGCAAATTGTATTTACAGAAGAACCAAGTTCGATTTGAAAAAGGCAAGTGACAGACTTCATTTGCTTAAAGGTTTGGAAAAGATACTCCTTGATATTGATAAGGCTATTTCAATTGTAAGAAACACTGTTGAAGAAAGCGAAGTTGTTCCTAATTTGATGATTGGTTTCGGTATCGATGAGATACAAGCGGAATATGTTGCAGAAATCAAACTTCGCCATTTAAACAGAGAATACATTTTGAAAAGATTAAGCGATATTGAGGAACTGACAAAGCGTATTGAAGAACTTAACGGTATTCTTTCAAGCAAGAACAAGATTAAGAAGATAATTGTTGCAGAGCTTAAAGAAGTAATTAAAAAATACGGTCAGGACAGAAAGAGCGAGATCTGTTATGAAGCTGATAGTGAAGATGAGGAAGAAATTGAAAATGTACCCGATTATCCGGTAAATCTTTTCTTCACAAAGGAAGGCTACTTTAAGAAGATCACTCCCCAGTCATTGAGAATGAGTGGCGAGCATAAACTTAAAGAAGGAGATAAAATTACTCAGGTGTTTGAAACCACAAGCAATAAGGAACTGTTGTTCTTTACCGATAAGTGTCAGGTTTATAAGACAAACGCCAATGAGTTTTCCGACACAAAAGCCAGTGTACTTGGTGATTATGTTGCAGGTAAACTCAATGCGGATCAAGAAGAAAATATGATCTATTTGGTTGTCACCTCTGATTATAAAGGCTATATGCTGTTCTTCTTTGAAAACGGCAAAGTTGCAAAGGTTGATCTTGCATCATATTTAACTAAGACAAACCGTAAGAAATTGATCAAGGCTTATTCGGACAAGTCTCCTTTGGCAGATATTATGTATATACCTGAGGATACTGATCTTGTTCTTCAGTCATCTTCAGGGAGACTTTTACTATTCAATACAGGTTCAATTTCTCCGAAAACCACGAAGGATACAGTCGGTGTTGCTGTTATGACAGTTAAAAAAGGTCACAGACTCGTATCAGCCAGAAACTATGTGGAAGGCGAATTTAAAAAGCCTTACAGATATAAAACGAAAAATCTTCCTTCAGCCGGTGCTTTATTAAGTGCGGAAGATGCAGGGGAGCAACTTGAATTGATATAAAGAAGCAGCCGACAAGCATCAGCAATGTCGGCTACTTTACAACAAGACAAAACTTGTCTTGCTTTTAACGCTTACTCAGACTTTTCTGTGTAAACGCAACAGAAAAAGTCCGGCAAACGCTTACTTGAACTTTATCTGTTGCTTATATTATGAACCGAAGAGTATATTTAATTCATGGAAAAATGAGGAATAATAATGGACTATTCATTTGAAAAAGAACTTATAAATGAAGGCTACAATATTGTATGCGGTATTGATGAGGCGGGAAGAGGGCCTTTAGCCGGTCCGGTCTGTGCCGCAGCGGTTATATTGCCGGTTGATGTGGAAATTGACGGTTTAAATGATTCAAAAAAATTAAGTGAGAAAAAGAGAGAGGCTTTATTTGACGTTATTAGAGAAAAAGCTGTTTCTTATTCAATTGCCTTAGTCGATGAGAAAACAATAGATGAAATAAATATTTTGCAAGCAACTTTCCTTGCAATGAGAAATGCAGTTGAAAATCTTGAAATTAAGCCTCAGGCTGCACTTATTGACGGAAACCGAAATCCCGGACTTGACATTTATGAAAGAACAGTTGTAAAAGGTGACGGAAAATCAATGAGTATTGCCGCAGCCTCCATTCTTGCGAAGGTGACAAGGGACAGATATATGCTTGAACTTGACGAGAAATACCCGGAATATGAATTTAAAAAGCATAAAGGATATGGAACAAAACTTCATTACGAATGTCTTGAAAAATACGGAATATCTCCTGTTCACAGAAAGACATTCTTAAAAAAGATATTGGATAAGTGATAATATGATTGGTAATGAAAAAGGCAAGCGTGGAGAAGACTTTGCCGCTGAATGTTTAATTAAGAAAGGTTATAAAATCCTTGAAAGAAATTTTCACAGTCGATATGGAGAAATCGATATAATTGCTCAAAATGATGATTATATCGTTTTCGTTGAAGTTAAAGCAAGACAGTATAACTCAATGGTTTCCGGAAGAGAAGCCGTAAATTTCTCCAAGCAAAGAAAGATTGTTAAAACTTCAGTCCTATATCTTCAAGAGCATTATTTTGATTTGCAACCAAGATACGATGTCATAGAGATTTCTTTATCCAAAGACAGAATTTGCGGTATCGAACACATTGAAAGTGCTTTTAATACTCAGGATATGTTCTGAATAAATCATAATTCTCAAGAAAAATAATAAATAATTCTGTTTTATCCATAAAACTTTAATAAAACACTTTAAAAGGGAAAAATTTTATGTTAGAATACTGAATATAGTTTGGAGGAATGTATATGTTTTACACAAGCACAAGAGATAACAGGGTAAAAGTTACTTCGGCTGAAGCTATTGCTCAGGGTATCTCAAAAGACGGCGGATTATTCGTTCCCACAGAGATCCCCAAAATCAGCAAAGAGTTTGTTGAAAGCCTTGTTCCCCTTAGTTATATTGAGCGCGCAAAGAAAATTCTTGCATTGTATCTTACCGATTTTTCAGAAGATGAAATTGCAATGTGCGTTGAGGGGGCATACAAAGAGGGAAAATTCAGCAGTGAAAAAGTCGCACCTCTTACCGAATACAAGGATAATGCATACATACTTGAATTGTGGAGAGGCCCGACATGTGCCTTTAAAGACATGGCTTTGCAGTTGTTGCCTTATCTTCTTACTGTTTCCGCTAAAAAAACAGTGGCAGATAAGACTATAATTATCCTTGTTGCCACATCCGGGGATACCGGTAAAGCTGCTCTTGAGGGCTTTAAGAATGTTCCAAAAACAAAGATTATGGTATTTTATCCCAATGACGGTGTAAGTCCTATGCAGAAATTGCAGATGGCAACTCAAGAGGGTGACAATGTTTGTGTATGCGCCATTAACGGAAACTTTGATGATGCACAAAACGGCGTTAAAGCTATCTTCACAGATAAGGCAGTGGCTGAAAAGCTCAATGAAAGCGGAATGATGTTTTCATCAGCCAACTCAATTAACTGGGGAAGACTTGTTCCTCAGGTGGTATATTACATATCAGCCTATTGTGATTTGATCGAATCAGGCAAAATCAAAAACGGCGATGAAATGAATGTTGTAGTGCCAACAGGTAATTTTGGCAATATTCTTGCCGCATATTATGCCAAAAGAATGGGCATACCTGTTAAGAAACTTATTTGTGCATCTAACTCAAACAATGTTTTAACAGATTTCTTAAAGACAGGTACTTACGATAAAAATCGTAAATTTTATACAACCACTTCACCTTCAATGGATATTCTTATTTCAAGTAATCTTGAAAGATTGCTTTATCACTTAACCGATTGCAATGATGCAACTATCAAAGATTGGATGGGACAGCTTTCAAATGAAGGCGAATACAAAATTGATGCCGATACTATGGCTGAAATCAAAAACCTCTTTGACGCCGGTTGCTGTGATGATGACGAAACATCTGAGACAATTGGTGAAACTTATAAAAACGGCTATCTTCTTGATACACATACAGCAGTTGCGGTTAAGGTGTATGACGAATATGTTAAAGCCACAGGAGACAACACTGCAACTGTCATCGCTTCAACAGCAAATCCATATAAATTCTCTTCCGCTGTTCTTAAAGCAGTAAGTGATGAGAATATCAGTGAGCTTGATGAATTTGAACAAGTTGAAAAGCTCATTGAAACAACTAAGGAACCGTGTCCGCCACAGTTAGCAAATCTTAAAGAAAAGAAGATAAGATTTAACGAGTGCTGCGAAAAGACTGAAATGATCGACATGGTTTATAAGATGCTTAACATTGAATAACGGCGGGTGATTATTTGTCATTATTTGCCATAGCAGATACTCATTTATCTCTCAGCACAGATAAGCCAATGGATATTTTCGGCGGTTGGCAAGATTATATGCAACGGCTTGAAAAAAATTGGAAAGCCCTTGTTTCCGATGACGATACAGTTGTTATCGCAGGGGATATATCTTGGGCAATGAGCCTTGAGGGGGCATTGGAGGACTTTAAATTTCTCAACGGATTACCGGGTAAAAAACTGATTTTTAAAGGAAATCATGATTACTGGTGGTCAACCATGAGGAAGATGGAAAAGTTCCTCGAAGACAATGAACTCAACACACTGAAGATTATGCATAACAGTGCGGTTAGAGTAGGGGACTATACTGTATGCGGTAGCAGAGGCTGGTTTTTTGATGCGGAAGAAGATCCGGATAATAAGGTGCTTTTAAGAGAAGCCGGGCGAGTCAGAAGATCCATTGAGGCAGCAAAAGAAATTGGCGGTGAGCCGATAGTATTTCTTCATTATCCTCCTCTTACTCAAAATTTGGTGTGTAATGAGATCGTTTCCGTTTTAAAAGAGACCGGTGTTAAACGCTGTTACTACGGTCATCTTCACGGAAAATCCACTTTAAATGCTTTTATTGGCGAAAAAGAGGGCATAAATTTCAATATTATTTCAGGAGATTACCTGAAATTTTGCCCAAAGCTAATAGAATTAGGATAAATTTTGAAAAAAGTATAGATTTTTAAGACAAATGCTGATATAATATATCGGGTTAATTTCAAAGGATAAACAAAGGAGTTTTTACAATGAGTTTGAAATCAGCAAACAAAAAAGAAACCAACATTTACGAATTGGAAATCAACATTGATGGCGCAACTTTTGCTGCTGCTATTAACAAGGCTTATGCAAAAGCAAAGAATGAAATAGCTATCCCGGGTTTCCGCAAGGGTAAAGTACCCAAAGCAATGATCGAAAAGCGTTACGGTGAAGGCTTCTTCTATGAAGATGCACTTGAAATCTGCTACCCTGACGCTGCTGAAAAAGCAATCGAAGAATCAGGTCTTGACTTCATCGCAACAAACAGTGTTGATGTTAAGAAAATGGATAAGGATGGCGTTGACCTTGTTTTAACTATCACAGTTAAGCCTGAGGTTGAGCTTAAGGAGTATAAGCTCCTCAAAGCAACTCAGAAGAAGGTAGAAGCAACTGATGATGAAATCAACGCAAAGATCGATGAACTTCGCGAAAGAAATTCTCGTCTTGAAGAAGTTGAAGGCAGAAATGTTGAAAACGGTGATATCGTAACAATTGACTTTGAAGGTTTTGTTGACGGTGTTGCTTTTGAAGGTGGCAAAGGTGAAGAATATGACCTTACAATCGGTGCAGGTCAGTTCATTCCTGGATTTGAAGAGCAGATTATCGGCCACGCAAAGGATGAAGAATTTGATATCAATGTAACATTCCCTGAGCAGTACACAGAGGAATTAGCAGGCAAAGATGCAACATTCAAGATCAAAATCCACGAAATCAAGGTTAAGCAGTTACCTGAAGTTGATGATGATTTCGCACAGGATGTTTCAGAATTTGATACAGTAGATGCTCTTAAGAAGGATCTTGCAAAGCAGATCAAGGAAGATAAGACAAACGAAAACGAGTCCGAAATTCAGAGACAGTTATTTGACAAACTTGCAGATAACCTTGTAGCTGAAATTCCTGAAGTAATGATCGATAATGAAATTGATAACGAAATCAGAGATATCGATTACAGACTTTCAATGCAGGGTCTTAAGTTTGAGACATATCTTCAGTACATGGGTATGACAGTTGACGCATACCGTGAAGGTGCAAAGGAAAATGCTGAAAAGTCAGTTAAGATTCGCCTTGCTCTTGAGAAGGTTGCTGAACTTGAAAATCTTGAAGCAACTGAAGAAGATCTTAACGAACTTTACAACAAGTATTCACAGCAGTACAACATGGGTGTTGAAGAAATCAAGAATATTATTCCTGCAAATACAATTAAAAAGGATATTGCAGTAGATAAGGCTGTTAAGTTTGTTCGTGAAAATGCAAAGGTTACTACTTCAAGAAAAAAGAAGGTAGTAAAGGCTGAAGAAACAAACACAGAGGCAGCTGAATAATTGTTTAGATCACCGAATATTTGACTAAACTAATAAGGGAGGTAGATTTTATGAGTTTAGTACCGTATGTAGTTGAACAAACAAACAGAGGAGAGCGTCAATATGATATTTTTTCTCGTTTGCTCAATGACAGAATTATCGTTCTTTCAGACGAGGTTAATGACGCAACAGCTTCATTGGTAGTTGCACAGTTATTATATTTGGAAAGCCAGGATTCTGAAAAAGATATCAGCTTTTACATTAACAGCCCGGGCGGTTCAGTAACTGCCGGTATGGCAATATATGACACAATGCAGTATATCAAATGCGATGTCTCCACAATTTGCATGGGTATGGCTGCAAGCATGGGAGCGTTCTTGCTTTCATCTGGTGCTAAAGGAAAGAGATTTGCTCTTCCCAACAGTGAGATTATGATTCACCAGCCATCAGGCGGTGCAAAAGGTCAGGCTACGGAAATTCAAATCGTTGCCGAACATATTCTCAGAACTAAGGCAAAGCTCAATAAAATTCTTGCCGAGAACACAGGCAAACCTATCGAGACTATTGCTCAGGATACAGAACGAGACAATTTTATGACAGCTGAGGAAGCTCTTGAATACGGTCTTGTTGACAAAATCTTATATAAGAGATAAGTTTTAGCCGAACAGAGCTTAACTCTGTTCGGCTTCTTGAAAGGTTAGGTAAATGATATGGCAGATAATAGAGACAAGCCGGTTCGCTGTTCATTTTGCAACAAAACTCAAGATGAGGTTGTGACTCTTATTGCCGGACCAGGAGTATATATTTGTGATGAGTGCATCGAACTTTGTCAGTCTATTATGGATTCTTCTGACAAAAATGTGGGAGGCTCAAAGGGTGACAGAGATATTTCAACTTTGCCGAAACCACATGAAATAAAAGCAAAATTAGATGAATATGTTATCGGTCAAGATGAGGCAAAAAAAGCGCTTAGTGTTGCCGTTTACAATCATTATAAGAGAATTTTTACTGCATCAGAAGACGGGGTTGAGGTTTCTAAGAGCAATATTCTCTTGTTAGGTCCTACCGGTGTTGGTAAGACACTTTTGGCTCAGACCCTTGCGAAAATTCTTGATGTTCCTTTTGCTATTGCAGATGCAACAACTCTCACTGAAGCCGGTTATGTTGGCGAAGATGTTGAGAATATTCTTCTTCGTTTAATCCAGGCAGCCGATTTTGATATCGAAAAGGCCGAAAGAGGCATTATATATGTTGATGAAATCGACAAGATTGCAAGAAAGAGTGAAAACTCCTCAATTACACGAGATGTAAGCGGTGAGGGTGTTCAGCAGGCACTTTTGAAGATCCTTGAAGGAACAGTTTCAAATGTACCACCTTCAGGCGGAAGAAAACACCCGCAACAGGAGTTTATACAGATAAACACAACAAATATTCTCTTTATTTGTGCCGGTGCTTTTGACGGAATTGAGAAAGTAATTGAAAAAAGACAGGGTAAATCCGGCTTAGGATTTGGCGCTGAAATCAAATCTAAGAAAGAACTTCAGGCAAGCGAACTTGTCCAAAAGGTAGTTCACCATGATCTTGTTAAATTCGGACTTATTCCGGAACTTGTCGGCAGACTTCCGGTCATAACAACATTGAAAGCCTTAGATGAAGAGGCTCTTGTTCGTATTATGACACAACCGAAGAACGCTTTGACTAAGCAATATAAGTATCTTTTCTCTCTTGATAATGTTGATCTTGAGTTTGAAGATGATGCATTAAAAGCGATTGCGGAAAAGACCTTGGAAAACAACACAGGTGCAAGAGGTTTACGCTCTGTTTTGGAAAAACTTCTTCTTGATTATATGTATGAAATACCTGCTGACAGCACAGTTTCAAAGCTCATTATAACAAGAGATTGCGTTGAAAACGGTGGTGAGCCTAAGGTTGAACATATAGGTGGCAAATCAGTTCCGAAATTAAATTGAATATAACTTAAAGCCTATCGGAATTGTCGGTAGGCTTTATTTTTCTTGACTGAAAAAAGGAAATTTTGGGGAGGAGGTAGATCCCCGGGGGCGAAGGTTTGTGCCTTCGGCACAAACAAGCACGGCTGTGCCGTGCTTCCCCAATGCTTCGCATGGGGGCTTCGCCCCCGGGACCTACCTCCCGGCACCAACCATTATAAAAACGAGTAGGAATGATTTTCCTACTCGTTTAAACTTAGATACTATTTTACTTGTCAAGATTTTCAAAAATCTTACCCCAAATTAACGGGTCTTGTTCTGTCATCTTGTTCCAATCATATCTGTTCAGAAAATTTTTCTTTTCCACTTCTGTTGTAAGCTGATTTTTCTTCAATAACTTTGATTTTTCAGTGAAAAATTCGTTTAAAAGTTTTACACCGGTTTCAGTGTAGTTCGGATTATGATTTTTGCCTGTAACGCGCAGAAATTCAATGTTCTTTTTTGAAGAAAGCTGATTTTTCATTGCCATGAAATTCTTTTCGTAGTTTACGGTTTTATCATCAACGGAATGAATAATTAAGGCTTTCACGCTAGATTTCTTAAGGGACTCGATGGCATTATAGCTTATAAATTGTGGGTTAGCATTGCATTCTTTAGCATATATTTTTTTGCCGAAAACAGAGAGGGGAAAGGGAAAAAACTGACTGATAATGTTGTTTACTGAAATGAAACCCGACAATGAAACAATATGGGACACTTTTGACTGAAGAGCGCAAATATTAAGTGTTGAAAAACCGCCCCAACTGTGGCCTACAACAGAAACATCGCATTGATTGTATTCATTTAATGAGGTTACAGCGTTTATGGCATCGTTCAAATCTTTCAGCGATTGAACAAATCCGCCTGTATCTTTACCACCGGATTCCATGCAGCCTGTGTGATCGTATGAAAATACCAAGTATCCGTGCTTTGCAAGTGTTTCGATTTCTCTCATATAACCACGATGTCCCGAACCTAAGCCGTGATCAAAAAATATAATACGGTTTTGGATAAAGTTATCATAGTGATAAAAGTATCCCTTTAAATTATGACCGTCAATTGACTTGAATTCAAACGGTTCACAATGAAGTCCCGGAAAATCCTCCGGAGAAAAATAAAAAACAGTTCCATTATCATCAGCTCTTGTATAAACCATTTTTCTGTAAATATTGTAAATATAATTAAATAACATATAACCTCTCCTTATTCATCTAATGCATCTTCAAGATTTTGTTGGAGCTCTTCCCATTCTTCCATGAGTTTGTCCTGTTGTTCATGCAAATCGTTAAGTTGGTTTGTGATCTGAGTTATTATTTCATAATCAGTCATATTTTCTTCAAGTTCAAGCTCTTTTTCTTTTAATGAGATGAGGTTGTCGTATTCGGTGATTTTTTCTTCACACCGTTTAACAGCACCTTTAAGTTTTCTAATGTTGCTTTCTTTGAGCTTTTTCAGTTTGTAATCGTTTATTTTCGGCTTTTCTTTTTCTTCAACTTTATTTTCTTTTTCGGTGAAGTGTTCAAGATAGTAATCGTAATTACCGTTGAAGAAACGAATTCCGTTGTCTGTCATTCTGAAAATTCGTGTTGCAAGTTTGTTTATAAGATATCTGTCATGGGAAACGATGAGCATAGTGCCGTCATAGTTCAGCAATGCGTTTTCCAACGCCTCTCTCGACTTAATATCAAGGTGGTTGGTCGGTTCGTCAAGAAGAAGGAAATTAGCACCCTTAAGCATTAACTTTAACATGGCAAGTCTTGCTTTTTCTCCACCGCTTAAGTCACCGACTTTTTTGAAAACATCGTCACCTTTAAAGAGAAAGTTGCCCAAAGCAGCTCTGACCTTACTTTCGTTCATGCTTAAATAGCTGTCCCACACTTCATCGAGAACTGTCTTTTCTTCGTTCAGCTTTGCAAGTGTCTGATCAAAATAGCCGATTTCAACATTTGCACCAAAATTACATTCTCCACAGTTTGGCTTGTATTCTCCGAGAAGTATCTTTAATAATGTGGTCTTACCGCATCCGTTATCACCTAAAAGAAAAACTCTTTCATTCCTTTTAATGAGAAAATCCACATCACTAAAGAGAGTGGTATTGTCAAAACTTTTTGATAAACCTTTGGCAATAACAACATCATTACCGCTGACAGTATTAGCGGTGAAATTAAAGTGTAAACTTTCAAGCTCTTTTTCAGGTTCTTCAAGATCATCAAGTATTCTGTCGATGGATTTTTGTTTGTGAGCGATAGTTTTATAATTTCTTTCCTGACTGAATGTTTTTTGTTGCGCAATAATGCCTTCTATGCGGTGAACTTCTTTCATTGCCTGATCATATCGGCGCTGTTCGTTCATTTTCCTTTCTTCTTTAAGTTCCATAAAGCGAGAGTAGTTGCCCTTTGTGACAGTGACACAGCCTCTTTCCATCTCCATGGTTTTGTTGGTTACTTTATCAAGAAAATATCGGTCATGCGAAATCACAATAACACTTCCGTTAAATTCACTTATCCAGTTTTCAAGCCATTCAACACTTTTGATGTCGAGATGGTTTGTCGGTTCATCAAGCAACAATAAATTTGCACCGCTTAAAAGAAGTTTGCCTAAACTTAATTTTGATTTCTGACCGCCACTAAGTACACTCACGGGCTTGTCAAAATCATCTTCATCGAATCCCAAACCGATCAAAGTTGCTCTTGCACGGCTTTTGTATGTCAGACCGCCTTTGTTTTGATATTCTTCCTGGAGTCTTAACTGTTTTTCAATCAGTTCATCAAGTTTGTTGCTCTTATTTTCGATTTTTTTGAGTACATTTTCGATTTCTTCTTCAAGGT
The DNA here is from genome assembly GCA_964411915.1 of uncultured Faecalibacterium sp. GTDB lineage: Bacteria > Bacillota > Clostridia > Oscillospirales > Acutalibacteraceae > UBA6857. The sequence continues at coordinate 43,657 of CAYPMB010000002.1, forward strand.
CGATAAGATGTTTGAATACAGTCAAAATCTCATTGTAGACCGTATTTGTTGAATTATGGCAAGCGTGCTGTTGCATATAGCCGACAACAGTGTTCTTGCCGATAGTTAAAGTTCCTTCACTGTGTTCATATTCTTTAGTGATAACTTTGAAAAGTGTGGTTTTTCCCGCACCGTTTACACCGATAAGACCAACTTTATCGCTATCGTATATATCAAATGTAACATCGGAAAATATTTCTACATTGCCAAATTCCATTTTCAGTTTGTTGGCACTTATCATAACCATAAATCGCTACCTCGTATTTTTAAAACTTACATAATTGTAACTTAAAAACGATTTTTTATCAACATATTTTACTTTATTTTTGATAAAATGTATTGCAATTAAGGCTTTTGGCGAATATAATAGTATTAGTATTTTTAGGAGGATAAAGCAAATGACTCAGATTACAAAAGATATGACTATCGGTGATATTCTTGATGAACGCAGAGACACTGCTCCGTTTTTCCTTGAAATGGGAATGCATTGTTTAGGCTGCCCATCATCAAGAGGTGAATCAGTTGCAGAAGCATGTGCTGTTCACGGTGTAGATGTTGATGTGCTTGTTAAGAAGATTAACGATTATCTTGCATCGAACTGATTATTTGATAACAAATCGCTGAAACGCCACTCCTTATGTGAGTGGTTTTTTGGCATACGGAGATAAAATTATGATTAAACTCAGCAAAAGACTTTTGATGGTTTCAAATATGGTAAGAGACAATTCGGTTGTGGCTGATATCGGAACTGATCACGCATACTTACCCGTATATTTAATTCAAAAGGGGATTTGCCAAAAAGCAATTGCAGCCGATTTAAGGGAAATGCCTTTAAAAAATGCGGAAACTACCGTTAGAGAAAACAAACTTGAAAACTCAATAACTTTGATTTTGTCTGACGGACTTGACAACATACCTGGAAACTCCGCAACTGATATAACTCTTACAGGCATGGGTGGCGACTTAATAAGCGATATTCTTACCCGTCCGACTTGGCTGAAAAACACCAAAATCAGAGTAATAGCTCAGCCACAGACACACAGCGAATGCGTAAGAAAGTTTTTTATTGAAAACGGATTTGAAATTATAAGAGAAGACGCTTGCATTGATGATAATAGAAATTATATATGCATGTGTGCCGATTACACAGGAAACATTCTTGAATATGATTTTGGATTTGAATATTACGGCTTACTTCCACAGTGTGACGATCCATGTGCTAAGGAATATTTGAAACACCAGAGAAACCGTTTTTATAAAAGAGCAACAAGTTTGAAAAATGCAGGTCAAAATGACGATGAATCTGATTTCTTGTTTAAACTTGTGGAAAAATTTGATGAGATTTTGGAGAAATGAAAATGATTACAGTTAATGATATATATTTTTTTCTTGATAAAATTGCACCGTTTGCAACTAAGTGCAGTTGGGATAATTGCGGCCTATTGATTGGTGACGGTAATAAACAGGTGAAAAAAATCGGTTTTACACTTGATTTAACTCTTGAAACCCTCAACAAAGCAACAGTGGAAAATGTCGATTTGATAATAACTCATCACCCTGTTATTTTCAAACCGCAAAATAACTTCTTGAAGGGCAACTTAGCTTATGAAACCGCTATTAGAGGTGTAAGCGTAATATCCGCCCATACCTGTTACGATTGTGCCAATGATGGGGTCAGTGATATTTTGGCAAAGACAATAGGATTAACGAATATAAAAACAGTAGAGACTGAAGAAGAACCAAGCTGTCTTCGTATTGGTGATATAAATGAAACTACCGGTGAAGATTTAGCTAAATCCGTTGCCGATAAACTTGATACAACGGTTAGATTAGCCGGTGGCGGAAAGGTAATTAGGAAAGTTGCCGTGTGTGGCGGAAGTGGCGGAGATTTTATTTCCGATGTTTTAAAAGCCGGTGCTGATGCTTATGTGACAGGGGATTTAAGTCATCATCATTTTTTGTTAGCCAAAGACACTGGCTTAACAATTATCGGTGCAGGTCATTATGAAACCGAAGATATATCTGTTGCACCTCTTATGAAAAGAGTCTCAGAAAACTTTCCTGACCTGATCTGCGTTTATTTGGAACAGGAAAATCCGGTAAAATTTATTAGATAACAGAGGATAAAAATGGCACTTGACGGAATTTACTTATCAAAACTTAAAAATGAAATAGAAGAAAAAGCGTTATACTCAAAAGTGGACAAAGTTTCGCAACCTTCAAAGGACGAGTTGGTATTGACTTTACGAGGAAGAAAGTCAGTTCAAAAACTTTTGCTTTGCGTAAGAGCTAACAGTCCAAGGATACAATTTACGAACAGAAATCTTGAAAATCCGGCAACACCGCCAATGTTATGTATGCTGTTAAGAAAGCATCTTTTGGGAGCAACGGTTAAAAGTGTGACCCAGTTTGAATGTGACAGAATACTGTTTATTAACTTTGACGGAACAAATGAAATCGGCGATAAGGTTGAAATATCCCTCTGCATTGAAATAATGGGCAAATACAGTAATATTATTCTTATTGACTCAAACAAAAGAATAATTGATTCTGTAAAAAGAGTGGATATTACCACTTCATCTGTAAGACAGATTTTGCCGGGACTTGAATATAAACTTCCCCCTCAGCAATTAAAATGCAATTTGAAGAACAACACAGCTGAAGAAACAGTAAAGAGCATTTTGATGTCTGATGATGTAAAATTATCTAAGGCAGTTTTGGCATCTGTTCAAGGTGTTTCGCCTATAATAGCAAGAGAAATCGCATACAGAACCTGTGAATGCGATAAATATATTTCCGAACTTTCTGCAAAGGAAGAAAGTAAACTCAGAGAAGTTATCGGTGAAATGTCAGACAAACTCTCTCAAAACGGTAAATCATATATGGTGATTGATGAAGAAGGCAAGCCTTTTGATTATTCATTTATGCCTATAAGTCAATACGGTGATTCCGTTGCTGTGAAAGAGTATGATGATTACAGTTCGCTTTTAGATGATTTTTATTATGAAAGAGATAGAATTGACAGAGCAAGGCATAAGGGCCAGGAGTTATTTAAGCTGACGGCAAACCTTGTTGAAAGAACAGCGAGAAAATTAAATGTTCAGCAGGAAGAACTGAAAAACTGTGCAGACAGAGAGAAACTCAGAATATACGCAGAGCTGATAAATGCCAATGTTTACAGACTTGAAAAAGGCTCATTTTATTATGATATAGAAAATTATTATGATAATAACAATGTTGTCAGAATAAGTTGTGATCCTGCGCTTACACCGGTTGCTAATGCGCAGAAATACTATAAGGAATACAGAAAAGCTCAAACCGCAGAGAAAATGTTGACTGAGCTTATAGAAAAAGGTAAAAATGAACTTGAGTATCTCAAAACAGTTGAAGACGAATTAACAAGAGCGGATACTGAAAGCGAGCTTAGCTCCATTCGTGAAGAATTAGTCGGTATGGGATATGTGAAAAATCGGAATAAAGGCAAGAGAAAACCACCAAAAGCCTTACCGCCGATTGAGTTTAAGACATCTGACGGATTTACTGTTTTGGTTGGCAGAAACAATATCCAAAACGACAGACTTTCCATGAGAGTTGCTAATAATCATGATATGTTTTTGCATATCCAAAAGCAGCCCGGCTCACATGTTATTATTGTTAGTGACAATAAAGAAATCAGCGATACAGCTATTGAGGAAGCCGCTGTAATTGCCGCTTATTACAGCAGCGCAAGAGAGTCTTCCAGAGTACCGATAGACTATACTTATGTTAAAAACTTAAAGAAACCGGTGGGCGCAAAGCCCGGTTATGTTATTTATCATGTTTATTATACAATAACCGTTAAACCAAATTTTGAGTTTATTGAAAAAATGATGGTGAAAAAATAATTGAAGGAGGAATTGCCATGTCAGGTTTTACTCATTTACATGTTCATACACAGTATAGCTTGCTTGACGGTGTTTGCAAACCGGACAAATTGCTTGACAAGGCAAAAGAACTCGGTCAAACATCGGTGGCAATTACTGATCACGGTGTTATGTATGGTGCTATTGAGTTTTACAACGAAGCTAAAAAGCGCGGTATCAAGCCGATTATCGGTTGCGAATGCTATGTTGCGCCACGAGGCAGAAAAGATAAAATTCATGCATTAGACAGTGAAAGATATCATTTAATTCTCCTTTGCAAGAACAATACCGGATATCAAAATCTTATTTCCATGGTCAGCAAGTCATGGACAGAAGGTTTTTATGTGAAACCGAGAATTGACAGAGAACTGCTTCAAAATCACAGTGATGGTTTGATAGCCCTTTCCGGTTGTTTGTTCGGTGAAATTCCAAGATTGATCGCAAGAGGGGATTATAATACAGCAAAAGAAACAGCCCTTTGGTATAAAAACTTGTTCGGTGACGGAAATTACTATATTGAAATTCAAAATCACTATATCAAGGAAGAAAAAGATATTTTACCTGAGCTTATAAGATTGAGCGAAGAAACGGATATTCCCCTTGTTGCGACAAACGATGTTCACTATATAGAGAAAGATGATTCTTATGTTCAGCAAGTGGCAATTTGTATTCAAACAAACCATGTTTTAGGCGAAAATACCGGTCTTGATTTTTCAAGCAGTGAAATGTATTTGAAAAGCGAAGAAGAAATGCTTGAAGCGTTCTCGTTTGCTCCTGATGCCGTAAAAAATACAGGCTTAATTGCCGATAAATGCAACATTGAATTTGAATTTGGAAAAATTAAATTGCCCTTCTTCCATATTCCCGGTTGTGACAATCACTTTGAATATTTTAAGAACAAATGTTATGATGGCTTAAAGAAGAAAGTCGGTGAAAACCCACCGAAGGAATATGTCGAACGTCTTGAATATGAATTAGGTGTTGTTGACAGCATGGGATACACGGATTACTATCTTATTGTCAGTGACTATGTTGATTATGCCAAGAAAAACAATATACCCGTAGGTCCGGGAAGAGGATCAGGTGCAGGAAGTCTTGCAGCATACTGCATTGATATTACCGAAGTTGATCCAATGAAGTATAATCTTCTCTTTGAGCGTTTCCTTAATGCTGAAAGAGTCAGTATGCCGGACTTCGATGTGGACTTTTGCTATATAAGGCGAGACGAAGTTATTGACTATGTTGTTAATAAATACGGTTCAGACCATGTGGCACAAATTATAACATTCGGAACTCTTGCAGCCAAGGCTGCCATAAGAGATGTGGGACGAGCATTGGGAATACCTTATAATACTGTGGATATTGTGGCTAAAGCCATTCCCAACGAAATGAAAATAACTATTTCTAAGGCACTTGAAACATCAAAAGAGTTAAAAGCCTTATATTTGGAAAACAGCGAAGTAAAAAAACTTATTGATACTGCTCAAAAGCTTGAGGGTATGCCACGACACGCATCAACTCATGCAGCAGGTGTTGTTATAACAGAAAAACCTGTGTCCGAATATGTACCTTTGGCAGTTAATGACAATATAGTTGTCACTCAGTATACAATGACCACATTGGAAAGTCTCGGGCTTTTAAAAATGGACTTTTTGGGTCTGAGAACTCTTACCGTCATTGATTATGCAGAAAAACTTGTTAAGAAAAGAAATCCGGATTTTAACATTAAAAAAATAGATATAAATGATAAAAAGGTTTTCGAGATGTTGTCAAGGGGCGAAACTTCGGCAGTGTTTCAATATGAATCTTCGGGTATGCGTAGCGTCTTGACGAGACTTAAACCCGAAAGCCTTGAAGATATGATAGCTGTTGTATCGTTGTATCGACCGGGTCCTGCAGATTCCATTGATGTTTATATCGAAAACAGACATCATCCGGAAAAAATCAAATATAAAACCCCTATGTTGAAGGATATTTTTGATGTGACATACGGTTGTATGGTGTATCAGGAGCAAGTAATGCAAGTATGCAGAAAACTTGCCGGTTATTCCTACGGAAGAGCCGATATCGTAAGAAGAGCCATGAGTAAAAAGAAAGCCGACGTTATGGAGAAGGAAAGGCATAACTTTATTTATGGCCTTGTTAACGATGACGGAACAGTTGAGTGTGATGGTTGTATTAAGAGGGGAATAAGCGAAGAAGTTGCTTCGGAAATTTTTGATGAAATGACTTCCTTTGCAAAGTATGCCTTCAATAAATCTCACGCAGCCGCTTATGCGCTGGTAGCATACCAGACAGCATATCTCAAATGTTATTATCCTTGTGAAATAATGGCTGCCACCTTGACAAGTGTTCTTGACAGAACAGAAAAAGTCAGTGAATATATTGAGGAGTGCAACAGACTCAATATTCCGATTAAAGCTCCAAATGTAAATACAAGTTATGAAGGCTTTACAGTTAAGGATGGTTGTATTTATTACGGACTGAGAGCGATTAAGAACATCGGCAAAGGCTTCATTAACTCAATTGTGACGGAAAGAGAAACCAATGGTGAATATTCGAGCTTTTATTCATTTTGCAAACGAGTTTACGGCAAAGAATTCAACAGAAGAGCCTGTGAAAGTCTGATTAAGTGCGGAGCGTTTGACACATTGGGACTTAACCGACACCAAATGCTTATGCTTCTACCTGAAATCCTTTCCGATCTTGAAAGTGATAAGAACAAAAGAGGACAGGGACAAATTGGATTTTTTGATACCGGAACTCAGTATTCGGCATCTTATGAACCTGTTGCACCTAATGTTGAGGAATTTCCGAGAAATGAACTTTTGGCAATGGAAAAGGAAATGTCAGGACTTTATTTCTCCGGTCATCCCATGACCGAATATAAAAAGTTAGGTGAGGAACTTAAAGCTGACAAAATATCCGATCTGCTTGGCAGTGACGATAATTTCGAAAGTAAATATTCGGATAATCAAAATGTCAGAATTTTGGGCATTATAAGTTCAATCAGTAAAAAGTCAACTAAAAATAATTCAACTATGGCTTTTTTAACCGTTGAAGACACATCGGGAAGTATTGAGTGTCTTGTCTTTTCAAGTATTTATGAAAGGAGTGCTCAATTCATTCAAAAAGGCAACATAATTCTTATTGATGGCAGACTTTCTCTCAAGGAGGATAGTCCGGCATCAATAGTTACTAACCTTATTCAATCGTGTCCGAAAAAAGTTGTTGCTAATAATAATGATGAAATAATTTCAAGAAAAGAAAAGCAGAAGAAAAAAGGCTTGTTTTTAAGACTTCCTTCGGAAAACTTTCAAAATAAGGAAAAAGTCGCTAATCTGCTTTCAATTTTTGACGGAACAATACCTGTATATCTTTACTATAATGATAAAAAGGAATATAAAATGCTTCCCTTGAGCATGGCTGTTGACGGAAATCCTTCGCTAATTCGTGAACTTAAAAGAATTATCGGGGAAAACAATGTTGTTTTACAATAAAATGTTACTATTTTGCAACAAAAATTACGAATAATTTGTATTTACTTGACTTTTCTTGTAACTAAGTGTAAAATAACGTAGATTGATAATAAACACACAATAATATAAAAGGGGACACATTACATGAAAACAATAGGTATTTTAACAAGCGGTGGCGATGCACCGGGCATGAATGCTGCAATCAGAGCTGTTGTAAGGGCCGGTTGCGAGAAAGGCATGAAAGTTTACGGTATTCGCCGTGGTTATAATGGTCTTATGGAAAACGATATGTATGAAATGAATCTTCGTACAGTTTCAGACATTATTCAGCGTGGAGGTACTATTCTTTATTCAGCAAGAAGCCCTCAGTTTAAAACTGAAGAAGGCATGAACAAAGCTATTGCCGTATGCAAAGAAAGAGGCATTGACGGTCTTGTTGTTATCGGCGGTGACGGTTCTTTCAGAGGCGCAAGAGACTTATCTCTCAGGGGTATTCCATGTGTTGCTATTCCAGGCACTATTGATAACGATATCGGTTGCTGTGATTATACAATCGGTTACGATACTGCTCTTAACACAGTAATGCAGATGGTTGACCGTATTCGTGATACAACTGAATCACATGACAGATGTGCAGTTGTTGAAGTTATGGGCAGAGGTGCAGGTTATATTGCTCTCAACTCAGGTATTGCTTGCGGTGCAACTTCAATTCTCATTCCTGAAATCAATTATGATTTTGAAAGAGATGTTATTGAGAGAATGAAGCGTACTCAGAAAACAGGCAAGGTTCACTTTGTTATTATCGTTTCCGAAGCAATCGGTGATGTTGATGAGATCGCTAAGAGAATTCAGGCTGAAACAGGTGTTGAAAGTCGTGCAACAATTCTCGGTCATGTTCAGCGTGGCGGTTGCCCCACATCTAAGGATAGAATTGTGGCAAGCCGTATGGGTTACAGAGCTGTTGAACTTCTTGATCAGGGTATCGGCAACAGAGTTGTTGCAATGCAGAAAGAGAAAATTCTCGACTTCGATATTTACGAAGCTCTCGGCATGAAGAGTGGCATTGACATTGAACTTTATAAGATTGCAATGGAAATTTCAATCTGATTTTTAACATTGAGGGTTGTCATAAGACAGCCCTTTAATTTTTCAATGGCGGAATTGTATTATGAAAACAATAAGAATTGATAGAAAAATTAAAAGCGGACTTCTGTTTTTGTTTTTTACCTTTTGTCTCGGACTTTTTTTGATATTATTCAGTACCGAAAGCAAAGCTATCACCTATGTTGGAACTTGCGGAAAAGAAGTTGAGTGGTATCTTGATGCAAAGATGGGAATTCTCAAATTCGAGGGCGAAGGTAAAATAGATAATTATGATAATTATGCCGATACGCCTTGGTATGAATATAGAGACAAGGTTAGATCGGTAAGCATTTCAAATGGAATAACAAATGTAATTCCGGGAATGTTTTATAGATTTGAAGAAATGACGGATATCGAAATACCTCGCACGGTGGTTGAAGTCGGTGATTATGCGTTTTACGGATGCTCGAAGCTGAGAGAAGTATCATTTGCTAAAAACAGTCAACTTGCTGTTATTGGTGAAAGCTCCTTCGCATATTGCAGAAATCTTTATAAGATTGAAATTCCCACAAGACTTTCCGAAATCAAAAAGAACGCATTTATGTATTGTTATAAACTTCCAAACATTACTTTGGGATACTCGGTAAAATCTGTTGGAGAGGGCGCATTTTCATCTTGCAGTTTCCTTAAGAAAATTAAAATTATCGACTATAAATGTGACATATATGATGACGGAGACACAATTTATAATCTTGTGAAAATTGAAAGTTTCGGATCGTCAACTGCCAAAGATTTTGCCGATAAGTATTTAAGAGAGTTTTCAAAAATAAAAAATATCAGCTTTCTTAACGATTTAAAGATAAAACTTGAAAAGACTGCGTATACATATAACGGAAAATTGAAACAGCCGAAAGTTTCAATTAAAGGATTAAAAGAAAATGCAGATTATACTGTGGATTATATCAATAATCTGAAACCCGGTTTAGCCACCGTAATGGTTTCGGCGGCAGGAAATAGGACTTTGGGCGAGGCTAATATTGACTTTGTCATAAAACCGTCTAAAGTTAAAAAATTGCGTGTGGAAACAAGAAAGCAAACCACTCTTACCCTAACATGGAACAAAACCTACGGTGCAGATGGATATAAAGTTTATCAATATGTAGGCAATCAATGGAAACGAGTGGGCATGGTAAAGAGTAATTCATTGACAATAAAAAAACTTCAACCGGCTCAGGTTTATAAATTTAAAGTCAAGGCTTATGTTAAAACAAATGACGGTAAGATTTACAGCGAATACAGTGATATTTTAACAACAGCCACAAAGCCTCAGACCCCGAACATTACGAGTGTTACCAACAGAGGATTAAAGAGGTTGAATGTCAGATGGAGCTCCGTATCTAACTGCGATGGTTATGATGTTTATATATCCACCAAGAGTGATAAGAATTATAAGCTGGCAGGTGGTACTAAGAGCAGGTACAGATGTTCGTTACTCATTCAAAATCTTAAGAGCAACCAAAAATATTACATTAAGGTTAAGGCATACAAAACAGTTGAGGGTATAAAGGTTTACAGTGCGGACAGCGAAGTTGAATCAATGAGTCCAATGTAAAAAACGAATGTTGCTATCAAACTTTCTAATTTAATAAATTTAAGGGGTTCAACAGGAATAAATTAACCTGTTGAACCCCTTGGTTGTTTGGTAAAGGAGCGCCCGCGGTCGTGGGCGCGAAATTTTTAAGTGGTCGGGACGACCACTTAGCCCGGCGGTATAGTCGGGCGGTCAGCCGAAGGCTGACTTTGAAACCGTTTTTTACATTAAATCATCGTTATAGTGAGCTCTTATTCCACCGATGCATTTTGGTCTTGTTCTCGCTGTAACAACGTTTGCTTCTCCGATTTTATTTTCTTTCAATCTCACCGGAACAGCGACGTGTTTCAGGTGCATACCAATAAGAGTGTCTCCAATATCAATCCCACCGTCGGCTTTTACATATTCAACTGCTACCGGAGAATTGAATGATTGATATGCTGTTGTTGCGAAAGATCCTCCGGCTTTCGGCTGGGGTACAACATTCACTATATCAAGATTTTTCTTTTCAGCAGCTTCTTTTTCGATGATAATAGCTCTGTTAAGATGCTCACAACACTGAGCAGCAAGATATATTCCTTTTTCTTTAACGATAGGATATATTGCACCGAAAACGGCTTGTGCTGCTTCGAGTGAAGAGCCTTTACCTATATTTTCACCGACAATCTCGCTTGAAGAACAACCGATAACTAAAATATCGCCCTCTGAAAGTTTTGAAACTTGAAGAAATTCGGTTATTATATTTTCCGCTTGTCTGATTTCTTTTTCAAACATTTCTTTTTTCACCTCATTTGTTTGTGCTTCCAAAACCACCGTTTCTTATTCCGTCACAATCATCATCTTCGGTAATGCCGAAAGGAATGAAAATGCCTTGAGCGAAACCTTCTCCGGAATTAACACTGATTACTTTATTTTCGTTTGTTGCATTAGTAAATTTAATAAACATGTGACCTTCATTATCAGAATAATAATAGTCACTGTCAATTATGCCGACTGTATTATTAAGTTGCATTCTAAATTTGAAACCAAGTCCACTTCTTGGATAAATGCTGAGAAACCATCCCTCTGCAACAGAAACTCGGATACCTGTCGGTATGTTTAATGTTTCATTGGGTTTTAATTCAAATGAGATCGGTGAATAAAAATCATATCCTGCCGAGCCCTTTGTTGCTCTTTTAGGAAGTGAAATGTTATCATATATAGCTCTAATATCTTCTTTTGTTTTGTCGGAGAACAACTTTGAAAAATCTTTTTCAAACCGCTCATAACTTACTTTTTCAAATTTTGCAATTCTGTTGATCATGTTATACCTCACTAATTTTAATCAATGAATAGATTATCACTTCTGTTAAAACTTGTCAAGGATTTATCTGCTAATACGGTTCATAATATTCTTGGGTGAATATTATGAAAAAACGCATTTTTGACTATATCGTTTCTGCTTTAAAACTTAATTATAACAAGGATCTTGAAAACGCGACAGGCGTTGAATTATACAATTCTTTGGGAACTGCATTTAACGCATATTGCAGTGAATTATACGAAGAAAAAGGGGAGAAAAGAGCCTGCTATTTTTCTGCTGAATTTCTTATGGGGAAAATTACAAAATCTAATTTTTATAATTTAAACATATTGGAAGAAACCGAAAAGATGCTTAACAAATATGGCAGAAGTTTTGATGAGTTTGAAAACTTTGAAGACTTAGGATTAGGTAACGGAGGATTAGGAAGACTGGCAGCAGGATTTCTCGACAGCGGTGCATCTTTAGACATTCCTCTTGATGGATTCGGAATCAGATATGAATACGGCTATTTTAAACAAAAATTTATAGAAAACCGTCAAAAGGAATTTTCTGACGACTGGTTACTCTTTACCGATGCTTTCGGATTAAGGCAAGACTGTGACAAAGTCAAAGTCGATTTTAAGAATGAAAGCGTTTATGCTGTTCCGTATATTTATTATATACCGGGTTATAAAACAAAAAGGATAAATAAACTCTGTCTGTTTAAATGTGAAGCAATTGACGGCTTTGATTATGATGTCTTTAACAACGGTGATTATGATGAAGCGTATAAACAGCAGAATAACGCTGCGGTCATTACTGCCACCTTGTATCCTGATGACAGCACGGAAAAAGGGAAAATACTGAGGTTGAAACAGCAATACTTCTTTACAAGTGCTGCTTTGCAACTGCTTATCAAAAAGCATTTGTCAAAAGGGAAAAGCATAGATGAACTTGATAAAAGCATAGTAATTCAGCTAAACGATACACATCCTACTATAGCAATACCGGAATGTATCAGATTAATTATGAGTGAAGGCAAGAGTTTTGATGAAGCTTTTAACATTGCAAAAAGAATATTTGCTTATACAAACCATACGGTAATGGCAGAGGCATTAGAAAAATGGGAAGAAAAGCAGCTAATAAGCACTGTTCCGCAAGTTTATGAAATTATTCGGCTTATTGATGAAAAACTTAAGAATGACCTAAAAACGGGAAGAATAGACGAAGAAGCGTTTTATATTATAAATGATTCTAAAATTTATATGGCAAATCTGGCTTGCTATGTATGTTTCAGTATAAACGGTGTAGCAAAAATTCACACTGATATTATCGAAAAATCAACCTTAAAGCAATGGTATAGACTGTTTCCAGAAAAATTCAATAACAAGACAAACGGTGTAACCCAAAGAAGGTGGCTGGCTTTGTCAAATCCAAATCTTGATAAACTGTTGAAAGAAAAAATAGGAAAAAATTATTTATCAGATTTTAAATCAATTAAAAATCTGGAAAAATTCAGAAATGACAAAGATGTCTTAAACGAACTTTATAGAATAAGATATAACAATAAAAAGCGGTTAAGAGACTATATCCTTTCAAAAGAAAATATACAGATAAATCCGGATTTTGTTTTTGTGACGCAAATTAAAAGGCTTCATGAATACAAAAGACAATTAATGAATATTTTTTCCATCATTGATATTTACTTTAGAATAAAAGAGGGAGAACTATGCGAGTTTAACTCCACACTGTTTATTATCGGTGCTAAGGCTGCACCGGGATATAAAACGGCTAAGAGAATTATTGAGTTTATAAACATTGTGGCTGAGAAGATAAACAGCGATGATGAAACAAATGAAAAAATTCAGATTGTCTTTGTTGAGAATTACGGAGTAAGTTATGCTGAAAAAATAATACCCGCAACCGATATTTCCGAGCAGATATCTCTTGCCGGAAAAGAGGCTTCGGGTACAAGCAATATGAAGTTTATGATGAATGGAGCATTGACATTAGGAACTTACGATGGAGCAAATATAGAAATCGTGGAAAAAGCAGGGGAGGAAAATAATTTCATTTTCGGCTTAAGGGAAGATGAAGTTGAAAAATTAAGGGATAAATATGATCCCATTGAAGAATATGAAAGTAATGAAAGAGTTCGCAGAGTAGTGGATACTTTAATTGATAAGACTTTTTTAACTGATGAAGATGAGCCGTTTAGAGATATTTTTGACTCTTTGATGGATAACGATGAATATATGGTACTGAAAGACTTGTCAGCATACACAGAGAAGAAAATCGAAGCTATTAACAGTTACAGCGATATTATGTCATTTGAAGAAAAATCACTAATGAATATAGCAAACTCCTTTGATTTTTCATGTGACAGAACTGTTTTGGAATATGCAAAAGATATATGGTTTAAAGAATACTAAGCAACTGAGATATGTTTTCAATGGTGTAATCAGGAACTAATTTAGTTTCATTAGTTTTATTTCTGAAATTGCACCAGCATGTGTCGATACCGGCATTCTTTCCGCCTAAAATATCCGATGTAAGTGAGTCTCCCACTATTAGGTATGCGGATTTGTCGAAACAGCCGATTTCTTCAAAAACACGGTTAAAAAAATTAACTTTTGGCTTTTGATATCCGATGAAATCTGAAACAAAATACTTTTCAAAAACTTTTGAAAAACCCGCATTGGCAAAACGTGATTTTTGTATTGATTCAGTGCCGTTGGTAACTATATAGAGATGATATCCCTTCTCTTTTAGTTTTTGACATACTTGTATGGTGTTTGGAAAGGTGACACCGCAGTTTGCCAAATAAGATCTGTATTTTTTATCGATTTCATTGCAGTCACCCTTTATTCCCAACTCTTTTAACAATTTTTTAAATCGTCCCGGTCCGATTTCACTTTTTTCGATTTCTCCTCGCTCATACATCTTCCAAAAACTGAGATTTATATCTGAGTATAAATTTATCAGAAGGGGAGTCGGCTCTATTCCAATATATTTATAAAGAGAAGAAATGGCGTTTGTTTCGTCTTCTTTGAAGTCTAAAAGTGTATCATCGGCGTCCATGAGTATATATTTGTATTTCATTTTATAATCCGTCCTTAACTTATTGGTTCAATTTTATATTATTATTTTTAATCTGTCAATATAAGCAGTGTAATGTTGATTTTTCATCTAAGCTATGATAAAATATACTCAGCATATATTAGAGGTGATAAAATGAATAATACTTTCATAGAAGGTGTAGATCCGGACGGACTTAAGGATATCAGCGACATTAAAAGCATGATTTGCTATCTTATAAAGAGTGTGAATGAACCACTTACCAAAAAGCTCATAAACGATATTTTACAAGATGACTATTCTCTTGCAAATTACTTTGAAGTCAATCAAGCGATCAGCGAATTATTAAAATCAGGAGTTATTCGCAAAGAACCTCTTGATGGCGAAGAAGTCTTAGTAGTTGATGAGAAAACAACAGCTTCTGCATCATACTTCGAAAAAGACCTTCCCAGAAGTGTTCGCGAAAAAGCAATCAACTGTGCAGTAAGACTCTTGACACGCTCAAGAAGAGAAAGAGAAAATGAGATTTTAGTTGAGAAACTTGATAAAGGTTATAATGTGACATTTACTCTTTACGATGTTGATACTGAATTTATGAAACTTACAGTTTATGTTTCCGATTTACTTCAAGTAGAAGCTGTAAAAGAAAACTTTTTAAATGATCCGACAAAACTTTATTCCGGAATTATTTCTTCATTAACTGTTTAATCAATCTTTTTATAGTTTTCCAATATCCCTGTATAGTTATTATGCAGGGATATTAGTATATATTGGATTCACTGTGCAGTTGTCACAAATTTAACCATCTCGAAAAAGGGTGGTAATAAAAATTGTGATAACTGCACAAAATAAAGTGTTTGTAAGCGGTTTACATATTTGAAATAACTTGTTAACAGTTTGTACAATTAGTTACATCCACAAACGAACAAGTAAAGCTGTAAATAAACGATCGTTTAATAAATATAATTATATAAATATAAATATATAATATATATATAAATATATAATATAGCGTTACCCGGTCGCATTCGCTAATTTGTACTAAACTTTACTTACATAAGGTGATTAAGGCACGCACTAGTTTTTCTTCCTACTTTATGTAGGTTCATACATAGCGCATAAAAGAAATATTTACCCACACTCTTTAGTAATTAGCCGCTACGCGCGGCGGGCGGAGACTGTCGGAAATATACTTTTGTTCAAACATTAAGTTTATGCACCGACAGGACCGAATAAGTCGATAGGAAGTGGGAAATCTTCGGTAACATCAACTAAAGAAGATTCATTAATGCAGAAGATACGATAATCTACACAAGGGTTCAATTCAAATGATTTAAATGCATAAAGAACCTCTGTTACTCCTTTTGTATCTTTAACAGTGAAAAACCGATTGATACACTTTAAATCTTGCCTTTGATGAACATGAACAGCATAAAACATCGTGAAATCCTTTCATTCAAAATATTACAACAGATATGTTGTAATATAAATATACAACACAAGTGTTCAAATGTCAACAATAAATTTGTTGTTAATGATAAAAATAATATATGAGGTGATAAAAATGTACTACAATGAACGAATAGCATGGATAAGAGACTGCAGAAGTATATCACAAAAAGAGATAGCCGAAAAACTTGGAATAAAACAACAACAATATGCACGATATGAAAAAGGAATAAACATAATGCCAATAACCTACCTACAACCAATTTGCAAAATTTTGAACATATCAGCAGATTACATAATAGGCTTAACGGATGAACCGAAACCACCGATAAAGAAATAGGCGAAAACATACAATTAGCATTATTAATAAATAGTTAATAATTTAAATAAAATATGAAGGACAGAAAATAATGAACTGCGGATATATCATTGAAAATTTATGTAAGAAAAACAATATAACCAAAAAAGAATTTTCAGTTAAAACAGGAATTAACGAAACGAACTTCACATATTGGAAAAAGGGAAGAACCCCAAACGGTGATATTTTAGCCAAAATAGCGGACTTTTTTAATGTTAGTACAGATTACCTATTAGGTAGAGAAAACACAAGCATGGAGCAAAATTCGTTAAATGGTGAAGAGTTCAAGATAACTAATCTTGATTCTATTGAATTAGAATTGATTTACGAGTTTAGAAGAGCTGATGAAGATAAACAAAAAAAGATAATCGACATGGTAAAGATATTAAATAAATAATAAAAAATATCCCCGGTACACTCTACCGGGGATATAACAATATTGATGTTTAACCTCTGATCATGCGATATACAAGACCAATAACGGCACCAACTACAAAAATACCAAGACCAATCAAGAGAATTGGATTAGAAGTAATTGTAGTAAGTCCACTTGTTACCAACTTCCACAGTTCACCGACAACAGAAGTTAAATTTTCCATAGGTGTGACAACGTCCAATGGCATAAAAAAATCTCCTTTCTATAAATTTAATTTAATGTTTAGCCCCTAATCATGCGATATACAAGACCAATAACAGCACCGACCACAAAAATACCGAGACCAATTAAAAGAATTGGTTCAGAAGTAATTGTAGTAAGTCCAGTTGTTACCATAGACCAAATTGAAGTAACAACAGAAGTTAAGTTAGCCATTTACAATCTCCTTTCTAAAAATTTTTAGTTACTTATTAAGGGAAAATATCCCCATGAATTACTATAAACTATTACCGCTAAGAAAACGGAAAGCAGATCCAAAAATGATATGTATAATATCATAAACAATGAGAAAACTGAAAATAATAACAAGTGTTAAAACTATATCATTATTCATATTTAAAGTAATGCCGGTTACATTTTCAAAAAATTCAAGTAAAGTAGTCATTATTTAAACCCCCTTATAATTTTAAAGATAAGCAATGCAATTATAATAGCAATTCCAATTTTTAAAAAGTCGAAAAAGTTAGTATTATCCGGTTTACTTGCACCTTTTAAAAAGTTACTTACTACTATATGATTAACAGTAAAAGTACAATCATTAGCAGTTGTAGAACCATAGCGAGTATTATTATCAGTTCCGTAAGAAGTATCATAGAAAATAATATCACATTCAGAGCAAGTAACAGAATTATTTTTAACTTTCCAATCATCAGCCATAACTAAAACATATCTATTTGAAGTGACACGAGATATAATATAATCTTTCCGGAGCTGATCACTATCACGAAGTGAAAGTAAATTTTCAACATATGAAGTATTTATAGTAGTGTCTGAATAAGTAGAATAATTTACGGCTGAAACGGAAAACATACTTATTGATACGATAACGGCAACGACGGAGAAAGCGAAAAAAAAACGCTTTACAAATCTTTTAATTTTCATTATTTACCACCTTAAATATTATTTTTTATCATCGTTAGATTTTCGACCACGAACCTCAGTAGATCTAACAAAAGTCTGACCCCAGTTATTAACAGTAATTACAAAAACCGGAAGAACCGCGCCAAATATAAGAAGTGCCACAAAAAAATCTAATAGACTAAAGCTATTGTAAATACTGATCATATCCATTCGAAGTAAAGTATTTACAATATTATAACGAATTAAATTGAATACATCAGCCATCTTTAGACCTCCCAAGAATTAAATAAATAATTGCTATTGATACAGTAGCTACAATAAAAACATTGATAAATGAGGGGAGATTGCCAACAATAGAATTTAGATAATTCATTAAAAGGGGAAGAGATTTAAGTAAATTCCACAATGACATTACAGTATTTATTAAAAAAGAAATTGCAGAACCAATAACATTCCATATAGATTGTCCTAAATTGATAATCCAATCAAAAAAAGCTGTCATTTATCAATCCTCACTTTCAATCAATGGTTCAGTATCAAAAATAGTCCAAGGGTTATAATAAAATAATGATCTATCACTAAAATTAGAAGTATCGAAACTATCGAAATATTTATAATAGGGGCGTCTGTAAGTGGTTCTTACACAAGGAGTAAATAAACGCTCCCAAAATGTAGAAAAACGATAGCCAAGAGTTAACTCAGAAGTGTTCTCATTTATTGCTATATTTCTAAAAATTCGCCTTGATATTGTAAATTGATTAAGTAAAGGGAATACAGGTTTAGTAACATACCATAAGTCATAAACATTATTTCTTATAGTTTTATCCATACGGGAAAAATCTTGACAAAAAACAATAATATCATTGCATAAGTGCCTATGTAATGTGAAAAAGTCTTTATGTTCCTTACTGAACGTTTTAAATTCACGATTATCAGCGTCAAGAGTTATCTCATCTAATAAAATTAAGCTATCTTCGATTTTATAACTTCCCAAGTCAGAGAATGAGACAATCTCACAGCCCTTACAAAAGAAATTAGTTAAAACATGTTTATATTTAGATTTTCCTTTTTTAATTTTCTTAAGTTCCTTCTGCGCTATCTTAGTTAAGAGAGTAGTTTTACCACATCCGGGAACACCAAAATAACAAGTAATCATTTTGTACCCCCATAAAAAATAATTTTTAAAATTAAGTAGAAAACACTACAAACACACAATGCACCAATAAGCCACACAAAAGCACTACAAGAGGGGATATAATTTAATAAATCCAATATTATCACTCCTTTTTACGATTTAAAAGACCCAAAATAAGCGAAATTACACCAACTGAAAGGGTTATAAATATAGTTGTTCTAATCTTACTCATTGAAGTATAGGCCGCGGCTCCCATAACTGAACCAGCAGTACCAGAGGGGAAAAGGGAAGTATAAGAAGTCTTTGAAGAATTACCGGTTAAAAAATTCATGGTATCAGTAATAAAAGAAAATGCACCCTCATAATTTGAACTATCCAAAATAGTCATATTATTAGAAATCTGATTATTAAAATCCTCTAGTCCATTATTAGCAGAACCTAATAAATCACTCTCGACAGAGTCCAAATCATCAACCACATTATTAAAACTATCAGCGTTTGAAGTATCAATGTTAGAATTGGCAGAAGTAGGACTACCAAGCGCTGAAAGTATTTTATTTAAGATTGAATTAGTTTCTTTTAATTGAGATAATGTATTATTGGTATATAGCTTTATACTTCCAATATCTTCGCACATATCCCTAATGGTAGATGCTGAGACCTCATCATTAAAACTATATACATAAGTACATTCGGGGCGAGTTGATGAATAACTAACATTGCCGGGATCTATTGAATTCTGACCGTAACACACGATAGAATTTTCATCACATAAAATATTTCTAAAATAATTCCAATAGTAACCATTCCAATAATCATTTTTATCAAGGCCAACTAATGAAGTGTATTCAACAGAATATGAAGTTGAGGGATTAAAACCGCCGTCAGACTTATAAGTATAATAATAATAATAACGAGTTAAAGAACAATGTATAGCACCCTCTGAGGGGTATATATCAATAGAGACTTTAGGTAAAGAATTATTATAATTGAATGTATAAGTAAAATTAACGCTCAAATCGTTAAAATAAGGTTGGACAACCCACATTTGAATATAAAAGCCGTTCCCGGAAGAAGTATCTTGTTTAAATATAACCGCAAAATCTCCATCATCAAGAAAATTATTAGGGTTTGGGAATGGTAATTCAAGATATGTTAGATCTACTTTATTATTCACATTTGTATCCGCTGCCGAAACAACAACGGATACACAACTAAAAACTAAAACAAAAACGCAAGTAAAAGAGAGTATTTTTTTCAATTACATCACTCCACAAAATCATTATCATTAACTATAATATCAACTAAATTGAAACAGGAAGAATAACTACCATTTTTATTTTTATATGAGTAATAATCAAAATAGAAAATTATACCTTTAAGTGAACTATTATCTTTAACCAATAAATCTAAAAGTTCAATTTTTTCATTGTTAAGAGAAGAAGAGGGGAAAAATAAGATATTATCATAAGCATTATTATTCTTATTACCGCCCTTATAATATGTTGAGCCTTTAGAAGAAGTAGCAGACTCTAAACGAGTTAAATTAGCACTAAAAAACATTTTTATTACCTCCAAATTATAATTCATTTGTTTTACGATTAATATTAAATTCTTTAAGCACAAAAGAAAGGTTGTTATAATGATTTAGAATATATGAAGCCTCTTTATTAAAATGGTTAATGCGGCAATATTGCAATAAGTCCATTATAGACTCAAAAGGACAATCAAATAATAAATTCATAACACGAGTTGTAGTATCTTCGCGGCTGTCTGTTAAATCGACAACATAACCACTTGAACAATAACCTTCATCTGTATCATATTGGAATTTATCAGGGTGATCTAAATGATATAGATATCTATCTAAGATATTCTTAGTACCTCTAGCAGCTTGTACTGAACCATTACCGCAGAAGTTGCCAACTATATCACCACCATAGAGATTAAAAGCGTCAGAAAGTCTCCTTACTGCACTATTAAGAGTGATAGGTGCGCGAAATTCAATATTGATATGGTAATGCGGTTTAACAAGTTCACCATTTGGATCACAATCCATGTTATGTAATGGACTGACAGCATAACAATATCCGGAAAGACATTCTATAATTGCTTGAATAGGTTCATCGCCTAAATGCTCTGGATAAACTTTAAAAGTGTATAGTTTTGAAGTTTCTGGGCGGGGGGTTTCATTAACAGTTTTTAAACCCTCAGACAACATATTGGTTAGTGAATTTGATGAAATCATAATTTTTTACTCCTTAATTTAAATTTGATAACTGCACAAAATAAAAATTTTATGCAGTTAAGGGGAGAAAAAATCAAATTTTACAGAAAAAGTCGGTTTATATTTAGTTGCGGTATTCGAGTGTGTTTGGCTTATGCTAATATGAATTTGATATCTGGAAAAGATTTTCATATTGATTATTTTCAAATAAAACCAATTTAATTAAATCAAATCCAATAGATCGATTGATTTGACTTATAATACTATTCTTATACATAAGTTTGGATTACAAACTTATGTAGTATATATTTTACGTATATGTTTTCAAATATTATTCCGTGAGTTGATTTTCGCTGCCGATTATCTGAATTTAATTGTTTCCGTTTAGTTTTTGTCCTATTTTGAAAAAAACTGTATCTTTTAATTTTCATCTTGATGAGTCTTAAGTCATTGAAGAAATTTCTATTGGCTGTAAATCGGAGCGGACTTTTACAGGCTGATTTTTAATAAGAAATTCCTTATGATAAAACTCAAATCTATTGATTTAATGAGAATTTTATGCAATGAAACGAATCCAACAGGCGCATACCTAAAAACGTTTGTTATAAACTTATAAAATTATTTCCTATGGCTTATACTTGAGTTTTCGGAAAAAATATTCTATAATATTACTGCATTTAATTATAAGTTCGTTTCAATCCTGTCAGTTGTTTTATTTTTGGTATGCATGATTTTGTAAATTGATACTAATAAGAACTATATATTTTTTCTCAAGGCATCGTGAAACCGTTTCACGATAGTTTTATGAAAGGAGAGTGCTGTTTATGACAACTAAAGACTTTGACTTGTTGCCACCAAGCGTAGTGAATTATCTTCGTATTTATCTTGATATAACGAAGGGCTGTTCAAAACTTACAATATTAGAATATGCGTCGGATTTGCGAATGTTTTTTAGGTATTTGGTTGCATCAAAAGCAGGCATCTCCCCTGTTGAATTACCGGAAGATTACGATTTATCATATATCGACTTTGATTTTATCGGAGAAATCACCACTAATGATATCTTTCATTTTTTGGATTATTGCAATAGTGAGAGACATAACGATAAACCTACCCGTTCAAGAAAAATATCATCTCTTAAAGGCTATTTTGGTTATGTGGCAACAAAAATGAGATATATTGAGAATAATCCGATGGATCCCATAGAAGCTCCTAAAACGAAAAAAACTTTGCCTAAGTATCTTTCACTTGAGCAAAGTTTACAACTGCTTAACAGCGTTGACGGCAAATATAAAGAGCGTGATTATTGCATTTTAACGATTTTTTTGAATTGTGGACTTAGAGTTGCTGAACTTGTATCCCTTAATATAAGTGATATTAACTTTGACGAAGAAACTATGATAGTTACAGGTAAGGGTGACAAGGAGCGAAAAATTTATCTAAATAACGCCTGCATGAATGCGATTAACGAGTATTTAAAAGTACGCCCACATGATGGTGTAAAAGACAGGAATGCCTTATTTTTGAGCCACTTAAATAAAAGAATCAGCCGTAGAGGTGTTCAGGATATGGTATATCGCTATCTTGACAAAATCGGTCTTGGTGACGGTGGATATTCAGTTCACAAATTAAGGCATACGGCAGCAACATTGATGTATCAGCACGGTGGTGTTGATGTGCTTGTATTAAAAGAAGTTTTGGGTCATGAGAACTTGGCTACAACTGAAATATATACTCATTTAATGGATGAACAACTTAAAAATGCAGCCAAAAGCAATCCGTTGAATGCAGAAAAGTTTAAGCCGAATAATTAAAATATAAGCGATTGCACAGTGCGTATACCAATGAACCTAAAAACATAATTATTATAATTATAAGATATCGCAGGAAGAATAGATTGATTTTTATTCCTTCTTCTGCGGTATTTTCTTTTCTTATAACTGACAAAATATCAGATGCCATGTGATATCCTTCGTTGCAGGATAGTATTATACCGAAAAATTGTATCAAAGTAGTTGGGAAAATAATTGAAAAACAGTATCCTATTCCACTGATACCGTATGTGGCGTAAATATAAGCACATATTGCCCCAACGCCTAAGCCTTTAATGAATGGAAATATATACATAATAGCAAAACCGGCAGCGCATAGGCTGAAAAACATGGGAAACACAACATAAACAATATTGCTTATGAAATTTCCTACCAATATTTCAAACAAACTACCACTGCTGTTAATTTTAAGAAAACTGCCATAAATTGATGAACAGTTATTGTAAAGAGTTTCACTCAGTATCTGCATTACGACTCCGGAAATTATGCCTAATACTGATGCACAGCAAAAAGTTAAAGGCATTTTACTGTCTAAGTTTTCCTTTAAAAAATTCGGTTTCAAATTTATTATCTTCATTGTTTTGATTTTCATAAAATTATCTCCTGATATTCACTGCAAAAGTTCCGGAAACAGCACCGCAGATTACGGATATGATCACTGCCGGAATTGTTTTTAGTGTCGGTATTCCGTTATTAAATAAAATTGCCAATACAAGTGTAATCACAGCTATGGGTATACTTCCAACAGTGCCGTTGATAAGCCCTTTTTCTTTATATGTATCTGTTTGTTTAAAACCGGCAAAAACAGCTGAAATAGCGGTAATTATAAGCATTATAATATAATATTTATCTTTGTTTATATCTGCTTTATAACAAATAAACCCTGTGATCAAGAATAAAATAATATAAAATACAGCAGCAAACAAAGAATTGATGGCAAAAGTCTTTAATTTATTATCAGAAGACGGCGTTGACCGCCTTTTTGGTTTTTTCTTCATAAAGCAAGCCCCCTTTTCATACTCAATTGTATGTAGGGGGCTTAGATATTATGATTAGAACTTTGCTCTTTCAAGCATTTCTTCCGCACTTTTGAGGGTTGCATCAGTAATGTGAGAACCACCGATAATTCTGGCAATTTCACTCTTTCTGGCGTTGTAATCGAGTGCCTTAACAGTTGTTCTCGTTTTGCCGTCAACGGCATTTTTTTCAATAAACAGATGATTGTCCGCAAAGGCGGCAATTTGAGCCAAGTGTGTTACACAAATAATTTGTGAAAATGATGAAACTTCTTTAAGTTTGTATCCGATTTTTTCTGCTGCTCTGCCACTGACACCTGTATCAATTTCATCGAATATTAAAGTGTCAACATTGTCAAGATTTGTCAAAACGCATTTAATCGCAAGCATTATTCGGGAAAGTTCACCGCCCGAAGCAATCTTTGTCATTGGTTTCATATCTTGACCGGCATTAGTTGAAATTAAAAATCTCACCTCATCAATACCGTTTACAGTAACTTTGCCGGGTTTTATTTCAACATTGAATTTTACATTCGGCATATCAAGGAAGGCTAATTCGTTCATTATTTTTTGTGAAAAAATCTCCCCTGCCCTCTTTCTGGAGTCTGTTATTTTATCTCCCAAACTAAGGAGCTCTTCAAGAGTTGTGTTATATTCATCGGTGAGTTTATTGACTTTTTCTTCATTTAAGGAAATATCTTCATATTCAGCTTTCGCTTTTTCAAGAAATTCAAGTATTTTTTCTTCGCTGTCACCGTATTTCTTAGACAGACGATAAATTATATCAAGTCTTTCTTCGATTTTATTTATATCAAAATCTTCACCTTCAAATGAATTTAGTTCTCCCGAAACGAAAGAAGCACATTCTTGCAAAGCTGATATACATTCGTCAATGGATTGGATTTGGGCGGAAATCTGACTGTAACAATCAGTTAAATTCATTAAGGAATTTTTCAAGCTGTATAATAATGTTAAAATACCTGAGTTATCTTCCGAACCGTCAAGATAATCTTTGGACACACTGAGATTTTGCAGGATTTTCTCTGTGTTAATCTGCTTGTTTTTTAATGCGATTAGATCGTTTTTTTCACCGATTTTTATATCAGCGTTTTCAATTTCATTTATTTGAAAACTTAAGGTCTCAAGTTTTCTTTCTTTTTCATTTTCGTCTAAAGTTGACTTCTTAAGCTGGCGATTTATCTCTCTTAGCTGATGGAACTTCTCTCTGTATTGCGATAAAATCTCTTCATTTTCCGCAATTTTATCAATATAACCTAAATGATTTTCTTCGTTTAAAAGAGTCTGATTATCGTTTTGACCGTGAATATCAATTAAATGACTTCCGATTTGCTTTAATATTGATACGGTTACTGTTTCGCCGTTAACTTTGCAAATATTTCGGTTATCCTTTATGGTTCTTTGAATAAATACGCTTCTGTCTAAACACTCAATGTCATATTCCTTGAGTGCTGATATCACATCATCGTTAACATTTTCAAAAACAGCAGTTACTTTGGCGCAATCAGCTCCGTCACTGATAAGATCTTTAGATGATCTTTCTCCTTTTACTGCATTGATCGAGTCGATGATAATAGACTTACCCGAACCGGTTTCACCGGTCATTACATTCAAGCCGTTGGAGTATTCAATTTTAGCATCCTCAATTATTGCAAGATCATTGATTTTCAGACTTGATAACATTGTTTCTTCACCTGTTTATTTTATTACGCTTTTTATGGAATTCATAAGTTCTCGTGCAGCTTCTTCTGTTCTGTTAAGAATGAATATTGTATCATCACCGGCAATAGTTCCAATTGATCTGTCAAAATGGATGGCATCAATAGCGGCGCATGCTGCATTAGCCATACCTGCATAACAATGAACACAGGTAATATTCATGGCATAATCAACTGAGATTACACTGTGAGATAAGATTGCATCATATTTTTCGCTGTGATCTGCATCTTTTTTGTGAACAGCTGAATATTTATACTGACCGTTTGAACCTTGGATTTTTATAAGGTTCATCGCCTTAATGTCTCTTGATACGGTTGCTTGAGTTACATCAAAGCCGCATTCCATCAACTTCGTTGTAAGCTGTTCCTGAGTTGAAATGTCAAACTCTTGAATAAGGGATAAGATTTTTTCGTGTCTTGAATTCTTTTTCATATCTGTTTTACTCCGTTTCAAACTCTTCTTTGAGCTAATTTTTCTGATAAAACATCAATAAATGTATCAGATTTAATTCTGATAAACTGAGCTGTAAACTCAGCTTTTTTGATTATTATTTTATTGTTTTCCGTAAGTCTTATAGCCTCAAATCCGTCACAGGAAAGTGAAGGATCTCCGATTTCAGTGTTCTTAACACTGATTTCCAAGGTTGATGTAGGTTTAAATATCAGCGATCTTGAAAAAAGTGAATGGGTGCAGATTGGGGTTATTGCAATGCTCTCAATTGTAGGTTCGATAACAGGACCTCCTGCTGAAAGAGAGTATGCAGTTGAGCCGGTAGGAGTGGAAACGATAATTCCATCTGCATAATAATCATTAACTTGCCTTCCGTCACACTTAACCGAAATATCACACATTCTTATGGAGATACCTCTTGCGATTACTGCATCGTTTAAACAATAGCTTGTATCTATAAGCTTATCTCCATCGTATAAATCGCATTGAAGCATCATTCTTGTATCGGTTTGATAATTGCCGTCAGTGAGATTTTTAAGAAGATAAAGTTCTTGTTCTTCAAGTCCTGCCATAAAAGCTAATCTGCCTGCATTTATGCCGAGAATTTTTTTTCCGTATTCCGCACATTTGTGGGCTGCGTGAATTATTGTTCCGTCACCGCCAATGGCTATCATTATATCGCAAGTAGAATATAACTCTTCATCATCAACAAACTTAACATCAAGTTGACTGAGTTGATCTTGAAATTCATTGCTGAAAATTATATCCGCATTTATGTTTACAAGCTCTTTATAAACATTCAGCGTAACAAAATAAGCATTTTCTCGTGTAAGATTAGGCTTTACTGCAATCCTCATATTTTTTTCACCCTTAGTCCAATGTGTTGTGAGACGCACTGACAATTTCTTCTGCATTACGGGTTAGATAACTTGTCCCGTTTTCGCTTTTTCTCAAATGTATTAAGTACTCGATATTTCCCTCAGGACCTTTAACCGGAGAAAAATCGAGATTAAGTATATCGAAACCGCTACTTAAAGCAAATTCACAAATCATTTCAACAACTTCAATATGGGTCGATAACTCTCTGACAACACCTTTTTTTCCTATTTTTTCTTTTCCTGCCTCAAATTGAGGTTTTATAAGACAAACAGCTTCTCCGTTTTCTTTTAAAAGATTTCTCATAACAGGTAAAATCAGTTTCAAGGAAATAAAAGAAACATCAACGCTGGCAAAGTCAATAATATCCGGCACTGTCTCGTTTGTCACATAACGGAAATTTGTTCTTTCGAGGTTTACCACTCTTTCATCTGTTCGCAGTTTCCATGCAAGCTGTCCGTATCCCACATCAATGGCATAAACCTTTTTAGCATTGTGTTGTAACATGCAGTCGGTAAACCCTCCGGTTGATGCACCGATATCCATGCAAATGCAATTCTCAAGCTGGACACCGAAAACATCAACGGCTTTTTGAAGTTTGAGTCCTCCCCTGCTTACGAAGGGCATTTGTTTTCCTCTGACTTCGATTTCATCATCGGGTTTCAGTGTGGTGCCGGCTTTTAATACCTTCTGACCGTTAACATAAACCTGTCCTGCCATTATATATGCTTTAGCTTTTTCTCTGCTTTCACAAAAACCCTTTTCAAAAAGAGCAACATCAAGTCGTAATTTTTCACTCACAATTTTAATCCTCGCTGAGTATTTTTATCATTGATTTTTCGTCTAACTTATATCTTTCAAGTTGAATTTTTACGCTTGCCTGAGCAATAAATTCGTTCTCGATTGCAATATGACGATATTTTCCTTTATATCCGTTTTCCAAAAGCATAAGAGCAAGATGCTCGCCTATGCTTCCATTTTTAAGAGACTCTTCAAAAAAATAAATTTTTTCAGAGTTTTCCGCTAATTTTATAACTTTCGGATTTATTGGCTTAATGAGATTAAGCTTTATAACGGCAGTGTTTCCGATAGTTTCAGCCACTCTGATAACCTGTGAACTGATTCTTCCGTAAGTTATTACTGTTTTCTTTGAATTTTTCAAATCACCGTAAACTGAAAATTCATTATTACATATTGTACTTTTTTTATTTATTTCTTCCTGATTACCGCGAGGATATCTTATTACAACTGGGCCCTCTTCCTTAATTGCAAGATTAAGATCATTTCTCAGTTCCTCGAATGTACCGGGAGAATAAACTTTAATGCCGGGTATTGTATTTAAAAATGAAACATCAAAAACCCCTTGATGAGTTTCTCCGTCCTCACCGACAAAACCGGCTCTGTCAACCGCAAAAATCACCTTAGCTTTTTGCAGTGCTATATCATGTATCAGCTGATCATATCCGCGCTGTAAGAATGTGGAGTATACGGCAAAAACAGGAATCATACCGTTTTTGGCAAGTCCTGAGGCAAATGTAACTGCATGTTGTTCTGCGATGCCGACATCAAAAAATCTGTCAGGATATTTTTTTGAAAATTCCTCAAGTCCTGTTCCTAAACTCATGGCGGCAGTAATAGCGCAAATTCGATTGTCTTTTTCTGCTATTTTGCAGAGTTCTTCACCAAACACCGAAGAAAAGTTCTGCCCAGATGTTATGGGTTCACCGGTTTCTATATCAAATTTTGCAATACCGTGAAATTCACTCGGCATTTTTTCTGCATAATCA
Source organism: uncultured Faecalibacterium sp. (assembly GCA_964411915.1). Classification (GTDB taxonomy): domain Bacteria; phylum Bacillota; class Clostridia; order Oscillospirales; family Acutalibacteraceae; genus UBA6857. Next base: position 72,494 of record CAYPMB010000002.1, read on the forward strand.
TATCCCTTACCCTTTTTTGTTGAAACATGAAGTACAACAGGGCCGTTAATGTTTTTCGCCCCTTCAAGCGCTTGAGTAAGCTGTTTTATATTGTGTCCGTCAACAGGTCCCATATATCTGAAACCGATATCTTCAAAGAAAGTACTTCTGTTATATAGTTTATTCTTCAAGTCGGTTTTGATTTTAAAAAGACTGTTTGATAATTTAACACCAATGAAAGGTATGCGGTTGAGCACTTTCTCTGTTTTTTCTTTTAATCTAAAGTATCTCGGATTTGTTCTGATAACAGCTAAATAACTGGCAAATGCACCCACATTTTCGGATATGGACATTTTATTGTCATTCAGAATAACTATCAGTTTGTTTTTAGTTTTACCCGCATTGTTGAGAGCTTCATAAACCATACCACCGGTAAAAGAACCATCACCGATAACTGCTACGGTATAGCCTTCTTCATTGCTGAGAAGTTTTGCTTGTGCAAGTCCCAAACCTGCTGAAATAGATGTGCTGCTGTGTCCGCTGATGAAAATGTCATGTTCACTTTCATCGGGACGAGTAAAACCGCTTAAGCCGCCGGTAGTTCTGATTGTATTAAATTTATCATATCTTCCTGTGAGAAGTTTATGGGTATAAGCCTGATGACCGACATCAAAAACAAACTGATCTTTCGGTGAGTTAAACACTTTATGCATGGCTATCGTAAGCTCGACCACACCCAAATTTGACGCAAGATGACCTCCGTTTTCGGAAATGGTTGAAACTAAAGTGTTTCTGATTTCATCGGCAAGAACCGCTAATTCTTCACTTGGTATTTTCTTTAAGTCATCAGGAGAATTGATTTTATTAAGATATTTAATTTCCATAATGATATTACCTAAAATTATGATTTTCTCGTTGCTAAAGTATCAGCAAGAGTTATCAAGAATTCGTTATCCTTAAAGTTGGATATGGCATTCTTAGCTTCCTGTGTGGTTTTATTTGCCATCTCCTGAGCAGTTTCCAAGCCGAAAAGTGTCACATATGTTGTTTTGTCTGAGGCTTTATCACTGCCGATCGGTTTGCCCAATTCTTCCTCATTTCCGATAACATCAAGAATATCATCAACTATTTGGAATGCAAGGCCTAACTTTTCAGCATATTCTAAAAGCTGATTTGTTTTTTCTTCATCAGCTCCTGCGCAAATGCAACCCAATTCTACTGCACACTTTATAAGCGCACCTGTTTTTAATGCGTGCATGGTTTTAAGCCTGTCATAATCAATGGTTTTTCCTTCACTTCTTAAGTCAACAACTTGACCTCCGATCATTCCGTTATATCCGGCATAATCTGAAAGCACTTTCATTGCTTTTACGATTTTTTCAGGACTGACATTTGATCCTGCCACTACTCTAAAAGAATATGTTAAGAGAGCATCTCCGGCTAAAAGGGCATACTCCTCACCGAATTTGATGTGACATGAGGGTTTTCCCCTTCTCATATCATCATCGTCCATGCAGGGTAAATCGTCATGTATAAGAGAATAAGTGTGGATCATTTCAAGGGCACATGCCATATCTAAAGCCGATTCAATATCACCGCCACACAAATTGCACGCCTCAAGGACTAAAATCGGTCTAATTCTCTTACCACCGTTTTCTACGCTGTATTTCATAGCTTGGCATACAATATCATCGCCGTAAGTTGATGAAGTAAGCAAGCTTTCAAATCTGTCATTTACCATTGAAAGGTATTTATTGTATTTCTCTTTATAATTATTCATCAGTATCACCCTGTTCGTTTTCACTAAGTTCGGTAATTTTAAGAGCTGTATTATTCAGCTTGTCTTTGCAAAAGCTAACCAATTTTGTGCCTTCTTCAAAAAGTTTTAACGCATCATCAATGGAGACTTCTTCGTTTTGCATTTCATTTGTTATTTCTTCAAGTCTTTCGATAGCTTTTTCAAGGGTCATTCCTTTTTTCATTTTCTAACCTCGTTTACAAGACAGTTAATTTCACCGTCTTTGAATTTAAGTTTTATATTATCTGTTTCATTGATTTTTTCAACTGTGTCTATATGGTTACCGTCATCATTAAAAGCAAGACAATATCCTCTTGAAAGTGTTTTCAAGGGGCTGAGAGCGTCCAACTTTCCGGAAACATATCTGAGCTTATCGGATTTGTTTGTATATATATCCAACATGTTTCTGTTGAGTTGAGCATTTAACCGTTCAACTTTTTCTGTCTTTACCTTAAGTTCCTTATCAGGTGAATTTTGCTTTAAAATACTGTTAAGGCGATCGACTTCGATTTTATATGATAACAGTTTGCTTGTGAGATACTCCTTCATTAAGGCGTTGTATCTGTTGATTTCATTATAAACAGTCATTAAATTCGGTGTTGCAAGTTCTGCTGCCGCCGAAGGCGTTGGAGCGCGAAGATCAGCAACAAAATCCGAAATCGTAAAGTCGGTTTCATGACCTACAGCAGAAATAATAGGTATTTTACTTTCAAAAATTGCCCTTGCAACAATTTCTTCATTAAAAGACCATAAATCTTCAATTGAACCGCCTCCACGACCGAGAATAATCACATCGGCACAGCTTTGTCGGTTTACTTCTTTAATAGCTCTAACGATCTGATTTGCACTGTTTTCACCTTGCACCTGAACCGGAACGGTGATTAAATTGCAGCAACTGTATCGTCTTGAAATGACATTTATAATGTCCTGAATTGCTGCACCTGTGGGTGATGTGATTACGGCAATATTTTTAGGCATAGACGGAATAGGCTTTTTATAAATTGGGTCAAACAATCCTTCTTCTTCTAAACGGGATTTAAGCTGTTCATAAGCTAAGTTTAACTGACCCAATCCGTCCGGTTGCATATCGGTAACATAAAGCTGATAAACTCCGTCTCTTTCAAAGACGGAAAGACGAGCTCTGATAATCACTTTAAGCCCGTTATACGGCTCAAAACGAATCATTCCCGCATACTGATTAAACATTACAGCTTTAATAGCGGATTTTTCATCTTTTAATGTGAAGTAAAAATGTCCGGTTCTGTAATGATTTGTGAAGTTTGAAATTTCACCGCTGACATATATATTTTTAAGATTATCATCATAATCGATAAGAGATTTTATATAAGTGTTTATCTGAGTTACTGTTAAAACAGTATTCATTTTCTTTCTCCTTTTAGGTATGCCAAAATCGCAATTCCGGCGCTGTTATCCGATGAAAAAGCACTTTCAGCGAAAAATGCACCGAATTTAGCAGTAAATCGCTCTTTGATAATAGAATTTGACATAACTCCTCCTGAATAAACAAGAGGAAGATCTCCGTATTTTTCGAGTATTGATTCAGTCATTTTCTCAAGAGAAATGCTGACATAATCAATACAATATTTTGCTATATTTTCAGGCTTTTCTTTGTCATCAAACATTTTACGGCATTTGTTTTCGAGGCCGGATAAACTGCAATTTCCATTTTTTACAGAGGGTTTGATTTTGTAATTTTCTTGACTTATGCAAGCGAGTTTATCGATTTCTCTACCGCATGGAAAGTCGAGCCCCATCATAACACCGACTCTGTCAATAGCTTGTCCTGCCTTTAAATCAGAAGATGAGGCAATTATCTCACAGTTTATAATATTATCTTTATCCGGAGTAACATATAGTGCCTCAGTTGTGCCTCCGGAAACATGAAATGCAATAAACGGTTTGTCAATAAGGTCTAATTTATTTGCTGAATATAAAGCAGCAATAATATGTCCTTGCTGATGAGAAAAACTGTATAAAGGTATATTAAGTACAGTTGAAATGCTGACGGCATTAGTTACCCCAACGGTAAAACAAGGCATATATGAACCCTCAACTGCTCTTGGCCTGGAGGAAACACCTACTGCCGAAATTTCATAATTGCCATCGTTAAACAGTTCTTTAATCAGTTGCGGAAACTGCTGTGTGTGATGAAACACAGCATCGCTTTGTCTTAATCCTTTTTCGCCTTTTTTGACAGGTAAGAGTTTTTTAAACTGTTTGATTTCATTTTTTTTACTGTCATATAAAGCTACACTTGTTGTGTAGTTACTTGTGTCAATCCCAAGAGTAATCATAAGCTCTTGGAAATTGAACCGAGAACGCCGTTAATATATGAAGGTTCATCATCTGCGGCAAATTTCTTTGCAACCTCAACAGCTTCGTTGATGGCAACACCTGTTGGTACATCTTCATAATAAAGCATTTCGCAAACAGCCATTCTTAAAATTGCTCTTGTTATTTTTGAAATTCGTGAAGAACTCCAGCCTTTAAGATTTCCTGTGATCATCTCATCTATTTTTTCAAGGTTATCATAAGTGTTTTTTACTAAACCCACTGCATATTTATCAGCAATGAAGATTTCATTTTCTTTTGCATATTCAACTAATTCTGCAACATCAATCTCCGGTTGAAATGATTTTTCAAAGATAAGTATAAAAGCCTGTTCTCTTGCTTCTCGTCTTGACATAATTAAACCATCCTTATTATAAAAACTTCTCTTTGGAATATAGCTCTCACTTATTAAAGAGAGCCATATTCCCATAAAGTATGTTTGTTTGAATTATTATACCATCAAAACGAAAAATATACAACTATTTTGCTTGAATTATTATTATATTTTCAGCAGGTATATCCGTTTGACCGGAAACAATTTCAGTTATTTGCAACATATATAATTCGTCAATTGCATCACTTTCAACAACTATTTCAGCTTTATCCGAATTGATAATTACAAGGCACTTACAATCGATTTTTGCCGTTATAAGATTTTCGATATCGGTCTCAAGTTTTATCATGTTGGTATATTCATCTAATAGACTCTGGACTTCTTCTACGGCTCCCTTGTTATCAAGAACTTTCTGTATTTCGTCAAGTGCTGTGTCGTGAGCTTGAGTTCTTTTAAGCTGTGCTTGAGCGAAGTATTCTTCTGTTTTTACAACATCTGTTACTTCTTCATTTTCATTGTTGTCCTTTTCTTCATCTTTTGCACCTTCTGTGTTGGCATTTACATATATGCTGTCACCTAAATTGTTTTGTTCGCGAGTGGTTTCTGTGTCTGAACTTGTGCCCAAATTACCGCTATTGTAATACCAATTTATGCCGATAGCTGCCGCCATTGCAAAAGCAAGTGTTGCGGTTAAAATCTTCTTTTTCTTTTTCGATTTTTCCATAAATATCCCTCCTAATTCTTCATTTTTGTTATGCTGACTCTCGCACTGCTTATATCCAAAACCGAACAAACAGCGCTCAAAATATCGCTTTGAACCTTATAAGAGTCACCTCCGTCACAAACTACTGCTACTCCCCTGATTTTGGGCTGAACGATTTTCAAGAGTAATCCGCCTTCCTGAGAGCTTGTTTTTATAACAACATATTCATTTCGATCTTCATTTATGTCACAGGCGTAAATATTTTCCTCACCGGAATCTAAAGTTACCATTACCTTTGTTTTTCCGGCTCCGTTTATTGAGCTGATAATTTCGCTCAGTTTTCTTTCTGTTTCCTGAACATAGTTTTCGGTTATGTTATCCTCTGCTGAAACTATTTCTTCTTTTTCTCCCGATGTGCCGGAAAACATTATAATCAGCATAACGATTATTCCGCAAACAATAAGCACTGCGGGTCTTTTTTCTTTTGGAATTTTCTCAGTTAAATTTGTCGCAAACTGTTTGAATTTTTCATACATAATCATTCCGCCAATCTATATATAAATTCAATATTACCTTCAAGATTATCTTTAATTTCTTTTTCAATAGCTGCTTTGACTGAGTCTGTCAGATTATTGCTTTCAATAATTACGATCATCTTATCTTCTTTAATTTCAATTCTCGTCTTTGCATCAGGGGTATAATCCGATACGGTTTTTCTTATGCTGTCTTTTAATTCCGATGACAATATTTCACTGATTTCGCTGTTTAGTTTATCTTGAGATATCTCCATTGAAGTATTTGAATTAGTAAAATCGAATTTAAAAGAATGTTCGGAAATATCCGTATCAATACTGAAAACCGTTATAAGAATAACCAATACGGTAACGAAATTTAAAACAGATTTATTATTCCTTTCCGGCACTAATTTTGATACAACGCCGGTTGTTATCAGAGTTACAGCCACGCTGAACATCCATTTCCTAATGTCTCCCATTACATTTCTCCTTTAATAGTAAGAATTAAACCTGTTGAAATTATCACAAGGACTAATTCAAAAATAATTATGGTTATGAGAATTTTTATGCCGTTTGAAAATCCGTTAAATATGCTGTGAATTTGTTTTTCGCCGAAACTGTCAGCAATCAAACTCATTGCATATAAGGAGATATAATCTAATATTAAACTAATCAAAACCGGAAGATTTATAACGAAAGTGCAAATGATAGCAAATATACCCACAGTACTCTTAACTAAGGATAGAGAACCGATTATCGAGTTGAAAACCGAACTTATACCCGGGCCGATTATTGGAATAAAATTTGATATTAGATATTTACCCGATTTATATAATATACCGTCTATATCACTTGCAAGAATGTTTTTTCCGGAAATCAGTAATGTGAATATCATTGTCATAAAAGAAATAGATCCGGTAATAATTTTATTAAGAGATCCTGTAATTTTCGAAGAATTTACATTTTTGTTTAGTGATAGGGCGATGATTAAAGCGAAATACATACCGATAAACGGAATTAAAATGTTTTCCGAAAATGCTGAAAACACTTGTGCTAATGCAACCAAACCGCTGTTATATAGGGTTGAGGCTGTTAAATTGCCTGTAATTGATAAAAGGACAGTAAGAACCGGTGCATAAGTTAGGATAAGCTTCCCGGTTAAATCAAAAGCCGTAACTGCCTTTGAAATACTGTTGTTTATGCCGGCGACAACGAGAATTGCGGTGATTACGGTTGCAATATCTGATAATTGATTCGAGAAAAGGCTTTTTTCCGATTTCAAGCTGTTTGCTGATATTAAAACAATAAGTAATGAAAGCATCTTAAAAAATAGGTTAGAATGATCTTTTAAATTAAATTTGAATATTTCACCGACATTTTTCAAAACTTGAGTAAAAGAAAGGTTAAAAATATTTTCCGCTGTTATTTCATTTAAACCTAATTGTTTAAGTGTTTCCAATGTTTCTTCATCGAGTATTTTTTCGATATCTGATGTATATTCCCGAATCCAGCTATCAGCTTGAGTTTCATTTACACCGTATGCCGTGAATATACCTATTGAAAATAAAATTGGTATTATAAATAAACTGATTATTACTTTTTTCATGTCATGCTCCCATATAACTTCCGATAATATTTAATATTGAAGCGATTAAAGGCAGGGAAATCAGAAGTATTGCACATTTACCTGTTAATTCAACGCAAAAATACAAGAACTTGTTATTACAGTCGCTGCAAATTTCACAAGCGAATTGGCTGACAAGAGAAATTGCCACTGCCTTGAAAAATATCTTTATTCCACCATCGTTCAAATTACTTAAAGCGGAAAAATAATGAAAGTTTTCCAATATAATTTTTATGTCGCCAATGCAATACAGCAAAATGGAGATGCCGCAAAATATTGAAAGATACAAACTGTATTCACTTTTAATCTCTTTTACAGCAGCTATAAGTAAACAGCAGGAAATTACTATCAGTATAATTTTCATGTATTCACTCATAATTCAAATAACTCACGAACCTGTGAAAAAAGTTCATTTAATTTCGGCAAAACCATCATTATAACAATTATCAGACCGGCAAGTGTAGTTAACACCACATATTCATCTTTATTTGATTTTGAAAGAAGTTGATTGAGAATTGCCACTATCAATCCAATAGCGGCGATTTTAAAAATCAAATCAATTTCCATTGTTGTTCTCCTTTATAATTATACCTAAGATTTGTTTAAACGATCATTATTCCCCCGATAAGTCCGATTGTAAATCCGGTTAATATATATAGCTTTTTGTTTTCTTTTTCTTGTTTTTCTGCATTTTCCAGCACCTTTTCAAAAGCATTTGCGTAGTAATTTATATATCTAAGTTGAGTTTCCATATCACTTGTCCCGATTTTTTTACCAAAATCCAAAAGCAGTTGTTTACTGTTGTTATCAATGTGAATGTTACTATTGGAAATGCCGGAGCTCCACGCTTCGGGAAAGTCCTTTTCACGGCAAAGAACTGAACATTCTTTTATAAAATCCATTTTCAATGAGCTATTTTCCTCAACAAAGTCTTCAATGATCGTGGAAACTGATGCTTGCAAATATACAAGCTCATTTTCATAAAATCGCAAAAAATACAGTATTGCTGATAATTCTTGAGTTTTCAGACTTAAATTGTTTCCGAACTTATAACCTGTCAGTGTACATAGAGCTATAACCAAGCTTGCGACGATATATTTCATTTCTAAGTTCTCCCACATCATATTCGGCTTTGATTTTGCCAATATTATCCTTACCGTCAAGTAAATATAATTTAGAAAAAGAATAAGTGTTGATTAGTTTTTCTATTTGCTTCCGGCTCATTATTTCATCTTCGTTTCCCGCATGAACTGTAACAATAAACTTAATACCGCTGTTAGTCCCCAGCTCAATACTTTCTATCTCATCATCTCGTGATATTTCATCACAAACTATGTATTCGGGAGACAAGGTTCTCACCGCAATATCAATTGCTTGCGATTTAGGGTATCCATCAAGTATATCGGTACAAAATCCAAGATCAGTGGAAATTTCACCATCTGTTATTGCCGATATTTCCCGGCGTTCATCAATTACCGCTGTTTTTATATATGCGCCCGTCAACCCTCCGGATATATGTCTTATAATATCTCGTAAAACAGTGGTTTTACCGCTGTTGGGAGGCCCTGCAATAATTATGCTTTCTCCATTCAGTTCTTTGGCGATTTTCTCTCCACATCCCGGGATTTCTTTTGATATTCTTATATTAAGTGAAGTAATATTCTTGATGCTTCGTATTTTGTTATCTTCGCAAACCGCTGTACCGCATACCCCGACTCTGTTTCCGTATTTTGTTGTTATAAAACCATTGTTTATATCTTTTTGATGTGTGTGAACTGAATAGGAACATATTCGATTAAAACTATCTTGAAGTAAATCTCCAGTGACTTTTAGAGAATTTTCAGAGGGTTTACTGCTGCAAGTTCCGTCTTTGCACACAAATACCGTGTTATATTTGCCGTAAAGTGTTATTGGCTTATTCTTTCTTATGCGTATCTCATAGGTTGTTCCCCTTATTTCGTCTGACAAATCTGTCAAAACATTTCTCAGTTCAGGCGATAACAAACTTACGGCATACTCGTATGATTTATTGTTTCTCATGGCTTTAACTCTCTCCTTGACAAGCTGTTTTGTAAAATCTATTCAGTTTGTCCTGAACTTATGCTAAAATTAACACCATTTTAATTTTTATGTATTGAAAACATATCCATAATAATGTATGATTATTGAAGTTTATGTAATATTTGGGAGGTTAATATAATGTCCGCTTTAACGAAGAGAAAAAGTTTTCAAGAAATTTTCTATGAGAACAGATATGTATTTTTATCTTTCCTGTGTTCTGCCGCGGTTATGCTCGTGGTTTTCATGGGATTTGGTTTATTTCCTTTTGGAGATATAACAATTCTCAGAATGGATCTTTACCATCAATACGGTCCTCTGTTTTCGGAACTTTATGACAGGGTTACTTCAGGTGAAAGTCTGCTTTATTCATGGAATACCGGCTTAGGAAGTTCTTTTTTAGGCAATTATTTTAATTATCTTTCCAGTCCTATCGGATTTATTGTTATGCTTATCGCCGGTCACGAGAATATGCCGGAAGCAATTGCTGTTATGGTTCTTTTAAAGGCTGCTTTCAGCGCCTTAACGTTCTCCCTTTATCTCAAACTTTCACAAAAAAAATCCAACTTTTCAACAGTAGGATTTTCTATTCTTTATTCATTTTGCGGTTGGTTCATAGCTTATTATTGGAATATTATGTGGATCGATGCTATGGTTCTTCTCCCTTTAGTGGCTCTTGGTATTGAGAGAATTATCAATAATAAGAAACCGGGTATTTATATCGGTGCATTGGCACTCACTATGTTTTCAAACTATTACATGTCGTTTATGATGTGTATGTTTGCTATCTTATATTTCCTTGTTTACTTTATTTCAAATTACACAGCATCTGATTTTAAGCGATTTTTAAAAAGCGGAACATTATTTGCTTTTGCCTCATTTTGTGCAGCGGGTTTTATGGCTTTTGCATTACTCCCCACTTTCAATACATTGCAAGAAACTTCAGCAACTTCGGGAACTTTTCCTGAGGGGATGTCCTTATATTTTGATATTTTTGACTTTATCGCAAATCACTTAGCATCAGTTGAGCCGACTATCAGAAGCAGTGGCGAAGATGTTTTACCTAATGTTTATTGCGGTATTCTCACACTTATATTAGTTCCTCTTTATGTTATGGTGAAGTCAATTTCCACCAAAGAAAAATTAGCTCATATAACACTTCTCGGAATTTTTGCAATCAGCTTTGATATAAACAAACTTAATTATATTTGGCATGGTTTCCATTTCCCCAATGACTTGCCTTACAGACAGTCTTTCATGTATTCCTTTATCCTGCTGATAATTGCTTTTAAAACCTTTGTCAGACTAAAAGAAGTGCCTAATCGATTTATTGCACTTTCAGGATTTTCTGTTGCTGCTTTGGTCGTTTTAGCTCAAAAGTTAGACTCAAAAAATGTAAATAACTCAACTGTTATAATCAGCTTAATTTTTGTCGTAATATTCTGTATCGTTCTCGTTATGTTAAAAGATAAGAAGTATCAGACATCAACAGTGTCCCTCCTTCTTCTTTGCTGTATTTTCAGTGAAGCTATAATTGCAGATACAGGAAATTACAGCATGGATCAGCCAAAGGCTAACTATACTTCCGATTATGAAACCTTCACTCAAGTCAAAGATTTTATTGACGAATACGATGAAAACGAATTTTACAGAATGGAATTGTCATATCTTCGCACAAGAATGGATCCGGCATGGTATGACTATAACGGACTTTCAACATTCTCTTCAATGGCTTATGAGAGCGTATCCGGTTTTATGAGAAAAATCGGTATGTACGGCAATAAGATCAACAGTTACACATATTATCCTCAGACAGCAGTATTCAACGCACTTTTTGGTATGAATTACATTGTTAACAATGTTGATCCTGATGTGCTTGACGGATCAAATAATTACAACAAAATTTTTGAGTTGGATAAATATACTGTATATGAGAATACTCGCGTACTTCCGATAGGTTATTGCGTTAATTCAGATGTTGCTGAATTTGACTCCGAGTCAACAAATCCGTTCATAGTGCAAAATGATTTGTTTGAAAGTGCAACAGGTTATGTTGATGTAATGAAAAAACTTGATGCAACATATATTGCATCAAATAACATGAACACCTTTGATCCTCCTTACAGCGGCCAGAACTATTCATATACGAAGGTGAATGCCGATAATCCAGGTTCCGCAACATTTTATTTCACAGCGAAAGAAAGCGGAAATGTATATCTTTTTGTTTCAACAAGTGATGGTAATGATTCGGAATCAATGACAGTTTCCAAAGATGGAGAAAGCCTTACACAAGATTTAAGTAAGGGATATATTTTGGATATCGGAAAACTTGAGAAGGACGAAAACTTCTCTGCAACCATACCTGTCAAAGCCGGAAACGGAACAATAAACTGTTATGCTTACTACACTGACGAAAATGTATTTGAAAAAGGATTTAATAAATTGAAGTCAGCATCTCTTGATTACACTGTTTTTAATGATACCCGTATTGAAGGTAGCGTTACTTGCGGTGAAGATCAAATGTTTATGACAACCATACCTTATGATAGCGGTTGGACTGTTGAAGTTGATGGTGTAAAAATCAGCAAGAGCGATATTGTTAAAATAGATGATGCATTCCTTGGCTTTAAGCTTTCAGAAGGTAATCACACTATCACAATGACTTTCTCACCGACAGGCTTTAAATCCGGTGTTGTTATCTCTATATTTACAGTGGTAATTTTCTTAGCAATTTGTTTGATTTCCTTGCTGACTAAAAAAAGAAGATCAAAATCTTACAGTGATTTTGATCCGGTTGATTATGAATGGTCAGAAGAAATATTCATGGAAGAAGATGAACCGGAAGAGATTATTGACAGTGAATTCACCTTGATTGAGACTTATGATATTCCCCTTTCCGAAAAACTTCCTAAAAGGGAAATAATCGGAAACGATAACAAAATGAACGTAAACATATCTTCAAAAAATGAAGATGAAATTATTAATGAGATTTTTGGCAAACAGGAAAACGAATAATATACGGTTGATATTCGCTTTTAAACTGTATTTATCGTTACAGCAAGTCTCCCTGTCAGCCTCCGGCTGACTGCCCGACTATACCGCCGGGCTTCCATGCCCCAACTTCTACTACAAAAATCCCCACAGATTTAACTCTGCGGGGATTTTTACTATTTAGTTTCATCTAAAGACTCAAGATAAGTATTCATTTTTCTTTCCTTAAGTCTTTCTTTAATTTCTCGTTCTTTGCTGATTTTAGCAATATAATCACTGACTGCAATGCAAATGCAGTAAACCTGTTTTGCTCCCCCATCATACAATGCCTTGGCACATTCATTTAATGTTATGCCGGTACTTTTTACATCATCGCATAAAAGTATGGTTTTGCCTTCAATTAGTTCTTTCTTTTTCTTATTATAAGTTATGGAGTCATTCAGGTTCACCATTCGTTCTGCTTGGGTAAGCATGTGCTGTTTTTCAGTAGGTCTATATTTAATCAGAAGATCCTTATCATACTTAAGGAAAAATGTTTCTGCAATTTCACGAGCCATTCTTTCGCTTGTGCTGTGGCGTTTCTTTTCATACGATGGAACGCTTGCCGTCATATCAAAGTGAACATCGGTATATTCGTTGATAATTCTATCATAAACCTTCTCTTTAAAAGCATCGAAAACATCGTCTCTTTGATGATCTTTAAAATCCAAAATCAGTCTTTTAACTTGGTCATCATAATAAAAGGCAGTGATAACAGGACAACAAATAGGCTTACAAATATTCGTATCATGATCTTTAATAGGAGTTCCGCATTTTTTACAAACCGGCATGCTGTGAGGCTCAATCATTGCCTCACACTCTTTGCATAAAATTCGGTTATAATCCGTTATATTATCGCATATCGCACAATGATTTGGGAAGAACATATGCAATATGTATTTGCCGATTCGTTTCTTTAAACTCCACTTTGCCATTAGTTTTGTTTCTCCACTATTTTATATTCATTGTCAATTCTGAAATACGGACACTGTTTATATGGGCCGTGAACAATTCTTTCTATATCATCCATATCCATATCAACATCACAAATATTTTCACCGTATTCTTCATCATAAATATAATTCATACAGTATTCGCAGTTTTGCTTAAGCATAAATAAAACACTTCCTTATACTGTTTCTTCAAGATAATCGAGAATTTTTACAATTTGACCGTTTTCGCTGTAAATTCGGGGAACACGCCTTGAGAAACCGCAAATAAACTCATAATTTATTGTTCCTGCTATTTCACTGATTTCCTCAAAGGTAATTTCATCATTTCCGTCTTTTCCGAAAACAGTTACTATATCCCCCTGCTGAACATCGGGTATGTCACTTACATCAACCATCATCTGATCCATACATATTCTACCGATGATTTTCGCTCTTTTTCCACGAATAAGTACCTGACCCTTTGATGAAAGTGAACGGTAATATCCGTCTGCATATCCAATTGAAATAGTTGCTATTTTTCTATCACAATCAGCTACATATTCAGAGCCGTAACTGACCGTTTGACCCTTCTTTATGTTTTTTACATAAACCACACGACTTCTTATACTCATTGCAGGTTTTAATTTGATATTATCCTTGTTTACTTCCTCGGAAGGATAAAGCCCATATATGATTATACCGGCTCTAACCATATCAAGAAAATCGTCACTGAATTCAACAATACCCGCACTGTTACAAATATGTTTTAATGGGATATTTATACCGATTTTTTTAAGTTCATCAAGTATGTCATAAAATCTTTTCTTTTGCAAATTAGCCGATGTTTTATCCTTGCTGTCCGCACAGGCAAAGTGACTGAAAATTCCTTCAACATTTATGTTTTTAAGTGTAGATATCTTAGCAATTTCTTCAACACAATCACCATTGCAGTCAAATCCGATTCGACCCATACCTGTATCTATTTTTATGTGTATGTTGGCGCTTTTGCCTTTCTTTTCAGCAATATCGGATAACAGTTTAGCTGTTTCATACTGAAAAACTGTTGTTGTTATTGAATAATCAATAACTGTTTCAAAGTCACCGGGAAAAACATAACCTAAAATCAATATTGGTTCTTTAATTCCGGCTTTTCTGAGAACAACAGCCTCTCTGACGGTTGAAACACCAAATCCGTAAACTAATTCATGACGACTTAAAAACCTTGCTACCGGTATTGAACCGTGACCGTAACCATCAGCTTTGATAATTGCCAATATTTTTGTTTTTTCGCCTATTCTTCTCTGTATATTCTCAACATTATATCTGATATTGTCAAGATCAATTTCAGCGTAGGCACGCATATTTTCAAACATTAAACCACCTGTCTCAGTTTAAAAAATCAATAATTACTTTTTTATCGAGCCCATCATATTTTTCAAGGAAACCGAGAAGTTGACGGGCAATAACTTCTGTTCCGCCTATTGAATCACTTTCAATGTTTAATGGCATAATCGGGTCATGAACACTAAGTCTGAGAAGGAACCAACCATTGCCGTTGTCTTTATCAAAGTTAACCCTTATACCCTCTCTGTTATCATCGGCAACAGACCAATTCTTCTGCTCTGAGGCATACTTTTCTAAGTCGGAAATAACTTTTTCTCCATAAGCTCTGAAGTCTTCCGGTATTATCTTAAATCTGAATTCTTTTGCTTCAGCCGGATCTTCCAAACTCGATAAAAGTGAATCGAGTTTCTTACCAACCTTACCCATTTGAGCCATTTTGATGACAATTTTTGTCACAAGATATGCACCGTCATCAAGATAATAGTTTTCTCTGAAGGCTGCATGACCTGATGTTTCCATGGCAAGAGGACAGTTAACACCTTCATTGTTAAGTTCAATTTGGCGATTGATTACATTCTTATATCCTCTTTTAAATCTGTAATGAACGCCGCCAAGATGATCTTCAATGAATTTTTTGAGTCCGCTTGATGTAACGCTGTCAGTAACAATAGTACCGCCTTCATTGTTTTCAAGGG
This sequence comes from uncultured Faecalibacterium sp., assembly GCA_964411915.1. GTDB lineage: Bacteria > Bacillota > Clostridia > Oscillospirales > Acutalibacteraceae > UBA6857. Next base: position 87,858 of record CAYPMB010000002.1, read on the forward strand.
CAATTATTGATGCCAATGCCACAAGTCTGTTTCTGTTGATCTCATTACCCATTTCATCAACACAGCCGGCTCTGTCAACATCAGTATCGAATATAATACCCAAATCCGCATTAGCTTTTACAGTTGCTTCACATACAGATTCCATTGCTTTCTGATTTTCAGGATTTGGTATATGATTTGGGAACATTCCGTCAGGATCAAGAAATTGACTGCCGGAAACATCAGCACCGAGGACAGCCAAAACATTGTTTGCATAAAATCCGCCTACACCGTTACCGGCATCAACAACAATTTTATATCCCTCCAAAGGTTTGTCGTAGTTTTCGGCATTAACTTCTTTGCGGATCATGTCACAAAGTCTTTTGGCATAGGTATCCATATAATCAGTTTCTGAAATTGAACCTGAAACTGACGAAAACTCCTTTTCCTCATTTTGTGCGTATTCAAGTATTTTTTCAATGTCACTGCCTTCAAGACCACCGTTTTTAGTAAAAAACTTGAGCCCATTTCTGTGATAAGGATGATGGCTTGCAGTTATCTGAACAGCACCGTCACACTCCAAATCAACAGTTGTCATAAACATTGCGGGAGTTGAGGCATAACCGCAGTAAATAACTTGAAAACCGCTTTTTGATAATGCGTCAATTACCTGTGTTTTAATTCTCTCTGCCGATATTCTTGAATCATGTCCAACAGACACTTTACAGCAATCTTTTTTCGTTGTTTCTTTAAGCCATTTTGCGAATGCAGCCGACATGGCAAAAATTACTTCATCTGTTAAATCAAGAGGTTCATCTGCAACTCCGTCAACTGCAACGCCTCTGATATCCGTACCGCTTTTAAAATGTTTCCAGAATTTGTTAAGCATAATATTTTCTCCTTACTGTTGTAAATACATTTCTTCCATTACGCCGAGTAAAAACTTATACATGGGTATACACGCTTTTATCCATTTCTTCAGATCCTTTTCAACTGTTCCGTCAAAAAGTTTTTCCAAAGAATCAGTTTCACTTGTTAAATAAAATCTCTTAGCATTATAGTATGCCTTAAGCCTTTGGTCTTTGCCAACACATCTGTCTTTTTTATAACTTTCAATTTTCGGGCTTCCGCCTGCTTTTTCAATGCTTTTCAGTGCCTTAAGAAATTCATCACCGTGTTCATCAAGATGCTTTCTGAAACACTCCATTACTGCCGGCGAATGATTGTATATACCAACGCCCCAGCTCATTCCCTGAGGGAAAAACTCAAACCAAAGGCAAGGTTGATACTGCCACTGATGTTTATTTCTCATAAACATGATCCAAAGATTTTCTCTGTATAAAGACTTATCTTTAGTAAATCTTGTGTCTCTTCTGAATCTTGAAATCATCTTACTTGGTATAAGACACATTTCTTCATCTAAGGCATATAAATCATCATATAAATCGTTTATTAAGGTATAAAGAGGCTGAGTGACTTCTTTTTTCAGGGTCTCTTTATTCTCATCATAAAAAATTTTACTGTTATAAAACCTGTTCTCAGCCATAAGCATTATGGCATCGGGATTTATACCTTTAAATTCATTCTTCATTTCTTTTGATAACCTCTTGTGCTGCTAAAAGTATGCCGATTTTGCTTGTGCCGAAGTTTATACCGCCCTGCAACCATACAGCGTAAGGCTCTCTTAAAGGAGCGTCGGCTGAAAGTTCTATTGATGATCCTAAAGTAAATGCACCTGCTGACATAATAACTTTGCTGTCATAACCGGGCATTGGTGACGGAATTGGCTGAACAAAAGAGTCAATCGGTGCACCTTTTTGAAGTCCTTGGCAAAATGCAATAAGATTATTTTCATTTTCCAGCTTAATTGCCTGAATAATATCATGGCGTGTTTCAAATGGCTCAGGTGTTACTCCGTATCCCATAAGTGTGAAGAGTTGCGATGCGAAAATTGCAGTTTTGAGAGCTTCCCCGACAACAGCCGGAGCGTTATATATTCCCATAAACAACTCTCTTGTATGACCTAATGTTGCACCAACTTCACGACCCAGACCGGGAGTTGTAAGTCTGTAAGCACACATTTCAACTAAATCATGTCTGCCGGCAATATATCCACCGGTTTTAGCTATTGCACCACCTGGATTTTTTATAAGAGATCCGGCAATAAGATCGGCGCCAACTGATGTTGGCTCAAGTTTTTCTACAAATTCACCATAACAGTTATCAACCATAACAATAACATTTTTGTTTTTCTTCTTTGAAACTTTGACAATATCTCCGATTTCCTTTACTGAAAGTGAGTCTCTAAGGCTGTAACCTCTTGAGCGTTGAATATAAACCATTTTTATGCTGTCATCAACAGCTTCTTCGATCTTATCAAGGTCGATTTTGCCGTTTTTGTTAAGATCAACCTGTTTATAGTTTATGCCGTAATCCTTAAGAGAACCCATGCCTTCTCCTGCCAAACCGATTACTGAATGAATAGTATCATAAGGTGTGCCGGTAACGCAGAGCATAGTGTCACCTGTGCGAAGAACACCGAAAAGAGCAACAGCCAAAGTGTGAGTTCCGCAAGTAAAGTTATGTCTTACTATGGAGTCTTCAGCGTCCACAGCTTGAGCAAAAACTCTGTCAATAACTTCTCTGCCTCTGTCATCATAACCGTAACCGGTTGACTCGGCAAACATAGACTCACTGACACCGTTGTCAATAAAGGCTTTCAGCATTTTCTGCTGATTATACTCTGAGATACTGTTAATCTCAGCAAATCTTGACTCAACCTGTTTGAGCGCTGTTTGAACCAAACTTTCTAATTTTTCATCAAATTTAAAAATACCTGACATTTATATCAATCCTATCAATCATGCCCCATCTGTCAACACAGATGAAACCGTTATTTTCATAAAACACTTTGTTTTTATCGTTGGCTGTCATAACAAACACTTTCTTTTTCTCTTTTAGCAGACAGTCAGCAAGAGCGGTAACAACCTTTGATGCTAAACCTTTATTTCTGTAATTTATATCTGTTACAACGCCGCTTATCAATGCGTTATTTTCTGTTTCAGCGGAAGTCATGGCAAATGTTACTTGCTTTTCGTCTTGCTCATAACATAAAACTCTTGCGGAATTTCTGTTTCTTTTATAAGTAAAATCCGAAAGCCATGGTAAGTATTCAAAATCGGAAATACTTTCCGACACATTAGCTTTAAAAAGGCTGTAAGCAAGCTTTAAATCGGCGTTTTCTGAAACGGGAATGAAAGTATCATTTTTCTTTTCAGCGTTATACATAAGAATATCTCCGTTTTTATCAGGTGATATTCCCATTTGCAATAAGGCACTTTCTCTTGCAAATAATGTTTCAAAACCGATTACATTCACGAATTCTCTCAATTCTTCAAAGTTGCAGTTATCACTGTCGCATACAGTCATATTACCGTCAACTTTGCTGATAACAGCTGAAATTTCGCCATTGTTTTCCTGACTCCAAAAATATATGAAGTTCATCTTAGTGCCATAGCATCTTAAATATGCCCCTATCCTTCCACCGATAGCTCCGCTTTTTTCAAGAAAGTTATGAATATGATTTAAGTTATCACCTTCAGCCAACTTAAGCATTAGCAAATTCCTCGTTCATTCTCATGGCAAGTTCATACACACTGAGCATATCTTCTTTGTTTGCCACGCAAGTTGCTGAGTGAATATATCTGCAAGGAATTGAAATGGCAAGGGTATATACACCGCCACGGCTTAAATGAATTGCAGATGCATCATTTCCTCCCGCAACCATGGTTTTGGTTTGCCACTTTATATTGTTTTCAGCGGCAATTTCACGGGATTTTCTGAATAAGTCCATATTATAAACAGTGCCGTTATCCATAAATGACACAACAGCTCCTTCACCTAACTTGCAAACGCTGTTAATATCGTCAGTATCAGCAACATCTGCCGCTGTTGTTGCCTCAAGAACTATTGAATAATCCGGATCAATGGTGAATGCGGCAACTTTTGCACCACGGCAACCAACCTCTTCCTGAACGAGAAAAGCGAAATATGTATCATATTTTACACCGTCTTCAATCATTTTAAGCATAGCAGCACAACCAAATCTGTCATCTATTCCCTTTGCTTTAATAAAAGATGAACCGAACTGAACATAATCCGAAACAAAATATGCGCTGTCCCCAACCTTTACATATTTTTCAGCTTCTTCCTTTGATGATGCACCGATATCAATATACATATCTTTTATGATCGGGCATTTGCTTCTTTCTTCAGTGTCAAGGAGATGAACAGGCTTGACGCATACTACACCGGGAATTTCCTTATCGCCAACAGTAACATTTCTGCCGTAAACCACCTTTTCATCAATACCGCCTACGGAAGTGAATTTCAAAAAGCCTTCATCGGTAATATAGCGAATAATAAATCCTACTTCGTCCATGTGAGCTGAAATCATTACCTTGTTTTTACTTCTGTTTTCACCTTTTACAAAAGCGATAACATTACCCATGGGGTCGATTTTTATGTCAGCTTTGTCACTGATCTTATTTAAAATATATTCTCTAACTTTTTCTTCTCTGCCTGATGTTCCGTTAATTCGGCAAAGATCTTCTAATTTATCAAACATTTTCTTTGCCTCCCTGTGAAATAATATACTCACCCAACAGCTTTGCGGCATTATCAATATCTTTTGTGTTAACTACCTCTACCGTAGTGTGCATATTGCGAATCGGAACTGAAACAAGAGCTGTTTTAATACCTTTACCGCTAATTGAAACTACATCGGCATTTGTTCCTGTTCCACGGCTCATAACCTCGCGGCTATGTTCAATTGAGTTTTCTTCAGCTATTTTGGCTAAGGCATTTGACATTTCTCTGTCAAGAACGGCAGCAAAGCCGATAAGTGGCCCTTTGCCTAATTCACCACTGCAATCTTTTGGAACATCGGGAGCAGTTCCGAAAGTAACATCAACAACAATAGCTTCATCAGCTTCAGACACGAATGCTCCGGTTCTTGCACCTCTACAACCTACTTCTTCTTGGGTTGAGAATAAAACTGTAAGATTTGCCTTGTAATCACGCTTTGCAAGATATTCAACAGTTTTAATTATTACTGCCATACCTGCACGGTTATCTAAAGCAGTCGAGGAAATGTTATCACCTAAAAGCTGACAGGGTTTATTTCTGAGAATGCCTCTGTCACCGGGAAAAATTATTTTTTCTCCTTCCTCTTTGGTCATGCCAATGTCGATTGCCATTTTACGGATTTCCGGAAGTTTATCCTTATTATCAGCAAGATGAGGAGGTGTGGAGCATACCACTCCAAAAACCTTTTCTTTGCCGAAAATTTCAACTTCATTGCCGATGAGTGTTCTGCCGTCAAGTCCTCCGCATTTATCGAAAAGAACAAATCCCTTTTCGTTGATACCTCTCACAATAAAACCAATTTGATCCATGTGAGCATCAAGAAGTATGTTTTTACCTTCACCTTTTGATCTGCCGATAACATTTCCTAAATTATCGGTTTCCACGCTCATATATTCACTTAAAATTTCACTAACCTTTTGAGCAATGCCTTTTTCATCTCCCGAAACTCCCAAAGTGTCGGAAAGAGTAAAACAAAGTTCTTTTGTATCCATTTTTTTGCTCCTTATTTAAAATACATATAGTACTGACATTTTATCATACCGTTATAGATTTTTCTTCTCTTATCAGCTTTTCTACCGAACTCTTTTTCAAATTCTTCATTTGGAGTGATTATATAATATGCCCAACCGTGATTTTTCTTAAAGTTTTTGCCCATAACACGGTAAAGCTCGTTGGCTTGCTGTGTATCAAGTAATCTTTCTCCATAAGGAGGATTGCAAATTACAGTGCCTTTTTCGCTTAATGGCTTAAAGTCTTTTACATCGTTTCTGTAAAACTTGATGAACTTGTCAACGCCTGCTCTTTTGGCATTTATTTTGGCTATTTCCAAAGTTTTAGAATCAATGTCGCTGCCGTATGCCACAAATTGAGAATCTTGAAGAACAAGTGACTTTGCTCTTTCTCTTTCTTCGTCCCAAATGTTTCCGGGGAGATTGAGCCATCTTTCAGCTGAAAAGTGTCTGTTAACACCGGGAGCCATGTTATTTGCAAGCAACGCTCCCTCGATGAGAATAGTACCCGAACCGCACATGGGGTCATATAAAGTGTGATAATGGCGGACTCTGGCAAGATTAACCAACGATGCAGCAATGGTCTCTTTAATAGGAGCAAGGTTCGCTTCTAATCTATAACCTCTTTTGTGAAGACCTGCACCTGAAGTATCAAGTAATAAACTAACCTGATTTTTCATGATTGAGAACTGAACTTGATGAACCGGTCCCGTTTCGTCAAACCATGAAATATTATATTTTGTTTTCATTCTCTCAACAATGGCTTTTTTAATAATTGCCTGACAGTCGCTTACGCTGAATAAATCTGAGTTTATGCTGTAACCTTTAACAGGAAAAGCATCTGCACTTCCGATCCAATCTTCCCATGGCAATGCTTTTGTGCCTTGGAACAAATCTTCAAAACTGTGAGCTTCAAAAGTGCCAACCAATATTTGAATTCTTTCTGCATATCGTGAACAAATGTTAGCTCTCGCCAAAATATATTCATCACCGGAAAACAAAACTCGTCCGTTTTCCGCCATAACATTTTCAGCACCTAACTCTTTCATTTCGTTTGCTATAATTGATTCTACACCGAGCAAACACGGTATAACAAAGTTTATATTCATACCATACATCCATTCATTAAAAATCGGTGGCAGTAATCTGCCACCGTATATTATAACATAGTATATTCTTTTTTTCAATCTGTCAGTTAGTTTTTTTCGGGTATTAACAAGCCATATCCGCCGTCATTTCTTGAGTAGACAACACAAATATCCGAAGTTTCGGCATCGAGAAACATATAAAACTTGTGACCGAGCATATTCATTTGCAAAATTGCCTCATCAACACTTTGAGGTTTAAGAGGAACTTCCTTTGTTCTGACTAAATCGAATTCATCTTCTTCATCAATGACATCGGTGAAGTCCGACATATCAAAGGAAACTGCTGACTTGAATTTCTTTTCCAGCTTGGTTTTATTTTTTCTTATCTGCCTGATTAAAACATCAACGCAAGTGTCAAGAGCATCTATCATATCGTCAGATCTTTCTTGGGCACGGAAAATAACTCCATTATGATTGATAGTAACTTCAACAATTTTTGTGTTCTTTTCAACCTTTGCTGTTACTTTTGCCGTTGCATCATCGCCAAAGAATTTGTCGATCTTGCCCAACTTTTTCTCAGCTCTTTCAATAAAAGAATCACGAGGTGTGCATTTTTTGCCTATAACTGTTACCTTCATAACGTCATCTCCTTTGTTTAAAATACCTCTATAAGTATAATAAAGAGCATTTAGTATCTTTATTACACTTATATAATAGCACATATAAACAAAAAAGTAAATAGTAAGATGAAGGTTTTGTTAAAGTTTTCTAATTAAATGATACTTTCTGCATGACGAGTAACATGACAACCGACATTGATAGCAACAGGAAGTCCTGCGATATGTGTTGGGTATGTTTCGATATTTACGCAAAGAGCTGTTGTTTTTCCGCCGAAACCTTGAGGGCCAATATCTGTTTCATTGATTTTTTCAAGAAGTTCTGCTTCCATATCAGCATAGAATTTGTCCGGATTTCTGACGGAGACATCACGGCAAAGTGCTTTTTTGCTGAGAATTGCACTGTATTCAAAATCACCTCCAATACCGATACCGATAACCATCGGAGGACATGGGTTGCTTCCAGCAATTTTAATTGCATCAACTATATGCTCAATGATCTTTTCTTTAGGTGTTGTAGGTGTAAACATTTTGATTGAGCTCATATTCTCACTGCCAAAACCCTTTGGAGCAACGGTGATCTTAACTTTATCGCCCTCAACTACTGTTGTATGTATAACGGCCGGAGTATTGTCACCGGTATTTCCTCTTCTTATGGGATCCTTTACGACGGAACATCTAAGATATCCTTCAATATATCCGTCATGAACGCCATTATGTATTGCCTCATTAAGAGAACCACCGACAAAATGAACTTCCTGACCGACCTCAACAAACACAACAGCCATACCCGTATCTTGGCAAATCGGCACATCAATTTCTTCTGCCGCAGAAAGGTTTGCAATAATATCCCCCATTATCTCTTTTGGAAGACCTTCACGCTCCTCTTGATATGCACAGCCTATGCAATCAACTAAAGAATTTGGTAATTTCTTGTTTGCTTTAATGCACAGATCTCGCACTGTCTTTCTAATAATTTCAACACTGATTTCTCTCATATTTATTTCCTTTCTTGTAAAAATACGGAGTGAAACCTCACTCCGCACATATTGACTATACCTTATGTCTTAGGGCTCAGCTTAACCCTTATTTGAATTGCCTCGTCTTGATGTTCCGTAACGAGAATCAGATGACTTTTTCAATGCTGACATTTTCTCTTCGCTGTCCTGCTTAAATTTTGCCATCATATCTTCAAAAGACATTTTTCCACCTGTATTCTGCTTAGTCTGGCCTTGCCAAACATTCGGCTGACGGTTGTTTCTTTGCTTCGGTCTCTCTGTCTTTTGTTCAACTGCTTTTCTGATGGAAAGGCTGATTTTTCCGTCATCGCCTATTGAAAGAACTTTAACCGTCACCTTCTGATTTTCCTTCAAGTGATCCTTAATATCCTTGACATATTCTGTTGATACCTCAGAAATATGCACCATACCGCTTTTGTTGTCCGGTAAACTTACAAAAGCACCGAAATTTGTTAAACCTGTTACTACACCTTCAACTATTGATCCTACCTCTAACTGCATTAAAGCACTGACCTCCTGAATTTACTTACCGTATGATGAGTCATAAAAAGCTCTTTCACCCGGCGCAACATATCCGTATCTTTCTCTTGCAATTCTTTCGATATATTCAAGCTGGTTATCTTCATCCAAAAGGTACTCATATTCGCTTTTAAGAACAAGTTCTTCCTGATATAATCCCTCAAGATTCTCGTATTTTTCCTGTTTTTCCTTGACTTTGGAAAACATTGAAATACAGTTTGCAAGTAATACAACGATGGCAAAAATAAACAAAAAATTCACAAGATAGCTTGTTGAGCGTTCTTTGCCTTGATGCTTAGCTTTTTTATCTTTAGACATCATTTGCCACCTCCATTGTATTTTTTATGATTATACAACACTTTCCTTTTCTTTTGCAATAGATTTATTTAATTTTTTCATAAAAAAGTGACGATTTTTTGCTGTTATCTTTTTCAATCCTCTTATCATTGCTTTAAAAGGATAAGAGGCAATGGTGATTCCTTTATTTATGTATTTCTCCAATGTTTTGAATAAACCGGAAATTATTTCTCCGACTGAAAAGGCATATATTGTCACACCCAAACATAAACCGAGAAGAAGATATAATCTGAGTTTGCCCCAATTATATGCAAGGACAAAACAGAAAAGAACAAAAGAAAAGGTTAAGCAAAAGAATATATCCGATAATACCTTCTTTGATTTTCCCCTAATAAATAAGCCAAAAATCAAATCGAATACATTTTGAATTAAACCGACTATAAATCCTAAACCAAATGCTTGAAGAAAAACAACTAATTGTTCGATTATGGAAAAACTATACATACTACTTAATCAGTTTTGAAAAAATGCCTTGTTTCTTTCCTTGATGAGATATATAAGTTAAGGAGTTGATTTCTCCTTCAACGCTTAAATCCCCTGTTTCTACATCTAATCGACTTATATGCAGTTCTCTGCCGGCAATGACCAGTTCACCTAAAGAAGTCAAGGCAACAATATCTTCTTCATCAAAACTATCAACATCAATTACTCCGGAAACTTTCAAGGAATTTCTTTCTTCAAGAATTAAAGAATGAGGAAGTCTGTTTTCTTCAACCATAATGTTTTCTCCTCTATAATAAAAATAATACCAATACAGATTATGCGGAGAAAACTTCGTTTATGATCAAATTATTTTATACATAAGTCCTGCATCGTTTTTGTTTGCGTGTTCAGTAACAATAAGCACCTGAGCTTTTAATGTGTTTTCACCCATCTGAATTTCAATTATATCGTTAACTTTAACATCATAAGATGCTCTTGCCACTTTTCCGTTTACGGTAACTTTCTTTGCATCGCAAACTTCATTTGCGATGGTTCGTCTCTTTATAAGTCTTGAAACTTTAAGATATTTATCTAATCTCATAATTCTGCTCCTTTGATAATTGATAAAAACGGCAGAGTCTTAACTCTGCCGTTAATACTGTTAAATTATTTTGCAACAGCATCTTTGAAGCCCTGGCCTGCCTTGAATGCAGGGAACTTTGTTGCTTCAACTTTGATTGTTTCACCTGTTCTTGGGTTACGGCAATCACGAGCTGCTCTTTCTCTTGATTCGAATGTACCGAAGCCAACAAGCTGAACCTTGTCGCCTGAAGCTACTGCTTCTTTGATTGCGTCAAGAACTGCGCTAACAGCCTTTTCTGCATCCTTCTTTGTTAATTCGCTTTTGAGTGCAACTGCATTTACTAATTCAGTTTTATTCATTTTTTAAGTTCCTCCAAAATATATTTCCATAAGGTTATTACCTTATTGGTTTCTTAATAACTCTTTAGCTTTATCCCAAAGCATATCAAGTTCCTCTAATGAGGCGGCTTTCATATCCAAGCCGTTTTCATTTGCCATTTCTTCAACAAGTGAAAAACGCTTGATAAATTTATCTGTTGTTTTAGTTAAAGCGTCTTCGGGATCAACTTTCAAAAATCTTGAAACATTGACAACGGAAAACAGCAAATCACCGAGTTCTTCTGAAACTGCATCTTGATTTTGAGAACTTATTGCCTCTTTCAGTTCGGCTTTTTCCTCATCAATCTTTCCAAAAGCACCGGAAACATCATTCCAGTCAAAACCAACTTTAGCTGCTTTTCCTTGAACTTTTTCTGCCCTCATTAAGGCAGGCAGTTCTCTTGGTATTGAATTCATAACAGAAGTCTGTGTGCTCTGCTTTTTGGTTTTCTTTTTGATTTCGTCCCATTTTACCAAAACATCGTCTGAGGTTTCAGCTGTTTCCGATGCAAACACATGGGGATGTCTGATAATAAGTTTTTTGCAAACTTCATCGCATACATCATCAAAATCAAAATTACCGATTTCTGTTTCGATTTGAGAATGAAACACAACCTGCATTAAGACATCTCCGAGTTCTTCTCTGAGAAGTGAAATGTCTTTTTTGTTGATAGCTTCAATAACTTCGTAAGTTTCTTCAATAAAGTTTTTCTTTATGCTTTCATGATCCTGTTCTGCATCCCAAGGACATCCACCGGGAGCACGAAGAACCTTCATTATCTCCACAAGATCATAAGCATTATATCTTTCCTTGAATTTGAAATTCTCTATCATATCAATACCTGCCAATCACTATTGGTTATTCTACCCTAATAATCCAACTTTTTCAAGTACTTTTGCAATTTTTTTACCCTTTGGCAACATTTCAACATCATCTCTGGCAAATCCTTTGATTAAAAGTAATGAGATGAAGTATACAATTGCACCGCAACCGATTGAAATAATGGTGGAAATTGTGTTTCCGATTTCAAGTTTTCCGTTTACAACCCAATAAACTAAATATGCCACGCCACCGCATAACAAACCCGAGAGCATTGGCTTGAATATTGTGGAAACGAAGTTAACCTTAATTCCTGTTTCTTTTGAAAGAGCAATAAGATTATATATAACAATTATTGCATAGCATGCAAATGAACTTATTGGTGCACCGCTTATATTGATAGATGGATTACCAACGAGAATATAGTTTAAAATAATCTTTGCAAGCGAGCCTAAAACCATTGACTTAAGAGGTACATCCATACGGTTGACGGCATGAAGCATATTGGTAAGAGGCGTTGAAACAGCATAAAATGCCATAGGAAGTGCGTATGCAAAAAGTATTGGGCCGGCAATACCAACAAGACCCGGCTGCTTGCTACCGTAAAGAAGTTCCATTATAGGTGTTGAAAGTGCCGCCATACCGAAACCTGCCGGCATACCGATAAGCATTGTTATTCTTAAAACAGATTCAATGTTTTTCTTAGATGATTCTTTATCTTTTTGTGACCAAGCTGCTGCAAGAAGAGGAATAACGCTGATGCCCAAAGACATTGTAAGAGTAGGGATCAAGTTCTTCAAATCAATTGCAAGACCATACGCACCGTAAAGATATGTAGGAATATCTGCATCGAGAACATTGTCCAAAGCAAAGGAATTTGCATACATATTCTTTATTGTTTCAGCCCCGTTTTCCATGGCATAAGCCAATCTGTTTTTAACGGTTAAAGCATCAATAAAATTGCTTATACTTAAAACCATTGAACTTAATGCAATGGGAATTGCGATTTTAATTATGCCTTTTCCTGTTTCCTTCGACGAAAGAGGTTCAGGCGAATTTATAAGTTCTTCTCTTGTGAATGCCCCACCGCTGACTTTTTCTCTTATCATAAGATAAAGCATTCCGCAAAGAGATCCGATGGTTACGCCCATAATTGCAGCCGCAGCAGCATAAGGGTAGATAGCTGAAAGCATTTCTTCCTCTGTTTGAACAAGAGATCCGAAAATTTCAACCGGCTCACCACTTGCTTTTGCAAACAAAGACTTGCCATACCACATTGTAAGATATGAGAATATAAGTCCGAGTATCATTTTACCTGCAGCTTCAATAATCTGAGAAACAGCTGTCGGATACATATTTCTTGTTCCTTCATAATATCCCCTGTATGATGACATTATGCAACAGAAGAAAATGCAAGGAGCAATAGCGAGTATGCTCACAAAGTTTTCGGGTGTCTTAATAAGAAATTTTGAATAGGGATAAGCCACAAGCGCAAGCAGTGCAGTGCCGAACAAACCGACAATCAGGAAAAGTTTCTGTGCTGTCTTGAAAGTCTGACGAGCCTGTCTGAACTTGTTTGCGGCAATATTTTCAGACACAAGTCTTGATATTGCAACAGGAAGACCTGCCATTGAAATTGTATACAGCGGAGTATAGATATCGTATGCAGCTTGGAAATAGCCTTTTCCCGTACCGCCAATAAGCCATACCAAAGGAATTTTGTATATAGCACCGATAACCTTAACAACAGCCGTTGAGATAACAAGAACAGTTGCTGCACTAAGTAAATTCTGTCTCTTTTTATTGTTTGTCATTATTCCACATCCTAACTGACTAAAATATTAACCGATAAATTCATGTAACAGAGAATTTTCCGGTATTGTTTCTATGGGCAAATCACATAATAATGAAAGCTGATTTATATAATCAACAGCTTTTTCATAATATTTGCTTTCAGAAGAAAGTTGCTTTAAAAGCTGTGTCGCTTTTTCTTTATAAAGGCAAAGTTCATAGGGATGAATTGAGTCAATTTTAATATCCGCATTTTTAGTGAACGGAAATAAATATTCATCTTCACCTCTACGAACTCCATGCCAAAGATAGAAAGTATATTCAACAGATGTATTTCTAAAACGATAATCTCTTATAAGTCGCCTTAAAAAACGGATATCTCGCTTAGTAAATTCAACTAAACCTTCATTGTTGTAAATTCTTGTCGATACGCTGACATAAAGTTTGAGCATATTCTCATCTTTAAGAGGGTCGGTAATAATCGGATTAAGTGCATGAAGTCCCTCAACGATAATCACATCGTTATTTCCGACCTTAAGAAATTTTCCGTTTTCAATGGGCTTTTTATTGACAAAATCGAAGATTGGCATACTGCACTCCCCTGTTTCCACAAGGGTTCTCAGAGTCTTAATTATATTATTGATATCCAATGCTTCTATTGTTTCAAAGTTTGGAGTTCCGTCCTCAAAGACAGGATAATCCGTCTGCTCCTTATAAAAATCATCAAGCGAAACTATTGTGGCGTTTCTACCTCTATCTTTTATAAGTTGGCTGATTATTCTCGCTGTTGTCGTTTTGCCGGAAGAGCTTGGGCCGGCAAGCATAACAAGAATTCTGTCGTCAACGGAAAAAATCTTATCAACTACATTTTTCAGACTTTTCATATAAGCATCTTCGCACTGCTCAATATAGTTGTTACAATTAGTTTCAACACTTTGATTGATATAGCTGATTGTAATTTTAGGCAAAGAAATCACCTCTTGAGTATTTCATTGTAAAACTCGCCAATTTTTTCTTTTCTTCTTATTATTTCATCAAAATTGTTTATATATTCGTAGGGGTATTTGTAATTATATACCCTTTCGATCTTTTCACCGTAAGGATCTTTAAGTTTTGTCACTGCACCTGCGCCTAAAGCAATTACAGTGTGACACTCTTCCATCATATAGATGTTATAAAGACATTCATATCCGTCTTTTGCCCAACCTACATTTTCAAGATTGCCTAAACATTTTGACTGCCTATACATATAGTAGGGTTTATATCCATTTTTCGTAAGTTTATCTTTTGCCACATCAAGCATAAGTTTGCAAAGATCAGCATCATTGGTTTCAAGCTCATTTGTAACAATGGTTGACGATCTCTTAAGTGCAAGAGTATGAATAGTAATACTTTCGGGATCTAAGGAAATAGTCTTGTCGATGGTATTTTCAAAACTTTCAAGAGTATCTCCCGGAAGACCTGCAATAAGATCCATATTTATGTTATCAAATCCCATTCTTTTTGCCATTAACATGGCATCTTCCGTTTCTCTGCTTGTATGTTTTCTCCCGATCTTTTCCAGTACACTGTCATTGAATGTCTGAGGGTTTATACTGATTCTTGTAACACCACTTTTCTTTAGCGCGTCTAACTTTTCATCAGTAACAGTATCCGGTCGTCCGGCTTCAACAGTATATTCTTCCACTGTTGATAAATCGAAACTTTCTTCAATGGTTTTGCTGACCTTTTCGTATTGTTCAGCTGAAAGAGTTGTGGGAGTACCACCGCCATAATAAACACTTTCAAGTTTTAATCCTGTATCCTTGACGATCTTCCCTGTCTCTCTGATTTCCTCACAAAGCTTGTCAACATACATAGGTATCAACTTTTTTGCCTGATCATTTGAATGGGAAACAAAAGAACAATAACTGCATCTTGTGGGGCAAAAAGGAATGGAAATATAAAGTGAAAATGATCTCAATTCACTTTTATTCATTATCGGCTCTTCCTTCTTGGCAACATCTAAAGCAAGTTTTGTCTTTTCTTCGCTTACTTTAAGTTCATTACGAAAATAATCAACTGCTGCATCTTCGCCCATTTCTTTGACAAGTTTGCACATGAGCTTTGACGGTCTGACTCCTGTTAATATACCCCAAGGCGGTATATATGAGAGCTTCTCCGACAAGATTGAAAAAATCATTTGAGCCATTTTTCGCTCGGCAAATTCATCAATATTGGCAGTTTTATCAACTTCTGAAGTTGCTTCTTCAATCTCTCCGTTAATACATACTTTTACATAAATTATATCGGATTTTTCCCCATTTATTCTTTTAGTGGTAATAAAGCTGCCATCTTCAACAATGTCATGATTGACAGTAACCTTTTCATTAGGGAAAAATATCTGAGTCAGTTTTTCCATTTCATAATGAAATGAATGGTCAATTATATTCAGATTCATTTTTCGACCTTTCTATTTCTTAACAATATTTCTTAAATACGGATTATACTTTTTCTCTCTTGAAAGAGTTGTAACAGCTCCGTGTCCCGTTAAAACAGTATAGTCTTTTTCAAGCTGACAAATTTTCTCTAAGGATTTAACAAGAACGAAAATGTTTCCTCCATTTAAATCTGTCCGTCCTATGCCGTCTTTAAAAAGAACGTCACCTGAAAACAGATAATCATCAATTATATAACACACTTCACCCAAGGTATGCCCCGGTGTGTAAATAACGCTGATATTATTATTACCGAAAGAAAGTGATGTTTCTTCCTTTAAGATTATATCCGGTTCACAGGGAATGAATGCCCTTTTATAATCAGGTGCATTAACTTCAAACAGATATTCTCTTACACAAGGAGCATCATCTTCACCGATAACGATTTTTCCACCGAACTTTTCACGAATATAATAAGCTGCACAAATATGATCCATGTGTCCGTGGGTTAAAAGAATATAATCGAGTTTTTCGATATTTTCACTTTCCAGCATTTTAATAATGTCGTCGGAATAAAATCCGGGATCAACAATAGCTGAATTTCCCTGTTCCTCATCAACAATCAAATAACAGTTAGTTGAATATGAGCCTGTAACTGTTTGCAATACTTTTAAATTAGACATATTTTCAGCGCCTTGAATCAATTTTTCTTCCATTCGTCAGTGTTGAAAAGTATGGTAACAGGGCCACGATTCAGCAATTCCACATCCATGTGTGCACCAAATTTTCCCGTTGCAACTTTTTTTACACCAAGACTTCTAAGCTCTTCAACAAACAACTCATATAATCTGTTAGCCTCTTCAGGTGGAGCTGAATTTATAAATGAAGGGCGTCTTCCGTGAGAAACATCAGCACATAATGTGAACTGAGAAACAACCAATGCCTCCCCATCAACATCAAGTAAAGATAAATTCATCTTGTCGTTTTCATCGGTGAAAATTCGAAGATTGGCAACTTTTTGAGCCATAAGTTTCATTTCTTTTTCTGTGTCTCCGTTAACAACTCCTAAAAGAATAAGATATCCGTTATTAACCTGACCTGTTGTCTCGCCGTCTACTGTAACCTTAGCACGGCTTACTCTTTGAATTACTGCTTTCATTTTTTATCCTTTCAAATTACATACCTGATCTCTCAACATGAAGAACACCGTCAATTTTATTGAGCTTACTGATAACATTGTGAAGGTGTTCGGCACCGCTGACTGTAATCGTCATATATATATCACTTCTGCCATCGTTTGTATCTTTGGCAAACACATTATTGATCATAACATGAATACCTGCAAGAGCAACTGTTAAGTCCGCAAGCATACCGACTCTTGAAATGCAAGTGATAAGAAGGGTTGCTCTATATTCTCGCTTTTGACCCTTATCCCAATATGCATTGATCCATCTCTCCGGTTCGCTTGCCTGTGAAATATTTCTCGGTACATTCGGACAGTCTCTTGTGTGAATTGAAACACCGTGACCACGAGTGATAAACCCGATAATATTGTCTCCCGGCAACGGATTACAACATTTTGAGAACTTAACAAGGCAGTTATCAATTCCCTCAACGATAATCCCCTCTGTGCTTTTAGTAACCTTTTTGGAGGACATATTGTTGATTTCATCAATACTTTCCGGTTCTTTTTCTTCTCGTTCCTTTAAATATTTATTATAATCGTCACGGATACGGGGCATGAGTTTCATAATTGAAATTCCACCGTAACCGATTGCCGCATAAAAATCTTCAAGACTGCTGCATCTTTGTCTCTCAGAAAGTTTTTTCAGATATTCAGCCATCGCTTCATCGTCAAAATTGATTCTGTTCTGTCTGAATTCTCTTTCAACTTCTTCTTTGCCTTGTATTATATTTTCTTCACGACATTCTTTCTTAAACCAATTTTTGATTTTTGATCTTGCGCCGCTTGTTTTGGCGAAATTTAACCAGTCACGGCTCGGACCTTTATTCTGTGATGATGTTGTTAAGATTTCGATAATCTCACCTGTATTAACAACATAATCAAGGGTTTTGATCTTACCGTCAACCTTTGCACCAACCATTTTATTGCCGACAGCAGAATGAATGGCGTAAGCAAAGTCAACAATCGTTGCACCCATTGGGAGATTTATAACATCACCTTTCGGAGTGAAAACAAACACTTCTTCCGGAACAAGATCACTTTTAATTGTTCTTACGATATCTTCAACATCTTCTGCGTCTTTCTGTTCTTCAAGAAGTTGTCTAATCCAAATAAGCCTATCTTCAAACTTAGCTTTTCCTGAACCGTTGATACCTAATTTATACTTCCAATGGGCAGCGATACCGTATTCAGCTGTCTGGTGCATTTCCCATGTTCTAATCTGAACTTCAAAAGGAATACCTACCTTACCGATAACAGTTGTATGAAGTGACTGATACATGTTCGGTTTTGGAGTGGAAATATAATCTTTAAATCTACCGGGTATCGGGTTATACATATCGTGGATAATGCCTAAGCAGTTATAACAGTCATAAACAGAATCCACAATAAGTCTTACCGCATAAATATCATATATCTCATCGATGTTCTTGTTTTGCATATACATTTTTCTGTAAATGCCGTGAACAGATTTAATTCTTCCCTCAATATGTGCATTAGGTACACTTTCCGTAATTCTCTTATAGATTTGATCTTTAATTTCTTCAAGATACTTATTTCTTGATTTACCACTGGCTTCAAGGGTTTGCTTAATTTCATCGTAAGCCACAGGATCAAGAAATTTGATAGCCAAATCTTCGAGTTCGTCTTTAAAGCCTCTGATACCTAATCGGTGAGCGATTGGAGCGTAAATCTCAATGGTTTCAAGAGACTTATCTCTTCTCTTTTGTTCGCTCATAAACTCAAGGGTTCTCATATTATGAACTCTGTCAGCAAGTTTTATGATGATAACACGGATATCTTGATTCATTGCTATAAGCATTTTTCTCAAGTTTTCCGCCTGTCTTTCTTCTCTTGTTGTAAGAGAGACCATGCCCAACTTTGTGACACCGTCAACAAGACCTGCTACGCTTTCACCGAACTGTTCCTTAACCTGTTCATAAGTCACATAGGTGTCTTCAACAACATCGTGCAAAAGTGCAGCACAAATACTTTCATAATCCATACCCATATTTGAAAGAATAAGGGCAACGGAAATCGGATGAATGATATATGGCTCACCTGACAGACGCAACTGTGTTGAATGAGAGGCATTGGCAAGATTAAAGGCTTCGTCAACCTTTTCCAACTCCTCTTTACTATAAGTGTTGGAAATATTATTTTTTAACTCTTCATATAAATCTTTTACACTGTCTGCCATAATTTCACCTGTTTTCGCTGAGTTTTTGTAAAATAGGAGCTGAGGCAAGGTCAACCTTACCTTGATTGTCAGAGAGCCTTATTCTGCCGTTATTATCTTTGATAATAAGGCCTAACTGTGAAAGAGCATCAACGGCAATCATATACTTACAATAATTACTTCCGTCATCATTTAAGCGATAACAAAGAATTTCAAAATCATCTGGTATTGATTCATTAAATCTTATATATTTATACACCTTTGCCACTTCATTGCGGTCAGGCAAGGCTGTTTCGACTTCTTCTTGAGAAAGCGGTTCATCACGCATAATTTTTTCATAAAGTCTCTTGCCATCAATGCATTTTTCGTCATCGGTAAAAGAATCTTTTATGTCCTTTATATGTATGCTTACACGAACTTCGCCCATAAATTCATTACGTTCAAATTTTGCGGCAATATTTACAATATCGCCCTTCCTGTAATTGAACTCATCAACTGTTGTCGAAAACTTCATTGCAGTCAAATTGGCATTTCCGTTAGACAATGCTAATTTTAAATGCTTGCCGTTTCCGACAGAAGTAATGTTGTCAATTTTCATGTTATATAAACCGAAAAGAGGCTGAGGATTTCCTGCACCGAAAGGTTCAAGAACTGTGAAGGTATCAAGTATGTCAACTGAAATAAAATCGGGTTTCACACGAAAATCCATTTTCACCGTTGGATAAGGCATTTTTACAGTTTTAGCATAATCATTGACTATTTTTCTGAAAAGTTCAATGTTTTCATCTTTGAGTCCGAAACCGGCTGCAAGAACATGACCGCCAAAGTGAGTCAAAATGTGGCTTGCGGAATTGATGGCATCATAAAGTGAAAAGCCTTCAATACTTCTGCCCGATCCCTTAGCTTCCTCTCCGTCAGATGTAATAACTATGCACGGCTTTCCGAACTTGTCAACAAATCTTGAGGCAACTATTCCAATAACACCGCCATGCCAATCTCTGCCGTCAAAGACAAGAACTCTGTCATAAATTCTTTCAGGATTATCTTGAAGTTGTTGAAGAGCCTCCAGGGTTATTTCATTTTCTGTTTTTTGTCGGTCTAAATTGCAATCATTTAATGCAGCAGCCATATTTTCAGCTTCTGAATAATCATCACTTAAAAGAAGATCCACCGCCAATGAGGCGTGTTTCATCCTTCCAATAGCATTTATTCTCGGCACAAGAGAAAATGCTACTGTGGTGGAGTTAACAGTTTTGCCTTCAACACCTGCAATTTTTTTCAATGCCAAAATTCCTGCTCGTTGGGAGTCATTGATTTTGTCAACACCACATTTTACAATGGTTCTGTTTTCTTTGGTAAGAGTCACAACATCGGCAACAGTTCCGATTGTAACTAAATCCGAAAACTCATCTAAGAGCATCTGCGCTTCTTCCGGATCAGACAAAGCACACACCAACTTAAAGGCAACGCCTGCTCCTGCCCATTCATCAAAATCAATATCGTTGTCTATTCTGTGAGGATTAACTATTGCATCGGCTTTCGGCAAAATATCGGGAACTTTATGGTGATCGGTAATAACCAAATGCATACCCAATTCATAAATATATTCGCTTTCTTCAATAGCAGAAATACCATTGTCAACCGTAATTATAAGGTTGGTTCCCCTGTCGGCAATTTTCTTTATTGCTGTTTTATTCATGCCGTAACCTTCGGTGTTTCTGTCGGGAATATAATAATCAACATTCGCCCCTTGACTTTCAAGAAAAGAGTGAAGAACAGCTGTTGCAGTAACACCGTCAGCATCATAATCACCGAATATTGTAATTTTTTCACCGCTGTGTAAGGCTTCAGTTATAACGATGACAGCCTTATCCATATCGGCAAGCTCAAAAGGATCTGAAAGAGATGTGCTTTCTGAACAAAAGTCATTAATATCTTTTTCGTTGTCTATACCTCTTGAAATAAGCAATGATGCGGCAAGAGGATCAAGATTATATTTTTCCGAAACTTCCATAGCTCTCTCTTTATCAGTCTTGGGTAAAACCCATTTTTTTCTGCTCACACTCTCTCATCCTTTCTTAATATTTAACCCCATAATTCCAAGGTTTTGTTTTGAATATATATTATATCACCCGATAATCCTAAATTCAACAAAAACCGCAGATATAACAGTTTTACTTTAAATAATGACCCTGCTCGGTATTTCTTTTGCTTTTCTAATTAAGGATTCCGGTTCAATGTCTTTATCAAATTTGAAGGAGAATTTCATCATAGCATGGTTTGTGCTTTCAACTTCTTCGCCTTTTTCGTTATAAATGTTATTTATTTGAACACTGTAAGGTTCTTTTCCTCTTTCCATTACTTCTACAGTATCACCTTTAAAGAATTTGTTTCTCTGAGTGCAATAAACAGTGCCGTTTTCGCAATAATTAACAACAGCAACAACATCCCATTCTCTTTTGTATCCGCCCTCATAACTGATATGGGCATCTTCTTTCGGATCACCGTAATAAAAGCCTGTGCAATAATCTCTGTAACTTACCTTACGCATCTCATCAACTATCCACTGCTTCAATTTATAATCTTTTGACGGATTTTCAAAATAATCATCAATAGCTTGTCTGTATGCATTGGTAACAACAGCAACATAATAAGCGGATTTTGCTCTGCCTTCGATTTTAAAGCTCGTAATACCTGCATCAATCATTTCCGGTATATGTTCGATCATGCACATATCTTTTGAGTTCATAATATATGTGCCACCGTTTTCTTCGCAAACAGGGAAATATTCATTTGGGCGTGTTTCTTCAACTAAGCTATACTTCCAACGGCATGGTTGGGCACATTCGCCTCGGTTTGAATCTCGCCCAACAAGATAGTTTGAAATCAAGCACCTTCCGGAAAATGACACACACATTGCGCCATGGACAAAACATTCAATATCAACATCATCGGGAATATTTTGTCTAAGCTCTTTAATTTCTTTCATAGAAAGTTCTCTTGCCGTAACAATTCTCTTTGCGCCCATTTTGATAAAGGCATTAGCTGCTGCATAATTGACAATACCGGCTTGAGTTGAAATATGGATTTCAACACTCGGAGCATACTTTTTGGCATATTCAAGCACACCCAAGTCAGAAATAATAAAGCCGTCAACTCCGCAACTTTCAGCATGAGTTAAAAACTCCGGCAGTTCATCAAGTTCATTGTTTCGAGGCAAAACATTGCATGTTAAATATAATTTTACACCATGTGAATGACAGTATTCAACAGCTTCTTTTAACTCATCTCCTGAAAAATTTGCAGGTGATGTGCGCATACCGAACATTTTTCCGCCAAGATATACAGCATCAGCTCCGTAATGAACCGCAGCTTTCAATCGTTCCATATCTCCCACAGGAGCAAGTAATTCAGGTTTTTTCATAATGTATCCTTTCATTTGAAAACAGTTCAAACAGGTTGAGGGCAAAAATGCTCCTCAACCTGCAATTCATTATTGGTTATCACTAAGAACCTGTACCCAGTCTCTCTGGAACTGAGCGTAGGTGCTCGAAAGATAAATCTTACCGGCATTGTTGTGACAGAAGAAATAGTAATTTGTGTCACTTGGATAAAGGGCAGCCTCGATCGCATCAATACCCGGATTACAAATAGGTCCCGGAGTCAGACCGTCAACCATATAAGTGTTATAAGCGTCAGCATAAATCTGAGCATAATTCGCGTTGACATTTTTCTTTACATAATTTGTTACATAGTCTGAGGTGGAGTTGCATTGCAGTGTGGGATAAGTTGAGGATTTAAGTCTGTTGTGAATAACAGATGAAACATCAGCCATCTGAGATTTATTGGCAGCTTCACGCTGAATAATCGATGCAATAATCAAAATCTCATCTCTTGTGTAACCAAGTTTCTTCGCTCTCTCTTCATACTTAGAAGTCCATTTTTTATTAGCATTATCAAACAACTTTTTCAATACTGAAACTGCATTTTCATTCTTATAAAACTCATAAGTATCAGGGAAAAGATAACCTTCAACGCTCAAATATCTTACATCTGACTTATTTATAAGTTCATAAAAATCATATTGCTTTGCAACAAGATCCAAATTAGCGTATAACTTACTTGCATCGCAAACACCATTCTTTTCAAGTCTTTCAAAGATCTGAGTTACTGTCCAGCCTTCAGGGAAAATAAGTGTTATAGTATCTGAACCGTTTGTTGTCTGAACCTTAATCGAACTGAGCATGCCTTCAAGACCTGCTGCAGGTTCAAGATAATATACACCGCTTTCGTATTCAATTTCATGATATTCACCTTTTGAATCGGTGTATCCGTCAAAATGACGGTACTTTGCAAAAAGTGTGCAGATAAATTTCTGTTTAATAAGTCCAGCGTCATGAAGAGCATCTATAACCGAATTCATGTCAGGGTTTTCTTCAATTTCAACAGTTACAGTCTCTTCCCCTCTTTTAATTGCAAAAATATCACCAACAGCGGACAATGCGATTGCAGTAAATGAAGCAGTGAAAACCGCAACAAGAGCAATAAAGAGGATAACTGCCATAAAGTTAGCCTTGGCAGACACAACACCCTTTCTGACTATCTTCTTCGGATTGTTCTCACCCGCCGGAGCTTTTGCTTGAGCAGGTTTTTTCACTGCCTTGCGGCTTACGGTTTTATATACCGGATTTTGACCCTGAGTCTTAACTTTCGGCTGTGTTTTAGCCACGGTATTTTTGGTCGATTCTGTGCTCTTTTTGGGCTGAGATGTTGCCGATAAAGAACTTTCATTGTTACTCAAGCCGAGAACCTTGTTAAGTTCTTCTTTACGCTTTCTGTCAGCTTCTAAGTCAGATTTATCTGAAAAAGCATCAAAATTATAATAATCAAAACCGTCGTTTGCCATTTCATCAATATTAACGACAAATTTCTCTTTATCGGGCTTTGATGTGTTTGAAAAACTGTTAATATTATTGTTCTTATCGTTTCCGTAACCTGATGTAAAAATTTCATTGGGATCAAAAGAAAATTTGTTATCACCATTTCTTCTGTTTTCGTCCACAAAAGCACCTCCTAACTTTTTTATAAAACGTCATTTCATTTACATTGCATGGCTTTAAGTATGCCATATGCTTTTTCTCTTCCTATAAATACCGAAGCAATTTCAGCACCGAACTCTAAAGACACACCGGCACCCTTAGCGGTGATAATATTACGGTCGTGTGCCACGTATTTTCCACTGATAACGGCACCTGTAAGTTCCTCTTCGTATCCGGGATATGCTGTTGCCTCCAAACCCTTAAGCAAGCCTTTATGACCGAGAATTGAAGGAGCTGCGCATATTGCACAGATATACTTATTATTTTCAGCACAAAAATCGATATAAGACTGCACTTGTTCTGACGCCTCAAGATTAGGTGTACCGGGAATACCGCCGGGTAAAACTATGGCATCAAGATTTTCTGTCTTTGCATCTTTTATTTCAATATCTGCCTCAACAGAAATTTTTTGGGAAGATATAATTTTCTTTCCGCAAACACCCACAGTTTGTGTTTCTATACCGGCTCTTCTGAGAACATCAACAGTGCCTAATGCTTCAACAGTTTCAAAGCCATCGGCTAAAAATACATAAACCATTTTTCATTCTCCTCTTTAGATATATCTTTTTACGCAAGCGTAAATATCATCACTTATATCACTTATACTTCTCGGTTCACCGTTTTCAGAGCATTTAATAACATTCCAGCCCAACTTTTCAGCAGCATATCCGGCTGACTTATAACACTCATTAAGATAAGAAACATCTCTTTCATGAACATCTTTCTTATTCTCGTCTCCTGCATATCTGCCTGTCATGAGCTTTTGAGAAACATCGACGGGCATATCAAGATATATAACGCAATTGGGTTCGGGAATACCGATCATTTCATATTCAAAATTAAAGAGCCATTCAAGATATGCATCCCATTCATCTTTATTTAATTTCGTCATCTGATGGA
Organism: uncultured Faecalibacterium sp.; assembly: GCA_964411915.1. Classification (GTDB taxonomy): domain Bacteria; phylum Bacillota; class Clostridia; order Oscillospirales; family Acutalibacteraceae; genus UBA6857. The sequence goes on from CAYPMB010000002.1 coordinate 112,866, forward strand.
CTGCATTTGACGTGGTGTATCTGTCGGCAAGAATAAGCTGACCCTCATCATATTCCTTATGCCAAAACTTTTTAAAGCTGGCATATCTGTCAACTGCATAAAAAGTTGATGCAGCATACGCATTTACATCACCAGGCTTTGTGCCGAATTCACCTGCAAGATACATTTTAACAAGTTCACTGGATCTGTCTTCGTAGTATGGCAGCTTGATTTGAAAAGATTTAACTCCGTCTTGAGCAAGTCTATTGCGTAAAAGTTCGATTTGAGTGCTCTTGCCACTTCCGTCAAGACCCTCAATAACAATCATTTTTCCGTTCATAAATTAGCTCCTGTCAGTATGTTAAAATAATCGCAAAAACTTTAAGGGTTTTATCTGTGGTGTTTGCAATGGAATGTTCTTGTGAATGGAGGCAAACACAACTGTCGCCCTGATTTAAAATCACAGTTTCTCCGTTATCGTTATATGTAGCCTGACCTTCCAAAATATAGAATATTTCTTCTTCATTTTCATGAACATGACTTCCTATTGAACAACCCGGCTCAAGAGTAATTACTCCTATAAGTCTTGAATTCCCCTTATATTCGCCTTTTGTCAAAATTGGAGTGACGATTGCCTGTCCGTCACCGCCACGCATATTCACTTTAATTTCAGGTATCATTTCATCATTTCTTTTGATCATTTTTACACACCTCAATCAGCCATATCTAACAATGACTATAATTACCCATAATAATTTATAATATTATACCATTATTTTTATTTTTATCAATAGATTAAGCAATATTTTTACATTCTCTTAGATTA
>CAYPMB010000003.1:0-31069 GCA_964411915.1 uncultured Faecalibacterium sp.
CCGTGAGAAGACTTAATTGCCAATCCGGTATTATAATTACCGCAAGCCATAACCCATCAAAATATAATGGATATAAATGTTATGATCCCAACGGTTATCAAATGACTGATGAAGCGGCAGACAAGACATATAATTTCATCGCTAATGTGGATATGTTTGACGGTGTTAAGAAGATGGACTTCGATAAAGCTGTCAGCGAAGGAAAAATTTCATTTATAGAACAGTGGGTATATGAAGAATTTTATGAAAAAGTTCTTTCAGCAAGTGTATATGATTGCAATGGAACGGATTTTAAGGTTATTTACACTCCTTTAAACGGCACCGGAAATATTCCTGTCAGAGAGATACTCAAACGCAAGGGAATAGAGAATGTGACCGTTGTTAAAGAGCAGGAACTTCCCGATGGTAATTTCCCTACCTGTCCTTTCCCAAATCCTGAGATCAAGCAGGTGTTTGAACTTGCAATAAAGCTGGGCGAAGAACAGGGGGCAGACCTTCTTCTTGCAACAGATCCGGATTGCGATCGAGTAGGCATTGCAGTAAAGACAAATAGCGGATATGAACTTATGACAGGAAACGAAGTGGGTGTTATGCTTGCAGAGTATCTTCTTTCTCGAAGACAGGAAACAGGCACTATGCCCAAAAATCCCATTGTTGTCAAATCTTTTGTAACAACGACTCTTGTTGACAAGGTTGCCGAAAGTTACGGAGCTGAGACAATCAGCCTTTTAACCGGATTTAAGTATATAGGTGAAACCATAACCAAACTTGAAAAAGACGGTGAAGCTGATCGCTTTGTGGTAGGCATGGAGGAAAGTTACGGCTATCTTTCAGGCATACATGCAAGAGACAAGGACGCAGTTGTGGCATCTATGCTTATTTGTGAAATGGCCTGCTATTATAAGTCTAAAGGCATGAGCCTTTATGAGAAGATGCAGGAGATTTATAAGAAACACGGAACATATCTTAACACACTTCTTAACTTCGGTTTTGAGGGTGCATCGGGAATGCAAAAGATGAAAGATATGATGGAGCAATTAAGAAATCAGCCTCCAAAGGCAATCGCAGGAAAGAATGTGATTGAAATATCTGATTATCTTAAGGGAAAAACTGTTTCAGTTGATACAGGAAACGAGAAAAATATTGATCTTCCAAAGTCTAATGTTCTTGCTTATGCGCTCACAGACGGTTGCGGAGTGATTGTCAGACCGTCAGGTACTGAACCTAAAATCAAGGTTTATATAACAGCCATAGCAGATGAAATCAAGAAGGCAGAGGCATTAAGTGATGCTTTGGCATTGGATATCAAGAGCATTTTGGGAATAGAGTAAACGAATAAAGAGGTAAAAATCTTATGATGAGTAAAAAAATGATAAAACTGATTTGCATAGTCTTAGCAGGCATTATGATTTTAAGTTCTGTGGCTGTATTGACACAGGTTTTTGCAGTTGGTGAGACAATACCGGTAACAGGTGATAATGAAATGAGAATTATATTGCCGGTGGTTATAGTTGTGCTTGCTCTTTTGGCTGTGATAATATGTTTGATTATGCCTAAACTCAGGAAAAAGGATGAAACAAAGTAATAAATCGGGAACACCCCACAGGACAAAATCCTGTGGGGCGTTTTAAAATGATTTGCGGATTAAGGGGTAGGTGAGTGGAGGGGTGCGGTCCCCGGGGCGAAGCACCTTGCCGATGGCAAGGTGCGGCACGGCTTCGCCGTGCCGGTTTTCGCTGCGCGAAAACCTTCGCCCCGGGGGCTGCACCCATTGCAGAAACTACCTTTTAAACGCTTAAACCAAAATCCGCCTTTTGAAGCAACCGATTGATATGTATAAATCAGCCGAATCCCTTTCTCAAGTCCTCAATCACCTTTTTTTCTATTCTTGAAACATAACTTCTTGAAATGTTAAGCTCTTTGGCGATTTCTTTTTGCGTCATAGCCTTGCTGTTATAAAGTCCGTATCTTTTGATTATGATTTCTTTCTCTCTTTCATCTTCAATGCTCTCAACGAGAAAATAGAGCTTTTCACTCTTGATTTTCAAGTCTATATCGTCAGCAACAGTATCTTCAGCATAAAGAACGTCCATCATAGTTAAAGGATTGCCGTCACTGTCACTTTCGATAGGTTCATTTATGGAAGTGACAATAGAATTTTTCTTTTGCGACCGAAAATACATGAGAATTTCATTTTCAATGCACCTGGCAGCATAGGTGGCTAATCTTGTTCCTTTTGAACTGTCAAAGGAGTTTACACCCTTAATTAAACCGATAGTGCCGATGGAAAGCAGATCTTCCTGATCGGTGTAAGTAGCATAGTATTTTTTGATAATGTGGGAGACCAACCTGAGATTATGTTCAATGAGTTTGTTCTTAGCCACTTCATCGCCTTGCGCCATTTTCGTTAACAATTCCTGCTCCTCTTTTTGAGTAAGCGGGCGAGGAAAGATGGCGGGAGAGTTAATGTGAAGAGCAAAATGAAAAATTTGAGAGAGTAACGATAGAATTAAAGATAACATAACAATTCACCTCACCATAGTAAATGCCGTAATTAAAAGAAAAATGTTGAGATAACTTGTTTTATTTTTAAATCCATAAACAAAAAAATCTTAAATTTTACATATTAGTGTTGATTTAATCCTTATTGTTTATTATAATAATCTAAATATAATAGAGTTATTATGTCTTTGGTTAAGGAGGTAATGTAATGCCTGAAAATAAAAGAAATGCGCCCCAAAAAGATGGGACAGCAAAAAAAGAGCAGAGAATAGCTCAAAAAGCTGAAAAGAAGAGAGCAAAAATGGAAAAGAAAGCAAATCGCAAACCTTTAAGCACAAAGGCTAAAGCAATAATAATTGCTGTATGCGCTTTGATCGTTTCCGGAATTATGACTGTTGCAATAGTCGGAATAAATGTTTTCGGCTATGTTGTTGATTTCAAGAACGGTGATATAGCCACTAATCTTGATGACTATAAGAGTCAGCAGTATGAAACATCAATCGTTTATGGCTTTAATGAAAAAGGTAAAAAGGTAGAGCTTGCGCGACTTCATGGTGAGGAAAACAGAGTGTGGGTAGATTTTGAGGATATTCCGAAAAATCTTAGATGGGCCTTTGTTTGCTTGGAAGATAAAAGATTTTATGACCATGATGGTGTTGACTGGCTGAGAACCTTCAAGGTTGCAGCAACAAACAGCACACAAGGCGGTTCAACAATCACACAGCAGTTGATAAAGAACCTTACAAAACAAAACCAAGCAACATATGTTCGTAAATTCAACGAAATCACAAGAGCGTTAAATCTTGAAGCTAATTATACTAAAGATGAAATACTCGAAGCATACCTGAATACAGTTTATCTTGGTGCCGGTTGCTATGGCGTTAAAACAGCAGCGGAAACATATTTCGGTAAGGATCTTGATGAACTTACAGTCGCTGAATGTGCATTGTTGGCAGGTATCACAAAGAACCCATATGCTAACAATCCGTATACAAACATGGATAAAGCTATTGGCCGTCAGAAGTATTGCCTTGAATGTATGTTGAATGAGGGCAAAATAACTGAAAAACAGTATAATAAAGCTCTCAAATATGAAATAAAGCTGGTCAGCAAATCAGCATCTTCCGGAAAAGATGATAAAAGTGATACAGAGAAGAACTCAGTTTATAACTGGTATGTGGACTTCGTTATAGATGAGGTTATTGCAGATCTTCGTAAAGAATATGGATATGATTTAACCGAAGCCTCACAGCAGGTTTTCCGTGGCGGTTTAACCATCGAGGCTGCCTGTGATATTGATGTTCAAAAAAAAGTTGAAAGCATATATGCGAACAGAACAGGATTTCCAAGTGCAGTTAAAGATAAATATGGTTCACTTCCGGAATCGGCTATAACAATCATGGATTATCAAGGACGAGTTGTAGCAATTGTGGGCGGTACCGGAAAGAAAACAGGTAACCGACTTAAAAACAGAGCCTCAACTTCATATAGACAGCCCGGTTCTTCAATCAAACCGTTGAGCATTTACGCTCCTGCTGTTGATGTCGGTTATATTGGTTCAGCATCAACAATGCTTCTTGATGAGAGCATAACCCTCAAAGACGGAACAGATTGGCCGAAAAACTATAACGGTGACCACGGTTCAGGTGAATATGTAACAGTTGAAAGCGCAATCTGCCGTTCACTTAACACTGTTCCTGCAAGACTTTTGCACGAAACATTAGGTGTTGGAACATCTTATAAATACGCAACTAATAATTTCCACCTTTCACATTTGACCTCCAGTGACGAGGACTTGAGCCCACTTGCTGTTGGTGGTACAAACGGTGGCGTTTCAACTCTTGAAATGGCTGCTGCCTATGCTGTTTTCGGTAATGGTGGCAGATATTATGAACCATACAGTTATTATCGAGTTCTCGATAAGGACGGAAAGGTTATTCTTGACAATTCCGAGCCGAAATACGAACAGGCAATAAAAACAAATTCAGCAAACCTTATGCTCAGTTTACTTACATCTGTTACAACAAAGTCTTACGGTACGGCTTACGGTAGTGGTGTCAGCGGAATGCAGACTTATGCAAAAACAGGTACAACAACGGATAACTGTGATAAGTGGATTTGTGCAGGCACACCTTATTATGTATGTTCAGTTTGGTACGGTTATGATTATCGTTCAAACTTAGGTGGCTCATCAGCACAGGTTCGAGCAATTCTCAAATCTGTTTTCAACGAAATTCACAAGGGATTGTCAACAAGCAGAACATTTTATACAGTAAAAAAAGAACTTGATGACTAATAAGGAGATAAGATGATTATTTTATCTGTTGATTACGGTGATGCAAGAACAGGCATTGCTGTATGTGATAAATTGGAATTTTTAGCCTCTCCGGTATGTGTAATAAATGAAAGCTATCAGCCGAAAGTGGCGAAAAGGATAGTTGAAATAGCGAACGAAAAGAAAGCTGAGTTAATCGTTGTTGGAAAACCGAAAAACATGGACGGTTCCGAGGGCTTTCGAGCTGAGAAGTGTATGGAACTTAAGGCAGCCATTGAAGAGATGACAGAGATTCCCGTTGATATGTGGGACGAAAGATTGACAACAGTTTCAGCTCATAAAGCGTTAAATGTTACGAATACCCGAGGCAAGAACAGAAAAGCGGTTATCGATGCGGTATCGGCTGTAATGATACTTGAAGATTATATTAAGTATAGGAAGAATTTAATGGGGTAGGAGGGATTGAGCGCCCGCGGTCGTGGGCGCGTAATTCCAAGTCGGCCGACCGGCCCGGCGGTATAGTCGGGCTCGAAAGCGGAGCTTTCGCAAAAACCGGTGGTTTGATAAAGTTCAAAACAGAAGGTATGACTTATTGTTTCAGCTTTTCTTTCCCCCAACTTCCTGCTAAGGTCTGCCTTCAGCAGACTCCGCCCACTATACCGCGGGCGGTATCGGCTCCCGCCGATTGAAGCTCCGCGCCCACTGAACCGCGGGCGCTCCGCTTCCCCATAAAACCAAAGCCAAGCAGTTACTTTTAACTCACTGCTTGGCTTTTTGATTATATAGTTCGTTTCGCAGATTATATGCTCCTGATGATAAACTCTGTTATAAACACAGCCACACAGGAAAACATCGCAACTTGAACAAGACTCCTCTCCATGAGTGCAAATAAAACCGCAACTGCAAATCCCACAATAGCCGATACGGTGCTATCGGTTGCACTGAAGATTGCCGGCACGGTCATAACGCTTAAAACCGCATAAGGCACATAGTGTAAGAAAGAAAGGATAAACCTGTTTTCGATTTTCTTCTTAACAAGAACCAAAGGTAACATACGAATAAGATATGTGACCCCCGCCATAACAAGAAGATAAATGAAGAAATTATTGCTGAACATTCTTCTCAACCTCCTTGCTTTCTGTCTCTATCGGAGCAACTATCGCCATAATTCCACTTGCGATTATGGCACAAATTATTATCACAAATCCGCTTGGAACCGAACTGAGAACAGGCACATAATTGAATATGCAACCAAGTGCAACTGCAATCACAACACAGATAGCCGTTGCCTTTTCTTTCTTCATAACAGGAACAACAATTGCAATAAACATTCCGTAAATAGCAACGCCAAGGGCTGATATGATGCTCTGAGGAAGAAGATTTCCGGCGATTGTTCCTAAAAGTGTTCCCATAGTCCAACCTATGTATGGGGTGAATGAAAGACCGTACATATATTTTCTGCCCACATTATCCTTGTTTGAAGCGGCAACGGCAAAAATCTCATCTGTGACAGAAAATGAAATAATAAATCTGTCAAGCAGTTTGACGCTCTTGCCTAACTTCTGGGATAGAGTGACTGACATGAGGGCATACCTTAAATTGATAACAAGCTGTGCAATAGCCAATTCCGCTAAAGTTCCCATACCCGTGATTATAGGTACGGCAGCGAGTTGTCCTGCTGAAGTAAGATTTGTCATTGAAATGAGCAAGGTTTCTATAATGGATAAACCTGCATCGTAAGAATAAATACCAAAGGCAAAAGAAACCGATAAATAGCCTATACAAATGGGAAGTCCGTCCTTTATGCCTCGACTGAAACTGTTATTTTCTTTCATCTTTTTGCACCTCCCGTGCCTGCGTATTATATAGCTTTTCTTTGCTAAAGTCAATAAATTAATAGGAAAACTTCCGGTTATAACGGAAAAATGATTGTTCAGTTAAGATTTATTTGCTCCTAAAGGCTTGAAAACAAATGAAATATCATATATAATATTTAAGTTAATTTATATTCAAAAATTTACAAGGAGTGTGAAAAATGGCTAATCAGAAGAAAATGGTTGAGGATATCACATCAATGGAAGTTGATTTTGCTCAGTGGTACACCGATATCGTAAAAAAAGCCGAACTTATTGAATATACCAGTGTTAAAGGATGTATGGTTATCCGACCTTATGGTTATGCTATTTGGGAAAACATACAGAAAAATCTTGATGCTATGTTTAAGGCAACAGGTCATGAAAATGTGTGTATGCCTATGTTTATACCTGAAAGCCTTTTGCAAAAAGAAAAGGATCATGTTGAAGGTTTCGCTCCCGAAGTTGCATGGGTAACCCATGGTGGAAGTGAAAAACTTGAGGACAGACTTTGCGTTCGTCCGACTTCCGAGACTCTTTTTTGCGAACATTATGCTAATATCATACAGTCTTACAGAGACTTACCTAAGCTCTATAACCAGTGGGTAAGTGTTGTTCGTTGGGAAAAGACCACAAGACCTTTCCTTCGTTCAAGAGAGTTCCTTTGGCAGGAAGGCCACACAATACACGAAACAGCACAGGAAGCTATTGAAGAAACAGAGAGAATGCTCAATGTTTATGCTGATTTTTGCGAAAACTATCTTGCTATGCCTGTTGTTAAGGGCAGAAAAACAGATAGCGATAAATTTGCAGGCGCAGAGGCAACTTATGCTATTGAGGCTCTTATGCATGACGGCAAAGCTCTTCAGGCAGGCACTTCACATTATTTCGGTGACGGTTTCGCTAAGGCATTCGGAATTCAGTTCCAATCAAGAGAAAATAAACTTGAATATCCTTTCCAGACTTCATGGGGCGTTACAACAAGACTTATCGGTGCTATTATCATGACTCATGGCGATGATAACGGACTTGTTCTTCCACCGAGAATTGCTCCGATTCAGGCTGTTATTATTCCTGTTGCTTCTCATAAGCCGGGTGTTAAGGAAAAGGCTGCTGAGTTGAAAGCAATGCTTGAAAACGATTTCAGAGTTAAGCTCGATGACAGTGATAACAGTCCTGGTTGGAAATATGCTGAATACGAAATGAAGGGTGTTCCCGTTCGTATTGAGATCGGCCCAAGAGATATTGAGAATAATCAGTGTGTATTGGTTACTCGTCACACAAGAGAAAAGACAGTGGTTTCTCTTGATAACCTTAAGGAAGAAGTTGCTAAGAAGTTAGAGGAAGTTCAGCAGGGCATATATGAAAAGGCTCTTGAAAACAGAGAAAAGAAAACCTATGCTTGCAGAACAATGGACGAAATCATTTCGACTCTCGAAAAGAACGGTGACGGTTTCGTGAAGGCTATGTGGTGCGGTGATGAGGCTTGTGAAGACATGGTTAAGGAAAAGACCGGTGTTGGATCACGCTGTATCCCATTTGAGCAGGAAAACCTCAGCGATGTTTGTGTATGCTGTGGAAAACCGGCGAAACACATGGTTTATTGGGGTAAGGCATATTAAGAGATATGCCGATTTATCAAAGCCTAAGGTGGGACAAATATACCAAAGAAAACTTTGATTTATAAATACTTTACATAAAATGAAAAAAATACAAAATATCCTGTAATTGGGTATTGAAATTTTTTATTTATGTGATACAATTAAGAAAACAAATTGAAGGAGGTTGACGACATGGCATATGTAATTACAGATGATTGCATCTCATGCGGTGCTTGCGCAGCAGGTTGCCCGGTAGAAGCTATCAGTGAAGGTGACGGCAAGTATGTTATTGATGCTGATACATGCATCGATTGCGGTGCTTGTGCCGGTGAATGTCCGGTTGGCGCTCCTGTTGAGGGCTAATTTAGTGCATAAGATTTGAGAGACTGCCTTAGGCAGTCTCTTTTTCTTTACTTTATTATGTGGTTGTGTTATAATCAATCTAACCAAACTAAAGATTTGGGAAAATGTTTAAAGTTTAGATGAAAGTAACAGGAGTGAATATATGTCCATTCTTCTCGAAGATGAAAGGCTTGAGCCTTTAGGTAAAAATATGAGCATTGTTGTCAGCGATTCTCATCCTTTTGGAACAGACGCCATATTATTAGCAAATTTCGCCGATATACATAAGGGAGATACGGTCTGCGATTTAGGTACAGGGTGCGGTATAATACCTTTGCTTTGGCAAAAAGAGGGCAAGGCTAAAGAAATTTTCGGCGTTGATATTCAGCCCAAGGCTTGTGAGCAGTTGAAGAAAAGCCTGCAAATAAACGAAATAACCCATGGGTTTAATGTGCTTAATGCTGATTTAAGAGATCTGAAAGGCGTTCTGCCTTTTGGCAGTTTTGATGTTGTGACCATGAACCCACCCTATAAACCGGTAGGTACGGGAATAGAAAGCGTAAGTCAGGCAGAAAAAATTGCACGACATGAGACAATGTGCAATTTAGATGATCTTGTTTCTTGCGCCAAAAAGCTACTTCGTTACGGTGGAAGACTTTGTCTTTGTCACAGACCCGAAAGACTTTGCGATATTATATTTTCAATGAGAAACGGAGGAATTGAGCCTAAGAGAATTAGGTTCGTTTCCCAGACGGTAGAAAAAGCACCTTGGCTTGTTCTTGTTGACGGAAAAAGCGGAGGAAAACCATCGGTTAGAGTTGAAAAAGAGTTATACATAAAAAACAGTGACGGAACCGACAGTCAAGAACTTCTTGATATTTTCGGTGATTATACGGAAGGACACAGGTGATAATAATGTTGCAGTGGTTTACTGAGAATTGGTATATTGGAATTGCGATGATAATTTTATTGTTAATCGCATTGTTTGCATTAAACAGGCTTTCTTCGAGCAATAATAAGATTATAAGCGATCGAGAAAAGAAACTTAAAAAGCTCCATGAATTGCGTGGATCCTTTGAAAATATGACCGAGGAGACTTTCGACTCTGAGGCTGATGAATTTCTTCTTGACGGAGTTGCACTTTATTATCAACTGAAATTGCAAAAAGAAGACGATATGAACACCGCATTTTCATCGTTGCCGACTCCGGCAAAATATGTCTATGCGTTGAATATATTTTATTTTGAGGGTGGAACTTTAAGTTCTTTTTATCATCTTAACGGTGAACCTTTATCCTCTCAGTTAGCGCCTGCGTTTAAAGCTGTCGGTGAAGATGAAATCGCTTTGTCTGCTGAAAAAATATTTGATATGTATGATGAAAACAGGGAAGATGTATCTATTGACAGAAAACTTGTTAAAGAGTTAGATGAAAAGGTGACAAAGTTGTATAACGAGGGAGATTTCAAGCTGAAAGTTGCTAAGTACCTGAGAGACAACAAAAATGCCTTTTTTGAATAAACATTTTAAGGAGGAAATTTGAAATGGAGTTTAAAGGAAGCAGAACAGAAGCCAATTTGATGGCTGCTTTTGCCGGTGAATCACAGGCGAGAAACAAATACACATTCTATGCATCAAAGGCAAGAAAAGACGGATATGAGCAGATAGCTGATATTTTTGAAGAAACGGCAAACAACGAAAAGGAACACGCAAAATTATGGTTTAAGGAACTTCACGGAGGTCAAATGCCCGAAACTGCCGAAAATCTTGTCGATGCGGCAAGTGGTGAAAATTTTGAATGGACAGAAATGTATCGAGAATTTGCCCAAGTTGCAAGTGAGGAAGGCTTTGAGAGGCTTGCAAATCTTTTCACGATGGTTGGCAAAATCGAAAAGGAACATGAGGAAAGGTATAATGCTCTCATTGAGTCCTTGAAAGACGGCATGGTTTTTGAGGATACACAGGAAGTTGCGTGGATATGCCGTAACTGCGGTCACATTCATGTTGGCAAAAAAGCGCCGGGAATGTGTCCTGTATGCGCTCATTCTCAAGCCTATTTTGAGAGAAGAGCAAAGAATTACTGAAAATAAAGTTTTAGCTGCAATATACGTGGGGAGCTGTAAAAAACATCAGTTTTTTACAGCTCCTTTGAAGTTTCTGCAAGAGGCAGCCCCCGGTGGCGAGGCACCCTGCTTCGCAGGGTGGAGGCTGCCTGCGGCAGCCTTGTTTGCGGCGCAGCCGCAAACCCTCGCCACCGGGGGCTGCCTCCACCACAAAAATAAATTTTAAAAAATCTATTGACAAATTTATATCGGCAAGATATAATCTAACTGTGATATCACAGCTATTACAGTTAGCACGGAGGGAGTGAGAATGTGTTAAGTATAGATATACGAAGTAGAATCCCAATCTATGAGCAGATTAAGAACCAAATACTGAATTTAATAAGAATAGGAGTTTTGGTTGAGGACGAACAACTGCCGTCAATAAGAAATGTTGCGTCAGAGACAGGCGTTAATGTTAATACGGTTAAAAGAGCGTTCCAGGAACTTGAAAGCGAAGGAATAATATATACAATCGCCGGAAAAGGGAACTTCGTTTCACCGACAGCACTTGACAGTACAGTCTCAGCAAAGAAAGCCTTGTCCGAAATCGAAGAACAAATCAGTTCAGCTAAATTAAAAGGTGTAACCCAAAAAGAACTTTTGGATTTGGTGGAAAGAATTTATAAAGAGGGGGAATAATGATGCTGGAAATCAGTAATTTGAATAAATCTTTTGGTAAGAAAAATGTGCTGAAAGATGTAAATCTCAAAGTTGACGAAATGTCAATTTATGGTTTGATCGGTTATAACGGTGCCGGTAAGACTACGCTTTTGAAAATCATTGCAGGAGTTTATTCAAAAGACAACGGTGAAATAAAGTTTTGCGGTGAAGATTTAAATGATAATGAAAAAATGAAACAAAAACTGTTTTATATGCCTGATGACTTGTATTTCAGAACAGGAACAACAATGTTGGGAATGGCAAAATTTTATGAGGGCTATTATCCTAATTTTGATATGAACACTTTTATAAAACTTTCCGAACTTTTCGGTCTTAACATAAAAGCAAGAGTAAACGGGTTTTCAAAGGGTATGAAAAGACAGGCAGAAATTATCTTAGGACTTTCTGCAAAACCGGATTTGCTTTTGTTGGATGAATCTTTTGACGGTCTTGATCCGGCAAAAAGAAACCTGACAAAGAAGCTGCTTCTCGAATTTATGGCAGAGAGAAAATCTTCTGTAATTATATCTTCTCATAATTTGAAAGAACTTACAGATATGTGTGACCATCTGGCGCTTATGAACGGAAACAAAATCAGTCTTGATGTTTCTGTTGATGAAATCAGTGATCAAAGGTTTAAAGTTCGACTTATATTTGCTGAAGATGTTTCAGATGATACACTTTCGGCTGTTGGTCTTTCTAAAATTGAAAGAGACGGAAAAATAATAACTGCAAAAATCGAGACCAATGCTGAACAGATAATTAAGGATATCGAAGAAATGCAGCCTATCCTTTTTGAAAAAATTCCTTTGACATTGGAAGAAATATTCCTTGAAGAAATGGAGGATAAGAGTTATGACCTCAAAGAAATCTTCGCTTAATGTTTTCAAATTTACATTTAAAGATTCCTTTAAATCGTGCATACCTATATCGGGATTTTTGTTTCTTGTAGGTATATTTAATTTGCTCACTTCATCATTTGGTCAGTTGTTTTACGATGGCTTTAGTCCTTTTAAAGGCGATTATGTCTATATTCCCGAAATTAATAGCGCATTGTTTTTTGCGGTACTTATTTTATTCTCATGCCTTTATGGACTTAGGATCTTTTCGTTTGTAACAAGCAAAAAAGAAAGTAATGTATATTTTTCTCTTGGCATTAGGAGAAAAAAGCTGTTTTACGCAAAATATCTGAGTGGTGTGGCAAACATTGCCGGTGTATTATTCGTGTATTTTGCCTTAGATTACTTTTCTCAGTGGTTAATCAACGGAAGTACCACAGAAGGTTTGATAATGTTGATGTTTTCTGTATGCAGCAGTTTGGTTCTGTGCTTGTCGGCTTATACAGTATGCGTTTTTAGTTTCGTTAATTCAGCAAGCATAGTTGAAGGCATTATCTTCACCGGTGTTTTTGGATTTTCATTCCCCATATTTACAGTTACATTAAGTGAAGTGGTTAGCCAAATTGTTCACGGCGACGCATTTGGAACAGCAATTTATGCTAATTCGTACGGTTTTTACTCAAACTTCTGGTTTACGGATATTTTCGGTTCGTTTACACAACAAGTTGATTTGAATGTCAATTTGCTGAAAAATGATCGTTCAGCCTTTATTTCTCCAAATTGGTCAGGCGTTATTTTTGCAGCGGCAGTAGTTATTTTATTGATGCTTGTGACTTGCAAAAACTTTGAAAAGAGAACGGCTGAAACCTGTGGTTCTGTATTTAAGAGCAAAACTCTTTATAAAGTAACAGCTGTTATAATCGGAATTATTTCTGCGTTTATATTTATAATAAGCACTGATATGAGTAGAGTTTCTTCTTTGGTAATCGGATTTGGAATAATGTTTTGTATAGCCATAGGTGCCTGCCTTGCTTTGGATAATAAGTTCCCTGTAAAACTTACAGTTTCCTTGGTTATAGCATCAATAGTTTTTACAGCATCGGCTTATTACGGTTACGGCAAAGATGTTCCGGAAGCAGATGAAATTGAGGAAGTTCAGTTTTCAGCTGACTTCTCTTATTTGAATATTTGGGACTCGGTTGAGGGTGAAATGTGTCCCGTTTACTCAAAAGAATTCAGTGCTCTTGGATTTTTAGGTAAATACAATAAAGGTCAAGTGACACATATAGTTTCTGAATCTGATATTGAGTGGTTTGCCGATATATATGAAGAAATAGTCAGCGAGGGCTATCTTGAAACAGGGGATGAAAACACAGCAAATTATCCGATCAGCTTTACTTGCTTGTTGAAAGACGGAACAAAAATTACCAGATCTTACGATGTGGTCAGCCTTGATGTATATCGCAAACTTTTAGGTTTTGAAAAAACCGAAAAAGGTAAATTCCTTTTAGATTTAGCAACTAATAAGGTATCAACAAATGAGGCATCCAATGAAAATAGTGATAATTCAGAAGGCAATTATGTGTCAATGACTCCAAATCATGATTACTATTATGGAATGATAGGTTATAACATGTATTTAGAAGAATTAGATAAATACACTAATATTAATTTGGAAGATTTCTATGCAGGTTCAAAAATTGAAATTGCCCTTGTTGATAAGGATCTGTCTTATGTTGGCAGAATAGATAGTTCTGATAAAAATGATAAGTGGTTTTTGAAAAATGAATTTTTAGATATATTGTTGAAGGATATGGAAAATCAAACTATTGATGAAAAATATTTCCACAATCCTGATGATGAAATAGGAGCACTCCTTATTTCAACAGAAGAAAGTTTTTTATATAACTTCTATGATGTGGTTGAAGGTTATGAAAATCTGGATAAGACAGACCTATATTATGATGATTTCTATAATTATTGTCAAGAGATCTACTTTTATGATGAAATAAGAGTTCCTCACAGTACTGACATTGAAACTGCACTTAAAACAGCAGTTGAAAAGTCAGCTCTTAACAACCATTTCAATATAGTTGTGATCACAAAAGATATGACAAATGTTATTGAGTACTTAAAAAATGCAGGACTTTATGATAAACTCATAAAACCCGAAGACAAACCGACCAAGATAAAAATGGATAAAGCAGAAAATATTAAAATGACTGCCAGAGAGAAGTTCTCAACAAATGGTGTCAATGAAAATTATTGCTATTCATATAGTTTTTATTATTATTATTCTGATGTTGACAACATTTACTCAACAAAGGAAATTACAGATGAGAAAGTGATTGAGACTTTATATAACAATTCATTGATGCGTTCCAATAAAGTTTATGGCAACTATGTTATTGAATTTTTCTTCCCGGACGGAAGACGAGTTTCGAGAATAGTTCCTGCCTCAGTGGTGACAGATGAAATTAAAACATTACTGAATTAAGATAGAGAAAGAAAAACGAAAAAAAAATCGGAAGGCCGGCAGATTGTTCTGCCGGCTACGGTTTTGTGAGAATTTCTTTGAATGTCGTTATAATTGAAATAAGCTTTGCATATCCTTGAAAAAGAAAACATAAAGGAGCAAAGTTATGGAATACGATATCATAAAAGAAAATTTCGTTTTTTGCGAAAAAGTTTTGCAAACCGGTGCCGAACAGGGCTTTGATACTGAAATCAGCTTGC
Source organism: uncultured Faecalibacterium sp. (assembly GCA_964411915.1). GTDB lineage: Bacteria > Bacillota > Clostridia > Oscillospirales > Acutalibacteraceae > UBA6857. The sequence goes on from CAYPMB010000003.1 coordinate 14,911, forward strand.
CTGATTATTGCAGTGATATACAGCGCATACTTAAATGCATGGTGACTGCGAATGTTTATTCTTGTCAAATAGTCGGGGACAGGGTGACAGCAGAAGGTGAAGCTATCGTCAGCGTGATTTATGTTGGTGAAAAGGGAAAACTTGAGTGTTACCGACAGACTATCCCTTTTTCAAAATATGCGGAAATTCGTGATGCAACGAATAATTGCAATCCGGAGGTAAAGGTGAAAATAGAATATGTTAACTGCCGTGCCATAAGTCAAAGACGGATAAATGTCAGCGGTAACATAGGCTTTATTTTTACTGTGACTCAAATGAAGAGTCTTGCTTTGCCATCTTTGGCAAAAGGCGGTGGCATACAAACAAAAGGGGAAAATTTGCAAATAGATATGTGGGTCAATTTCTGCAATAAAATATTTGAAATGGGTGAAACTGTTTCACTTGGGGAAAACCAACCTCCGGTGGCATCTATCATCAAGAGCGAGGCTTGCGCTGTTGTTGATACGGTGAAAGCCGTTGAAAACAAAATTTTGATAAAAGGCGAGATGCAAGTTTTCGTTATTTATTGCAGTGACGATGAAAAGGGAGAAATTATGCGTTTCCGCCATTCAATGCCGATAAGTCAAATTTTGCAAATTGATGATATTGACGATGAATGTATAAACGATGTCAGTGTGACGGTTTGTGCAGTAAATGTCTCAACCGACACAGATTCGTCAGGCAAAAACACACTGCTTGATATATCGGTTAAAGCTGAGGCAAATATAAAAGCCTTAAAATCCACTGAACTGAATGTGGTTGATGATTGCTATTCGACTTTATATGAAGTTAAATCCGAAAGTCAGAGTGTTGATTTTATGAATCACATTTTCACTTACAAAGAGACCAAACAGATTAAGGCAACAGTTGATCTTGCACCTGTGACGGTGAGTGAAGTTTGCGGTGGATTTTGTCAAAAGGCAGACGGAAATGTTGCAGACAAAAACGGCAAGTTGGAGGGTAGAGGCAACGCAATTATTGGCTTAGTATATAAGGACGCAAACGGGGAATACGGATATCTTGAACGGTCGGTTGATTTCAACTTTGAATGTCAGGGAAAACAAACAGAAAATCGGATTATTACATATCCGGTATTTTCAGCCGGTGAGATGAGTTGCAATTCCCTCGGAGAGGATAAGGCTGAAGTTAAACTTAATATAAACATATTTATGCCAATTTACGAGGTTTCGACCAAGAGGGTATGTGTATCTATTGAGCCTGATGAGGAGAAACCTAAAAAGAGGAATAATGGTGTATTGACTGTATATTTTTGCGGTTCGGGAGAGAATTTATGGGATATCGCACGAAAGTATAATACTACTGTTGAGAAAATAAAGGAGGAAAACGAACTGACTCAAGATATTGTATCTGAGAAGGTTATGCTGATGATACCGACAGTGTGAAAGTACTGTTAGGTAGGTTTGTGCAGGCGGGGAGTTCCGGGGGCGAAGGTTTGTGCCTTCGGCACAAACGAGCGTGGCGCAGCCACGCTCCCCCCAATGCCTACGGCATTGGGGCTTCGCCCCCGGAACTCCCCGCAACCCGAAAACTCCTTGCTTAAAAACAATAATGAGACCCACCGAAAACATTCGGTGGGTCTCATTCCTCAATTTTATACTATGCCGTAAGCCATCATGGCATTGGCAACTTTTTCAAAACCTGCAATATTTGCACCTGCAACAAGATCATAACCAAGACCGTATTTTTCGGCAGCCCTAACAGATTCATTGTAAATATTTACCATTATGGTGTGGAGCTTTCTGTCAACCTTCTCCGCAGTCCAACTGTATCTGATGGAGTCCTGTGTCATTTCAAGAGCTGAAACAGCAACACCACCGGCATTGACTGCCTTTGACGGACAAACAGCTGAACAGTTCTGCTTGAGATACTCAAGAGCATCATTGTCAGTTGACATGTTTGAAACCTCAGCGTAATACTTGATGCCGGCATCAACGATCCTTTTTGCATCGTCCATTGTGACTTCATTTTGAGTTGCACAAGGCATTACTATATCAACCTTAATTCCCCAAGGCTTTTCATTCGGATAGTATGGCACACCGAATTTGTCGGCATAATCCTTTATTGTGGAACTTGTGTTTTCACGAAGTTCTAACATATAGTTGATTTTTTCTTCGGTTATAACGCCTTCTTCATCATATATATAACCGGTTCTGTCTGAAAGAGTAACAACCTTACCGCCAAGTTGCGCAACTTTTGAAGCAACGCCCCAAGCAACATTGCCGTAACCGGAAATTGCAAAGGTCTTTCCCTCAATGTCTTCTCCAAAATGCTTTAAAACTTCATTGATGTAATATACAGCGCCATATCCTGTTGCCTCCGGTCTAACGAAAGAACCGCCATAGCTTAATCCTTTGCCTGTAATAACACCGCTTTCGTATTTTCCTGTAATTCTTTTGTATTGACCGTAAAGGAAACCGATTTCCCTTGCACCAACACCGATATCTCCGGCAGGAACATCAATATCAGCACCGATATGTCTGTAAAGTTCTGTCATAAAGCTCTGGCAGAATCTCATGATCTCAAAGTCACTTTTTCCTCGTGGATCAAAGTCGGAACCACCCTTTGCACCGCCAATTGGAAGTCCGGTGAGACTGTTCTTGAAAGTCTGTTCAAAAGCCAAGAATTTCATTATTCCCAAATAAACATTGTGCTGAAAACGAAGACCGCCCTTGTATGGACCGATTGCATTGTTGAATTGAACTCGGAAACCTCTGTTTACCTGAACTTTTCCATGATCGTCAATCCAAGGAACTCGGAAGTATACAACTCTTTCAGGTTCGGTAATTCTTTCAAGTAAACTAACTTTTTCGTATTCCGGATGAGCTTCGATAACGATTTCAAGAGACTTGAAAACTTCTTCAACCGATTGAATAAACTCAGTTTCGCCTGCGTTCCTGTCTTTTACCATATTTAAAACTCGTGTCATATATTCATTCATAAAAATGCCTCCGCTTTTAGTGTATGCAAAAATTATAAAATATATCAGCATCAAAATCAATATTCTTTTTTGTTAAATTCGACCAATTTGGTTAGAAATATTTTGACACTTTAACACAATAAATGGCAAAAATGCACAAAAACAGCCGTTTTTTATGGCACAATGCGGTTCTTCTCTGAACGTAAACAGCAGTCTGTTCCGGTTGTCGGCTTGGTTGTCAGCCTTCGGCTGACCGCCCGACTATACCGCCGGGCGCTGTCTGCCTCCGGCAGACTTAGGGCTTCGCGCCCACTATACCGCGGGCGCTCAACCCATTCCCCAAACATAAACCAAGGGTTCAACAGAAAGTTAACTGTTGAACCCCTTTGAAACTTATTCTATTATTCCACCACCGACAACATATTCACCGTCATAAAACACTACCGATTGTCCCTTTGCAATAGCTCGCTGGGGAGAATCGAACTGAACAAGAACTCTATCGCTGTCGATCTGTTCAATGGTGGTGTCTTGTTCCGCTTGCTTGTATCTGACTTTTGCTCTGACCTTCATAGGAGATGAAAGTCTGTCAAATGGAATGAAGTTAACATTCTTTGCCGTGAGTGTTGACGAAAACAGCTTTGCCTCATCACTTAAAATAACCTTGTTATTTTCCATATCCTTTTTATATACATACATCGGTGCGGGAAGTGCTAAGCCAAGACCTTTTCTCTGACCGATAGTATATCTGATAATGCCCTTATGAGTGCCTAAAACCTTCCCATCAAGATTGACAAAGTCACCGTCTGAAAATTTCTTTCCTATGCGCCTTTCAATATAACTTGCATAATCTCCGTCAGGAATGAAACAGATATCCTGACTATCATGTTTGTGGGCATTGATAAATCCTCTTGACTCAGCGATTTCACGAACTTGCTTTTTGGTGTATTGACCTAAAGGAAAGAGAGTTCTTGAAAGCTGTTTTTGTGTTAGACAGTAAAGCACATAACTTTGATCCTTTGTTCCGTCAAGCCCTTTTTTCAAAAGATACCTTCCGTTGCTGTCCTTTTCAATTTGTGCATAATGTCCTGTTGCAATATAGTCATATCCTATTTCGTCAGCCTTATCAAGTAGAGCACCGAATTTGATGTTTCTGTTGCATACAACGCAAGGGTTTGGAGTTGCTCCAGCTGTGTAAGTGTCAATGAAATTTTTTATAACAGTTTCTTCAAACTCTTTGGTAAAATCATAAGAATAGAAGTTAATTCCAATATGTTGACAAACCTCTCTTGCTATTTCAACATCTTTTTTGCATCCGCAAGAGTTCTCGTTTTCATTTGAATGCATTATAAGATTGACTCCCGAAACTTCATATCCCATATCAAGGAGCAATCCGGCGGTAACACTGCTGTCCACACCGCCACTTATACCTGTAATTACCTTTTTCATATTTCGATCAAATCCTTTATTACTTCTCCGGCAATTATAAGACCGGCTGTGCCCGGCACAAAGGAGAGACTTCCCGGAGTTGGCTTTTTTGATGGGGAGGAGTCAGTTAAATTAGGCTTAAGTGGCTCTTCTTTTGAATAGACAACCTTAAGCTTTTTAACTCCACGCTTCCGAAGTTCATATCTCATAACCCTTGCAAGGGGACAAACAGAGGTTTTATAAATGTCGCTTACTTCAAATTTTGTTGGATCAAGTTTGTTTCCCGTTCCCATTGAACTTATCATGGGTATGCCCTTGTTGTATGCTTCTTCTGCAAGAGCAATTTTTGCGCTGACCGTATCGATCGCATCAACAATATAATCGTATTCGTCCAAACAAAAATTTGAAGTATTGTCTTTTGTGACAAATTCTTGAAGTGCCGTAACAATGCAATTGGGGTTTATATCGAGTATGCGTTTGCGTGCAACTTCAACCTTTTCTTCACCAATGGTTGACTCTGTTGCGATAAGCTGTCGGTTAATATTTGACCGGGCAACAACATCATTGTCAACAACTGTGATCTGTCCAATACCGCCACGAGCCAGAGCTTCTATAACATAAGAACCGACTCCTCCGGCACCGAATACAATTACCTTTGAGTTTTTTAGCTTGTTAAGTGAATTTTCGCCTAACAACATTTCACTTCTTGTAAAAGATGTTTCCATAGCTTATTTAACGATCTCCATTTTTTCAATTACAATATCTTCGACCGGTTCTGCTAATTCAAGGGAATAATTATATGTTCTTTCAGCTGTGAGAAATTTATCCACAACTTCCATGCCTTCTATAACCTTGCCGAAAGCGGCATAATCACCATCAAGACCTTTGCAGCCAGTGTCATCATAGCAGATGAAAAATTGGCTTGTGGCTGAGTTTGGATCGGAAGTTCGAGCCATTGAGATCACACCTCTTGTGTGTGAAAGAGTGTTTTTTGTCCAGCCGTTTGAGGCAAATTCACCTTCAATAGGTTCAAGTTTTTCATCGTTGACTCCTGCACCGCCTTGAGCCATAAAACCATCGATTACTCTGTGAAAAACAGTTCCCGAATAAAATCCGCTTTCTACAAGGGAAATGAAGTTTTCCACAGTTTTCGGCGCATACTCAGGATAAAGTTCAATTATGAATTCACCATAGTCTTTTACGGTTACTTTAACTTTAGTATTTTCTGAGTTGTTGTTTTCAATAACGGAATTTTCAGCTTCTTGTGTGTTATCCGTGCTGTCGTTTCCTGAATTTGATGAACAAGCCACCAAGGTTAAAACTGAAACCAAAGCGACTATAAGAGCAATAATTTTCTTAGAAATTTTCATAAACTTATATCTCCTATTTTTTTCTATAATTATATAGATTACAAATGAATAAATCAAGGTGCAAAGCCATACAAAATAAGGAAAAAATAATAATTTTAGCAAAAGCCTTTAATTTAATGGGATTTAGTATTATAATCAACACAATGAAAAGAAAAGAGGTAACAAAATGCATAAGAGAGTAGAAAAGGCGAGAGATTTATTTTTAAGCGGATTTAACTGTTCTCAATCTGTATTGGGAGCATTCAACGATATTTTCGGAATAGATGATAATACAGCTTTCGGGATTTCCGCAGGTTTGGGAAGTGGTGTCGGCAGACTTCGCAATGTTTGCGGAGGTGTTAGCGCTGCAAGCATGATAATAGGACTTGTTCATGGAGCAAGAGAGGGTAGTGATGCTGAGGCTAAGGCGGAGACTTACAGAATAGTGCGTGAGTTTGCGGAAAAGGTGACGGAAATCAGGGGCTCATATATTTGCAGCGAACTTATGCAGAGACAAAGTGAAAAAAGTTATATTCCGGAAGAAAGAACCGAGGAATATTATAAAAAGCGTCCTTGTGTGGCTATTGTTATGACTTGCGCTGAATTGATATGCGAATATCTTGAAGAATGGGGAATAGACACACAGATTAACTGACGCTGCACCATGACCGACAGTGTGATGTGGTAGACGGTTTAAGGTTGGCGATTTTAAAGGGAATTACTGTAAGGGGCGAGTTTCCGTGGCGAAGCATCTTGCCGAAGGCAAGATGGGCCCGCACTTCGTGCGGGCGGTTTTGTGCCGCAGGCACAAAACCCTTCGCCACGGGAGCCCGCCCCCGGCACAAACCGGAAGAATAATAGATTAAACTGAAAATATAAAAAGAAGGAGCTGTAAAAAACTTTCGTTTTTTACAGCTCCGGATTTATGCTTCTTTTCTATTTGATATTGAGCCTTAGCCGGCTAACATACCGTGATATCTGCCCATCCAGTATGGCAATGTGTATGTTGTTGATCCTTCCATTTCGTTCGGATTGTAGTTTCCGTCAAGGTTGTAAGTTGAACCGTTGAACTTATGGATAGATCTTTCATCTGGAGCAGCAACTGCCCAGTCGAGAGTTCCTGCTGCAACTGAAATAACCGCACCAACAATGCTGATAATATCGTTATCTGAGTTAGCAAAGAGAAGTTTGCTTGTTGTCTTGTCGTATGAAAGCGGTGCTGTATCAAGACCGTATTCATTCAAGTCAAGCTCTGTAATATCGTCACGGTTTTCGTTTGTTGCGAAATATCTTCTTGTGTCGATAGGATGACGGCTAAGTGACCATGCAGCTGTTTCAATTAAGCTGTTGCCGTAAGCGTCTGTCTTTTCTTCGTTAGGATATGCAAGCTGATATACATAGTACCAAAGTGGGTTTTCACTGTGGCTTATTGAGTACCACCAATCATCAATACCTTCTCTGTAATATGAAAGGAGTTCTTCATCATCTTCCATCTGGAAAAGAAGATAATAAGCAAGCATTGCCATTTCTTCGTCTGAATAGTTGAGGATAAGTCTGTAAACTGTCTTGAATAACTTTGTGTTAACAAGAGGTCTGAGAATTAAACCTAAGATTTCAGAAACGCTGTTTGCATATTCGATTATGCTCATTTCATATCTTTCACTTTCCTGAGTCATAATCTCAGCATATTCATACTGTTCGTTAAGAGCAGCCATTCTGTATTCGTCTTCCCATTTCTGATCACCTGTTACGTATGCAGCAAGTTTGAGAGCTGAAAGAATAACAGAAGTCTGAAGGGGAGCGCCACCGAGAACCTGACCGTTGTGGAGGTATGTTCTGTTGAACTTGCTCCATGTTGTGGGCTGACCTGTACCGTCAACCATTGAGTAACCATTGTCAACTATATGCTGTGCAAATAAATCCATTGTGTTAACAATAAGCTGACGGAGTTCTTCATCTTCAGGGCCTAAAATATCATAAGCCAATTTGTAGATGAATAAGTGACCGATAACTTCGTCTGAACTTGTGTCACCCTTATAAACAATGTCTTCAACATCATAACCTGAACCGATAAGATCGTTCCAAAGTCTTTCCGGAATTTCCTTTGTTGCATTTACTGTTGTTCCTCTGAGGTTTTCGCCGTTGAGGAGATAGCCGTTAGATGTTTCTTTCTTTGTTGAAACGCCTGTTGCAGTGCCGTCACCGTTGTGTGACCAGTAAATGTTGCCTGCGTAATGATCTTCTGTTGTCATTTCTTCTTTGAAAGAATATGTTCTTGCCCAGAAACCTTCAAGGTTTCTTGTTCTTGTTGCGTATGCCTGGTTAGGATCTTCAAGAGGATCGATCCATGATTCAGGAGATGCGAGAGCAAGATTGTCTTCGTCCATAACATAGGACTGGATACCTAAAGTCATGTATCTTGATCTCATTTCGTTAAATCTGTCTGCCGGGCTTCCGTAAGGTACATTGACTGAATAGTCGCCACCTTCAAGAAGAGCACCTGATGTGTAATATTTACCGATATTAGGATTTGAAACAGAACCGTTTCTCTGAGCTCTTACATAGCTTTCAACTGTGCCTTCACGCATTGAAACATAAGTGAGGAACAATACAGCCTCTGCTGAAAGATATGCAGTTTTGCGAGCAGCTTCAACTTCTTCTTTTGTAGCTGTCGGATCATCTCTTAAAACAGCATAACGCATAAGTTCGCCGCCGCCGTACATAGAAGTCCAAAGACCGTCATTATCTGTTTCCCAAGGTTGCCATTTGCCATCGATAAGATATGCCTGAGCAACCATGCCGCGTCTTGAAACAATTTCCTGAGTTGTAGCACTCATTTGAGCAGCCTTGTCTGTGCCGTTTAATTCAACCATTGCGATATGGGTATAACCTTCAGCTGTAACTGTCCAAATACCTTTTTCGCCATCTGAGAAGATTGCAAGAACATTGCCGTTGCCTGAATCTTTTGATGCGAAGTATCTGTCACCCATTAAACGCTGTTCAACGTCTCTGGTATTTGATGCTTTTGCATCTGTTCTGAGAACACCGTAGTTAGTGATTTCCCATTTTACGCCATCAGCAGTAATAACTGACTGAGCATCAGCATAGTTGTTGCTGTCCTGAACATTTGCAGGAACATTTTTGTCACCGATAGCATAGCGTGTTACAACCTTTTGAAGAACTTTGTTTTCCTTAGCAGCTTCGCCTTGATAATCCTTCTTTGTGGTTGCGTTGTTTTCTTTTTTTGTTGCCTGAGAAACAACACTGAGTTCAACGCTGTGAGTTAATCCCTCAGCAGTTGTTGCAGTCACAGTAGCAGTACCCTCTTTAAGGGCAGTAACTCTTCCCCACTGATCGACAGTTGCCACATCTTCGGGAGAGGTTGTCCAAGTAATGAGACGGTTTTTTACATCACTTGAAAATACATAGTCAACAGAACGGCTGTCGCCTATGTCCATTTCCCAATTTTCCGGGACTATAAGTTGGAAAATTTTACTTTCCTTAGCTGCGAGGCAAACAGGAATGAAAGTTCCGCAAAGCATGATCACAGCAAGAAATACCGATATTACTTTCTTCATAATATCCTCCTAAAACATATTATTTCCGGAAATCTGCAAATTTTAAAATAAGAAAATTAGCTTTTAAAAATTCACAAATTTTCCATGGTGATATAATACCACTAATATAGGAAACAGTCAAGAAGTGTGCTTAGTTTGTTGCAAAAAAATATACAAATTTTAGCTATAATATACAAGGTGGGGAAATCGCCCGCGGTATAGTGGGCGATGTCTGCCGGAGGCAGACCGGGTTTAGAGGTGAGTAAAAGGGGAGGACACGAAGGACAGGACTGACAAAATCCGAATTTCTATCTCCGTTGCTCAAAAAAAGTTTAAGAGGTTCTCACAGGTTGATTTCCTGTAAAAACCCCTTGTATTCTATCGCAGCTCCTGCTGACAGCCAGTCTTTTGCAAAAGCTCCGCTTTTGTCCGCCCACTATACCGCGGGCGGCTGTCGGCGTTCCGCCGACCGGGGATTCCGCGCCCACGACCGCGGGCGCTCCATCCCAATAAAACTGCCCAAGCTGTCAGTGACAACTTGGGCTAAGTTCATGTGTTCATTTTGTCTTGTTATCAGATAGCACGAGTAACCTTACCTGAGCGTAAGCAACGTGTGCAAGCATAAACTCTCTTCGGTGAACCGTTTACGATAGCTTTTACACGCTTAACATTCGGCTTCCAAGTTCTGTTTGAGCGTCTGTGTGAGTGGGAAACCTTAATGCCGAAAGACACATCTTTTCCGCAGAATTCGCATTTTGCCATGTGTCTGCACCTCCTTTAAATTATACATTACACTTTAGCGGATATAGTTTATCAAAAATAAAGAGAAAAAGCAAGGCATTTTTGAAATTTTATTATATTTTTTTCTTAAAAGTTATATCAAAGTCCCTTTTTTGGGATTTTGCAGGAAAAATGGGAAAGTTTTAAGAAAAAAGTGTTGCATTTTTTAGAGAAATAATATATAATGTCAGCGTAATCGAACATTTGTACTTCGGAGGTATTCGCTGTGGATGATAAAAAGAAAGCATTAGATACAGCTCTTGCTCAAATTGAAAAACAGTATGGTAAGGGCGCAATTATGAGATTAGGTCAGAACTCTACCCTTAATGTGGAAGCTATACCGACAGGTTCTATCGCCTTGGATATAGCAACAGGTATCGGTGGACTCCCAAGAGGAAGAATTGTTGAAGTATACGGCCCTGAATCATCAGGTAAAACAACGCTTGCTCTTCACTGTATCGCTCAAGCTCAAAAAATGGGCGGTGAAGCTGCCTTTATTGATGCTGAACATGCTCTTGATCCTGTTTATGCTCAGAAATTAGGTGTTGATGTTGATTCTCTTTTGGTTTCACAGCCGGATAATGGTGAAGACGCACTCTCAATCACTGAGGCACTTGCTCGCTCAGGTGCTATCGATATAATCGTTGTGGACTCAGTTGCTGCCTTAGTTCCAAAGGCTGAAATCGAAGGCGAAATGGGCGACTCACACATGGGTCTCCATGCAAGACTTATGTCCCAGGCTTTGAGAAAGATAACAGGCGTTGTTGCTAAGAGTAATACGGTTGTTGTTTTCATCAACCAGCTTCGTGAAAAAGTCGGTGTGGTTTACGGTAATCCTGAGGTTACAACCGGTGGTAGAGCTCTTAAATTCTATTCATCAATGCGTATTGATGTAAGAAAAATTGAACAGCTTAAGGGTCCTGGTAATGAGTTTATCGGCTCAAGAACAAGAGCAAAAATCGTTAAAAACAAGGTTGCTCCTCCATTTAAAGAGGCTGAGTTTGATGTTCTTTACGGTGAAGGAATTTCAAGAATCGGTGAAGTTGTTGATTTGGCGGTTAAACTTGATATAATTCATAAAAGCGGCGCTTGGTTCTCTTACGGTGAAGAAAGATTGGGTCAGGGCAGAGAAACCGTTAAGAACTTGATGAGAACAAAACCGGAATTTTTGGAAGAAGTTACAGAAAAGGTGCAAAAGGAAATGAAGTCACTTTATGCGGGCAATAAACCTGCCGACAACAAAGAAGAAAAGGCTGAACCTGCACCGACTGAGACAAAAAAAGCAACAAAAACTACTGCCAAGAAGAAAAATCTTGACATTATATTTGACGAAGACTAATGCTTTTAACTTATGAAAAAGGCAGAGCCGATAAGATACACATAAGCGTTGACGGAGTGTATGCAATGACCGTTGATGCAACTTATTGGTATGGCTTGGGTATAAAAAATAAAACAGAAATCTGCGAGGAAGAGTTGGTACAGCTTAAAAGCCGTATCAACTCTCGCCGTGCTTTTAACAAGGCTATTGATCTTATATCACGCCGTGAACACAGCAGGAAAGAAATAATCACAAAACTGAAACAAAGAGATTATGGCGATGTCGCCGAAAGTGTTGCAGACGAACTCGAACACTTGGGATATCTGAATGACGAACGCTTTGCCCGTATGTATGCAAATGAACTTAAGGAAAGAAAAAAATTCGGTAAAAGGCGTATTGTTCAGGAGCTTTATATAAAAGGTATAGACAGAGATATCATTGAGGCGGTGACCGAAGAAACGGAAGAAGCGCCTGAGGAGGCAATAGCTGAAATCATCAATAAAAAATATCGTAACTGTTTGGAGGATCAAAAGGGTCGCAACAGAGCAATCAACGGTTTGGTCAGGTTAGGATATAACTTCTCCGATATAAAAAAAGTCATTAGTGAAATTGACAATTTTAACGATATGGATTATGATTATTAAAACACTTCATGAAAAGGAGACAAATAATGGATACTAAAATCGGTTTTATTTCATTGGGCTGTCCGAAAAATCAGGTAGATGCCGAAATAATGCTTGCAAAGATAGAAGAAGCCGGATTTATTATAACCGACAGCGCTTATGATGCTGACATAGTTGTTATAAATACTTGCGGTTTTATTGAAGATGCAAAAAAAGAAGCCATTGACAATATTTTTGAAATGGTTGAATTAAAAAATGATGGGGTAATCAAGGGAATTATTGTCACAGGTTGCCTTGCAGAAAGATATAACGAGGAAATATTGAAGGAAATTCCGGAAGTCGATGCTGTTATCGGCATAGGTGATAACGATAATATTGCATCAGTTTGTGCAAAAGTGGCGGCAGGTGAACAGTATTCATGTTTCCCGTCAAAATATCTTCTGCCCATGAACGGACAGAGATTGCTCACAACTCCCGAACATTATGCATATATTAAAATAGCTGAGGGTTGCTCAAACTGCTGTGCATATTGTGCAATTCCGTCAATAAGAGGAAAATACAGAAGCCGTGAAATGGCTGATATTATTGACGAAGCAAAGGCTTTGGCAGACAGCGGTGCAAAGGAACTTATAATTATCGCTCAAGACACCACTAAGTATGGCATTGACCTTTACGGTGAACTCAGACTCCCTCAGTTACTCAGGGAACTTTCAAAAATTGACGGTATTAAGTGGCTCCGACTTCTCTATTGTTATCCGGACTGCTTAACAGATGAGCTGATCGAAGAAATCAGAACAAATGAAAAGGTATGCCCATATCTTGATCTTCCTTTGCAGCACGCAGATGAGAATGTTCTTAAGAGAATGAACAGAACAGGATCAAAAGACGAACTTCTTGCTCTTTTGAAGAAAATCCGTGACCGCATACCTGAAATCGTTATCAGAACAACATTCATTACAGGCTTCCCCGGTGAGACTGAAGAGGAATTTAACAATCTTGCTGAGTTTGTCAAAGAGGCTGAATTTGACCGCCTTGGCTGTTTCGCTTATTCAGCTGAAGAGGGAACAAAGGCTGCAACCATGCCCGATCAGATCGATGAACAGGTGAAAATCGACAGAGGAGATATTATCATGCAACAGCAGTATGATATCTTTGAAAGAAAGTTAAACGAGAAAATCGGCAAGGAATACGAAGTTGTAGTTGAAGGATATGACGGTTACACCGATTGTTATTTCGGCAGAAGCTATATGGATGCTCCGGAAATTGACAGCCTTGTTTATTTCACTTCTCAAGTGCCTCTTGAGGACGGAGAGTTTGTCAGAGTTAAGATAATCAATTATAAAGATTATGATCTTGTGGGAGAATGTATAGATATAATTTGAAAAAATTTTCCCGAAAGTAGTGCATTTTTAAAAAAGATATAGTATAATAACTTCATTAAGGGTAAAGCTACAAGCAACCTTTATATGATTTGCTAATCATCAATAAGTTAAAGCAATGGTTAGGAGAAGTAGCGGAGATCCGCTTGGCTCAGAGAGAAACACATTATGCTGTGAGTGTTTTGCTAAGTTTTCCGTGAAATGCACCTGACGGCAGCTGTGGGGAAAGCTGACAGGCAAGTATCTGCAGACGCAGGCCGGCGTTATGGGCGAAAAGTTATAAATCAGAGTGGAACCGCGTTATACGCCTCTGTTGTCTTATGGCAACAGAGGCGTATTTTGTTTTATGTGAGACATAAAACTCGGTTTTACGGAATGGAGACTTTTATGTTTGAAATATTGAAGGAGGATGTTCTCAGCGTTAGAAAGAGAGATCCGGCGGCGGGAAGTAATCTGGAGGTTTTCTTTTTATATCCCGGAGTCAAGGCAGTGAGAATGCATCGGGTGGCACATTGGTTCTATGAGCACAATATGCATTTTGTTGCAAGAGCTGTTTCACAGAGGGCGGCAAAAAAGACCAATATAGAAATTCATCCCGGTGCAAAGATCGGCAGACGGTTTTTCATCGATCACGGAACAGGCGTTGTAATAGGCGAGACTGCTGAAATCGGTGATGATGTAACGATTTATCAAGGAGTGACCTTGGGCGGTACAGGTAAAGACAAGGGGAAAAGGCATCCCACCATCGGTAACAATGTTATGATAGGTGCAGGCGCAAAGGTGTTAGGCCCATTCAAAATAGGCGACAACACAAATATTGCTGCCGGCTCGGTGGTTTTGGAGGCAATACCCGATAACTGTACGGCTGTCGGTTCCCCGGCACGAATAGTCAGGCGCAACGGAAAAAGGGTAGACGAATTGGATCAAATTCACATTCCCGATCCGGTTGCTCAAGAGATTTGCAGATTGGAAATAAAAATTAGTAAATTAGAAAAAGAACTCAAAAAGTACAAGGAGGAGCACAATGAGAATATTTAATACGCTCACAAGAACAAAGGAAGAACTTAAACCCATAACTCCGGGTGAATTTAAAATTTACGCTTGCGGCCCTACTGTATATAACTATATTCACATAGGTAATGCGAGACCGCTTTGCGTTTTCGATGTTTTACGCAGATATCTTGAATATCGTGGAAACAAGGTCAATTTTGTCCAAAACTTTACAGATATTGATGATAAAATCATTCGCAGAGCCAACGAAGAAGGAATAACATTTTCAGAAGTTTCCGAAAAATATATCAAGGAATTCTGGACTGATGCAAAGGGAATGAATGTCCGTGAGGCAACAACTCATCCAAAGGCAACGGAAAACATTGATGAAATCATCAACATTGTTTCAACTCTTATTGATAAGGGTTACGCTTATGCGGTTGGTTCTGATGTTTATTTCTCACCTAAGAAATTCAGTCAATACGGAAAACTTTCTCATCAGCCATTAGAGGATCTTGAGGCAGGCGCTCGCATAAATATCGGTGAAGTTAAGAGAGAGCCTATGGATTTTGCGTTGTGGAAAGGTGCAAAGCCGGGTGAACCTTATTGGGAGTCACCATGGGGTCACGGCAGACCGGGTTGGCATATTGAATGTTCGGCAATGGTTCGCAGATATTTGGGTGAAACCATTGATATTCACTGTGGCGGTCAGGATCTTATTTTCCCACACCACGAAAATGAAATTGCACAAAGTGAATGCTGCAACGGTGTTGAATTTGCACATTACTGGATGCATAACGGTTTCATCACTGTTGACAATGAGAAAATGTCAAAGTCATTAGGCAATTTCTTCACAGTAAGAGATGTGGCTGAAAAATACGGTTATGAGCCAATTCGTTACCTTATGATTTCATGCCAATACAGAAGTCCTATCAATTATAGTTTCGATGCAATTGAACAGTGCAAGGCATCACTCACTCGTTTATATACCTGCCGTGATAACCTTGATTTTGCTCTCAAAAATGCAAAAGAAGAGGACGGATATAACACAGAGTTTATAAGCGTTGTTGATGCTAAGCGTGACAAATTCATAGATGCTATGGAGGACGATCTTAACACAGGTGAGGCACTTGGTGCAATATTTGAACTTGTTAAAGAGATCAACACCAAGATCATTGACGGAGTTAACTCAAAGAACGTTGTTGAATATGCAATTAAAGTCTTCGATGATTTAACAGGAGTTCTCGGTCTTCTCTATGAACGCAAGGCAGAAAAGAGCCTTGACGAAAAGGTTGAAGAAATGATCGAAATGAGAAATCAGGCAAGAAAGGATAAGAACTGGGCTGAGGCTGACAGAATTCGTGATGAATTAAAGGCTCAGGGCATTATTCTTGAAGATACACCTCAAGGTGTGAAATGGCACACAGTTTAAAATCAAAGTAATAAAAAAAGAACTTGCAAGTGGGTTTGCAGGTTCTTTTTGTTTGGGATCAATAAGGATAGGGTGTGGGGGACGCCGCCCGCGGTATAGTGGGCGGCGGGACTTTTCGGAGTTCCTGCGAAAAGTCCGTGGGTTAAAGATGGGAGTAAAAGGGATCGTTGTCTCCGATGACCCGCATTTTACACAATTTTTCTCATTTTCATGAAACCTGATGAATTTTATTTTTTCGCAAAACCTTCGGTTTTGTAAAAAAGGTTTGTGCTGACCTGTTGGCAATTTTGGGGCATCGAACCCAAAATTTGCCGCCGCCCACTATACCG
>CAYPMB010000003.1:31079-103716 GCA_964411915.1 uncultured Faecalibacterium sp.
TTTTTTATTTCTAAATTTTTTGTTTTTTTAATTTTTGTTTGTGTTTTAATTGTTTATATTTATGGAAATTCAAACAAAAAATTTGCCGCCGCCCACTATACCGCGGGCGGCGTTCCTGCTAATTCAACTTCCCTTAACAACCTTATAAATATTATTTACCTATTTCATCAAATTCATCTTTAAACCAAACATCTTTAAGTTCAAAAGACTTTCCGTTAAGATAGTTAAGCTCTTCTGCATCGGTTTTGAAATCAAAGGTCAGTTTGTAAGAACAAAGACATTGTTTTTTATATCCGGCCTTTTTGTTGAGAGCATTTGTGCCGTATTTTCCGTCACCTAAGAGGGGGTGACCGATTGAGGCAAAATGCGCCCTGATCTGATGAGTTCTTCCTGTGAGAAGTTCGATTTCCACAAGAGAGTAATCTTTATTGCTCTTAAGAACATTATATTTTGTCTTTATGGTTTTCGCCCCGTTGCACATCTTTGTGTAAACCGTTACCTTGTTTTTCTTTTCGTCTTTCACAAGATAACCTGTGAGAATACCGCTTTTTTTCTCAAGCTCTCCGTGAACAATGCAAAGATAATGCTTATGCAATTCCCTGTCTTTCATTTTTTGGTTAAGTATGCGAAGAGCACTTGCGTTTTTTGCGGCAATGACTATGCCGGCAGTGTTTCTGTCGATTCTGTTTACAAGAGCAGGGGTGAAAGAGGTTTCTTCATCAGGGTGGTATTCTCCCTTTTCATAAAGATATCTCTTAACTCGTGTTATGAGGGTATCTATGTATTCACTGTCATCAGGGTGGGAAAGCAATCCCACCTTTTTATTAAGAAGCATAATATTATCATCTTCATAAACAATATCAAGATTTTTTGATGCTCCCATAAAGTCATATCTGGTTTCGCTCTTTTCAAAAAACTCATCGTTTATATACATATCAACCACATCGCCCACAACAAGTCTTGTGGAAATTTCAGCTCTCTTCCTGTTGACTTTGATGCGCTTGGTTCTAATGTATTTATACATTAGAGATTTGGGCAGATTTGGAAGACTTTTAGTGATAAATTTGTCAAGTCTTTGATTTGATTCGTTGTTTTTTATAGTAAAGCTCTTTATGATAAACACTCCTAAAATATTTCTGTGAATAATGATACATCATAAACCGTTTATTTTCAAGGAAAGAGGATAAAAAAGATGAAATTTTTTTAAAAAAGTTTTCGTGAGAAAAAACGAGTAATCACGAGGAAATCAAAGAAAATAAGAGAAAATCTGTTTTTAAAATAAAATCGAGGCGAAAAAATGACAAATATTTATGAAAAAATGTTGACATTTGCGATTTTTCGCACTATATTTTATAAGGATATTTTATATATAATATGTAATAACGGAGGCGGAAGAAGTGAATAAGGATTCTATGATAAAAAAGGTAATAAGCGCCCCATATTATGTTTGGTCGGCAATCTTTATCGTTGTACCGCTTATGCTTGTGGTTTATTATGCTTTTACCGATGCAAACGGCAGTTTCACTTTAGACTATATAAAAACTTTGGGGAATTATCAGTATATTTTTCTGAGATCTATATGGTATGGTCTTGTTGCAACTATGATTTCCCTTCTGATAGCATATCCGCTGGCGTATATTATGTCAAAAAGTTCTGCTTCGGTTCAGCGAATGATGGTTGTTATAGTAATGCTTCCCATGTGGATGAACTTCCTTATCAGAACTTATTCCTGGATGACAATCCTTGAGGACACGGGAATTATAAACCGATTGCTTGAAGTGTTAGGTTTACCTCAGGTGCATCTCATTAACACTACCGGTGCGGTTATTCTCGGCATGGTTTATAACTATCTGCCCTATATGGTTTTACCTATTTATACGGTTTTATCAAAGATGAATAAGTCACTTATTGAAGCTGCCGAAGACTTGGGCGCAAGCAAAATGACTGTTTTCGGAAAGGTTATTTTGCCGTTGTCACTTCCGGGTATTGCCTCCGGATTTACAATGGTTTTTGTTCCTTCTGTTTCGACTTTCTATATATCAAAGAAATTGGGCGGCGGCACATTCGCTATGATCGGTGATGTTATCGAAATGCAGTTCCAGACTTCATATAATTATAATTTAGGCGCAACTCTTTCTCTTGTGCTTATGATTTTGATTATCATTTCCATGGCGATTATGAATAGATTTACAGATGATGATGACGGAGGTGTGCTTATATGACAAAAACTAAAATGCCCCTTGCCTCAAAATTATATATGACCTTGATTATAATTTTTTTGTATGCGCCTATCTTTGTGCTGGTGCTTTACTCTTTCAATGCCAGTGAAAGCACAAGCGTATTTTCCGGTTTCTCTCTTCGCTGGTATGAGTCATTGCTCCATGACACAGAATCCATAAAAGCCCTTTATAACACTATTATTCTTGCTGTTGCCTCATCAGCTATTTCGACGGTTATGGGCACAGCGGCAGCAGTAGGCATACATTCCCTCAAAAACAAATGGATCAAGTCAGCTGCAATGTCAGTAACCAATATCCCTATGATGAATCCGGATATAGTAACAGGTATATCAATGATGCTCCTGTTTGTTTTTGTCGGAAAACTTGTTGGCATAGTTAATGTTCTTGGATTTTGGACAATGCTTATTGCTCATGTTACATTTAACTTGCCTTATATTATTCTTTCGGTTATGCCAAAGCTCAAGCAGATTGACAGACATCTTCCCGAAGCAGCTATGGATTTAGGTTGCACACCTGTTAAGGCTTTCTTTAAAGTTATTCTTCCGGGAATAATGCCGGGTGTAATTTCAGGTATGATAATGGCATTCACATTATCTCTTGACGATTTTGTTATCAGCTATTTCACTACCGGCCCATCATTCCAAACTCTGCCTATAAGAATTTTCTCAATGACCAAAAAGCGTGTTACTCCCGATATGTACGCACTTTCCACAATAATTTTTGCTGTGGTTTTCATTTTGCTCTTGTGTGTAAACCTTGCGCAAAACAGAAGTGAAAAGAAAGAGATAAAGGAGGCAGCCAAATGAAAAAAATCCTTTCGCTATTTCTCAGCATCTTCATAATGATGATCACAACAATGACAGCATGGGCTTTCGAGAATGAAGATTACTATAATGTACCTGAACTTAAAGGCACAACAATAAATGTTTATAACTGGGGTGAATATATCGGTGATGTGGATTCTCAGGAGGACGGACTCATTGATGTTAACTCCCATTTTGAAAAGCTTACCGGTATAAAGGTCAATTACACTAACTATGCAAGCAATGAGGATCTTTATGCGAAACTTAAAAGCGGTGGAGCAAGTTATGATGTTATAATACCTTCCGATTATATGATAGAAAGACTTATCAAAGAAGGTCTTATACAAAAAATCAACCCGAAGGAACTTCCAAATTACAAATATATCTCCGATGAATACAAGGGAATGTATTATGATAAAGATGAAGAATACAGCGTGGCTTACAGCGTTGGCATGGTCGGTTTGATTTATAACAAAAAATTAGTTGACGAAATACCGACAAGCTGGTCGGTTCTTTGGGATCCTAAGTATGCGGGAAAAATCCTTATGTTTGACAACCCGAGAGACGCATTTGCAATATCTCAGAAATTGTTAGGTCAGTCTCTTAACACGACAGATATTATTGAATGGCAATCTGCCGCCGAGCAGCTTATTTCACAAAAAAGCCTTCTTCAAGGATATGTTATGGACGAGACATATAACAAAATGGAAGCAGGTGAGGCAGCATTAGCTCCTTATTATGTTGGAGATTTTGTTTGTATGCAAGAGGTCAATCCCAATCTTGATTTTGTTTATCCGTCAGAAGGAGTAAATATTTTCGTCGATGCAGTTTGCGTTCCGACATGCGCTCAAAATGTTGAGGCCGCAAAACTTTATATGAATTATCTTATGGATCCGGAAGTTGCAATGGCTAACGCTAATGCCATCGGTTATGCAACACCGAACACAGGGGTAATAGAGAATGAGGCTTATGCGGAAATGGCTGAAAATAAATATCTTTATCCTGACGAAAAGCCGAAAACCGAGTATTTTTACGATCAGGACAGTGCCACAAGAACCACAATGAATGATTTGTGGAACTCAGTTAAGGCAAGCGGTGAAAACAGCAAGTCTCTTTACATTGCATACGGAATAACAGGAATAATAGTTGTTGGTTTCTTAATTTACAGAACTGCATTAAAGAGATATAGAGAAAGCTTTTATACTTGATTTTACTAAATTATATACAAATGTTGATTAAATAGCGTAATTAGTTCATAGGAAATCAACGGTTAAATTAATTTTTTTAATATTTTTTTATAATATTGTTAAAATAATATTGACAACTAAAAAATGTAGGTGTATAATACAAAAAAAATAAAGGTAGGAGGATTTCGTTATGAAAAAGTTACTTGCAACTCTTCTTGCTGTTGTAATGCTTTTCAGCACATTCGCAGTTGCTTCATTTGCTGCTGACGAAGACGACACAACAAACAATGTTGAAACTGTCGTTGACGGCAATGCAGTTGTTGATGCTTTAGGCGGTTTACTCGTTGACAAGGCTGATGCAGATGGTGATGGCGATTTTGATGCAGATGATATCATTATCATCATTGAAAAGAAGCTTCAGGAAAAAGAGGAAGAAGAAGCAGCTGAAAGTGCAATGATCCGCGAGATCGTTTTTGCTGTAATCAAAGTAGTTTTCGCTTTAATCAGCAATGCATTCGCTGCATAATTGAAATCGTTAATATCAAATAACACCCATTCTTTGAGAGTGGGTGTTATTTTTTTGGAGCGCCCGCGGTCGTGGGCGCGTAATCCTTAGTGGGCGGAACGCCCACCGGGCCCGGCGGTATAGTCGGGCTGTCAGCCGGAGGCTGACCCACAAGCTAAAAGTTAGGTAATAAGCTGCCAAAAGTCGGACAATGATAAATATGATAATTTTTTTATTGAAACTATTGCATTAACAGGAAAATTGTGGTATTATATCGATAATGATAATTATTACTATTAAGAAATGCGGAGGTTATTATGAATATTACAAAAGATATTTTTTATGTGGGTGTAAATGATCATGAAATTGACTTGTTTGAGGGTCAATATGATGTGCCGAATGGAATGGCTTATAACTCTTATGTGGTTATGGACGAACAGATAACAGTTTTCGACACGGTTGATATCAACTTTACTCATCAGTGGCTTGATAATATCGGTGAGGTTTTAGGCGACAGAAAACCAGATTATCTTGTGGTTCAACATGTTGAGCCGGATCATTCAGCCAATATCGTTAATTTTATTAAAGCATATCCCTCTGTTAAGTTAGTCGGTAATGTTAAAACATTTAAGATGATGAAACAGTTTTTCGGTCGTGATTTCAGTGACAATATAATAACCGTAAAAGAGGGGGATACACTTTCAACAGGTAAGCATCAATTCACTTTCGTTATGGCACCAATGGTTCATTGGCCCGAAGTCATGGTTACTTATGATAGCACTGATAAAGTCCTTTTTTCAGCAGACGGATTTGGAAAGTTCGGTGCTCTTGATGTTCAAGAGGATTGGGCATGTGAAGCAAGAAGATACTATTTTGGCATTGTTGGAAAATACGGAAAACAGGTGCAAAATCTTCTCAATAAAGCTAAAGGTCTTGATATTGATATCATTTGCCCTCTTCATGGCCCTGTGCTTAAGGAAAACTTAGGATATTATATAAATCTTTATGATATTTGGTCGTCATATTCCGTTGAAAGCGAAGGCGTTGTTATCGCCTATACTTCTGTTTACGGCAACACAAAGAAGGCTGTTGAACTTTTGGCGGAAAAACTTAAGGAAAAGGGTTGTCCAAAAGTAGTTGTTAACGATCTTGCAAGATGCGACATGGCTGAGGCTGTTGAAGATGCCTTCAGATACGGAAAAATAGTTCTTGCCACAACAACATATAATGGTGACATCTTCCCGTTTATGAGAACTTTTATTGATGAACTTATGGAAAGAGGCTTTCGTAACCGAACTATTGGTTTGATTGAGAACGGAAGTTGGGCGCCTTTAGCAAACAAGGTGATGACGAAAAAACTTTCTCTTGGACAAAATCTTACTTTTTGCGAAAACGCAGTAACTATTCTTTCTGCATTAAATGAAGAAAGTCAGAGTCAGATCGAGGCTCTCAGTGATGAACTTTGCAGAGAGTATAAAGCTCAGTCAAAAGAAACAGCAAATAAAAACGATTTAAGCGCATTATTTAACATCGGTTACGGTCTCTATGTAGTTACTTCAAATGACGGCAAAAAAGATAACGGTCTTATAGTAAATACTGTAACTCAAGTGACAAGCTCACCCAACAGATTAGCTGTGACAATAAATAAGGAAAACTATTCCCACCATGTAATAAAACAGACCGGTAAGATGAATATTAACTGCTTGAATGTTGATGCACCGTTTAGACTGTTTGAAAACTTCGGTTTCAAAAGTGGCAGAAGTGCTGATAAATTTGCTGATTATGAGTTTATTCGTTCCGATAACGGACTTCCTTTCTTAACCGCATATATCAACTCATTCATGTCTCTCAAGGTTGAAGAATATGTTGATCTTGGAACTCACGGAATGTTTATTTGTTCGGTGACAGAGGCTCGTGTAATGAATGATAAGGAAACAATGACTTATTCATATTATCACAAGAATGTGAAACCTGCCGCAGACACTGAGGGCAAGAAAGGCTTTGTTTGCAAAATTTGCGGATATATTTATGAAGGAGATAAACTTCCCGATGATTTCATTTGTCCGCTATGCAAACATGGAGCAAGCGATTTTGAACCGATAAAATAATTCAATCATTAAGTTTGCCGGTCGGCGTTCCGCCGACTTCGCCCACTATACCGCGGGCGACTGTCTGCCTCCGGCAGACCAAAACCCCGCCCACACGACCGCGTGGGCGGGGTTTTCTACCCTCTAATACTAACAACAATATCCTTAAATCTTATTCAGCCAATTTAAAACATCGTTGTAAACTTTTTCGTGTTCATCTTCATTGAGAATTTCATGTTTCATTCCCGGATAAAGAATAACCTCAGGCTTGTGTCCTGCGTCTTCAAGATTGTCACAAACATTGATAACGCCTTTGCCATTAAATCCGACAACATCTTTAGCACCTGAAATCAAAAGAATCGGAAGTCCAACAGGAACTCGAGATGCCCACATTGGGTTGCAAGCTGTGTTGGCAAGAGAAACCAAATCCCTGTCACCGCTGAGAGTGAGAGCAAATCCGCAAAGAGGATCAGCTTCATATTTCTCAATATTTTCACGATTGTAACTGAGCCATTCATAATCGGATTTTTCCTCTTTGTTGAAGAGCTTAGTTACGGCACTTGTGTTTAATCTGAACATTGAATTTGTTTTTTCGGCAATCATTTTAAGAGGCTCTTCGGCAAGTATGGCTGCTGAAGGCAGTTCGCCTGTTCCGCAAAGAATGAGGCCGTTTAATTCTTCACCGAAATCAGCCGCATAAACTCTTGCACAAAATGAACCCATGCTGTGTCCAAAAAGATAATAAGGTAAATCCGGATAACGCTTATGCATAATATTATGGAGAATATGCATATCATCGACCATTCTCACATCACCGTCTGCCTCACAGAAGAAACCTAATTCCTCCATACTTCTTGCAGAAAGTCCATGACCTAAATGATCGTTGCCGCAAACTATGTATCCGTTGTCAGCAAGAAATTTTGCGAAATCATCATATCTGCCAATATGCTCACTGACACCGTGAGCTAATTGAATGACACCTTTCTTTTCAACTTCGTCATTTTCCCAAATCATACAGTGTATTCTGTCAACTCCTGTGGAGGAATTGAAATAAGCATCTTTTACAATTATAGACATTGTTTTTTCTCCTTTGCGTAATTATACATTTAAATTATAATACATGCGGTTGGGATAATCAAGTTTAAAATTAAAAATACATCTTAATAATAAGGTATTTAAAGTTTACATTGTGTTAATCCCTTCGGTAAATATTTTCTTTAATATGTAATATACAGTTCGTTTATTCTGGGAGGTGGCATAATGTTCGGATATGTTAAAGCATATAAACCTGAAATGAAAGTGAAACATTATGAGGCGTATAAGGGCGTTTATTGTTCTGTATGTCGCACTCTGGGAAAACGATACGGACTTATAGCAAGGCTGACACTAAGTTATGACTATACATTTTTGGCGATTATCAGAATGAGCATTTGTGAGGGTATGCCATGCTTTGAACAAAAGCGTTGTCCTTTTAATCCTACGAAGAAATGCAACTTCTGCAAAGGTGAAAATGAACATCTGAACTATACAGCTGATATTGCCATGCTCATGGTTTATTACAAAATCCTTGACGATATAGCAGACAGCGGATTTTTCAAAAAACTGTTTTTATATATCATTAAACCTGTTTTCAAAAGATATTATAAGAAGGCACGAAAATTTTTACCCGATGGGGACAAAATAATTTCTGAGATGATGCAAAGGCAAGCAAAACTTGAAAAAGAAAAAATATCAAGTATTGATGAGGCATCAGACCCAACAGCGATTGCAATGGGAGAAATTTTGAGTTATAATATTGAAGATGAGAAAACGAACCGTATATTAAAACGAATGGGATATTTTCTCGGAAGATGGGTTTATGCTGTTGATGCATTGGACGATATGGAAAAAGATGAAAAGAACGGAAATTATAATCCGTTTTTATTGAGTGGTAAAACTCAGGAAGAAGTTTTTTCAATATTAAATTTAACAGTGGGCGAACTTGCAAATACCTATGAATTACTTGAAGTTAAGCACTTTAAGAGCATAATAGAAAATGTAATTTACGATGGTTTATACCATACGGCAAAAAACTTAAAACAAGGGCAGAAATTGCCACAGGAGGAACAAAAATGAAAAATCCTTATGAAGTGTTAGGTGTTAGTCCTAACGCAAGCGAGGAAGAAGTTAAATCGGCTTACAGAAGTCTTGTTAAAAAGTATCATCCGGACAGATATGCAAATACGGATTTAGCCGATCTTGCAAATGAGAAGATGCAAGAGATCAACGAGGCATACGACACAATAACCAAAAACGGATTTAATAAAAATACTTCCGGTTACGGTTACACTAATGCTTCTTACAGTTACAGTGATCCATATTCATCAAACTATTCCAGCGATTATAATTACAATGAAATAATGGCATTGATTTCCTCAAATCGACTTAATGAGGCTCAGGAAAGACTTTTCTCCATTCCTCAATCACAGAGAAATTCCAGATGGCATTATTGCGTAGGACAGCTTTTTTATAAGAAAGGCTGGCTTGATCAGGCGTTAACTTATTTTGAGAAAGCTCATATTATGGAGCCTAACAATATGGAATATGCCAACGCTTACAACACCTTAAAGACAAGGAGTTTCGGTGGATACAGAACAACAAGTGTTGATAAATCCGACAGCGTTTGCGATATCTGTGCCGGGCTTTATTGTGCAGACTGCTGTTGCGAGTGTATGGGTGGGGACTTAATCCCTTGCTGTTGAGGTGATCAACATGAAACAATCTTCAAAAACCGCAGTTTGCGGAATGGTTGCAGCCTTATCCGTAGTCATAATGATGCTGACGGTAATTCCCGTTATGACATATTCAGCACCTGCTTTTGCCGGTATACTTCTTATGGTTATAGTGATTGAAATCAACAAGAAGTGGGCTTTTGGTGTGTATGTAGCAGTTGGAATACTGAGTTTACTGCTTGCGGCAGACAAAGAGGCGGCGGTAATGTATGTGGCATTTTTCGGATATTATCCTATAATAAAAGCTATTCTTGAAAGCAAACTTCCGAAACTCTTAGAGTGGATAAGCAAGTTTTTGATTTTCAATGTTACCATGGTAGCATCTTACTTTGTGCTTATTCGAGTTTTTGGTTTATCAATGGACGACATGAACGAACTTGGAAAATATGGTCCTTTAATTTTACTGGCTATGGGAAATGTTGTGTTTGTGGTGTTTGACATTGCCATCACAAGGCTTGCAACTTTGTATATATACAAGTGGCAGAAACCTTTTAAGAAACTTTTTAAATAAACAGTTTTAGCACCGCCTGAAATCAGGCGGTGCTGTTTGGTTGGTGCAGGAGGTGGGGGTTCGGGGCGAAGCCCCCAATGCCTCCGGCATTGGGGGAGCGTGGCGCAGCCACGCTCGTTTGTGCCTTCGGCACAAACCTTCGCCCCTAAACTTGCGTGCGAGTAGAAGGTTGCGGCGATGGCCGCCCGCGGTATAGTGGGCGGAGTCTGCCGAAGGCAGACCACAGCAGGAATTATGGGAAAGAAAACCATGTGCCTTAGAAAGGAATAATTTGTTGCTTATTTTGTCAAAATCTGATATACTGTAATAATAAATGAGTAAATGTTAGCGGAGCGAGAAAAATGCTTGATAGATTTGTAGCTTTTGATTTGGAAATGCCGGGACAGTATGTGCCGAGAATAAGTGCAATAGGAATAACCGTGGTGGAACATGGCGAAATTGTTGATAAAAAATATTTTCTTGTGAACCCTGAGTGTGAATTCGATCCTTATGTGGTAAAACTAATCGGTATAACTCCCGAAATGGTGGAGAATGAACCAACATTTCCTGAAATATGGGAAGAAATTAAGGAAATAATGAGCAGTGGACTCCTTGTTGCCCATGGAGCTCCCGGAGATATGTTGACTTTATGCAGTTGCTTGAGAGATTATGGAATTGAGTGGTTTGATAAAGTTGATTATGTTTGCACCTGTGATATGGGACTTAAATGGTATCCTCATCTTGAACATCATAGTTTAGATGTTATGTGCCAACACATTGACTTTGAAATAAAGCATCATCATGCTCTCAGTGACAGCGAAGGCTGTGCAATGTTGTTTCTTGATTATCTTAACAATGGCATAAATTATAAAGATTTTATACGCCAATTTGATGTTAAGAAGTGCTGCAATATCAAAAAATCTTGTGAGAAAGAGGAGAAAAAACTTTTAGCAAGGAAAAGATTTGAAAAGAGAGTGCGATCAAAACTCAGATCAATGAGCACTGAGAATATGTTTATTATAACATCGGAAAAGCACCCGGAAATCAGCAGAGAGCAAATATTAGGCGTGAGTATCAGTAAAATCAAAAGATATGCATCAGATATGATTTATAAAAAGCAGAGAAAAGAGTATCTCAAAATTCTCCCACATTCTTATTATGAAGAGGATCTTCTTCATGCAATTCTTATTTCAAGAACAGGGGAGTTTGCAGGGTGCATAAGATACATTGCTGAGTTTTTGCCTTATGTAAGAAGTGTGGAAACCTGTGAGTTAATGGCGCCTAAGATATTTAACAGAAAGCCACCGGAATTGACTATGTATGTTGATAGATGGTTGTCGTCTGAAAATATTTATTCAAAAGCATTTGCTTTAGCGGTAATACTTAAATCCTTGCCTGACAGAAAATACACAGAAAGATGGCAGGATGAAATCGAAAAAATCAATACGAAGGACGAAGCCGTTATGGCTTTATGTGATGAATTTAAAAAACGAATAAGAAAGTCAAAATAAAGCAAAAAACACAGAAAAGAAGATAGTTCTTTTCTGTGTTTGATTTTTGGGGTGGTGGCGGGTTTCCGGGGGCGAAGCCCCAATGCCGTTCGGCATTGGGGAAGCACGGCTGCGCCGTGCTTGTTTGAGCCTGCGGCTCAAACCTTCGCCCCCGGAAACCTCCCTCACACACCAAGCATTCGGATAATTTATAATACCACAGTTTCGGGTTCACCATTATTTTCTCTTGATTTATCTGCCAAATAAACGCTTAAATGACCTGCTACTGAATCAAAAATAGAAGTGCAAGCAAGCGATGGCTTTTCACCACGAATGAACTTGACAAAATCTTCTGCTAATCTTTCGTCTCCACCGCCGTGTCCACCATAAGCGCCAACCATGTCTCCGGAAACATTAAGATCCACAACTTCAACATCACATTCTTCGTGATGAGCATCAGGAGATGGATTGATTTTTAAAACAGTAAACTTTGATTCTTCAAAGTTCCCAAATATCTCTCCCTTTGATCCAATAATGTGAATTTGTCTTCTGGGCTCTGCACTGCCACCAACCATGTTGTGAGTGCCGGTTGCACCGCTTTTGAAATTGACAAGCACACTTTGATGATCAACAACATTGTTGTCACACTTGTAAATACAACGGGCATAAGGGGAGTCGCTTTTCATGAGATTGATCTTGTCTTCAATAGTTGGATTTTCCAAATGTTCAAGAGCGTCCCAAACATAGAAACTCCATCTGTTTGGATGATCTATATAAAGTCGTTTTGTTGAATATACGCAAGTATCAACAAGGGGACAGTCTTTCATGCATATAGTTCCGGCATTTTCCGGAGCATTTTCGGGTTTGAATTGATATTTTCCACCAAATGAGCTTATTTGTGATGGCTCTGTTTCGCTCATCATCCACATCATAATATCAAGATCATGACAGCATTTTGCAAGAAGCATGGTGGTGTGACATTTATCGCTGTTTGCCCATTTTCCTCTCACATAAGATGTTGAAAGGTGATGATAAGAAACGTGTTCGGTGGTCTGAATGTTTATGATATCACCGATTTCACCTTTGACAATACGCTCCTTGATTCCGTAATAGAACGGAGTATATCTGAGAACGTGGCAAATCATAACTTTTGAGTTGTTCTTCTTTGCACATTCCACAAGCTGTCTCATTTCTTCTTCATTTACTGCAAAAGGTTTTTCAAGAAGCATATCATATCCCGCATTGAGAAGAGGAACGGCTGTTTCAATATGTTCTTCGTCCATAGTGCCATTGATTACAGTATCAGCAAGTTTTCCTTTTTTGGCAAGCTCTTGAGCTGATTCAAAACACATATCTTCTGAAAATCCGAAATATTCCATTGCCTTTTTTCTGCGCACAGGATTAGGATCTGCAACGCCCACAATTTTGAGGAGTTCAGGATTTGTTTTTGCCAATTCGCTGTAAACAAAGGCTCTGTGACCTGCTCCAACTATGATAGCAGTTACCGGTTTTGTATTCATTTATATTACCTCGCTGTGATTAGTAGTCAATTAAACAGTTTAACACATTGTTTAAAGAATGTAAATGAGTTTTTTGAAAAAGGGGATTTAACTTGTGGAAATTGTATCAACTTGCGCTTATTTGTTTGACAATGAAGTGCCTAACGGTTATAATGTTCCTTAGATTTAGTTATATTAAAGCGAAAGAGATATGTATTATGAAAAAATCAGTTTGTTATATTATGGGGGCAGGAGATGCCTATGAAAAAGAAATCTCCGTCAATGAAAACGATTGTATTATATGCGCCGATGCAGGGCTGAAAAATGCAAATATTTTTTCTCGAAAACCAGATTTTGTTGTGGGGGATTTCGACTCGTACGGCAGCATACCAACAAATGAGAATGTTGTGATTTATCCACCGGAAAAAGACTATTCCGATATGCTCCTTGCCATAAAAAAGGGTTTCGAGGAGGGATATGATACTTTTGTAATTCTCGGTGCATTGGGCGGAGACAGACCTGAGCATACCATTGCCAATATTCAAAATGTTTCATATATTTGCAATAACGGTGGTGAGGTGTTCATTCTTGATAATGATAATGTGTATCTCGGAATTAAGAACAAGACCGTTGTTTTCGATGAAAATTGCCAAGGATATGTGTCCGTCTTTTCGCTTAACGATGAGAGCAGGGGAGTCACTGAAGAAAATTTAAAGTATACTCTCGATGATGCGGTAATGACTTCCTCGGGCTCAATAGGACTTAGCAATGAATTTGTCGGAAAATCAGCGAAAATCAGCGTTAAAAACGGCGTGCTGTTAATTATCTGGAAAGGCAGCGTGTCTGATTGTGTAATAGAATAAACCGCAAAACAAAGGCTTATGTCTTTTGGAGAGAGTTTGTTCTGTGAGAAAGTTTTTTCGTCAACCTTCGGTTGACCGCCCGACTATACCGCCGGGCTGAGTCTGCCTCCGGCAGACCAAAAATTACGCGCCCACGACCGCGGGCGCTCAATCCCCCCTGCAACATTGACTTCCAATGCTTACAGGGGGGACTTCTTTTATTAAATAGATTTTATTTCATCTGGCTCTTATAATAGTTCATAAGACAGCCTTCAAGAATGATTGTCTTTTCATCTTCTGTAAGACCCTTAACATAAAGAGTAATATCCTCAACACCTGTGTCTGTTATAACCTTGCCGGGGATCTCTTCCTGTCCGTTCTTGATGGCATCTCTGATGCCCGGAACGAAAACATAATCGTCAGGAGAATAATTGAATTCTCTGTCTTTATCAATAGTGAATGGCAAAATGCCCCAGTTGATACAGTTTGAACGATATCTCTTTGTTGCAAATTCATAGCAAATGTTTGCAAAACCGCCCAAAACTTTCTGACATGAAGCAGCCTGTTCTCTTGCTGAACCGTCACCTGGTTTCTTTGCAAAGACACATGAACCGAACTGTGTATGTTTGATTGTTTCCTGAGGATCAGCGCAAACCTTTGAAAGAACATCGATGATTTCCTGTGGATTTTCACCGTTTCTTCTTGAACTTTCCGTTGCGGCAATAGCCTTTGTGCGTGGCACATACTGAGGTTCTCTTCTGCTTAAAGCGAACTCTGAAAGACGAAGAGGATTAGAACGGTAAGATGATGTTTCACCTGAAGGAATAAGCTCGTCAGTTGTTGTAACATCATCATGGATAACGCAAGCAAGTTTAACAAGAAGGTTATCCTCAAGAGCATACATCTTCGGCCAATCTGTAATGTTCGGGCCAAAACGAAGTGCACTGTTTTCGTCAGCCTTGCCTAAACCGTTGTAAACTCTCTTATCATAAACACTCTTATCAAATGAGTAAGTGTATTTAACATCTTCAAAATCAATGTCTGTTGCGGCTGTGAGAACGCCTTTGTTTGCTGCTGTTGCTGCAATTGAAAGAGCGTCAACGAGAGCAACTGCTGAAAGCTGACCGTCACCCGGCTTGCTGCCTTCTCTGTTGGGGAAGTTTCTTGTTGTGTGTCTGATTGAAAGACCGTTGTTTCCGGGAACATCACCTGCACCGAAACATGGGCCGCAGAATGATGGCTTGAACACAGCGCCGGCTTCGAGTAATTTCTCCTGAACACCGTTTCTGATAAGAGCGAGGTTAACAGGTACACTTGAGGGATAAATGCTGAGTGAGAAATAGCTGTCACCGATATCTTTGCCGTCAAGGATATTTGCAGCACCGCAAATGCTGTCGAACATACCGCCTGAACAACCGGCAATGATGCCCTGATCGATCATGATCTTGCCGTCAACAACCTTATCTGTAAGGTGGAAATCAACCTTATCGCCGAACTGAGCCTTTGCAGCCTCTTCAACTTCTTTGAGAATTTCAATCGGGTTCTCCTGAAGTTCATGAATTGTATATGCGTTAGATGGGTGGAATGGGAGAGCGATCATGCTTTCGATTTTAGCAAGGTCGATCTTAACCATGCTGTCATAATATGCGACATCTTCCGGCATGAGCTTTTCATAAGCATCGCCTCTGCCGTGATTGATATAGAAGTTTCTTACAGTTTCATCTGTTTCCCAAATTGAAGAAAGACAAGCAGTTTCAGTTGTCATAACATCAATACCGATTCTGAAGTCCATGGGAAGATTTTTAACACCGGGGCCGACAAATTCAAGCACCTTGTTTGTAACAAGAGCATCTTTGAATACAGCCTTGCAAAGAGCCAAAGCAACATCGTGAGGGCCGATACCCTTACGAGGCTTGTTCTCAAGATAAACAAGAACAACCTGTGGAGCTTTAACATCGTAAGTGTTGGAAAGAAGCTGTTTAACAAGCTCCGGACCACCTTCACCGATACCCATTGTACCCATAGCACCGTATCTTGTGTGGCTGTCTGAACCGAGGATCATTTTTCCGCAGCCGGTCATTGTTTCTCTTGCAAACTGATGAATAACAGCCTGGTTAGCAGGAACATAAACACCACCATATTTCTTTGCGGCAGAAAGACCGAAAATATGGTCATCTTCGTTGATTGTTCCGCCAACAGCACAAAGACTGTTATGGCAGTTAGTCATTGAATACTGAACAGGGAACTTCTTAAGTCCGCTTGCTCGAGCAGTCTGAATAATACCAACATAAGTTATGTCGTGAGAAATAAGTGAGTCAAACTTAATCTGGAGGTTTTCCTCACTTTTTCCCATATTGTGCTTTGACATGATCTTGTTGGCAATAGTACCTTTTCTGTAAATTGCGCTGTCAGCCTGAGCTCCCTTTTCTTTGAGGTATGCAGAGGCTTCTTCCTGAGTTAATACCTTTTCGCCGTTGATGAGGTAAACTCCATGGTTAAATACTTCTATCATTTCTTATCGTCCTTTCATCTTCTGAATAAACTGTTTATTTGTTTAAAATAATTTTTGTCAAGGTTTTCCATAGTGTCTCTGCCCATTCTGTAAAGCCAATTGCCTTTGTCGGTTCCCGGAATATTCATTCTTGCATCGTTTCCAAATCCGCACATATCCTGAACCGAAACAATACTGAGCTTTGAACAGGACTTCCACACCGTTTCGATTATACTTCGACAGCTTTCACTGTGGTAACCGCCGTCGCCCCATCGGTCTCCCTTATATCCGCAATAGTCAAGGGCGAACTTCCGTTCATCTTCTCTTGCATCATAAAGCCAACCAAGGAGAGTGTTGTTGTCATGAGTTCCCACATAAGCTATGGAGTTTTGGGTATAATTATGTGGCAGGTGAGAACTGTCTGCACCGGGATCGAAACCGAACTGTATTACCCTCATTCCGGGAAAATCGGTATCTTCCAGAAGCTTTATAACATCTTCGCCGAAAGTTCCCAAATCTTCCGCAACAATTGAGGGATTTTTGATTTGAGATTTAACTCGGTTGAAAAGTTTCATTCCCGGCCCTTTTTTCCATTCTCCTTCTTTTGCCGTCAACGCATCAGCATCAACTTCCCAATAGGAGGCGAAGGCTCTGAAATGGTCAATTCTCACTGTGTCATATATCTTAAGAGCAAATCGGATTCTGTCGATCCACCAAGAAAAATTATCTTTTTCCATGTTTTCCCAATGATAAATCGGATTGCCCCAAAGTTGTCCGTCCTCTGAGAAATAGTCAGGAGGCACACCTGCGACCTTTTTTGGTTTTAGCGTTTTTTCGTCTAAACAGAATAAATCTGAATGACTCCAAACATCAGCACTGTCAAGGCTGACATATATTGGCATATCACCTAAAACAGAGACACCGTTTTTATTGGCATAATTTTTAAGTTCAGCCCATTGAGAATAAAATTCATATTGAATGAAGAGCTGAAAATCAATTTCTGTTTTGTTCTCATTTTCGTGGAGGATCGCTTTATCGTAATACTTATACTCATCGTCCCATTTCCACCAAGGAGCAAAACTGAATTTGTACTTAAGAGCCATATAAAAAGCAAAGTCTTTCAGGTATTTATTATCTTCACCGAAAGTTTGGATTTCCTTTTTCTTTTCTTCAGTCAAATTTTCAAAGGCTTTTTTCAAAAGAGCAAGTCGCTTTTCTTTTGCAAAATCGTAATCAGCCGTATAGCAAGAGCCTTTATAGATATTTTCTTGAAAGAGGCTGTCTGAAAGATTATATTTTTCTTTTAACTGTTTAGGGTCAATATAGATATAGTTTCCCGCAAATGCGGAGCAACTGCAATATGGGGAGTTTGCTGTGTCAGTGTTACCGATAGGGAGAACCTGCCAATAGCTAAATCCCATATTTTTGATTTCATCAATAAAATGTCGTGCCTCTTCACCCATAACTCCAACGGCATAATCACCGTAGAGGGAGGAGAGGGGAAGCAGAACACCGCTTTTTCGTTTATTCATATTTTTCCACCTTTAAAACACTGTTATACTATTATATAATAAATAGTATTTCATTTCAATAGAAACAGGGGATAAAATCGGTGAAAAGTTTTGGTATGTGAAAAAACAGAGGAGGGTTTCAAGACCGGAAGTGGTATGGGCTCAACCTTCGGTTGAGTTTTGGTGCCGGCTCTCTGCAAACAGCCGGTCTCCACCCACTATACCGCGGGTGGAGACCTCCCCTGACAAAAAATAATCCCCAAGACCTAAGCCTTGGGGAAGTTATGTTCAATTATCACTTTTTTGGTGGAATGATTTCATCAATACGAATGAAGTCGAAGAGTGCTTTGAAGAGGTTATTCATAACCTGTCTTAAAGACTTGAGAGCTGACTGAATACCATTGATAAATCCGTTCTGAGCTGACTGCTGAGCATCATCGATTTTATCCTGTAAATCTTCGTTGTCTGCATAAGGATCTACACAGTACTGGCAACCGCAGTTACACTTACAAATTGTACGGCCTGTACATTCGTCACAGCAAGCGACTTTCCAGTAATACTGAGTCTTGTTTGTGCCTGTGTGGATGATATTGCCTGCTGAATCCATTTCGTCAAGATCGAAATAGAAATCGAAGTGACAGGGAGAGTAACGAGAAACGTTAACAGCAGCACCTGTATGGTCTATAAGGTTAGGGCATTTGTCGCAGCATGTGCAACCGAAAGTGCCTGAGCACTCATTTGTGCAACCTTCGTTCTGACAAAATTCTTTAACGCCGAGATTTGCTTCGTGCTCCTGCCATGAACCGGCAAATACCACTGCTGAGAATGTGAAGAGCATGGAAACAACTAATAATAATGATAATACTTTTTTCATTATATTGTCCTCCTTAGAATGTTTTAGTATGAATTATAACAACAATAACTCACTTTGCCTTTATTATAATTTAGAAAAGCTAAAAAGTCAATAATTGTTATGCTTTATTTACAATATTGTGCAATTATTACAAATATTGTTAACACTTTTTAAAATTAAACATTTCGTTACAGCATAACCGAGAAGCTGTTGTTTGAATAACCGTAGCCGAGGATGACTCCTTTGGGAAAATATATCTCATACATAAAGTTATCAAGATCTATGTTCACACTTGAGGGAACAATAATATCACAGATTGTAATTCCACTGTAATCGTCATCATAGTAACATTTAAGTTCAACTGTGTGGGTCTGAACTACTGAGCCGTCCTCATCATAAACATAAAGGATAACATCACCGTTTCCGGCAACAACTTCGCTGAATCTGTTTGAAACAAGAATAAGTATTTCGTAAACTCTGCCGTCCTCTTCAAATAACTCATAAGAGGTTTTGTCAATATCTAAATATTGAGTTTCCGGAATGGTTATTTCCGGCTCGGTTGTGGTTGGCTCTGTGGTAGTTGTTGTGGGTTCTGTGGTTGTTGTAGTAGTTGTAGTCGTAGTGGTGGTTGTAGTGGTAGTTGTTGTGGTGGTAGTTGTTGTGGTAGTGGTAGCCTCCGTTGTGGTTGTTGTGGGCTCTGTGGTAGTGGGTGCAGTGGTGGTAGCCTCTGTTGTGGTAACAGTAGTGGTAGTATTTTCTGTTGTTTCTTCGGGTTTGCTGTCACCGAAAAGTATATGAGCCAGAAAAGCTAAAGCAATCACAGCCACAGCAACAATGGCAATAGCAAGACCGGTTATGAGCTTTTTGGATTCGCTTCTATCATCAAGATAGTCATCATCTCCGTCAATATCATCGGGAATGATACTTCCGGCGTAAGAAGTTTCACTTTCTTCTTCATCTACTACTTCTTCATTGTCGGGTATGCGCTCGACTTTTGCCGCTGCTTGAGGAAAGGCGTATCCGGTAACATGATCATTCTCTGAAACAAATGTGGGGTCAATGGCTTTAAGTGCGTTTGCAATTTCAGATTTGAAACTTGCAATGTTTTGATATCTGTCCTTTGGATCAAAAGCGCAAGCCTTGGCGATTGCAGAAGAAAGTTCTCCGTTGCTCTCATCTGAGAATATGACAGGCTCTCCGTTCATTCTTCTTGCAAGAGCGTTGTTTTTGTTTTCCTGAGTTATTTCCAATGGAAAAGCCGGCATGAAAGGCCCTCTGTTATGGTTGAGAAGTTTGAATGTGAGCATACCCAAGGCATAAATATCGCTATCCTTTAAAGCACCGCTTACATTGTATTCTTCCGGGGAAACATAGTCCTCAGGGATAATGAGCTGGTTTTCTGCACCTAATGCACCGAGACGAAATACACCTTTTGAGTCAACAAAAATGTTTTCGGGATTTATGTTTCTTTGAATTGTTCCCGCACTTCTGAACTGATCCAAGGCATCGCATACCGCCAAAGAAATTTTCAATGCATCTTTTTTACCCAAATCGTATATATCGAATTTCTCGTGAATTGGGAAAACGTCCTGCATCAAAATGATGATATTATATTTTTCGTTGCCGTTGTCAATAACAGTGTGACCGTAATATTCAACAATGTTATTGCAGTTTTTCAGCTTTTCCATAATATCAAGCTCAGTGAGAATTCTTTGCACCTTTGCCGGATAAAGACTTTCATCACCGACCTCACGAGTGGCTTCTACGGTAACAACTTTAAGCTGACGGTAAATGATGTCACCGTTCATTGTCTTTTTTGCTACCTTATAAATTGATTTGTTTTCATCTTCCCTTAAAAGAGAATCAATATACCAATTATCAAAAAATGGTTCAAGTTCTTTTAACTTCTGATAATCCAAATTATTCACCTCTGTAAATGATTTCTCCCTTTGGAGCGTTTTTTCCTATTGAGCGTATGCCTTTCATACAGCTTGCCTTTGAAGTGTAACTTTCACTTATGGCAATTATTTCACCTCCGGCTGACTTGAGCCTAAAGTGAAATTCGCCGGAAAGGTTTTTATAAATCTCATACTTAGGGTAGGGGACAGCTTTCCATTTGTTAAGAGTTCTGTCTTCTACGGGAGCTTTTGCATTTCTTTTAATGCTGTCAATAATATTTTCACAGCTTTCAACTGTGGGAAATGTTTGACTGACCGCAATAGACTCTCCGTTTGCCGCTTTTAATTCAAAAGTATATTCCTCAGACGGGGTCTTAATTATTATAAATCGTCCTGTCATTTTATAATTCTTGCGTCAAAGAAATCCGCAACTGCTCCTTTCATGAAATCTAAATATATTTTACCAATTATGCATTTAAAATGCAAGTAATAAATTATTAAAGCTATCAGTCAGTTGAACAGTAAAATTCAAGGGTAAACAAAAAAATAAAATATGGTATTGACAAAGGTATTATATATGTATATAATAATATATGAACAATCGTTCATTTGTTCAAAGGAGGTGTAATAATGAGTCAGGATAATATACAGTGCTGTGAATATATGCACGCCCATGACGACATTATTGAAAAGGTTAAAACCACGATGCCCGGAGAAGATGAACTTTATGACTTGTCGGAGTTATATAAAGTCTTTGCGGACAGCACAAGGATCAAAATATTATATGTGCTTTTTGAAAGTGAGATGTGCGTTTGTGATATTGCCCAGCTTCTTGAGATGAGTCAATCTGCAATTTCTCATCAGCTGAGAGTTCTCAAACAGTCAAAACTTGTTAAGTTCAGAAGAGACGGAAAGACAGTATTTTATTCCCTTGCCGATGACCATGTCAGAACTATTATCAACCAAGGTATAGAACATATAGAGGAGTGATTTTTTATGAAAAAGGTGTTTAGATTAGAGGAACTTGATTGCGCAAACTGCGCTGCAAAAATGGAAAATGCAATTTCAAAGATTGATGGTGTCGAAAAAGTCGTTATCAGCTTTATGACAAGCAAGATGACAATAGTTGCCGATGATGAAAAATTTGAAAGCATTATGGACGAGGCAGAAAAAATCTGCAAAAAAGTTGAACCGGATTGCAGAATCGTGAGGTGATTTTATGACGGCAAAGCAGAAAAAGCTTTTAATTAAGATAATAGTTTCTTCAGCTGTATTTGTCATTGCTCTGCTGTTGCCTTTTGAGAAATATAAAATAATTCCTTTCTTGATTTCATATTTCATCTTAGGTTACAGCGTTATTTTAAAAGCTCTTAAAAATATTTCCCACGGACAGATATTTGATGAAAACTTTCTTATGCTCATTGCCACACTGGGAGCATTTGCATTGAAAGAATATCCGGAAGCGGTGGCTGTTATGTTGTTTTATCAAGTCGGTGAGCTTTTTGAAAGCGTTGCCGTTGGCAGATCGAGAAAGAGCATCAGCGATCTTGTGAATATCGTTCCGGAATTTGCCAATAAAATGATTGACGGACAGATAACTCAGGTTATGCCGGAAGAAGTGGAAATCGGAGATATTATCATTGTTAAGACAGGTGAGAAAATCCCATTAGACGGAATTGTTGTATCAAATGGGGCAACAGTTGAGACTTCTGCATTGACAGGGGAAAGTCTCCCAAGAGAGCTTGCCAAAGGTGATGAGGCACTCAGCGGTTGCATTAACTTAGGTGAAACAATGGAAATCGAAGTGACGAAAGAGTTTGAGGACAGCACTGCAAGTAAGATAATGTATCTTGTTGAAGAGGCTGCGTCACAAAAGGCGGCAACAGAGAGTTTCATAACAAAGTTCGCAAGAAGATATACACCTGCCGTTGTTATTGCGGCAGTGGTTATTGCTATTGTTCCCTCGATTATAACAGGGGAGTGGGCTGAGTGGATATCAAGAGCTCTCTTGTTCCTTGTTGTGTCATGCCCTTGCGCCCTTGTTATATCAGTACCCCTTACTTTCTTCTGTTCAATAGGAAAGGCATCAAAGTCCGGTGTGCTTATAAAGGGAAGTAATTTTATAGAAATGCTTGCAAAGGCAGATGTTGCCGTTTTTGACAAAACAGGAACTTTGACTTGCGGAAAGTTTGCCGTTGTTGATGTCAATCCTTATAATATTGATAAAGATGAGTTCATCAGATATCTTGCTTTTGCGGAAAGCTATATTGATCATCCTATTGCTCAATCGGTTAAAGCACTTTATAAGGGTCAAATTGATTATGATGGAATTTCAAACTCAAAACAGCTTCCCGGTTTCGGTGTCAGCGGAGTCATTGACGGCAAGACAGTTCTTGCAGGTAATGAGGCGCTGATGAAGAAAGAGGGCATTGAATATGAAAAAGCCGAAACAGATCTGACGGTTATATACGGCGCTGTTGACGGCAAGTTTATCGGTTGGTTGACAGTGGCTGATCAGGTTAAAGATGAAAGCAAAAATGCCATATCAAATCTTAAAGAAAGCGGAATTAAGCAAACGGTTATGCTGACGGGTGATCAGGAAAAAATCGGAAATTATGTTGCAAATAAGACAGGAATTGACAAGGTTTATTCCGGATTACTTCCCGAAGATAAGGCTCAAAAGCTGAAAGAAATCAAGTCTGAAAACGGCACTGTGATCTATACCGGTGACGGACTTAATGATGCACCGGTCTTAGTTGAGGCTGATGTGGGCATAGCTATGGGAGCAATGGGCAGCGATGCAGCCATTGAGGCGGCAGATATTGTTATAATGGACGACAATGTGAGCAAAATTCCCTTGGCAGTGAAAATCAGCAAGAAAACAATGAAGATAGTCAGGGAGAACATAGTCTTTGCTTTGGGCGTTAAATTTGCCATTATGATTTTAGGCGTTTTCGGCTTAGCGAATATGTGGATGGCTGTTTTTGCCGATGTGGGTGTTTCAATCCTTGCCATACTTAACGCTTTGAGAGTTCAGAAGTAAATGCTTAATATTTCATATAATTTTACGGGGGGTAACAGGGAAGATTGAACTGTTACCCCTTTTCGTCTTCGATGCTTAAGCATTGAAGACGAATCCAAAATCGATTTGTTTTTGAAGAAGCAGCGCATCTGCTGCGTTAAAATGCTCACAAATCCGTCAGGATTTGTTCCGCTTTTGCCTTGCATTTGCATCCGTTTATTTTAAAACAAATTCTTCGACCTAAAGCGGATGGAGTTTTGTATGAGTTGCGGTGCAAAGACAAGAGTAAGGCTGACGCCTTGCGATTGGATTTAATCCGCAAATCACCGAAAATACGCCGTTTTAGGCGGCTTCGGATTTGACTTCAATGCTTAAGAATTTTTTATTGCAGATGGTACTTTAATGATATATAATAATACTAAGAAAATATGCGGTAGGTGATAAAATGAAAACATATGGTCTTATATTGGCAGGCGGTGGAGCAAAGGGCGCATACCAAATGGGGGCGTGGAGCGCTTTAAGAGAAATGAGAATACACTTTTCTGCCATTGCAGGTGTATCAATTGGGTCAATTAACGGAGCTTTAATCGCTTCTAACAGATATGAAGAAGCCCTTGAAATGTGGAGCACCGTCAAAATCCAAAACGGTGTTAACATAACAGAGGAACTGAAAGAGCCGGATAATCTTTTCAGCGTAAAAAACTACGGCGCTTTGTTTAAGGAAATTCTGAAAAACGGAGGCATTGATGCCTCTCCCACAAAGGACTTCTTAAAGCAATATATTGATGAAGATGCAGTGAGAAACAGCCGCATACCTTTGGGTCTTGTGACTTATCACCTTTCGGACATGAAACCTTTGGAGCTGTTCACCGATGATATTCCCGAAGGGGAACTTTTGGATTATATTTTGGCATCATGCAAAGTTCCCGGTGTCAGCAAGATAGGCCCTGAGGGTGAAATATATATTGACGGTGGAGTTTATGACAACGCTCCCATAAATGTGCTGAAAAAGCGAGGAATTAACAATCTTATCGTAATTGATATTTCTTCAATGAAAGGCTTGGGTCACCAAAACGACTCCTATTGTTGCTCTCAGATCATAAATATCAGACCGAGAAACAGTGAAGAATTGGGTGCAGCCTTTGATTTTTCACCTGAGATGGCTCAAAAGAGAATGACGATGGGATATCTTGATGCGAAAAAGGCTTTTGGAAAACTCAGCGGAAATGCTTATCATTTTCAGCCGAGAACCTTTAAGTTGATGCTTAAGAAATATGGCCCGGACACCTTGGAACAGCTTGAAAAGCTTGCTCACGAATTAGGCTTGGAAAGAACAAAGATATATAAAGAGAAAGAGTTTATAGATGCTGTTTATGAACTTTATCAGCAGAGAGAGGAAGAAAAAGAAGAAAAGGAATCCGAGGAAGAAGAAAATACCGGTTTCTTCAGCTCCATTAGAAAAAAATGGACAGATATAGTAAATAACAACAGCAAAAACGATTATACCTTAGCATATGAACTTCTGGAAACCGTTGAAAAATAACTGATTATTATATTATGAACCGATTGTCTTTTTGTGGATAATCGGTTCTTTTTGTCTCAAAATAAGCAGTTTTATTCAAAAAATGAGACAAAAACTGGTTGACCCACATTAAATTTGCTTTTGAGAAGAGAAAATATGTCTGTTAATGTCGCACAAAAATATTTTCACTTTTGTGATTTTTACATCAGATTTGCAGCTTGTCTAAAAAAACAGAGATAAAAATCATGAAATTTAGCTGCAAAATGAATAAAAATACAAGAAAATGTAACATTATACAAAACTTGAAATTTGGTGAATAACCACCCAAAATTTTATGCAAAAGTGTTGGCGAAAATTTGTAAAGGCGAAAAACTTGCACATGTGGATAACTCTATTGATAATGTGGAAAACTTTTGATATAATTCTAAAAAGAAAAAATAAATATGAAAAACTGTAAAGTTATTCACTTTACCCACAGAGTTTTCCACATAAGTTATATGAATTATTCACTTTTCCACGCATATTGTATATGCATCTATCTATGCAAAACCCTGTGGAAAGTGTGGATAAGCATGGGAGACAGGTGTTGAACAAACCGGTTTGTCAAGGGGGATATGACAAAAAAATACAGAAAAATCTGCCAAAAAATGCCTGATTTTTCTGTTGAGAATGTATAAAAATTATTTTT
This sequence comes from uncultured Faecalibacterium sp., assembly GCA_964411915.1. GTDB lineage: Bacteria > Bacillota > Clostridia > Oscillospirales > Acutalibacteraceae > UBA6857. The sequence continues at coordinate 56,979 of CAYPMB010000003.1, forward strand.
GGTGAAAATGTGGATTGACAGGAGCGCCCGCGGTCGTGGGCGCGTAATTCTTTGGCAAAAAATATTCTGCGAATATTTTTTGCAACCGCCCGGCGGTATAGTCGGGCGGTCAGCCGAAGGCTGACTTGAAACTTGCCGCTTGCAGATAAAAAAATACACATCGGAAAACAATGTCAACCGATATGTATTGTCTTTCGTTTTATTCGATACCCTTGAGTGCTTCAAGTTCTTCCTTGGCAACTCTTATCTGAGCGTCTTTAATAAGTTTAACTGAATGTCTTTCAACAATAAGGGGAGCAGAATCCGGTCTCTTGTCTAACTTGATCTTCAACATTCCCGTAAGAAGATTGTTGTCAATAACAGTTCCACGGCCCTCTTTTGTGTCAACGATTGCACCGACTTTCGGTGTGTGCCTGAGAAGATGCTCATAAGACGCTTGCTCATATTTAAGACAGCACATAAGTCTGCCGCAGGTTCCGCTGATCTTGACCGGACTTAAGGATAAGCCCTGTTCCTTTGCCATTTTTATTGTAACAGGTTGGAAACCGCCTAAAAATGTGCTGCAACAGAACGGACGACCGCAAACACCTAAACCGCCAAGCATTTTTGATTCATCTCTGACACCTATCTGACGAAGCTCAATTCTTGTTCTGAATATGCTTGCAAGATCTTTAACCAAGTCTCTGAAGTCAACTCTGCCGTCGGCAGTGAAATAAAATAAAACCTTGCTTCTGTCAAAGGTGTATTCAGCATCAACCAACTTCATGTCAAGGCCGTGATTTGCGATCTTTTCAAGACAGATGTTGAAAGCCTCTTTTTCTTTTTCACGGTTTTCCTGGAGAATCTTAAGATCAGCTTCATTAGCCACACGGATAACTGTCTTAAGGGGGCTTACTATTTCTTCATCGGGAATGATCTTGTTGCCCAAAGCAACATCGCCACATTCAACACCACGAGAGGTTTCCACGATTACTTTTGTACCGACTTGGTACTCTTTTTGCTGAGAGTCAAAGTAATAAACTTTGCCAACTTCTTTAAATCTTACACCGATTATTTCTGCCATATATATGTTTCCTTTCTTGGGCTATATATCAATTTTTGCCTGAGCTGACAAACTGCTGAGTCTTGTCAGTGTCAAATTGTTGTTTGCATTGCGCTTGATTGCAAAATCAAGTTTTTTCATTACATCGATTAAGTTTAAAAGCTGAGATGAAGTGAATCTCGAAACAAGTCTGTCAACTGCCGCCCTGTCATTTGTTAAGGTATGCTCGCCTCCGCTTTTTATAATGAGTGCAGATGCGAAAATGGCGGACATTTCTTTCATCACAGGGGAGAGTAACTTCTTATCTTTTTCAAAGACAGCTGTTGCTTTCATAAATCCTAATTCATCGTCATCACATAAGAGCATACAAAGGCTGTGGGCGGTGGAGGACAGTTTTTCCTGAACTTTGTCAGTTGGTGACTCTCCGTCAGCCTCACCTAATGTCAAAACAGTGCCTCTTGAAAGAATCGTTTCAAGAAGGGTTGCTTTGGAATCGCAAGTCATTATTATTGATATATGCTCAGGAGGTTCTTCAAATATTTTAAGAAGAGCGTTTTGAGATGCAATAGTCATATCTTGAGTTTCTTTAAATATATATACCTTTTTATCTGCCTCATTTGGGGCGATAAAAGCATCACTTTTCATTCTTCTCACGATATCAACACCGAGAGTGGTTTTGCCGGATTCTTTTTCGCAAATGATAATATCCGGGTGAACATCTTTATCAGCTTTCTTGCAATGGGAACATTCATCGCAGGGAATGTTGTCTCCGGAACAAAGAAGAGCTTTGGCAAGAAACTTTGCTACGGCAAATCTGTTTTCCTCCGTTGTGCCTTCAATAATAACCGCATGGGGTATTTTCTTATGTTCTAAGAATGAGTCAAGAGTTTCTCTTGCCGAGTCATTCATAATAATATCCATCAGCATTGACCTCCTGACCTAATCTTTAAAATGCGATATAATAATATACTGATATATTATAAAACAAAATTACGGATTTTACAATAGAAAATTTTCTCATTGGCAGGATAAAAATTCCTGCATATAATAAATTGAAAAAAGAAAAATTCGGTTTTTTACAAAAAAACTATTGACAAACAGATTTCAATGCTTTAAAATGATTTCAATATATGAAACCGATGAGCAAGAGTAGTAACCTATTCGGAAACACACAGAGAGTCGCCGGTGGTGAGAGGCGGTTGGGGAAGAGTTTGGTGAATGGACTTGTGAGGGCAACCCGAATTTTCAGTAGGCGTTGACGGAAACTCTAACCGTTATGATGAGAGCGTATGCTTGTGCGTGATAGATTTACCTATTAAGGTGGCAACAGACTTCTGTTCCTTATGGAACGGGAGCTTTTTTATTTTTCGGAAAGAAGTGGTTATTATGTATTTTTCAGGTTTTCGATGGCGCTTTTGATTTATCCATTATATAACCGACAAAAAATACTAAGTAATAAAAGGAGTTTAACCATGAATAAGTATAGAGAATTTGATAATTATCTTAAAGAATATCCAACTAAGGACGGCTATTTCGGTGAGTTCGGAGGAACATTTCTTCCACCGGAGTTGGTTCCGGCATTTGAAGAAGCAAACAACGCATACGAGGCAATAAGCAACTCAGCTCAGTTTATCAACGAATTGAGAAGAATAAGAAAAGAGTTTCAGGGCAGACCCACACCGGTATATCATTGCGAAAGACTTTCAAAGATTTTCGGAAACTGCCAGATTTATTTAAAGAGAGAGGATCTTAACCATACAGGAGCTCACAAACTCAACCACTGCATGGGAGAGGGTTTGCTTGCAAAATACATGGGCAAGAAAAAGTTGATCGCTGAAACAGGTGCAGGACAGCATGGCGTTGCTATTGCAACAGCTGCCGCATACTTCGGACTTGAATGTGATGTATATATGGGCGAAGTGGACATCGCAAAGCAGCATCCCAATGTTATAAGAATGAAAATGTTAGGCGCAAATGTTATTCCGGTAACTCACGGCTTGAAAACACTTAAAGAAGCAGTAGATGCTGCATTTGACGCATACCTTAAAGAGTATGACACTGCAATTTACTGTATCGGTTCGGCCTTAGGCCCGCATCCTTTCCCTAAAATGGTAAGAGATTTTCAGTCTATTATCGGTATCGAGGCAAGAGAGCAGTTCCTTGAAATGACAGGTCATCACCCTGATGCTGTATGCGCTTGCGTTGGAGGGGGTTCAAACTCTATCGGTATGTTTGTTCCGTTTCTTGCAGATCCTGTGGAAATTTACGGTGTTGAGCCTTTAGGCAGAGGCAGTGCTGTCGGTGATCATGCGGCAACCATGGCTTATGGCACAAAGGGAGTTCTTCACGGCTTTGAAAGTTATCTTCTTCAAGATGAAAACGGTGATCCTCTTCCTGTTTATTCTATTGCCAGCGGTCTTGATTATCCGGGTGTAGGCCCTGAACATGCAAACTTAAGAGACAAGGGCAGGGTTCATTATGAAACCGTAAGTGATGAGGAGGCAATGGAGGCATTCTTCCTTCTCAGCAGATATGAGGGTATTATTCCGGCAATTGAGAGTTCCCACGCTGTGGCTTATGCGATCAGATATGCCAAGGAGCATCAGCAAGGTTCAATTCTTGTCAGTCTTTCCGGCAGAGGTGACAAGGATATTGACTATGTTTATGAAAAATACGGCTGTGGCGAGCAGTTTAAACTTGACTATGATGTGAAATAAATATATAATTATATAAGGAAAAGGAGATTCGGACATTATATTATGCTCGGATCTCTTATATGCCATCGAGGCAAAAATATAAGACAGGAGAACTGAAAAATGGAAGATGAAGGAATTATTACACTGTCAAGCAATGATGGAGACGAAGAAAGCTTTGGCTTTCTTGATCTGATTGAGTATGATGGTGATGAATTTATTGTGCTTTACCCGATGAACGACGAAAACGGACAGGTTCTTATCTTGCGAGTTGAGGAAGATGCCACAAGCGATGAATATGACAGTTATGTTGGAATTGACGATGACGATCTTGTTCAGGCGGTATTTCAAGCGTATTTGGAAAAGCATAAAGATGAAATCGAATGAGAAAAAGGGGTTTTTACAGGAATAGTTAGCCTGTAAAAACCCTTTTTAAATTTGAAATGAAGGTTGGGTGATGGAGCGCCCGCGGTCGTGGGCGCGTAACTTTTTGTCTGCCGGAGGCAGACCGCAGCCCGGCGGTATAGTCGGGCGGTCAGCCGAAGGCTGACAGAGGAACTGTCTGTTAGCAGGAAGATAATATCAAACCGCCGGTTTCTTGCGAAAGCTCCGCTTTCGTCCGCCCACTATATCGCGGGCGGGGTCGGCTCCCGCCGACTAAGAATCCGCCCCACTATACCGCGGGGCGGATTCCCCACCACCTAATCACGGCAGTTGTATAAACACCTGATAAGACAAGCTGTTGAAGTTAGCATCAGGAAGAAAAAGAATATTAGCAGTCCTGTGAAAATCGCACCTATTACGCCGGTGGCAACAAATTCAATGGCAAGAAGAATAATTGAAAACAAGATACTGCCGAGAATACCGGCGATAGAAGTCGTCACAATGGAACACAGATTGTTGCAGGTCTCCGTAGGGGAAATCGCCCCAACAATGAGAGCAACAGCCAAATATACTATCCCAATCCCCAAAACTACCCAAAGAAATGCCGGAGTGAGCGTTATTTCACCTGTGATCCTCAGAAATGCCGCTATTATTCCGAGAATTAAACTTGTGACAATGGCGATAACAGAACAGTCGGGTCTGCATTTTGTTTGACACGATGTTGACATAAAATTTCACCTCCCGCTTTATTTTATGCAGGAGGTGATTTTGTAGTGATTAGTCAGCTGAACCTATGTTTCTGAATTCTTCGCTCAAGTGATCATTGATAATCTCTTGGCTTATGGCAAATTCAGGAGTGCCCATGAAACCGGGGGAAACTTCATATTTGTCGAAAACAATTACAATATCTCCATTCTCGTTCCAATAAAAGTTGTGTGCTTCTCCTAAATCAACAAAGTCTGAACCGAAGGGCGAGTCCTCTAACCAGTAAATTTTGTTTTTATCGAGCTTCATTTCGTTTTTCATCTGCCTCTTGATGTCAACTTTTATAACTTCATAAAACTTATCATCAGCAGCTAAGTCTGATAATTTCACGATTTTGCCCGACAGCTTATCTATGTGATAATACTTATAATATGTGTTACTGCTGCCCGCCGCCTCATGAACTTGAATTTTGAGCGTGAACCAGCGATTTGTGTTGGTCACTACTTCGTATTCAACATATATTGCAGAGTGACCGTTGTTTCCGATTTCTTCAAGATCTTCATTAAATCTGTCTGCAAGTATTTTTGTGAGTTCTTCCACATCTTTGTTGATGTAATCTGCGGCGCTGTTGTTTTCACCCTCGATTTTCGGAACATCAATAATCATCTCATGGTTGTCATCTGAATAGAAATAGTTTCTTATGGTGACAACTTTGACAATATCGTTTAATACCGGGATAGCCTCCATGGCTTTGGCATAAGTCACACTGATATTCGGCAAAATGAAAAGGCTAACAAAAATAAATGACGCTGCCGTTGCCATAACTTTCGGGAAAATCTTAAGGTTAGATTTTCCTTTTTCCTTTTCTTTTTCCGGTAAAGCCGTGAGGGTTTCTTCTATTCGTTCTTTAACGCTGTCAGGGATTTCTTCTCTTTCTTTGGCGGCTTTTTCTTTTATAAAACTGTCAAATTCATTCACTGTCATAGTCCTCCTTTAAAATCTCTCTTAAAAGTTTTCTTCCTCGAGAAAGCCTTTGCTTAACAGTGGCTATTGATGAGTTGGTGATTTTTGAAATGTCTGATATGGATAAATCTTCGTAATAATAGAGAGTTATTGCGGTTCTGTAATCCGGTTTCAGCTTTCCAATGGCTTGCTTAAGGGAGATAGATGTTGTGAGACTGTTATCGTTGTTATATGCGAGATGATCTATTTCGTCTAAGAAAATTACCTTAGAATTTTTACGAATGGTTTCAACCGCCGTATTATGCACTATCCTTAATATCCATGTTTTAAAGGCATCTGTGTTTTTTAGGCTTTCCATATTTTTATACCCGCGAAAAATGGATTCGCTGATTATTTCTGCGGCATCGGCATCATTTCTGACTAACGAAAAAGCAAGATAATACATGACTTTTTCATTAGCTCTTATAAGCCGACAAAACTCATCCTTGTCGGTCAACCTTCTCCCTCCTTAACAAGTTCGGCTGTCTTTTGACAAATCCAATTCCCCCATTCCGCATAGTATTTCGCATAGAGGTGGGCATTATCCTGAGTTTTAGATGCGGATAAGTTGCCGTTAGAATCGTCAAACAATATATTAGCATCAAGATAAAATACAGTTTTGTTATCTGCGAATTTTGAAAGTTTTGAGTTGAGCTTGTTTATTCCTTCATTGTTTATATAGTCATCGCTTTTAGAGCGTTCCTCTGAAACATGAAGGTTAGCCTGAATGAAGATTTTTGCATTCGGCTGTTTTCCTTTAATATATTCGATCAAGTCACCGTATTTGTTGATGATGCTGTCGAATTGGTATCCAAGCTCATTTATACCTAACATTATATATATTTTATCATATTTTTTATTGCTTAACAATTCGTTAAGTGTAACTTTTCCAACCGTTGGCACTGATATACGCTCTTTTTCTGCATTGAAAACACTCATGCCTGTGTCACAGAAAAAGTCAGCATCATTTATGCCGGAATATTCCATAATTCCAACAGTTCTTGAATCGCCGATGAAAAGGGCATTTGTCATTTTCGCCGGCTTAATATTCTGTTCTGTGCTTTCTGAAACTTTTTCAGGTTCTGTGGTGGTTTCTTTTTGTGAAGTTTGGGTTGTTGTGGTGGTTTGAGACGGATCTGTTTCAGGCTTTTTGCTTTTAACAGATATGGTTATGCATAACACCGCAACAATTAAAACTGCAAGGAAGGAAAGTGTGATTAAATTTGTTTTTTTCATTTTTATTGCCTCTCAAAATCTAAAATATAAGAACGGGTCGTCAAATCCCCGATACATACAATATATACTTGCGCCTAATATTATAAGGAGCAGAACGGAAATGATCTTTTTGTTTTTCAATTTTTTCATCAGTTTATATGGGAACTTTAAGGAAAGTAAGATGCCCGCAATAAAGAACGGATAATATTGGCTTAGGTACTTAAGATAGTCATATCGGAATATTGACCACATTCCTTGACCGAAGAAGGGGAAAAGGCGAGTGAACAAGACTCCCAATTGACCGATGTCTCCAACTGCAAACACTGCCCATGTCAAAGGAATGAGAATGATCATATAAGCGTGTCCCAACACAGGATATTTATTCAAAAATTTTCCGGTAAACCACTTTTCAGTATTGATTATCACAAACAGAGTAAATCCCCATAAAAAGAAGTTATACCCGGCACCGTGCCATATACCTGTTAAAAGCCAAACAATAAGCAGATTTACTATTGTTTTTGCAACACCTTTTCTGTTACCGCCAAGAGGAATATATATGTATTCTCTGAACCATGAACCTAAGGTGATATGCCACCTTCGCCAAAATTCTGTCATTGTCAGACTTGTGTAAGGGTGGTTAAAGTTTTGCGGAAGCTTAAACCCAAGCATTTTTCCGAGACCCACTGCCATTAAAGAATATCCGAAAAAGTCAAAATATATCTGAAATGAATAGGCGATAAGTCCCATCCACGCCAAGGGGGTGGAAACGCTTTCAAAACCGATGGCTAAAATCTGTGACCAAAGTTTGCCGATAGGGTTGGCAAGCAAGACCTTTAATCCAAGACCGAATATGAACACGCTTATTCCCTCAAGCACATTTTCGGCGCTTATCTTTCTGTGATAAAGTTCCTTTTCCACTTGAGGATAGGTGACTATCGGGCCTGCGATAAGCTGTTCAAACATTGATATGTAAACGGCATATCTAACTAAACTCTTTTCAGCTTTAATTGTCCCATTATAGACATCTGCCAAGTAAGAAATTCCTTGGAATGTATAAAAAGATATGCCTATGGGTAAAATGATTTCTCCCCAAAAAACAAAGTCTGATGAGATTTTAGACAGCTCTCCCAAGAGGAAGTTTGAATACTTGAAGATGATGAGGTAAACCAAATGAAAGGTTATGCCCAATGCTAAAATCGACTTTTTGTGCTTTTCATTTTTCTCTATTCCCAATCCTACGAAGAAATCGATGACAATACTTAGAATAAAAAGAGCGAAGTGATATGGGGTATTTATAGTTCCGATAAAATAGAATGTTAAACTGCCTAAGAGTAAGATTATATTTTTATATTTGCTTGGTACAAGATAATAGCAGATAAAAAATACAGGCATGAAAACAAGGACGAATTGTAAACTACTGAATACCATTTATTGACTCCTTTTCGTTTGTCTGATATAAAGACGAATATGAGCTTGAAAAGGTGACAAGGCTATGGAAAATAATGCTTGCTGTGGGTCAGCCTTCGGCTGACAGCCCCACTATACCGCGGGGCTCGGTCTGCCTCCGGCAGACTTTGGGATTACGCGCCCACGACCGCGGGCGCTCCATAAAAAAATTCCCACCATCAAAGGTGGGAATTTTATCAAGTATAATTATTGATTGTTTGTGACTTACCAATAGACAGGTATACCTTCTTTTTTGTTGTTTGAAACATTTTTTGTGCTCATTATCGCACCCTTTGGTAAAACAACTATGCAAGAATTTTGCTCTGCACTAAAAAAATCAATTGTTGCTTTAGGTTTGATTGTAACAACAATGCAATTATCAACATTAAGTTCTTCTGCAACTGAGAAAGTTGCAGTGTAAGATTTGTTATCAATTGAAATTGTGGTATTTCCGGATGTCTTTTTCATTTTAATACCAAAATCCTCAGCATCAATACAAACTCTAATAATACCTTTTTCCATAACAAGCTCAGTTGAGGCAACAGAAACAGACACATAAGTTGTCTTTTTCTCAGTTGTTGTCGTTGATGCCGGTTTTGTTGTGGTTGTGGTGTTATTATAATTGCTTCCTGTGTTAGGCACAGGGTTATTGACTCCTGTTGTCGGATCAACATAAACCGTGGCTACCGGTGGCTTTGTTACCGGAATATCAATAGGTGTGTAATCCATTGTTCCCATTTCGGAAGTGTGTTCTGTTGTCAAAACAGTGGGAACAGTTCCACCGGGAACAGTTGTTAAAGGTACAAGTACAGTTTCTGCTGTTGAACTTTCGCTTGGAGCAGTAGTTGAAGATGTACTGCTGTCAGCTGAATTTGACATATTATCAGCTGATGAGTTGTTATATTCCTGATAGTCGCCTGTATAATCTATTTCACCGCCTCTGCCTGCACAGGCTGAGAAACATATTGCAAGGGAAATTACAAGCATGACTAAAATTATTTTTTTCACGCATTTCACTCCATATTATTTTTTATACTGAGAATTATACAACTATAATCAAATCAAGTCAATAAACTAATTATTAATATCTTGACAAATATATGTGGTGAACTTGTGTATAACTATTGAAGTTAAATTGAAAATTGATTTTTTTATTATATAAACAGCGTGTCCGTTTGCCTGAAATACTTGAAAACTATGCAGGATTTTCTCCTTTTTTCTTTGTGTCCGTTTTTATTTCTTTTTATACAATTTCTTCTTTGATTACCATAGACTTACAGCCTCTTATACATTGACTTTTTTCTCTCCATGAGTTAAAATATAAAGGCGGAGAACATATATTAAACGGAGAAAAAATATTTGAAAGGAGAAAACATTTTATGAAAAAGAGAATAATCACAATCAGCCGTGAATTTGGAAGCGGCGGGCATACTTTAGGTAAACTTATTGCCGAGAATTTGGGAATTAAATTTTATGACGGTGAGCTTATTGATAAAGCAGTCGAAGAAACAGGATTTTCCCATGATTTTGTGAAAGAGGCGGGAGAATATGCCTCAACAGCCAACAGCCTTTTGTTCAGTCTTTCAATGTCTGCAACAAACGGCCATGTGGGAATGCCTTCAAATTATGATAAAATCTTCATTGCCCAAAACAATATAATTCAGGAACTTGCAAACAAAGAGCCTTGTGTTATCGTTGGCAGATGTGCAGACTTTATTTTAAGGGAAAGAGACGATTGCTTGAATATTTTTGTTTATGCCGATATGGAAAGCAGAGCCAAGCGTGTTCTTGAACGATATGGTGAATATAAGGGTGTGAGCATTGAAAAAAGGCTGAGAGAAAAAGATAAGAAAAGAGCCTTATATTATCGTCATTATACCGGTCAAAGCTGGGGCAGTCTTAAAAATTATCATCTCAGCATTGACAGCAGCGCAATAGGTCTGGAAAATGCCGCAAAGTTTATCAGCCAAATAGTTAAAAATTGATCAAAGAAAGTTTTAATGTTGCCGATTATATATTTCCATATATAATTGACAACATTCTTTTGATAGAATAAGTTTAAAATTAAGGAGAAAGTATATGTGTAAATGTAATTGTGAAAAAAGCGATCTTTCCTTGCTTGACGGTGTGCTTAAGGAGTATGCCTCAGTGAAGGGAAGTCTTATTACTATTTTGCAAAAAGCACAGGATATTTACGGCTATCTTCCTGTTGATGTAATGTATCACATTGCGGCTGCTGTGGGAACAACTCCGGCAGAGGTAATGGGCGTAGCCACATTTTACACTCAGTTCAGATTGCAACCGGTGGGCAAATATCTTATTATGCTTTGTCAGGGTACGGCTTGCCATGTAAATGGTTCTGAGCGAATTGAAACTGCAATTTGCGAACATTTGGGAATTAAGGACGGAGAAACCACCAAAGATGGTTTGTTTACTCTTAAAAACGTTGCTTGCTTAGGTTGTTGCAGTTTGTCGCCGGTTATGATGATAAACGGTGAAACTTACGGAAGTCTCACTCCGGATAAGGCAATTTCAGTTCTTGAGGAGTTAAGAAAGGACAGTGAAAAATGAGAATAGTAGTAGGAGAAGGCAGCTGCGGTATTGCAGCAGGAGCGCATAAAGTTTATGAGGCTTTGGAAAAGGTGGGAATTAAACCCGAAGTGACAGGCTGTATCGGTATGTGTTTTCTTGAGCCGATAGTTGATATATATTCCGATGAGGGTGAACTTCTTCGCCGTCTTGTTAAGGTTGCTCCACAGGACGCTCAGAAGATCTCAAATGTTTATAACGGTGAAGATATTTCTTTGCTTGACAGCATAACAATAAGTGAAGATGACAGCGCATTTCTTGAAAAGCAGACAAGAATTGCATTGCGTAACTGCGGTGTCATCGACCCAACAGATATTAACGCATATATAAACCGTGACGGCTATAAGGCACTTGAAAAGGTGCTTTCCATGACGGCTGAGGAAGTTATAGAAGAGATCAAGGTTTCAGGACTTGCCGGCAGAGGCGGTGCAGGTTTCCCCACATGGTTCAAGTGGAATGCAGCTCGTCAGTCTGTTTCGGAAACCAAATATCTTATCTGTAATGCAGACGAGGGCGATCCGGGTGCATTTATGGATAGAGCAGTTATTGAAAGTGACCCCCATAACCTTATTGAGGGTATGCTTATCGGTGCATATTCAATCGGTGCAAAGGAAGCGGTTGTTTATGTAAGAGCAGAATATCCTCTTGCCATTGTTCGTCTTGAAAAGGCTATTGAGCAGGCAAGAGAAAAGGGATATTTAGGCAAGAATATTCTTGGCAGTAATTTTTCATGCGACATGAGAATTAAAGCAGGTGCAGGCGCGTTTGTATGCGGTGAGGAAACAGCTCTCATTGAATCACTTGAAGGCAAGAGAGGTATGCCTCGCCTTAAGCCGCCTTTCCCGGCTCAAAGAGGCTATAATGATGAACCTTCAAATATTAACAATGTTGAGACTTTTGCCAACGTTCCGTGGATAATCAACAACGGCGGTCAGGCTTTCTCAGCTATGGGAACAGAGAACAGCAAGGGCACAAAGGTGTTTGCCCTCACAGGTAAAATACGCAGAGGCGGTCTTGTTGAAATCCCAATGGGAATGACCATAAGAGATATTATTTATGATATAGGCGGAGGTATTCGAGGCGATCGTGAATGTAAAGCTGTTCAGTTAGGTGGCCCGTCAGGTGGTTGCATACCTTCCGACAAGTTTGACACTGTTATCGATTATAAAGAACTTGCCGCCACAGGCGCTATTATGGGTTCGGGCGGTATGGTTGTAATGGACGACACCACCTGCATGGTAGGTATGGCAAAATTCTTCCTTGACTTTACGGCAAAAGAGTCTTGCGGTAAGTGTGTTCACTGCCGTATCGGAACAAAGAGACTTCTTGAAATCCTTGACAGAATCACAAAAGGTCAGGGCAAAGAAGGGGATATTCAACTCCTTGAAGAATTATGTTCAGCTGTTAAGGACGGTGCTCTTTGCGGTTTAGGACAGACAGCTCCCAATCCTGTTCTTTCGACTATTCGATATTTCCGCGATGAATATGAGGCTCATATAAATGAAAAGAGATGTCCCACTTGCGAGTGTGCAGATCTTGTCACATATTATATTGAAGAGGACAAGTGTAAGGGTTGCACTCTTTGTTCTAAAAAGTGTCCCGTTTCAGCTATTAGCGGTGAAGTTAAAAATTCGCATATCATTGATGCCGACAAGTGTATTAAGTGCGGTCAGTGTAAAACTGTTTGCCGCTTTGATGCAGTCGGTGTAAGATAAGGAGGTGCAGAGGATATGGAAAATATAAAAATAACAATAAACGGAAAAGAATGTGTTGGCAAAAAAGGAGACACCATTCTCCGCATTGCAATAGATAATGGAATTGAGATCCCCACACTCTGCCACCATGAAAATGTGAAACTTTACGGTGCTTGCGGAATTTGCCTTGTGGAAGGGGAGAATATGCCCAAGCTGATGAGAGCTTGTTCAACAGTTGCATCTGACGGCATGGTGCTTTATACCGATTCAGAGCGAGTTAAAAAAGTTCGTGCAGTTGCTCTTGAACTTCTCATGAGTGATCACGAAGGTGATTGCAAAGGCCCTTGCACCCTTAACTGTCCGGCAGGAACAGACTGTCAAGGTTATGTTAAGCAGATCGCTTTGGGCAATGACAGAGAAGCGGTGAAGATCATCAAAGACAAGTTGCCTCTTCCCGCATCTATTGGCAGAGTATGTCCTCACCCATGTGAGACAGCTTGCAGAAGAACGAAAGTTGAAGAACCCATTTCCATAGCATACCTTAAATATTTTGCTGCGGACAGAGTTCTTAAAAATGATCCGTATATTCCCATTGCCGAAAAGCCAACAGGAAAGACAGTTGGGATAATCGGTGGCGGTCCTGCCGGTTTGACAGCAGGTTATTACCTTGCACTTAAAGGTCATCAGGTTACAATATATGATGCGATGCCGAAAATGGGTGGAATGCTCCGTTACGGCATACCTGAATATCGTCTTCCGAAAAAGGTGCTTGATGCTGAAATAGCTGAAATTGCATCAGTTGGTGTGAAGATGGAAAACAATGTGAAAATCGGTGAAGATTTAACATTGGCTGAACTTCGAGAAAAGAATGATGCAGTTCTTGTGGCTGTTGGCGCATGGAAAAACACAGCTCTCCGCTGTGAAGGAGCAGAGCTCAAGGGTGTGACCGGTGGCATTGAATTTCTTCGCCGTGTTGCTCTTGGTGAAGATGTCGGTTTAGGCAAAAAAGTTGCCATAGTCGGTGGCGGTAACACTGCAATGGACGCTTGCAGAACAGCAGTTCGTCTCGGCGCAGAAGAAGTTTATGTTATTTACAGAAGAACAAGAGACGAAATGCCGGCAGAAGAAATTGAGATTTCAGAGGCAATGGAAGAGGGTGTAAACTTTAAATTCCTCACCAATCCGGCTGAAATCATTGGAGAAAACGGAGCAGTTAAGGCTGTTAAGCTCCAAATCATGAAGTTGGGAGAGCCTGATGCAGGCGGTCGCCGAAGCCCTGTGGCAGTTGAGGGAGAATTTGAGACACTTCCGGTTGACAATATCATTGTGGCAATCGGTCAAAAGGTGGATGTGACAGGTTTTGAAGATATAGATCTTAATCCATGGGGTATAATTTCAGCTGATGAAAGATACTTTACAACTTCTCTTGAAGGAGTATTTGCCGTAGGTGATGCCACAAACAAGGGCGCATCTATTGCCATTGATGCAATCGGCGAGGCTAACAGGGCAGCGAAAGTAATTGACGGATATCTCAGCGGAATGGACACACCTTATGTTGCACCTATTCTTTCAAAGAGAGAACCCGAAGAAAGTTACTTCGATCAATTCCCGAAAGCTGACCGAATTAAAATGCCTGTTCGTTCGGCTGAGGAACGCAAGCATGATTTCAAGGAAATAAATCTGGGATTTGATGAAAGCGAGGCTCGTGCAGAGGCCGGAAGATGTCTTGAGTGCGGTTGTCACGATTACGGAAACTGCAAGCTCATAAAATATGCTGACAAATACAGAGTTGACACTGAAAAGCTCTCCGGCGAAAAGCACAGCTGTTTCACAGAGCGCAAGCTGGAAGTTATTGAGAGAGACCAAGGCAAGTGTATTCTTTGCAACTTATGTGTTCGAGTTTGTCGAGAAGATGCACAGCAGGGCATTCTCGGTCTTGTGGGCAGAGGATTTGGAACGGTAATTCGTCCTGAGTTCAACAAGCCTGAAACTATTAGCGTATGCAAGGATTGTCACAAGTGTGTTGATGCTTGTCCAACAGGCGCGTTAAAGTTATTGAAATAAGAAAGTTTGAGCAAGAAACCGGCCCCCCGGGGCGAAGGTTTGTGCCTTCGGCACAAACGGCACGGCTGCGCCGTGCCACACCTTGCCCTTCGGGCAAGGTGCTTCGCCCCGGGGGGCTTCTTGCCTGCACAAACTTCCCGAAAGGCAGCTAAGCCTGGAAACCGGTCTCCCTGTCAGCCTTCGGCTGACCGCCCGACTATACCGCCGGGCGCTAAAAAGGTCTGTAAAAAACTTCCGTTTTTTACAGACCTTTTTTTCTGTTTGTTTAGTTTATGCTGTAACAAAAAGTATGCTTGTGCCTAAAAGCACCTGACCTGCAAAGTATGTAACAATGTTAAATATCTTAAGAGGTCTGTTTTTGTTAAAGCCTTTTTCTTTGCTTCCGAAAAGAATAAGTGCAAGAGTTAAATCGGAAGCAAGGAAGAGAATTGCGCCTAAGCCTACTGTTAAAATAGTGCTGATATCGTTGGGAGCGCCTTCAATGAAGAGTCTGCCACAAAGTTGGAAAGCTGTTACCGTCATGAGAAGAATGGTCACAGCATATAAAATGACGGGAACAAGAGCAATGCCGAATTTCATCTTCGATTTAATTGCATAAATTGCAGCAATCGCAAGGGCGATAACAAGAACAATAATGACTCTGAAATCGAAAACATTTGCTTGTGGAAAATAATTTTTAAGAGCATCTCCAAAAGCCTTTATGTAGAAAATGTGGCCAATGAGGAATGAGAATAAACCAATGGCGAAAACAGCCATTTTGTCTGTTATCAAATGTAGGAATAAATCGCCTAACATTCCGAAAACAAGACCGATGAGCATCCATTTAACATAAACCGTGATACCGTTGCCGGCCCAAATAGTGGCGCAAACACCGGTGATAATGAAAAGTGATGCACAAACCATCTTAAGTCTAAATGATTTCCAACATTTTTCAGGCCATGAGTATTTCAAAAATAACGGTACAAATATACATTCGAGAACACACGCAAGTGCGTAAATAATTTTAACTGTCATGAATAAAACCTCCTTATCTTATAACACCGTGGTGGGGTGGATCCATATAAGGCTCAACTCTCGGTAAAGCCCTATCTGCCAAGTTCAAAAGCAAATCTGAAGTGAGAACGCTTCTGAGTGAATGTTTAATGTGTTCAACAATAGCTCCCGATGATGGGGCGGTTGTCGGCACCATTGTCACCTTGTTGTTATCTTTAAATGTGAAAGTGAGTATTCTTTCTGCAATGGTTTCAATGGGGCGAATTCTGATTTCAAGACAATGTTCACCGATCCATGCAGCGCAAGATGCGGTGTGATATTTAATTCCGCCAAGAACAATCTCGTCCCAACGGTATTCTCCGTCCATGCCAACCTTGATGGAGTTTCTCTCATCGCCCTCTGACCATGAGAAAATAAGCTCGTCTTCAAGGAATTGAAAATCAAGGTTGTTAATGTTACCGGCTCTGTCTTTTTCCATGAATGTTGCAACAATCGGCAAAACGCTGACAGGAAGACCGGCAAGATTTATGATGTGAGTCTTGTTGAAAGTAATTCTTCTGCCGTCAAGATTTTTTTCAAAAGGACTTCTTTCTGTCTTTTCAATAGGCTTATATGGCTCAAAAGCCGGAACAACACTTTCTGCATTAGGATCATCATCAATAAATGCCTTCGGGAAGTGACGCCAAAGGGCATCGAGAATGATTTGCTGGTTAGCGTTACCGCAGTTGAGTGCGATAACCGCATCAATATCTTCAAAGACAATGCCGTATTGTGAGAACATACCATCTGCACGGAATGCATTTTTATAACCTCCGCATCTCCAAAAGCAGTAACCATAGCCGGCGATATCGTCAATGTTGTCGCTCTTACTGCTGTTGTCGGCAATATAACTTGAGGCTTTTTCTACCCATTCAACGGGAATGACCTGTTTTCCGTTGAACATACCCTTTTGCTGATAGCAAAGAGAAAACTTCGCCAAGTCCTCCAGCTTTATCATAATACCCCAACCGCCTGTTTCGATACCGCTTGGGCAAGTCTCCCAGAAAGGATCTTCAATTCCGAGAGGTTCAAACAATCTCGGTGTAAGAAATTCCATAACGGACATACCTGTAAGTCTGTGAATCATCGCACAGAGAATATACATGTTTTCACTGATATATTGCCATTGTGTGCCGGGTTCAAATGCCCATGGAGACTCAACGAAATCTTCGATCCAGTGGTCTGCTGTTCTGTCGAGCAAAGGACTTACCGACTTACCGCTTTGCATTGAAAGCAGGTGGTGAACATTGAGCTTTTCAAGGTAAGGATCGAATTTTAAAGGACGAAACTCAGGGAATACATCAAGAAACTTAGTTTCTGTTGTCATGTAACCCTCGCTTATGGCTAATCCTATTGCCGTTGAAGTGAAACTCTTACTTACAGAATAAACCATGTGTTTGTGTTCAGGGCCGAAAGGATATTTGTAAGCCTCACAAGCTACCTTGCCGTGTCTTACAACCATAATGCTGTGTATTTGTAAGTTGTTTTCCGCACAGTCGTCAATGAATGCCTGCACTTCTTTTGAACTTACGCCCACATCTTCAGCCTTTTCGGCTCTCGGAAGAGAAAACTTCTTCTCGTTTGTTAATGTTGACATTACATTTCCCCCTATATATAATTGCAAATTTATTGTTTCTTCATTTTCTTGCCGCTTTTCTTGTAGAAGAATATCTGTGCCCCAAAAATTCCGGCACCCACAAGCGCAACGGCAATGATTTTGCCTGTTGTGATTTTCAGCACTCCTCGCTTTTCATAGTTACTGTCATCAAGAGAGAGGGTTTCGAAAGCTAAAGTTATGTTGTGTTTGGCTTTTGAGAGAGTTTCAAGAGATGAAAGAGTAGTAAGCTCTTTATATGCCGTGGCTCTTGACTCTTGAAGATCAGATGCACTTTTCTGTGAGCAAAGGCTTAAATCCATTGCATCTATGGTATCCATGTATGTTTGAAGTTCTGTTTTTGTCTTTTCGATTTCTTCTAAATATTCAGTCAAATCCCTTATGTGATTTGTTTCTATTATGCTGTAACCTCTGTCAATAAGATCGTTCCATGTGGAAGAAGTGTCCGTTCTTTGACCGCAAAGATCAGGATCGTATGTGGCTATCATGGCTCTGGTTGAGTAGTTGTTTGCACTGTATGATGAGAGCATTGACTGATTGAAGATAACGCCGAAAGGGTTTGTGGTGCTGAGCATAACAGCCTTACAACCAAAGGAGTTAAGCGTGGAAACATAGCTTTTAGCGTTGAAAATAATGTTTCCGTGGTATGCGCCTATAATGTTAACTTTGTTGTCTGTCAAAGAAAGGAATTCTTCGATTTCTTTCTTGTTCGCATTGGTTCTTATCATCGCATACTCAAGAGCATTGTTATTTACAAGTTCGGTATAAAGCTCGTTTCTGTGTTCCCAAGCGTTATCGATGATAAGCATTTTGTCATATCTTTTTGTGACTTCCAATGCATCTGACAGAGAACAGATGGTGGTGCTTGTTATATTCCCCGAATTATTCGGAAGTCCCAAGTTTTGAATGTCTACATATTGGCTGTCGCTTATCTTTAAATTGTAAGAGGAATGGAGATGACTTAAGTCGTCATATTTGCTGACAACAAAAACAAAATCCTTTGTCATTTCCAGACTCACGCTTACACAATCTGCACCTAAATCGTATGCAGAGGAGATGGCCTCATAAGAGCCTAAAGGATATTCAACCCAATTTCCCCAGTGGGCAACGCTTAAAATTTTTCCGTTTTCGGTAAAAGACTTCATTTCTGCACCGTATGCGAAGAAAGTGGAAGCCCATACCAAAACAGCTGTTAAAACAATAAATAATAACTTTTTTAATTTTTTCATTTTGACCTCTTTAGTGAATTTATATAATTTCGTAATTTTCTTCGAGTTCTTCGATTTCAAGGTTGGCTTTTCTTATCCTTAAAACCGCAAGGAAAACAACCAAAGCGAGATAAATACCAATGGCAACGAAGCATATTTCGGGAAGTTTTGCCGTTACCAGATAGAATTTTGCAATATTCGGAGTGGTGAACTTTACGATACCGATAATGTCTTCTTTACTTGCTCTGTGAACCTTGTTGCCCATATCTATTCCGTAAATTCCGTCTCCGATGGCAATTATCTTGCCAATGGAACGAGTGCCATCTTCTTTTTTGAAAAGAACATCTTGGCTGCCCTGGATACTTCCGTTTGTGACAGCAACAATCTTTCCTTTATACTGCTCAGTGTCAATTCTTGCACTGTCAGCGTGATAAAGTGTGAGAGATGAGACAGAGAGAGCACCTGCATGAGTGCTTATACTGTGCAAAACTCCGCAGACAGATGCGGCAAGCACACCGATTATAAAGAAAATTGTGGCGAAAATTACAGTGTTACGCTTTCTTGAAAAGGGCTTTTGCACTTCTTGTTCAAGGGCTTTCTGCTCTTTAATTCGCTTTTTCTCATTTTCAACAACGGATTTGGCTTCCTCTTTTGCCTTTTTAACAGCCTCTTTTTTTGCCTCTTTTCGTTCCTGTTCCTCCTCATCTTCACTGAAAATCGAAGGATCGAAGTCGATTTCCGGAAAAGCCTCATAAAGGGCAGACTCGTCATCATCGGCCTCTTGTGAGAAATCATGGAAAATCTGATTGTTATTGGTGAACTCAGTTTCGGCAAGTTGCTTTAACTGTCTTGCCACATAACCTGACTTAATATCGGCTTCGCTTTCAACTATGATTGCATCAATTTCGCCTTGAATGAGGTTATTGTCTTCCGAAGGTTCGTTTTTTTCTTCGGTTAAAACAGGGGAGCTTTGTTCCGGCTCACCTGAATAAGTGTCTTTAAAAAAGTCGTCATTAAGACTGTTTATATCTTTGGGTCTGTGTAAATCCAATTTCATCACCTTTTAAAAATTCAATATTTCTTTTGCTTTTTCAATTCTTTCTTCAATGTTATTTTTAAGGCTCAAAAGATTTTCAATTTCAGCAGAGAGAGCCTCTTTTTCTTTTGCCAATGCACCGAGCTTGTTTTGACTTTCAATCAAGCCGGTGGAAATTTCCGAAATTATCTGTTCCTGACTTTTATATGCGGAGTCGATAATATCTTTGGCTCTTTGCTGTGCCTCCTGAATAATTTCATCGGCTTTTTCTTTTGCACCTGCGATTTCCCCAAGGGGCATTTCTTCATGAGTTGTTCCCATGCTTCTGAGTTTTGATGCAAGCAACTTACAGTCGCTGAGTAACTTTTCGTTTTCTTTCTTTAAGCTCTCGGTTTCCGGATTACTGTTTTTATATTCCTCAAATTGTCTTTCAACTTCATTGCTCCATTCAACAGCGTTTGTATATTCATTTTGGAGCATTTTGATATAGCTGTCAACTTCGGCTTTAGCGTAACCGTTAGTTTCGTCTCTAAAATATAACTGCGACATAAAGGCACCCACTTACTCATAATAATATATAATAAATTATACAATAATGCCTTGATTATTTCAACTGTTTACACTAAAAAAATGCTTTTCCGGATTTTGATTTGTGAAAAAAATAGGGTATTGTAATTTTTCGGAAAAAATGATACAATAAAACAAATCGAAAGACAAAACGAATGAATTTTAAAGTGCAATGGGAGTGATAAAATGAAAAAAATTATATCGGTTTTACTTTCTGCTGTGATCATGCTGTCAATATTCGGTGCTTGCGGAAAGGAAGAAGACGTAAACTGGATAGCAAGTTTTGAATATGAACAGGGATACAGTTGGATATATAACATGGAGAAAGAGGGAGTTATTTCTCTTTTGACAAGGGGAGATTCACCTGAGGCTGACGGAAAAACAGGAAATACAATGTTTATTTTCCAGCCGGTTGGTGAGGGTGAGACGGTTGTCACTTTCAGTTATCTCGCAAACAGCGGAGAAGTTATCAAGAAAGTGAAGTATAAGGTGACTGTTGATGCAGATTATAAATATGTTGCAGAGCTGATTGAAGATAATGTTGATGTGGTTCAGACTCCTGTGAAAATTGAAAATCAGGAAGAGGCTGAAAAATATCTTTCTGACAAGGTTGGCGCTTATGATGAAGAAAGCGGAAACGAATTTGTGGTGGAATTTGAGCGAAGCTATGAAGAAGACGGTGTTCGCTGGTATGTTTTCAGAGTAAGCACAGTTATAAATGAAAATGGAAAGACATATCTCAGATTTTTCAAACTTTATGCTGTAAGCCGGTATGGGGAAGTTAAGGAATTGGAAGATCCTGAAGATGTGACGGACAGAGAATTAAGCAGTAAATAAGTTAGGGGCTGTAAGAAACGGTAAGTTTTTTACAGTCCTTTTTTGTGGGTTTGTGCAGGAGGCGGGGGTCGGGGCGAAGCCCCGATGCCCTGCGGGCATCGGGGAAGCACGGCGCAGCCGTGCTTGTTTGTGCCTTCGGCACAAACCTTCGCCCCGCCCCCCGCCTCCTGCACCCCACTTCCCAATATTTCCACACGAAAATCTGTTTTTCGTTTTATCTGACCTTGGTTAAGTCAATAATTACTTTGAACTTGACTGATGGGGGAAGAAAAATGAAATTTAATAAAGTGGATATTTGCGGAATAAATACTTCCGGATTGAAAGTGCTGAAAGAATCGGAAAAAACAGAACTTTTAAAGAGAACAAGAGCCGGAGATAAAAAAGCAAGAGAAGAATTGATAAGCGGAAATCTTAAACTTGTCTTGAGTGTGATACAAAGATTTTCCGCAAAAAATGAAAATCCCGATGATTTGTTCCAGGTGGGGTGCATAGGACTTATTAAAGCTATTGATAACTTCGATTTAACAAAAAGCGTTATGTTTTCAACTTATGCCGTTCCCATGATCTTGGGAGAAGTCAGAAGATATCTGAGGGATAATAACCCTATTAGAGTCAGCCGTTCCGTAAGAGATACGGCTTATCATG
The DNA here is from genome assembly GCA_964411915.1 of uncultured Faecalibacterium sp. Classification (GTDB taxonomy): domain Bacteria; phylum Bacillota; class Clostridia; order Oscillospirales; family Acutalibacteraceae; genus UBA6857. The sequence continues at coordinate 78,753 of CAYPMB010000003.1, forward strand.
CAATGCAGATTAAAGAACAACTTATAAATGCCACCCATAAAGAACCGACAGTGGACGAAATTGCCGAGAAAATGCAAATGAGCCGTGAAAGTGTTATTATTGCCCTTGAGGCTATTGTGGATCCGGTGTCACTTTATGAACCGGTTTATAATGACGGCGGAGACACTATATATGTGATGGATCAGATCGGAGATAATAATACAGATGAAAATTGGATAAATGAAATCTTAATAAAACAGGCAATCGAAAATTTGTCGGAAAGAGAAAAATTCATTTTGACACTTCGCTTTATGCAGGGTAAAACACAAACGGAGGTTGCAAAGGAGGTGGGGATTTCTCAGGCTCAGGTGTCACGGTTGGAAAAGGGAGCAATATCTAAAATTAAAGGGGAATAAGTCGGTTCAGGTTTACAAAAATATAAACTTAGTGTATAATGTTGGTGCTAAATTTAAAACTAAGGTGAATGAAAATGAAAAAACTTGACAATGTGTTCCCTCTGTGGGGACCTTACGGAAAAAAATATATGGGAATATCAAGGGTGGTTGACGAAGATATGCTTGAGGGCATAAGGTTTGACTTCACAACCGCCCCTGCAATTTTCGGCTCAGGTATGCGAGTGCCCAATACTACGGTTCCGTGCGGATGCCGTGCTTGGCAGTGCAATGAAGATTACACTTTCTATTCTTACAGATTTGATTTAGAGGGTAAAGATGATGCATATTCAATAGTTTCTTATGTGAAACTCAGCGATGAATCCACCCTTGTAAGAACGGAAATATTCAATAATACAAGTTTGATACAAAACTGTCTTGTTAACTATTTTTCTTCAATAGAATATAGATTTGACAGATATGTGGAATTATCCCTTCCGGAAAAGTGCTTCTTTATTAAAGCCACAGATTACGAAAGCTATGATTACGCAATAACAAGACCTTGGGATCAGCAAAATGCAGATGCAAGAATAAAGGGCGAATTTGCGGATAATAACTTCTATATGGGAAAAGGTTTGGGCGACAGAGCCGAAAAGTGGCACATGCCTCACAGATACCTTGCTCCCTTCGGTGGAGAAAAAGGGGATAGAGTAAGTTATAAACTGAACTGCAAGGAAGAGTTCAATAACCCGGTACTTGTCATAAGATACAGAACAAGCGATATTAGATATCTTCAAGGAAAACAGGTAGGGGTTAACTATATCAACAGTGATAAGGATTCACTTTTTGTCCTCAACGGCGAAAAAGAAGTTCTTTTCAAGAAAGCAGATGACCCTGCTTATATATATGTACCCATGGAGTCAGTACCGGAAAAACTTGAATTTGTGGCTCAGGGAACAGGTGGAGTTGAAATAGATTTTATCGCCGTAACCGAAAAAGAAGATGCGGATAAGGTGAAAACTCAAACCAAACTTCACGAATTTAAACCGGAAATAGAAATCGAAAAATGTGACAAAGGTTATAAGTCATATCTTAAATATGCAGACGCTCCCGGAAAGTATATTTTGAGAACTTTCGATGATAACACAAGATACAGAACTATAAACACAGGTTGCCTTGAGGACTGTATGAGTGCAAGATTGTCAAACAGTGATGAAACTTATGATGATTTGACGGAAAGTTTCACTAATTCCTTTAAAGAGAAACATAGCGATAACGGATTTTTCCATAATGCGATCGTTCACACTCTTTTCATCAAACCGGGAGAAAGTAAAGTCGTATACAGCGTTATTTCCAAAGATGAAGAAGAATATAAGACCTGTGACGAATACGAAGAAATTTATCAGACAAGAGCGAAAGAGTTTAAAAAGCTCACATTCAATGACTTTGGCAAGAAATATGAACTGAGCAACGAACTTCTCAAGTCCGCAGTGCTTACTAATGTTGTTTATCCCATATATAAGCATGGAAGATATATTATCCACCACACACCGGGAAAAAGATGGGATTGCCTTTATACATGGGATTCCGGTTTTATCGGTTTAGGTTTCTCTGGTTATGCGCCGAAACTCAGTGAGTTTATACTCGATACATATCTCAGCGATGAAAATAATAAGGACTATGCCTTCGTTCATCACGGCTCTCCCGTTCCTGTTCAGTTTTATATCTTCTTTGAACTGATGAATAAAAATGGCGGAAAAGAAATAGCCGCTAAGTATTACGATCGTCTGAAACTTTATTATGACTTCTATTTAGGTAAAATCAGAGGTTCAACAACAGCAAAGTTCAAAAGCGGACTTTTGACAACTTATGATTACTTCTATTCTTCTTCCGGCATGGACGACTATCCGGCTCAGGTTGCAATGATGAAAGAAAATCTCCGTGACACTGCCGCACCGGTTATAACCACATCTCAGGCTATAAGATGCGCTAAAATCATGATCATGGCTTCCAAACTCACCGGAAGAGAAGATGACGAAAAGGTATACCGCCAAGATATTGCAAAACTGAAAACAGCTCTTAACACCTATTCATGGGACGATGAAAGCGGATATTACAGCTATGTTCTTCATGATAAAGATTATAACCCTGTGGAAAAATATGTTAACGCACAGGGTGAAAATGTGAATAAGGGTCTTGACGGTATTTATCCCATTATTGCCGGAGTGTGCGATGAAAATCAGAAAGAGAAAATTCTTGCTCATTTGAAAAGTGAGAAGAATATGCTCAGTCCTTACGGTATAAGTGCAGTTGATGTTTCTGCTTCTTATTTCAAAGTTAACGGATATTGGAACGGTAATATCTGGTTCTCTCATCAGTGGTTTTTGTTTAAGACAATGCTTGATTTAGGCGAAGTTGACTTTGCTTATGAAATCGCAAGAATGGCTCTTGATATTTGGAAACGAGAGTGTGAGTATAATTACTATACTTTTGAAATGGTCAGCGTTGTAACAGGCAGAGGCGGATGGTTCCATAATTTTGGAGGACTTTCCACACCTATAAATATGTGGGCGACAACTTATTTCAAACCGGGAACGATAACAACAGGATTTGATATGCTGGTGGAAAAATGTGAATTTAATGAAGATAACACCGGTGTGAGTCTTAAATTGACTAACTCATCTGATAATCCAAGTTATGTGGTAGTTTGCCTTGATGACAAATATGACTATTCGGTTGTGAAAGACGGAACTGAAATCGAGTGCAAGGAAAGATTTAAAGGTGAAGTTGAAATTCAGGTCAATGGAACAGTGATAATCGACATTGGTCGAAAATAATTACGAAAGATTGAATAAAAATTAAAAAAACAGTGTATGTGTTGACTAAAAAATTAAATGTGTTATAATTGTTTCGCAAATTAAATAATGCGGAGAAAGGAGTTCTACTCATGACAGAAGTAATTAATCAGGTATTCGATGCTATCAAGATGATCATCGACGGCATTAAGGAAGTATTTGCTATGATTTTTGGTGGCAACAACGAATAATCAGTAATGCAAAACATATCCCTCGGTTTTCACCGAGGGATTTTGTTTTATATTGATTTTTTTTATTTCATAAAGTATAATAAAGCAAATAGAAATAAAGCATCAAGAAATAGCAAAGGAGGAAAAGAAGATATGTCAACAATGAAGAAAATAATTTCCAAAACCGTTAACAAAGTCAGCGCTATGCTCGATCCTGCCGGATTAAGCCAGGAGACAGGCACCGGTGCTGATGCAGGTTACTGCAATGAGGGGATGGATAAACTTATAAGAACAGCCGGTGCAGAGGGCTGCGTACTTTTGAAAAATGATGGTGCTTTGCCATTGAAAAAAAGTGACAAGGTGGCTGTTTTCGGAAGATGTCAATATAACTATTTCTGTGTAGGTTACGGCAGTGGGGGAGATGTTAACGCTCCTTATAAAGTTAATCTTATTGACGGAATGCGTAACTGCCAAATCGGTATTTATGAAAACTTAGCATCATATTATCAGGCATGGTGTGAGAAAAAGTCCAATGTTCCCGATGAGGGCTTTTGGGGCAACTGGCCAATGAATTATGATGAGATGCCTTTAAAGAGGGAAATCGTTACATTGGCTTCTGCTCAGTGCAACAAGGCTGTTGTGGTTATCGGCAGAGCAGCAGGTGAGGACAGAGAAAATAAACTTATTGAGGGCAGTTATTATTTAACTAAAATCGAAAAACAGAACATTGATCTTATATGCTCAAAGTTTGATAAGGTTATCGTAGTTATGGATTGTGGCAATTTAATTGACATGGCTTGGACAGAGGAATACAGTGACAAAATTTCCGCTATTCTTTTTGCAGGTCAAGGCGGTCAGGAAAGCGGTAATGCAGTGGCTGATATTCTTTGCGGCAATGTTAATCCAAGCGGTAAACTTGCAGACACCATAGGAAGACATTATGAAGATTATCCATCTTCAAAGGCCTTTGGCGGTAAGGAATATAATGAATACAGCGAAGATATATTTGTCGGATACAGATATTTTGAGACTTTTGCAAAGGACAAAGTAATTTATCCTTTCGGTTTCGGTCTTTCTTATACAGATTTCAGCATAGAAGTCATAAAGTCTGAGACTCTCAAAAATGGAAAATTCAAGATTGAGGTCAGCGTTACCAACACAGGAAATGTTGACGGTAAGGAAGTTGTTCAGCTTTATGTCAAAGCACCTCAGGGCAAACTTGGAAAACCGGCAAGAAGTCTTGTTGCTTTTGAAAAAACAAAACTCCTTAAACCCGGTAAGAGCCAAAAACTGTCATTCTCTGTTTCTGATTACGCCATAGCATCTTATGACGATGAGGGAGAAACAGGACACAAGTCGGCTTATGTTCTTGAAAAAGGTGAATATGTTTTCTATGTGGGTAACAGCGTCAGAGCTGAAACTGTTGCAGGCAAGATCACAGTGGACGAAACCAAAGTTGTTGAAGAACTTTCAGAGGTATGCAGTGTTGAAAACACATTCTTCAGAATTAAAGCCAGAGAAGAAAATGGTGAAGTAAAAGAATATTACGAACTTCTCAGAGACGGCGAACGAAGCCTTAAGGAGCGCATACTCCAAAACCTTCCGAAAACGATAGGATATAAAGGGGATAGGGGATATAAACTTTCTCAGGTCAAATCCGGAGAAGTCAGCCTTGAGGATTTTGTTTCTCAGCTTACAGGTGAAGAACTTGAAAGCATTTCAAGAGGTCACGGCATAATGAACAGCTATTATGCACAAACACCGAAAAACGGTGGTTCATTCGGTGGCATACATCCGTCATTGAGATACTATGGCATACCGGCAGTGATAACTTGTGACGGACCTTCCGGTTTAAGAGTTAACAAGACAGCCTCACTTCTTCCTTGCGGAACAACCCTTGCTTTCACATGGAACAAGAAGTTGGTAGAAGAACTTTATGAAGGCATTGCCAAAGAAATGGAATATCATAAAATTGATGTTTTCCTCGGCCCGGGACTTAATATTCACAGAAATCCTCTTTGCGGAAGAAACTTTGAATATTATTCCGAAGATCCGGTTATAAGCGGTGAAATGGCGGCAGCAGCAGTTAAGGGTATTCAATCTCTTGGGGGTTCAGCGTGTGTTAAGCATTTTGCTTGCAACAATCAAGAAGTATGCCGTAATCGAAACGATTCACGAGTTTCCGAAAGAGCCCTTCGTGAGATATATTTAAAGGGATTTGAAATTGCCGTTAAGGAGGCATCACCCAAGGTTATAATGACAAGTTACAACAAGATAAACGGTGTTTGGAGCCATTATAATTACGATCTTGCAACCACTGTATTGCGAGGTGAATGGGGATTTGACGGAGTGGCAATAACAGACTGGTGGATGCAGAAAGCAGTGTCACCGGAATTCCCGTTTATTTGCGACAACGCTTATCGAATCAGAGCGCAAGTTGATGTACTTATGCCGGGTAATATGGACAGAACGAAGAAGGATTATGCTAACAACGGCAACACCTTGACTTCTCTTGATCAGCCCGGAGGACTTTCGAGGGGCGAACTCGAAAGAGGCGCAATGAATATTCTCAGATACATAATCGCCAACAAAATGTAAATAAGCATAAAAACTTCGACTTTGGACTGACGGAAAGGGTGCAAGGTCGGAGTTTTTTGATTGCAGGGAGTGGGCGGCGGGGGCGAAGCCCCCGATGCCTTCGGCATCGGGGGAAGCGTGGCTCCGCCACGCTTGTTTGTGCCTTCGGCACAAACCTTCGCCCCCGCCGCTGAACCAACCTTTTCCCCAAACCTTTCCATAAGCCGGACGAAGTCTGCCTCCGGCAGACAAAAGATTCCGCGCCCCACGACCGCGGGGCGCTCAAAAAAAGATCCGACATCACCTTAGCGAAATCGAATCTTCTGTTATTTATCTTTGTATTTGGGTTTTGCTCCAAATAACAATCTTTCCTTGTTTCCTTGTTTCGTTCATATCGATTATTCTCTGATTTGAAGAACCTCTGAAACGCAAGGAAATATCTTTGAGACTTTCAACAAATCTTCCGTCAACAAGAATATCAATAAGCGAAAGCATCTCATCTGTGGATTGACAGCGAGGATATGAGCCTTCCTTTAAAAGCTCATTGTCAAGAGTAAATCCGGTGAAACACCAAATGTCCTTATCCGGATATCTCTCTTTGACCTTTTTCAAAAATGAAGTCAAAACAGGCTGATTTTTAGGCTCAAAGGGTTCACCGCCTAAAAGAGTCAATCCGTTGACATAATATGGGGCAAGGGAGTCGAGAATTTCTTTTTCCGTTTCCGAGGTGAATTCACTGCCATAGTTAAAATCCCAGGTTTCAGGCTGAAAACAGTGTTCGCAGTGATTGGTGCAACCGGAAACAAAAAGAGTGGTGCGGACTCCTTCACCGTTGGCAATATCGAAAAATTTAATGTTACAGTAATTCATAATATAATCATTTATGGGCGAATATAAAATTCGCCCATTTTCCTTTATTATAAGTGTAAAACTCTTTCTTTGATTTCTTGAGTTCTTCCCTGGTTCCAATACTGTGTGCCAATGTATCCGCAGGTACGGCGAGCAACATTCATTTTGCTCTGATCTGTGTTGCCGCATTTCGGACACTTCCAAACCAGTTTGCCGTCCACATCTGCAATTTGGATTTCTCCGTCCCAGCCGCAAACTTGACAATAATCTGACTTGGTGTTAAGTTCAGCATACATAATATTTTCATAAATGAACTTCATAACCTGTAAAACAGCCTCTAAGTTGTTTTGCATATCGGGAACTTCAACATAGCTTATAGCACCACCGGGTGAAAGAGCCTGGAATTGAGACTCAAATGCCAACTTTGTGAATGCATCAACTTCTTCACTTACATGAATGTGATAGCTGTTTGTTATGTATCCCTTGTCATTTATGCCGGGGATAATGCCGAAACGCTTCTGGAGACATTTAGCAAATTTATATGTTGTTGACTCAAGAGGAGTACCGTAAAGACTGAAATCAATATTATGAATTGATTTCCACTTTTTGCAAGCATCGTTCATATATTGCATAACGCTTAATGCAAAAGGTGTTGCACTTGGATCGGTGTGACTCTTTCCTGTCATGTATTTAACACATTCGTAAAGACCTGCATAACCCAAGGAAATTGTCGAGTAACCGCCGTAAAGGAGCTTGTCGATCTTTTCGCCTTTTTCAAGTCTTGCAATTGCACCGTGCTGCCAAAGAATAGGAGCTACATCTGAAAGAGTGCCCTTAAGTCTTTCATGACGGCACATAAGTGCTGTGTGGCACAATTCAAGTCTCTGATCGAATATCTTCCAGAATTCCTCAATATTGCCTCCTGATGAAAGAGCAACGTCAACAAGGTTGATGGTTACAACACCCTGGTTAAATCTGCCGTAATATTTCGGTTTACCGTTTTCATCAAGATACGGAGTGAGGAAACTGCGGCAACCCATACAGGTGTAGCAGTGACCTTCGCCGTTAGCGTCAACCTTTAATTCCAACATCTTCTTTTCTGAAATATAGTCGGGAACCATACGGCGAGCTGTGCATTTTGCTGCCAACTTTGTAAGATAGTAGTACGGTGAATCTTCATGTATATTCTGTTCTTCAAGAACATAAATGAGCTTTGGGAAAGCGGGAGTCACATAAACGCCTGCTTCGTTTTTAACACCCTGATAACGCTGGAGGAGAGTTTCCTCAATAATAATTGCAAGGTCTTTCTTTTCCTGCTCGTTCTTAGCTTCACCAAGATACATAAATACAGTTACGAAAGGAGCTTGACCGTTAGTTGTAAGGAGAGTTACAACCTGATATTGAATTGTCTGAACGCCTCTCTTGATTTCATCTCTGAGACGCTTTTCCACAATCTTGTCAAACTGTTCATCTGTAAGTTTTACTCCGGTGCTTTCAAGTTCAACGGCAAGATTTTTTTGTATGCGCTCTCTGCTTACCTGCACAAAGGGAGCAAGGTGAGTAAGAGAAATGCTCTGACCGCCGTATTGGTTACTTGCAACCTGAGCGATGATCTGAGTTGCAATGTTACAAGCTGTTGAGAAACTGTGAGGACGCTCAATCATAGTGCCTGAGATAACAGTGCCGTTTTGAAGCATATCTTCAAGGTTGACAAGATCACAGTTGTGCATATGCTGTGCATAATAGTCAGTGTCATGGAAGTGGATAATACCTTCCTCGTGAGCCTTAACGATTTCTTCCGGGAGAAGAAGTCTGTTGGTTAAGTCACGGCTGACTTCACCTGCCATATAGTCACGCTGAACGCTGTTAACTGTTGGGTTTTTGTTGGCATTTTCCTGCTTTGCCTCTTCATTGCAACACTCAATAAGACTGAGAATTTTATCATCAGTTGTGTTTGAACGGCGCACAAGGGCTCTTGTATATCTGTAAGTGATATATTTCTTTGCAACTTCGTATGCTCCGTGTGCCATGATCTGAGTTTCAACAAGATCCTGAATTTCTTCAACACTGGGAGCTCGGTTCATTCTCAAGCATCTTATTTCAACTGCTTCTGCAATTCTTTTTATTTGCATTGGAGTCATTCTTGTCTCATCTTCGACATTTTCGTTGGCTTTTGTGATAGCAGTGATGATTTTGGTTATATCGAAATCAACTTCACTGCCGTTTCGCTTAATTACCTTCATATCCTCCGTCCTTTCTATATTGAATTCTTATTTTATTTATAAAGACATAACATAGTGAATTATACCACATCTTGTGATTTTGTCAATCTAAAAACCCAAAATATGCTATGATAAAATTTATATAACCATAATTGTAAATCTGTTTAATATGATACAGATTATCTTGAAGTCTTTTTACTTCATTTTTTTAAAGTTGCAAATAAGTCAATCAATAAGGGGAAAACGGGAATATGGCAGTTATATCAAAAACGCATAACGATATTTTGTGCTTTTAACTTTTCATTTCAAAAAGCAACACAATATATGCTTTTAACCAAAAAAATAACCGCCCGCTGTAAAGCAGGCAGTTATGGTTCTCTTATGCGATTATAATATTCTGTCCGTTCTGTAAATAACCGATGCGTGATCTTCATTTTTGTTAATTGTGATGACCGTTCTTCTGCTTCTCGGTTTATTTGCCTCTGTGGAAGAAATTATCCTTTCAACTGTTTCCTGTTGCCACTTAATTGTGGTGTATGAAACCGGGTGTTGACCGTGGCCGCCGTAAATGGCATAGTCGGCATAGAGAGGGAAAAGTTCTTTTGTTTTTTTAAGCCACTTGGTTAAGGCTGAACCAAAAGCATACCTGAAATTAAGAATGGGAATATAGTTGTCACCAACGAATAAAATCTTAAGCGTGTCAATTTTATAACAGACAGAACCTGATGAGTGTCCCGGAGTTAAGATGGCTTCCACCGTTATATTCCCTAAGTCGAATTTATGGTGATTTCCGAAGGGAATTATGAAAAGGTAAGGCTTTTGTTTTGCAAAGCTCTGAGGATCAAGATTGTATTTTCGGGTGGAAGGGTGCTTTTTCATGTATTGACATCTGTAATTGTGTGATGACTGAAACCGAACCATAGGTAAATCGTTTTTGTGAATATATATTTTTCCAAACTGGTGAGCAGCACCGATATGGTCAACATGGGCATGGGTGGCGGCAAGAATGATAGGCTTATCCGTCAGAGATTTCACACAGCCGGCAATGTTGCCGATACCAATACCGCAGTCGATCAAAAGAGATTTCTCATCGCCAATAACAAGATATGCGTTTGATATGCCATACTCACTGATCATATATATTCTTTCATTGATTTTTTCAACTTTAAATTCAGTCTTGTTATTCATACTATTCCTCGTCAGTTTTATTTTTTTACCTTTTTCTTCTCAATTTGAGACAGGAAAAAGTTAATTCCACCGTTAATTGCGAGAGAGCCGGCAACGCTTTCCGGTTCAACAACAGGGAACACATGAGGCAGATCAATGCCGAAAAACTTATCGAAATCCATAAGTTTTGTTTCTGTTCCTTTTTCTTCAAGAAGAGCAGCTAATCTTCTTGTCTGTTCTCTTGCAAGGGAGTCACCGCTACTTGTAATGAGAACAGTTGGGGGTAAGCAGGCTGTGTTCAGCATCTCATCAATATCCATATATCCGTAAGTTGCCTTGCCCTTAAAGTTGTCACCCCACATAAGCTTGGTGTAAATGGAGATAAGACCTCCGTTTTTCATAAAAGCCACAGGTGAAGTCAGCATAAGGGCAGTGAGTTTGATTTTTCCGTCAACGACATTAAACACCTGTCTTAACTTTTCATCTGTAAGCAATGCAGCTGAGTAAGCACTGAGCTGACCTCCGGCAGAGTCTCCCGTAAGCATAATATTGTTTTTATCACAAGGATAGTCTTTCAAATTTTCACTTATCCAGCGAAGAGCAAAAGCGCAATCCTGAAGCTGTTCGATCACTGTGGCATTGGGATAAAGTCTGTAACTGATATTGAAAACCACAAAACCTCTTTTGGCAAGGTTAAGGCAATAAATCTTGTTTAAATCTTTATCCCCATACATCCAACCGCCACCGTGAATATCAATAATTACAGGCAGTTTCTTTTTTGTGCCTTTCGGATAATACACATCGAGGAGGTGATAATTGTCTCCGTCCTTTATATAGGCGATATTGTTGATTTGTTCCACGCTTTCAGGTTCACTTTGTTTAGCCAGTCTTTCATTATCGGATTTTCCCGTCTGTTCCCAAGAGCGTTCCATGATTTTGATTATGGGATTCATAATGTTTCCTCCTGTTTTCTTCTTTAAAATTTTCTATAATCAAATTATACTTTATGATTTTGAATTTATCAATACAAAATAAATTAATGATTATTTACTTGATATAAATTTTGTATTAAGATATAATACTTAATGTTGAGAACATATAAAAGGCATACTTAATATAATAGCCGAAAGTATTGCGGAGGTAATAAAAATGAAAACAGATGTGGTAATTATCGGTGCAGGCCCTGCCGGTATTTTTACAGCTCTTGAAATGATAAGAAAAGGCTCAAAAAAGAAAATTCTTCTCATTGAAAAAGGTCAGTCAATTGAGAAGAGAGCTTGCCCTAAATCAAAAACAAAGAAGTGCGTTAAATGCAAACCCTATTGTCACATTACAACAGGCTTTTCCGGTGCAGGTGCATTTTCTGACGGAAAACTTTCACTTTCATACGAAGTGGGCGGTGATTTGCCGACACTTATTGGTGAGACTCTTGCTCAAGATACGATTGATTATACAGACAAGATTTATCTCGAATTCGGTGCTGACACTCATGTTGAAGGCGTAAGCAATTACGAGGAAGTTAAGGATATCAGAAAGAGAGCCATTCAAGCCGGTCTTAAACTTGTTGACTGTCCGATTCGTCACATGGGAACTGAAAAGGCTCAGGATATCTATCTTGCCATAGAAAACTATCTTGCAGACAATGGCGTCGAGATGATGTTCGGATATGAATGTACCGATTTGATTTTTGATGGAAGCAACTGTTTAGGTGTTATTATTACTGACGGAAAAACAGAGCACAGCGTAACTGCGGAGAAAACTATCGTTGCCACCGGCAGAAGAGGTGCAGATTGGCTTGAAAGAATTTGCGCTGAACACAATATTGCTCATCAGCCGGGCACAGTTGACATTGGTGTAAGAGTTGAAGTCAGAAATGAGATCATGGAAACTGTTAACAAGGTTCTTTACGAGTCAAAACTCATCGGTTATCCAAAGCCATTCAAGAACAAGGTGAGAACTTTCTGCCAAAATCCGGGTGGTTTTGTAAGTCAGGAGAACTATGACAACGATTTAGCGGTTGTTAACGGTCATTCATATAAGGAACTGAAGTCCAACAACACCAATCTTTCAATTTTATGTTCCCACAATTTCAATGTGCCCTTTAATCAGCCTATTGATTATGCTCGCAAAGTTGGTGAACTCACAAATATGTTAGGTGCAGGCAATATTCTTGTTCAGCGTTACGGTGATATACTTGACGGCAAGAGAACATGGGCAAAGGAGCTTGCTCAATCCAACTTAAGACCAACACTTCCTGATGCTGTTGCCGGTGACATAACAGCTGCCATGCCATACAGAGCCATGCTCAACATTATAAACTTCATTCAAGCTGTTGATCATGTTGTTCCCGGTTTTGCAGCAACTGAGACTCTCTTATATTCTCCGGAACTTAAGTTTTACAGCAACAGGGTTAAAATGGACGAAAAGTTTAATACCAGCGTAAAAGGTTTACACTGTTTAGGAGATTCCAGCGGCTGGACACGAGGACTTATGATGGCATCAGTAATGGGTGTTCTCATGGGAAGACACATTGTTGAAGAAGAAAATAACGCTTAATTGTATCAAATGAAACAATAAATACGAAATAGGCACCGCACAGCTTTTAGGCTGTGCGGTGCTTTTGGGTTTGTGCAGGAGGCAGCCCCCGGTGGCGAGGCACCCTGCTTCGCAGGGTGGAGGGTGCCTGCGGCACCCTTGTTTGCGGCTGCGCCGCAAACCCTCGCCACCGGGGGCTGCCTAAAGAACAAACCTCCCTATTCCACGGTGACAGACTTGGCTAAGTTTCGTGGCTTGTCAATATCGCACCCTTTTTCCTTAGCAATGTAATAACTTAATAACTGCATGGGGAGAATTTCAAGAGAACCCGAGAAGAAATTATCGAAATCGGGAAGAAGGAAAACATGATCAGTGTCCCTTATTTCATGTTTGTGTTTTTCCGTGGTGAAACAAATAACCGTTCCTCCTCTGGACTTGACCTCTTGAATGTTGCTTTCGGTTTTCTTGAAAACTGAGTCATTGCAAGCGAGAGCCACAATAACAGTTCCTTCTTCAATGAGAGATAAAGTGCCGTGCTTTAATTCTCCCGCACCGTAAGCCTCACAAGGGATATAGCTGATTTCTTTCATCTTAAGAGACGCCTCAAGCGCAATAGCGTAATCAGTGTTTCTGCCGATGAAATAAATGTGATCGCAGTCTTTTAAAATTGGCACAAGTTCTTTGATTTTGCTTTCTTGATCTAATATTTCCTGTACCTTTTCGGGTAATTGAGCCACTTGACTTAAAAATAAGTCTCTTGTGTCTGCCTCGATTTTCTTTAGGTATGCCCCTAAGTGTATCCCTAATAAATAGATAGTGACAAGTTGTGCCGAATATGCCTTGGTTGTGGCAACAGCGATTTCAGGCCCTGCTTGTGTATAAATAACGCAGTCGCTTTCCCTTGCAATGGAGCTTTCCGGAACATTGACAATGGATAAAACCTTAGAGCCTCTCTTTTTTGCAAGTCGCAATGCACCTAAAGAATCAGCCGTTTCTCCGCTTTGAGAGATGATTACGACAAGAGTGTTTTCACCGATTACCGGTTGACGATATCGAAATTCAGAAGAAATATCTGTTTCAACTGATATCTCACATAAACTTTCGATTATATATTTCCCCATAAAACCAACATGATAAGCTGAACCGCAAGCGGAAATACAGATTTTGTTGATGCTGTCAAAGTCGATTTTCGATTTTATTTCATTGAAATCAAAGGCTCTGGCAGTGTCACGAATAGCTTTCGGTTGTTCGTGAATTTCCTTTAACATAAAGTGAGGAAAGCTTTCCTTGTCAGCTGATTGAAACTCAATGGTGGGCTTGTAACTTTCTTTTTGAATGGGGGAGAGGTCTTTGGCGTAAAAGCTGATGGAACTTGGTTTAAGAACGGATATTTCATCTTCTTCGAGTTTATATACACTGTGACAGTATTGTGAAACAGCATATATGTCGGAAGAAATAAAGTTGCCCATTTCTCCCGAACCGACAATTAGAGGACTTCCCCGCTTGACACAAAAAAGTTTGTCGGAACATTCCTTGCAGATTATGGCAAGAGCGAACGACCCTTTAAGTATGGAGGAAACTTTGGAAATAGCACTGATGACACTTCCCGAATAGTATTTTTCAAGCAGTTGAGCAATAACTTCCGTGTCTGTCTCCGACTTGAATGTGTAGCCCTCTTTGATAAGTTCTTCTTTAAGTATGCCGTAGTTTTCGATTATTCCGTTGTGAACAACAGCAAAAATCCCTTTTTGGCTCAGATGAGGGTGGGCATTTTCCTTGGTTACTGTTCCGTGTGTTGCCCATCGGGTGTGACCGATGCCTATGTTGCCTTCGAGAATATCGACTTTTTCTCTGACCGTTTCTTCAAGATTTATCAGCTTTCCTTTTTCTTTTTCCCATAGTATGTCTCTGCCTTTTAACAGAGCAATTCCGGCTGAATCATAGCCTCTGTATTCCAATCTTTTAAGTCCGGTCATAAGATATTCTTTTGCATCATCGTGACCGTTGTAACCTATTATTCCGCACATAATAACCTCCGAAAAAAAGAAACTCTTTTTGGTATATAATAATTATACCGCAAAAGAGTTTCTGTTATTCCGTATTTTGAGCCACAAGAGACTTGAAGCTGTGAACTTAGTCGAAGTCGATTTCGTCCTCGTTTTTAAGTCTGAATATATCGAAAACCTTGTCGAGAATTTTGTCATCTGTCTCTCTCTTATATTTTTCTTTTCCGTTAACGATGATTATGCGGAAAATATCCACATAACCTTCACCGTCCATAGGATCGAGAACAGCATATTCAATATCTCTGTAATTGACGATATCAAGAAATTCGTATTGGGCAGTGATGCCGTCTGTGTCTGTGATTTTTACCGTAAAATCAAGTTCATCGTCTTTAAGTTGATCTAAAAGTTCTGACATAGCTTTTCTCCTATATTAAAAGGCTGCCGAGATTGACAGCCTTTGTTTTTTTACTTGCCTATTGCACTAAGTCTTTTCATAGGCTTCTTTCTTTTGTATTCTTTTCTGTGCTTGCCTGTAACTCTTTTTGGCTGATCATTGTTTGAAATGAGAGCATAAACGAGAGTCCAGATAAATATAACTGCGAAGATAGCCATTACAATATAGAAACCGTATGAAATGTATGCAGCCTGGATTGTGGAAACGGCTGAACCTATGGCTGAAAGAGCGTTATCGCTTGTAATTTCTCCCGTAAGAGCTGTTACAATAGATGCAAGAGTAACCTGAGGTTCATCACCGAGGAGACAGCCGAGAGCTGTTGAACCGCAACCGGCGGCAATAACGAGAATGATGAAACCTGCACCTGAGAGAATAGCCTGTGGAATATAATGCTCAGTTGCCGCTGAAAGAATTGTTATTACAAGGGCAATGATACAAGCCACTGCAACAAGGATAAAGAAAGCCAAAGCCGGGTTGTACATAGGACCGATGGCATTCTTGATGGTTTCAAGACCGATGCTTGCTGTTTCTTCCGAACCGGAAGTGGAGGCTAATTTCTTAATTGCCTCAAAGATTGAGTAACTGTATGTTTTCGGTATGATGAGCATTAAAAGTGTGAAATCGAAAAACTTTAAGAAAAATGCGCAAAGTATTGAGCCGAAAGCAAGAACGGCTGTTGAAATTCTGTAAGCTAATTTCATTATAATTTACCTTCCTGTCTTATTTTTGCTTAAATGATGAGTTGAGAGCAACAGTTCTGTTTATTACAATATTGTCCGGGGTGCTTGTTGTGTCAACACAGAAGTAACCCTGACGCATAAACTGGAATACATCTCCCGGTTTTGCCGAGGCAACGAACTCAGGAATGAGACAACCTTTAAGAACTTCCAAAGAGTTGGGGTTAAGGTTATCTTTGAAACTGCCTTTTGATTCGTCTGAAGGATTTTCAGCATTGAAAAGTCTGTCATAAAGTCTGACTTCACATTCCTTGCTGTCCTCAGCGCTTACCCAGTGAAGAGTGCCCTTAACTTTTCTGCCGTCAGGTGAATCTCCGCCCTTTGTCTCCGGATCGTAAGTGCAGTGAACGGCAAGAATATTTCCGTCATCATCAGCCTCATATCCGGTGCAAGTTGCAAAATATGCACTCTTAAGACGAACTTCATTTCCGGGGAAGAGACGGAAATACTTTTTAACAGGTTCTGCCATGAAGTCTTCCTGTTCAACATAGATCTCTCTTGAGAACTTAACGGTTCTTGTGCCTAATTCGGGCTTTTCCGGATTGATTTCAACTTCGATATCCTCTGTCTGTCCCTCCGGATAGTTGTCAATGATAACTTTAAGTGGGCGTAAAACAGCCATGGCTCTATCAGCATTCTTGTTAAGATTATCTCTTACACAGGCTTCAAGAAGACCGAAGTCAACAACGCTGTATGCCTTTGAAACACCGATTCTGTCAATGAAATCTCTGATTGCCTCTGCCGGATAACCTCTACGGCGCATACCACTGATTGTGACCATTCTCGGATCGTTCCAACCGTCAACTATTCCCTCGTTTACAAGCTGTAAGCACTTACGCTTACTTGTAAGGCAGTAGTTAAGATTGAGTCTTGCGAACTCGATCTGTCTTGATGGCTGATTTAAACCAAGTTCACGAAGGAACCAATCATAAAGAGGTCTGTGATTTTCAAATTCCAATGAGCAAAGGGAGTGAGTAACTCCTTCTTTTGTGTCCGAAAGAGGGTGAGCGAAGTCATACATTGGATATACGCACCATTTGTCACCGGTTTGATGGTGTGAAATATGAGCAATTCTGTAAATAACCGGATCACGCATATTCATGTTGGGGGAAGCCATGTCGATTTTTGCTCTGAGAACTTTTGCTCCGTCCGGGTATTCACCATCTGTCATTCTCTTGAACAAATCAAGATTTTCCTCAACACTGCGGTTTCTGTAAGGACTCTCTTTGCCGGGTTCGGTAAGAGTGCCTCTGTATTCTCTGATTTCATCTGCTGTAAGATCATCGACATAGGCCTTGCCCATTTCAATGAGCTTAACTGCACATTCATAAATAAAATCGAAATAGCTTGAAGCATAGAGAACCTTGTTCCATTTGAAACCAAGCCACTGTATATCTTCCTGAATTGACTCAACATATTCAAGATCTTCCTTTGAAGGGTTTGTGTCGTCAAGTCTTAAGTTGCACACACCGCCGTATTTCTTTGCTGTGCTGAAGTTTATGCATATAGCCTTTGCGTGACCGATGTGAAGATAGCCGTTTGGCTCGGGCGGGAAACGAGTTTGCACATGATCATAAACGCCTTTCTCAAGGTCTTCGTCAATAAAATCATGTATAAAATTTGAAACTTTAATTTCTTCCATGTGATCTCCTTTCTTTAAGCTGAAAATTTATTTTTTGCATTATTAAGTCTTTCAATAACTTTTTCTTCACCTAAGAGAGTCATTATTGAATGAAGGTCGGGAGTGTTTCTTCTTCCTGTTATTGCAATGCGGATAACTGTTGAAACATCACCGACATGGCCTTTGTATGCCTGTGGATTTTTCTTATATTCCTTGACATTTGGAGTGTAACCTAAAGGTTCGCACATTTCCTTGATTTTTGCAAACCAAGTGTCCTTATCGTCATCTGAGTTATAAACAGTGAGATATTTTTCAATGATCTCCTTGGCAGCTTCACCGGTAATATTTTCCGGAAGTTCCAAATCACCTGTAAACAGTTCATCGAAGAAGTAACTGCAATAATCTTTTACCTCAGACCATTTTGCAATATCCTTTCTCGGCTTGGCTGTTCCTCTGTCGATGGAGAAGATGCCCTTGCTGTATTCCTCGTCCTTTGTGAGAAGAGCGTAAAGTTCTTTATCGTATGCATCAGCCCAAACTTTCACTCTGTCATAAACGGTATCTGCGTCCATGAATGAAATTACATTCTTGCTGATGTCTGTTAATTTTACTAAGTCAAAAAGACAGCCGCTGGAACTCATCTTTTTAAGATTGAATGGGAATGAGAAGATTTCAGCCTTCGGGTTTGCCTTTCTCCAATCTTCAAAGTTTGAGTTAAGCAATGTCAAAAGATATTCAAGGAGACTTTCTTTCGGGAAACCTTCTTCAACGAAGAAACTAACTGCTGCCTCCGGGTCTTTTCTTTTGCTGAGTTTTCTCTTTGTTCCGTCCTCTTCGTCAATTTTCATAACCTGAGGAGTGTGGGCATACTTAGGAACTTTAAATCCGCAGGCCTTAAACAAAGCTATATGTTTCGGCACTGAGGAGATCCATTCTTCACCACGGATAACATGAGTTGTTCTCATGAAATGGTCATCGCAAACATGAGCGAAGTGGTAAGTTGGAATACCGTCTGATTTAAGGAGAACCTCGTCAATGGTATTTTCAGGCATTTCGATTTTGCCTCTGATAACATCATCAAAGAAAATTCTCTTATCATCGCTTCCGTTACTTCTGAAACGGAGAACATAAGGAACGCCGGCTTTGATCTTGGCTTCCTGTTCTTCAAAAGTCAAGTCTCTGCACTTTGCCCATTTTCCGAAATAGCCACGAATGAGAGCACCGTCTTTTTCCTGCTTATCACGAAGTTCGCTGAGTTCTTCGGAAGTGCAGAAACAGGGATAAGCCAGACCTTCTTGAACTAATTTTTTTGCCACTGTCTTATAAATTTCAACACGCTGACTTTGAGTGTATGGGCCGTATGCGCCTTTTTCCGTGCCGAAACCCGTAACACCTTCGTCAAATTCAACACCAAAAGAATTCATGCCGGTGATGATAGCTGAAACACCGTCATCAATTTCTCTTTTTTTATCTGTATCTTCAATTCTCAAATAAGATACACCATCTGTTGCCTTAGCTGTGAGAACATCAACCAAAGCACCGAAAAGACCGCCTATGTGAAGATATCCTGTGGGGGAGGGAGCAAAACGAGTTACTCTTGCGCCTTCCTTGAGATTTCTTGCAGGATAAAGCTCTTCATAATATTCGGGAGTTTTGTCTAAGTCGCCGAAGAGAAGTTCAGCGAGTTTCATATTGTCGTTCAATATTAACACTCCTTTGTTTTGAAGGATATAATCATCCATAATAATTCAACATACATTATCGCAAAAAAATCTCCATTTATCAAGAGTAAATGGAGATTTTTTGTAAATATTTTTATTTTTCTCAAATTTGTTATAAAATGAAGTGGCTTTATCCATTTCCCTCGGGGTCGCCCTCGGCACCCACTCGCCTGCGGCTCGGGGTGCGCAAGAGCGACCCCCGCCCATCCACAACGCGGACGGGCGGGGGCAAACCGCAACTACTTACTGTTTAAGAGCAATACCCTCAGTTTTAAGCTGATTTATGATTGCATCTGTCACTTCTTTAACCTCATCACCTGTGAGAGTGCGCTCAGGGTGAGAGAAGAGTATTCTTACTGTGATTGACTTGCCGTTTTCATCAGCGTAAGTGTCAACAACATCAACATTCTTAATAAGACTGCAATTCTGACTTTCAACAGCCTTAGCTATGGGAGCGAATGTGTCTGTGATAAATGAAAGGTCGATTTCCATTTCAGGGAAACGGCTTGGCTCTGCATAAGCAATGCTTGCGTTTTCAATGGTTGAAAATTCCTTAACATCTATTTCAGCATAAACAATGTTTGCTTTCTTGTCAATCTTCTTTGAAACAACAGGATGGATAAGACCGATTTCACCGATCTTTTTGCCGTCACAGTAAATTGCATTAAGATTAACCGGATGCTGATATGAGTGAGTAGCTTCCATTTTCTCGAAAGTGAGTTTTGAGTGCTTAATGTCATCAGCCATAACAGCAAGCATATCACGAAGTCCGAAGTAAAGAGTCTCAGCTGACTTGGTCTTGCTGAAGAGAGTCACTGCCAACTTCTTGTATTCTTTGCAAAGGTTGTTTTCGTCAACACCATCAACGGTTCTGCCGATTTCAAACACGCCGAAATCTGAACTGTAAGAGGTGTTATACTTAACCTGGCAAAGCTGAGTTGGAACAATGGACTTGCGTATTGTTTCAATGTTGGGGTTGGTGGCGTTAACGAGCTTAATGTTGCTTTCAACTTCCATACCGAGAGCCTTGTATTCATCTGAATATGCCCAGATATAGGAGTGAAGTTCATGAAGAGAGTAACGCTTAACCAATATATCCTTAATTCTGTCCTCAACTGTCTTTTCCATGTCAGCACGAACAGGATAAAGAGGAGCAGAGGCTGTGTGAATATCGAAGTTATCGTATCCGTAAATTCTTGTGATTTCTTCAATAATGTCAGCTTTCATTGTAACATCTTTTGTTGCTCTCCAGCTTGGAACAACAACGCTGAAATTGTCGCCTGAAAGTTCAACACCGAAACCTAAGGACTTGAGTGTTTTAACAATTGTGTCATTGCTGATTTCAATGCCTGTGTAACGGTCAACAAAGTTCTTGTCAAAGTCAAGCTTTACAGTGTCATATTCAAATGCAACTTCATCTGTGAGAGATGAAATAACCTGAACACCGCTGTCAATATCTTTGAGAAGTTTCACAAATCTTGCAATGGCAGGAACAGTCATCTGAGGGTCAAGGCACTTTTCATAACGCATGGAAGCGTCTGTTCTGTGAGCAAGACGAACAGTTGATTTACGAATGGAAACAGCATCGAATGTTGCTGATTCAAGAGTGAGTTTTGTTGTGCCTTCAACGATTTCACTGTCAAGACCACCCATAATACCGGCAATGGCAACAGGTGTGTCACCGTTGCAGATCATGAGAGTGTTTTCGTCAATGTTGCGTTCAACTCCGTCAAGTGTTTGGAACACGAAAGGAGTGTCAAATCTCTTAATGCGAATTTTTTCAACTTTTCTTGAGTCGAAAGCGTGCATTGGCTGACCCATTTCAAGCATAAGATAGTTTGTAAGGTCGGCAAGAAGGTTGATACCACGCATACCGCAATAGAAAAGACGAATTCTCATGTTGACAGGGCTGACATTCTTTGTAATGTTTTCAACCTGTAAACATGAATATCTCTGGCAGAGTTTGTCCTCAATTTTCATGTCGATTTTCGGAAGATTATCATATTGTGAAAGATCGACTGACTCAAGAGGCTTAAGCTCTCTGCCGGCAAGAGCAGCAAACTCACGGGCAATTCCGTAATGACCCCAAAGGTCGGGGCGGTTTGTCAGTGACTTGTTGTCAACTTCAAAAACTATATCCTCAATATCATAAACTTCCTTAATATCTGTTCCGTTTGGTACATCTTCGGTTATTTCCATAATGCCGGAGTTGTCATCGCTGATGCCGATTTCTTTTTCGGAACAGCACATACCGAATGAGTCAAATCCTGCAAGAGGGCGAGGAGCAATAGTGATTTCGCCAATCTGAGCGCCGACTTTAGCAAAAGCTGTTTTCATGCCCACACGAACGTTTGGCGCACCGCATACAACATCAGTGAGTTTTCCGTCACCTGCGTCAACTTTCAAAAGATGAAGTTTCTTTGAGTTGGGGTGATCCTCAACTGACATGATCTGAGCGACAACGATATCGCTGATATCACTGCCTTTAAAGAATATCTCGTTTTCAACTTCTGCTGTTGAAAGAGAGAACTGATTTATAAGTTTAATTTTATCAAGACCCGTTAAGTCAACGAAATCTGATATCCAATTCATTGATAAAAACATTGATCTAAACTCCTTTCTTATTCGTCATCGGTAAACTGTGACAAGCTCTTGAGATTACCGCCGTTTAAGTCACGAATATCCTTAACACCGTATTTCATCATTGCAAGACGGGTAAGACCGAGACCGAATGCGAAGCCTGTGTATTCTTCCGGATCAATTCCGCCGGCTTTCAAAACTTCCGGATGAATCATACCGCAAGGACAAAGTTCAAGCCAACCGCTGTGCTTACATGAAGGGCAGCCTTCGCCGCCACAAATAAGACAGCTGATATCAAGCTCAAATCCCGGTTCAACGAATGGGAAAAATCCGGGACGGAGACGGACATTGATATCCTTTTGGAAAACTTCGGAAAGCATGGTTTTCATAAAGAAGATAAGGTTTGAAATTGAAATGTTCTTATCAACCATAACGCCTTCCATCTGGAAGAAAGTGTTCTCATGGCAAGCGTCTGTTGCCTCATTTCTGAAACATCTTCCCGGGAAGATAGCCTTAATAGGTACACCGTCATTGATAAGTGCATCTTTATACTTTTTATAAATAGCGTTCTGAGCGGCTGAAGTCTGAGACTTAAGAAGCTGACCGTTTTCAAGGTAATATGTGTCCTGCATATCACGGGCAGGGTGGTGCTTCGGAATGTTGAGAGATTCAAAACATTCATAGTCGGTTACAACTTCGCTGTAATCTTCCACTGTGAAGCCCATTGATTTGAAAATGGTTTCGCACTGGCGCTGAACTAAAGTGATTGGGTGATATGAGCCTCTATCCAACTTGGCAGGCATTGATAAATCGAAAAGGGGCATTGAGTTGATTTCAGCCTGAATTTCCTTTTCTTTAAGTTCCTGCATTTTTTCTGCAATTTTGTTTGTGGCATCTGCCTTAAGAGTGTTTACATCTTGACCGAATGCCTTTTTTTCTTCATTAGGTAAGTCTTTCATACCTTTAAGTAAGTCGGTAATACTGCCTTTTTTACCAAGATATGTGACTCTGATGCCTTCAAGGTCGGCAACATTTTCGATTTTGCTTAAATCAGCTTCAAACTGAGCCTTTAAGCTGACAATTCTCTCGTCCATAATAACCTCCGTATAAGTGTATATTAAACAAAAAATCGTCTCACACATTTCTGCATGAGACGAATAAAATCCGCGGTACCACTCAAATTGCGGTAAGACACCGCCACTTGTTTTGCTTTAATGCAGCAACTACATCCCGTTTTAAGGGAAACTCCCGAGGCGAATTTCGGTAAAGAGGGCATTGCGATCATCTCAGCAAAAGACCGCTTTCTGTGTTTGTTTCCGTCAGCACCTACTAAAACTCGTTCACAGTTTTTGTCAATATTATCACCTATTTTATAACTTTTGTTCGGATTTGTCAAGTGCAGAAAAATAATAGGCTTGAAACAGAAACTTTATTGACGAATTAACGAAACTTACACAAAAAAATAAACATATATGCGTTAAAAATATGCAATATATATAACGACACCTTGACTTTTAAAAAACATTATGGTAATATGAGCATACTATATATAACATTGAAAACGGAGGAACAAATATGAAAAGAAAACCGATTTTATCACTTGTCAGCCTTATTCTTTGTTTCAGCCTGATTTTAAGTTTAGGTATGCCGGCTTTTGCAAAGGAAAAAACGAAAACCGATTATCCGTTCATTTATGTTCACGGAATGTTAGGCTGGGGCGAAGGCTCACCCATGGAGGAAGGCTCTCCATACTGGGGCATACAGCCGGAAAACAATGTTATGACTTATCTTCGTAACCAAGGTTATGAAGTTTATAATCCACCGGTAGGAGGCTTGAGCAGCGCATGGGATAGATCCTGTGAACTGTATGCTCAGTTGACAGGCACTGTTGTTGACTATGGTGAGGCTCATTCAAAAAAGTGTGGACATGAAAGATATGGCAGAGATTACACAGGAAAGGCGACAATGGGAGAGCCTTGGGATCTTGAAAGTCCATTAAATCTTGTGGGTCATTCTTTCGGTGGTGCAACTGTCAGACTTTTCGCTTCTCTCATCGCTTATGGTGATCAGGAGGAAATTGAGGCATCGGGTGAAGATTGTTCAGAACTTTTCAAGGGCGGCCACGATAATGCAATTCATTCTGTTTCTGCAATGTCAGCACCTCACAACGGCTCAACAGTTTCAAACTATATGTCAGATACTATTATTCCTGCGGCAATGATCGTTATGATGATTCAAGCAAGCATAGGCACAGGTATTCTCAAAATGGATCTTATGCTTGACCATTGGGGAATAAGCGCTGACCCGAACTCAGGGGAAGAACAGCCGAAGGTAAGCATAGCAAAAAGCATGAAAATGGCAGTGTCCAATGACCATTGCGGTTATGATATGACAGTTCAGGGTGCAGAGGAACTTAACAAGAAGATCAAGACCGTAAAGACGGCATACTATTTCTCATATACATCATGCATCACAGAGACCAACGACAGAGGTTATACTAATATAAGTAAGGATACGGAAAATGTTTTCTTAATGTTCATTCCCGCATCTATCATGATTTCCGGTTCTGTAAATATTTTCTTAGGCGGAAAGTTTATTGATAAGTCCTGGGGTCCGAATGACGGCATTGTGCCACTTAAGAGCGCACTATATCCCTTTAACGAGGATCATGTGACTTATGATGAGAACCGAGAGTTACAACCGGGAATATGGTATGTCATGCCGACTCTTATGGGCGTGGATCATTATGATTTTTGCACTGCGGCTGAGACCGGTGAACTTGGAACAAAAGAAGAATTCTTCAAGTTTTACACCGACATGATGATAAGGGCAAATAACGCATAAAAATAATATTATTATAGGTACAGGGTGGGCAGTGCTTTACTGCTCACCTTTTGTCAACTTAGGGGAGTTATCTTCATATAGTAGAAAGGGGAGGGAGAGAGAAATATATAAAATTAGAGAAAAATCAAAAATTTTTGAAAAATTGTATTGACAAACCGGTTGTTTTTTGGTATAGTATTCAAGCACTAAAGATTAGATGTGCGAAACACATGGGAGCATAGCTCAGCTGGGAGAGCATCTGCCTTACAAGCAGAG
>CAYPMB010000004.1:0-100431 GCA_964411915.1 uncultured Faecalibacterium sp.
TCAGAAGTTGGTATTGATACAAACGGTATCATTGCTGCTATTCGTGAAGTTATGAAGAAAGACTTCGAAGAAGACGACAACTGGGACGATGAATTTTAATTAAAACAAGGAGGCAAACATTATGGCAACAATGGAAGATTTATATTCCAACAAAATATTTTTAAATGCTGCTTTGCCGCTTGTTAAGGTTATCGCAAACGATGTTCCTTAACTTAAGAAAAAGTTTGAAAAGACAAGAGCTGTTATTCAGGTAAGCTGTCTCTATCCCGATTGTGAAGAGGGAAAGATGGGTATGCACTTTGTTGTCAATGACGGTGAATGGCTTGTTCACCCAAGACTCACAGAGGATCCTGATATTGAACTTGAATTCAAGAGCGTTGAAGCACTCAACGGTTTCTTCAAGGGTAACATCACATTAGGCGCAATACCTAAAATCAAGGGAATGAAGAAAGCAGGAACATTAGTTAACTTTGTTATGGTTCTTCTTAAGATGGCAGGACTTTTAGGTGCCACAGAACCTCCAAAGGACGAAGCAGAAAAAGAACTTCTTGTTAAGTGTTATTTCTATCTTCTTTCAAGCGGTATCAGCCAGCTTAACAAAATGGGTCATCCGGAAATTCACGAATGGGCACTCAAGAGTCCTGACCGTGTTTATGCTTGGGCAGTTAACGGATATCCACAGATTTCAGCATACATGAGAGTTAAGGCCGGTAAGTCTCGTGCAGGCAGAGGCGAATACAAGAGAGCAATGCCTTTCTTCACACTTCGTTTCGACTCACTTGACAGCGCATTGGGAACACTTCTTGGTATTGATGATATGCTTGAGGCAACTAAGTCAGGCAGACTCATCATGGACGGTGGCCCTGAATTTGGTGCTCAGATCGGCGGTTACATGCTTATGATTGGTGATCTTGCAAAATAAGCAACAAACAGAATAGTAAAGCAGACGGTGTGAGCCGTCTGCTTTTTTGCGGTTTGGGGAGGGGGCGGATCCCGGGGGCGAAGGCTTTGTGCCGCAGGCACAAAGCGGCTCACTGCGTGAGCCCCTTGCGAAGCAAGGCTTCGCCCCCGGGACCCACCCCCTCCTCAAACTACCCTATAAAAAAGGACAGGAAAAGTATAATCTTTCACTGTCCTGAAATTAAGCCTGATTGTTGTAAATAGTGGAAACATGCTTTTTATTACCGCCAATAAATATTAAAGCAGCAAAAATGCAAATTATCATGTAAATCGAAATAACTAACCTTGGAGAAATAATCTCCGCAAGAGCTCCCGCCACAAGTTGACCGATTAACATTCCCACAGTGTTGATAACCATGAATACACTGTTAAATCTGCCCTTCTTTTCGTCAGGCACATATTTTTGAGTCGCTGAAACTCTGATGTTGTAAGATGTGACACCCAACATTCCGATTATAAGCCCAATGATCATCATGCACCATATCGGCGTGTAGAGGTAAAAACTTTCTAAAGCGGAAATGGTGACATAAACAACCATGGCAATGGTAAACTTTGCGTAAGTGGGAATTTGAACTTTATAGTGTATCGTTCCACCGATGAACCTGCCGGCTGACATCATGCCGGTGACGAGCATGTATATGTATTCTCCGTTGTCGTAAGCACCGTTGAAAAAGGGGAGAAGTATCGTCTCGCTTCCGCCTCCCGCAAAGCTGGAGACCGCAAAATAACAAGCAATGGCAAAAAGCCCCTTTTCACCGACCAAATAGGAAAGTCCCTCCTTAAAATCTCGATAAAGTTGAGCGACAGTGCCTTTAAACGAAGAAGTGTCCCTGTTGATTTCTGCGAGACTTTCTTTTTGAATCTGTATGTATTTTTCGTCTGCATCAATCTTAGTTTCCATAATGGCTGCAATTAAATAGGTAACAGCGTTGCAAAGGAAAAGAGGAACAACACCCACCTTGTTATAAATCAAGGCTGAGACCGGAACCATAAGAGCACACATGGTCTCTAATACACTTGCTGTTGAATATGCCTTGGAATAGTTGCCTTCTGCTATGAGAAGTGGGTAGAAACTTTGATAAGCAACAGTATACATACTGTCGAGCGTTCCTAAAATAAAACAGCCGGTGGCAAGAAAAGCAAAATTAAAGTATCCCGTATGAAGTATCAGAGCTAAAATAACATAAACAGCAGAGGCGAGAAAGTCCAGTGTGTATATGGTTTTCCTGCGAGAAAATCTGTCAAGAAAAGGCCCTGAAATCAACGGCATAACAACGCTTGGAAGGAGATATATGAAGTTGTAAAGTGCAAAGAGAAAAGTTGAGCCGGTATAGTCAAGAACCAATAAACTCATGGCAAATCCGGCTAAAGCACTTCCCATCATTGATATAACACTGCCTAAGGTGATTATGGTGAAGTTTTTAGTCCAAAGAGGATTTTTCGCTTTTTCTGATTTATTCATATTATCTCACCTACCTTTTTGCTATTGTATCACAAAGTATATGGCTTTGCAACCGATATTAAACTGTCATGTTGCAATAACATACATAAAACCTGTATTTTTATTCATTTAGATTGTATATTTTATTGTTACTTATTGACAAATTATAAGTTTTGTGTTATATTTTATGAAATATCTCCGTTAAAGGTTTTATTATTTCAATCACTTTTTTGAATGAAAAGGAGAGGTCACAATGGCTTATACAAAAGAGGACATTTTAAAGATTGTTAAAGACGAAGGAGTTAAATTTATACGCCTTCAATTTACAGATATTTTAGGCTCACTTAAGAGTGTGGCTATTACATCAAGTCAGCTTGAAAAAGCTCTCGATAACAAATGTATGTTTGACGGCTCTTCAATTGATGGTTTTGTAAGAATAGAAGAAAGCGACATGAAACTTTATCCCGATTATGACAGCTTTTGTATTCTTCCGTGGAGAAATTATCACGGAAAAACAGCTCGTCTTATATGTGATGTTTATACAGCAGAAGACAAACCTTTTGTCGGTGATCCAAGATATGTTCTTAAGAGAGCTATTGCAAAGGCTAAGGATATGGGTTATGAGTTCTTTGTAGGCCCTGAATGTGAATTTTTCCTTTTCCGTGCTGATGAAAACGGTAACCCCACAACTCACACAGGCGATAAGGGCGGATATTTCGATATGGGTCCTGTTGACAGAGGTGAAGATTTCAGAAGAGATATTTGTCTCACTCTTGAGGATATGGGATTTGAGATTGAAGCATCTCACCATGAGTGCGCACCTGCCCAGCATGAAATCGACTTTAAGTATGACGGTGTTTTGAAGTCAGCTGATAATGTTATGACATTCAAATATTGTGTTAAAAACCTTGCTCCTCAGCATGGACTTCACGCAACATTCATGCCGAAACCAGTGTTTGGTATTGCCGGTTCAGGTATGCATATCAATATGTCACTTTTCAAAGACGGCAAAAATGTTTTCTGTGATGAAAATGATGAGAACGGCTTGAGCAAGACTGCATATTCATTCATTGCAGGCATTATGAATCACATTCAGCCTTTAACCGCTATCACCAACCCACTTGTTAACTCATATAAGAGACTTATTCCCGGTTATGAAGCACCTGTTTATGTTGCATGGTCAGCAAGAAACCGCAGCCCTCTCATAAGAGTTCCTTTTGCAAGAGGCAACGGCACACGAATTGAATTGAGAAATCCGGATCCTGCAGCAAACCCATATCTTGTTATGGCAGCTTGTCTCTTTGCAGGTCTTGACGGTATTGAAAAGGATATGACACCTCCACCTGCTGTTGACGGTAATATCTATGATATGACACCGGAAGAAAGAGAAGCAAGGGGCATCGGTTCTTTGGCTGCATCTTTGGAAGAAGCAATCACTGCATTTAAAAACAGCGACTTCATCAAAGAAGCAATGGGCGATCATGTCTATGACAGATATGTTACCGCAAAGACAAGAGAGTGGGAAGATTACAGAAACAAGGTTACTGCTTGGGAAATTGATAATTATTTTGTTAAGTACTGATTTTGTGTATTAAAAGAAAATAGAGTAAACAGCTGTAAAAACGATGAGTTTTTACAGCTGTTTTGATGTGGTAGGTAGCGCCCGCGGTCGTGGGCGCGCAATTCTTTAGCGATTGGGACAATCGCTCTGCCCGGCGGTATAGTCGGGCACGAAAGCGGAGCTTTCGCAAAAACCGGCAATTTGCTAAAGCTAAAAATATAAGAAATGACTTATTGTTTCGGTTTTTCCTTCCTCCCACCTTCCGCCCACTATATCGCGGGCGGGGATCGGCTCCCACCGATTGAAGCTCCGCGCCCACTGAACCGCGGGCGCTCCGCTTCCCCACCAAAAAAATTCCCTCGGCTCAAACCGAGGGAATAATTATTTTATCTTGTGTTCATTTTCCAAAATGCTCAACTAATTTTGAATATTCTTCTTCGCTTATTTGAAGCATTGAACCGTGACGGGGGTGAAGATGATTAAGAGCAAAACGCTCATCGTCAACAGGAGTGAAATTAAGCATATCAGTTGTCTCCTGCATAAAATAACCACCGTCAACAAACTTGTCCATAATCATAATGTAAGTGTCGCTGTCTGCAAGCTGATACATACAGTTGCCCTCAACTGCACTTTTTGTTGCGGAAACAATGTTGTTTTCAGGCTCTGTATATGGCCCTGAAAGATTGTCGCTTGTGGCGCAACAAGTGGTTGCAACCTGCTCATCTTTGAAATAAAGATAGAATTTTCCGTCCTTTTCAATTATATCCGCATCAATTCCGGACATACCGTTTTTGGGAATATGCAGAACGGCAGGTGGTGTTGTTAAATGGGCGAAATCCTTGGTGTAGGCATACCACATAACAGTGTAAACTTCATCACTGTTATGGTTTGACCAATAAATCATGTATTCTCCTCGTTTCTTGTCGAAGAGAACTTCAGGGGCCCAAACTCTGTCAGCATTGTGGGTTTCCTTAAATTGAGAAAAGTCGATAATTCTCTCGTTTTCCCAATTTATAAGGTCAGTGCTGTCCCAAACAACCATGCTGTTATTACTGCTCCAGCCGTCATGACAACGCATATCAGTGGCTATGATGTGGAAAATGCCTTCCTCATCTCTGAAGATGAAAGGATCACGGCAGCATTTTTTGCCCATCTTCTGAACGATGATCTGTTTCCCTTCATTGAGCGCTTCAAAGTTATAACCGTCTGTTGAAACCGCAAAGCGAACAGACTCTTCTTCAGGAAGATTACCTGCAAAATAGCAGAATAAATAATTGCTTTTCAATGTGGATCAACCTTTCTTTATGCTGTCGGTGTATATGTTATCGAGAAGCAGTGAGACCTGATTGCACCACCTAAAACTTCAAGGCGGAACTTGTTTCCTGTGTAGGTCTGATCACCGACTTTGATATATGAAACATATCCTGTGTTTTGATCGATACAGCCGTCATGAGATTCGATGGTGAGCCATGTTGAAGGATCTCCGGTAAGCTGAGTGTTGGTTTTTGAGTAAATAAGTGCTGCAAGTTCGTCGCTTGTAAATGTAACTGTTGTTACATAATCTGGCAAGGTTGCATCACCGTAACTCGGTCTGCCGCCTGAGAGGTAAGGAACTTGTGCACCGGCAAAAGCGTTAGCGTATGATGTAGTCTTGCCTGCACTCATAGCATGATAGAAAGTCTGACAAACTTGTCCGTTATAGATTAAGTATTGACCTATAACTTCGTCAACTGCGGCATATACTTCAGCTGATGGAGTTTTGTCAAAAGCGTGTGCGGTTGTTGCTAAACTGAAATTGCTGTATTTAGCAAAGGTATAAGCGGCAACTGTCTGCGCCTTGAGAGCTTCTTTTTCAAATTTTGAACCCATCTCTGATTCAACGGTAATTGCGAGATAATCTCTTGTTGTGTAAGATGTTCCGCCAAAGGTTATGGTTTCAGGATATGTGTCACCCATAACGAGAGTAGTGCCATAGTAATATATGGCGAGGATCTCAAGATAATTCCAACCCTTATCTGCATAGTAGTTTGCACCTGATTGGCTCATACCCACACCGTGTCCGTATCCGTAAACCGTGAATGTGAATGTTCCCGCTGATGAAGGAGCAACCGGTGTGCTTGCCGGCGCTGAAATGTCTCCTGCGGTTGGTTCATTAGGATAACTGTAATTCGGATCTGTTGTCAAAGGTCCTGCCGGGCCGTTATTATTAAGAGTTATCTGGGGCAGAGTGGTTGTTGGTGTTGTGGTTGTTAGTGTGGGGTTCATATCAACATTTAAAGTTCCGTTTGTGTCAGTCGAAGGTTCAGTTGTGGGTTCGGAACTGTTGAAATAAGACCAAACCATCACAACGGCAGCAACTATTGCCACAACTGCAAGAGCAACACTTCCCACAACGATCATAAGACGTTTTTTCTTTTCTTCAGCCTCAGTGTCTTTTTCAAGTTTTTTCTCTAAGTCTAAATCTTCTGCCTTGGAGTTGAGAGTTTCAAACATAACAGTGAATGCATGGGGGATAAGGCTTTTAATACCTTCCTCAGTGCTTGTTGAAACTCGTTTTGCTCTGGCTGATGAACCGTCATGAATAATGATATATGCGAAATAGGTTTTTTTATCTTCCTTTTCTTCTTCGAGAATGGGTGAAATGGCAACTGCAAAGTCTGCTTCAGTTTCTGCTAAAGCAAGTCGGGTTTCTTTTGCGAGAGCCACTTGCGGTTCGTATGCGTCTTCATTGTCAATTCTCTTATCGCAAAGAATGACAGCATCGGTCATGCCTTCAACCTTTTTGCCCATGGCAGTGATATAGTCGTTTAACTCACCACCGTTAACAAATGCCACGGTTTTATCAAGTTGAATAAGAGAATATACGGCTTTTCCCGCAACTGTAATAGTATCCTCAAAACCGGTCAGATCGAATACCTCTTCTTCATTTTCTGTTTCTTCCGAAGGTTCTGTATTTTCATTGTTGTCGGTACTTTCGTTTTCGGAAAAAATAATTTTCATTCCGGAATTTAAGGGCTCTTCTGCTTCTTCCTTGGACTCTTCAGGCTCTTCTTCTTGATTTTCGACAGTTTCATTGTTATCGGAAACTTCTTGAAGAATATAGCCGAGAAGTGTATCTAAGCGGCTCAAATCAAGGGGAACGAAAATGATTTTTGCACCACTTGCAAATTCGACACAAAATCCGCTGTAAAGACCGTCATCTGTAAGATATATTTCACCATCACGAGGCACGAGACAGTGGTTTTCCATGTCGTAAGCTTTTCCGTCTCCCACATTCATTGATATGGCTTCTGCAATATCAGGGCTTGAAACAGACTCAAGCGAGAACTTGCCCATAACCTGCTTTTTTATAAGATTATATTCATCATTTTCTGCTGCTGCGATAACAGTGTGCTGTTCGTCAACAGCTATTTGCAGAGCATCGAGAAACTCATCAGTGTCATCATATTTTCCGATACTGCCGGTTTCAAGACCTGCCGGTTTAAGGGTGTCTTCAATTTTCTTCACCGCATCAGCGGAAAGATTGAGGAAACCCTGGAGTGAAATCAGTTTAAGCATTTTTTATATTCCTCCGTTGAGATCAACCGTTATAATACCATTTTTCGGCATCGATAAACGGATTTTTCTCTTTATCTTTTTTCTTTTTACCATACCATGCTTGTGGGTAATGGGGGTTTTTATTGGTTTTTGCCTGAGATGTGTCAACTTCCTCGCTTTCTCCGTTACGAACAAGTCTTGCAACCACAACAAATCTTGCATTATCAAAATTGTAAGCACAAGTTGACAATGTGAGAATTTTGTCAGTGGAGATAACATCAACACCTGTGTCATAAAGAGAGCGTTCCTTGAGAAGTTCGATATATTTCATAAATTCCGTATCGCTTTCAAGAGATGTGAAGTAATACGGGAAAATGTAACCGTTATCATCGCTTGCCGAAGCGTTGGTTATAAATGCGGCAAAGACTTTCCATTTGTAAGAGCCGTAAACTGTGTCAAACTGAATTATCGGTGCGGATTTGTATCCGTCCAACTTTTTATAGGTATTCAATGGAGCAAACATTGAACCGTCAGACATATTGTGACCGTAAATGACAGTGTTTCTGTCGAGGTTCACCATATCGTTGTCTGAGGGAACGAAGGGTGTTCCGTATTTGGAGTTCTCCTTGTAAATGTTACGGCGAAGATAATATTCTTCTTTCTTGCTTTGAAGTACAGGCAAGTTTATATCTAATGCATCAATGGAGAGGAAACCGACAAAATCTTGATTGATTGCGTAGAACTTTGCATACTTAAGCTGAATACCGGTCGGAAATACCACATTGGGATAATCTGCTTTAAGTTGAGCCCACTGTTCTTCAACTGTCAGAGGTCTTGTTGTTGTTTCTTCTTCATCTTGTTTATCATCATTTTCGGGTTTGGATTCCTCATCGGAATCTGTTATGATCAAACCATTTAAATCATCAACAATATTTTGGTTCTTTTTATATTGCATATATTGATTGATAAGGACGCCGGAAGAAATCAGAATAGCCACCACGGCAACGGCAAGAACACTTCGTCTGATGATTTCGCCTGCGCTGAGCTTCTTCTTGGCATTTTTGATATAGTCAATGGAAATATCTTCTATATCAAGTTCATCAGGGTCATCAATATCTACATCTTCTGAATGAGGAAGTTTTCCGCTTTTTTTGTATTCTGAGTATCTTTTTCGTAACAGTTCCTTTTCGTCTGTCTCTTTTGTGTTTTTCACAGGAGGGACAGGTCGTTTTTTGGGGTATGCGTTTTTGGTTTTCAGCTCTGTTTCAAATTCGTGACCGGCTTTATATTCCTCTTTAATGCTGAAATCATCGGAAATAACAGTGTTTTTTTCATCAAAATTATCTGTCACAAAACCGGTATATTCTCTTTTAACTCCTATTTCCGGAGCTTCATATATAATTCGAGTTCCCGGAGAAAGTTTCTTTTCCTCCAAGATTGGAGCTTTCTCTTCTGTCTCTTTCTTTACTTTTTCGTCAGATGCGGTTATTTTTTCTTCGTCTCCCGAAAAAAGTTCCTTATCTTCATGAATTTCCATGGTTCCGCCTCCTATCAGCTATGAAACATTGAAATAAAATCTTCTATATTCTGCCCTGAGTGAAGTTTTCCCTCAGCATAATCTGTTATCATTTTTAATGCAAAGGAAGATGCATAGTATCTGTTATACTCACGCATATCCTCTTCTTTATATTCGCTTCTGATCTCTTTAACCCAAACCTTTTCGCTGTCACAAAGAGCTATGTATATAAGCCCTACCGGTTTGTCGGTTCCGTCACTGTTCGGCCCTGCTATACCTGTAATTCCTACAGCAATGTCGCTGCCTGCCTGATGTCTGACACCTCTTGCCATTTCACAAGCCACAACAGCGCTTACTGCACCATATTTTTCAAGCATTTCCTTTTCTGTGAAAAGAAGTTTTTCTTTGATTTCATTTGCATAGCTGATAATACCACAGTGAAATATGGCGGATGCTCCCGACACATTGGTTATTCTTTGGGAAAGAAGACCACCTGTGCATGACTCAGCGGTTGCAACGGTAATTTTTTTCTCCGTTAAAAGTTTAACTGCCGTGTATTCTATGGGACTCTCGTTTCCGCAGTAAAACTTACTGCCTGAAAGCAGTATATCTGTATTCAAGATTATCGCTTCCTTTTAAGTGATAAAATTAGTTTATGGGTTCAAATTTAGTTTCGGCAACTGCCTTTTGTATAAGTTCTTCCCATTCAACCAAAGCCTGAGCCTCTTTAACCTGCTCCACTGTGGGGCGAGTTCTTGGGTGTCTCGGAGTAAAGACTGTGCAACAGTCCTCATAGGGGAGAATGGAAGTTTCAAAGGTGTCGATCTGTCTTGCAATTGCAATGATTTCCTGTTTGTCCATACCGATACAAGGTCTGAAAACAGGGAGTGGAGTTGCTTCATCTGTAACTGCCAAGGCAAGCATTGTCTGGCTTGCCACCTGTCCCAAACTTTCACCGGTAATAAGAGCGTGGCAATCATCGTTATTTGCAATTCTTGTTGCAATTTCCATCATAAGACGGCGCATAATAAGGGTGAAAAGTTCTTCGGGACATTCATCTTTGATTTTTTCCTGGATTTCTGTAAAAGGAACAACGGCAAAATAAATTCTGCCTGCATATTCGCTGACTTTTTTAACAAGATCCCTTACCTTCATTTCCGCTTTCATGCTTGTGTAAGGAGGTGCTGCAAAGTGAACCGCCGTAAGCTGAAGTCCTCTTTTTGCCATCATATATGCTGCAACGGGACTGTCAATGCCACCGGACATGAGAACGGCAGCTTTACCGGCAGAACCTACCGGGAGACCACCGATGCCCTTGATCTGATTTCCTCTGACATAGGCTCTTTCTCTGATTTCAACAGTGATTTTAAGATCGGGATTGTGAACATCAACTTTAATGTGAGGATAATTTCTGAGAATGTGAGCGCCCACCTCTCTGCTGATTTCAGGAGAGGTCATGGGGAATTTCTTGTCACTGCGTTTTGCCTCCACCTTGAAAGTTTTGGCTGCCATAATCTGTTCGTCAAGATATTCTTTTGCTGTTGCCTTTATGGATTCAATGTCCTTTTCTGCAATGGCAGCTCTTGAGAAAGCAACAATGCCGAAAACTTTTTTAAGTCTTTCAACTGCTTCTTCAAAGTCGATATCCTCATTTGCCGGTTCAATAGCAACGGCAGATTGACTTCTTGTGAATGAGAATTTTCCTAAATCACGAAGTCTGAACTTTATGTTCTTGATAAGCTTATCTTCAAAGTTAATTCTGTTAAGTCCTTTGAGAGCAAGTTCGCCCTCTTTTAAAAGTATTATTTCTTTCATATATAAAAAATCCTTATCTGTTTATCTTCTACGCAATACTTTCTGTGCTGTCTGTATTCCTTTTATAAATAAGTCAAGTTCCTCTGCTGTGGTGTATCTTGACATGGATATTCTCAATGCGCTGTCAATTCTGCTGTTGTCAAGTCCCAAAGCCTCAAGCACATAGCTTTTATGCCCTTTTGCACAGGCTGAACCGCTTGAAACGCATACCCCCATATCCGAAAGGAGGTTGAGCATTGGCTCTGAACGAAGACCCGGAACGGATATGTTTACGATATAGGGCAAGGCGTCATCTGTGGAGTTGATAAACACCCCTTGAATATCATTTAATTTTAACAGGAAATCGTTTCTTAGGATTGTCATCTTTTTTAACTGCTCGTTAATATTAGGCAGCTGCTTTACAGCCTCACCGAAACCGACTATTGCCGGCATTGCTTCAGTGCCGGGACGGATTTGTTTTTCCTGCTCTCCGCCTAAAGTTTGAGGAGTGATTTTTGTTCCGTCTTTTATGAATAAAGCACCCACTCCCTTTGGCCCGTGAATCTTGTGAGACGAAACAGTCATAAGGTCGATGCCCATGGAAGTCGGTTTTAACATGATTTTACCGAAAGCCTGAACTGCATCAACATGAAGGAGGGCAGGTGAGTTGTTTCTTTTGATTATGTTTTTGATTTTGTCAAAAGGCTGAATTGAGCCCACTTCGTTATTGACTGCCATAATGCTGACAAGTATGGTGTTGCCGTCAATTTCCCTTTCAAGGTCCTCTATTCTTACTTTTGCATTTTCATCACATTCGAGACGAACGACTTGAAATCCGTCTTTTTCCAGCTTATCCATAACATTCATTACACTTGGGTGTTCAATGGAAGAAGTGATGATTTTGTTTCCTATTCTTTTATTCTTTTCCGCAACGCCTTTGACGGCTAAGTTATTAGCCTCAGTACCACCGGAAGTGAAAAAGATTTCTTTTTTCTGACAGCCAAGCGCTTTTGCCAGAGCTTCCCTTGAACTTTCCAATGCGGTGTATGCGTTGACTCCCATAATGTGGAGAGAGGACGGATTGCCCCAATTATTTTCCATACATTGGCACATGCTGTCGATAGCCTCTTTGCAAACTTTGGTTGTTGCACTGTTGTCAAGATATGCTGTCATGAAATCCCACCTTAATGATTAAATCTATAACCCACACATTATACTATAATATGTAATTTTTTTCAACGGTAACGGGACTTTTAAGTATATTTTTTCAATTTGTTCAAAAACTATGAAACAGGTGATGTTTATGATAAAAACTAAGCTTTCGAGAAACCAAATCAGACTGGTTTCTTTCGCTGTTTATGGTGTGTTAATGCTGTCGGTTATGTGCGTCAGACTTTATATCTCCAACCAAAGTTACAAGTTGCAGTTGGAAATTGTCAGGCAACACGCCATGACAGAACTTTGTGACAGCATGGACGCAATAACCACATCGCTGATGAAGAGCACTTATTCGGCATCTGAAGAAACCATAGAGAAACTCTCATCTTCTCTATCGGGAGAAGCAAGGTGCGCCAAAATTGCTTTAAGTGAAATCAGCAAGGATATTTATACAGATGATATTTATAAGTTTTTGTCTCAAGTCGGCGCATACACAAACAGCATAACAACCAAGCTTTCAACCGGAATGAGTGAAACAGATGGGGAAAATCTTAGCCAACTTCTTGATTATTCAAAGAGCATAACACAGGCTCTTGAACAAGTGTCGGATGATTATTTTGACGGAAGTATAACTTTTGAGGAGAGCAAGCAGAATCTGAATTTTTACAGTGATGAGGGAGCTCCACTGTTTTCCAAGGTTGTTTCCGATTTGCAGGAGTCTTTCACAGATTATCCCACACTTATATATGACGGCCCTTTTTCCGACCATTTGGGAAATACGGAAAGTGTATATTTGAAAAATGA
The DNA here is from genome assembly GCA_964411915.1 of uncultured Faecalibacterium sp. GTDB lineage: Bacteria > Bacillota > Clostridia > Oscillospirales > Acutalibacteraceae > UBA6857. Next base: position 12,772 of record CAYPMB010000004.1, read on the forward strand.
AAAAGATGTGTCAAAAACCGAAGCTCAGAAGTATGCAGCGGAGATTTTGGGTGTTGATGAGTCCTCACTTCTTGACAGCGGTGACGAGGCAGGTCGGATATATCTTTATTGCTTTTCAACGGATAAAAAGACGGTTGCAATAACCAAAACAGGATGCAAGCTTTGTTATATGATAAATTCCGCATACGCCGGAGAAATCAGCCTTGATGAGAAAGCGGCAATGGAAAGAGGCAAGGATTATCTGGAAAAGTTGGGATATAAGTCTATGACAAGCAGTTATTACTCAATTTATGACGGAGTATGCACAGTGAATTATGCATACGAGGAAGAGGGGGTTATATGCTATCCGGATTTGATTAAGGTCAGCATATCTCTTGAAACCGGAGAAATAGTGGGGTTTGATGCACGGTCATATTTGCTCAACCACAAAGAAAGAGGAACTGATTTTACCATCAGCCGAGACGAGGCGCTGAAAAAAATCAGCAGGACACTTGATATAATCGATGTGAAAAAAGCGGTCATTCCCACAGACAGCGAAAAGGAATTCCTTTGTTATGAATTTCATTGCAGTGACTCTCAAGGCAACGAGGCTCTTGTTTATATTGACGGCATAAGCAAAGAAGAAAGAGAGATTCTTATACTCACATATTCCGATGGCGGAGTGCTGACTAAATAATGTTTGTTCCCTGTGCCGGTTTCGGCATGGGGATATTTTCGGTGAGAAAAAATTCATTAGAAAAACATGCAAATTTTATTCGTCTAAATTACTATAAATTGGAACTAAACTTCGTGCAGTATTCACAAATTTAATTAAGTGATTGGAAAACCACTTGAAAAAATAGCCGATTGGTGATATCATTCTAAGGATGTTTTAAACCAATTATGCGAGCAAAAGGAGATGTCAAAATTGGCTAAGAAAGAAAAAGCAAATGCCCCCGTTGAAACAAACGAACATCCTAATAAAATAGGTGTTAAGGACGCTGCCGGTTACGCTATTGCGGAAGCAGGTAATATGTTCAACCTGAACTATATTTCCAGTTATTTAAAGATGTTCATGACGGACGTTCTTAAAATTTCCCCCGCAAAAGCCGGTATTATGTTTATCGTTTCCCGTCTTTGGGACTGTATCAATGACCCGATTTGGGGCGCAATGGTTGCAAAAAAAGCACCGGGCAAAGACGGTAAGTTCAGACCGTATCTTAAGTGGGTTGCTGTTCCTTTGGGACTTGCCACTTTACTTTGTTTCTTGCCTTATAATCAGTTCACAACGAATCAGACAATTCTTCTTGCAATTTGCTATGTTACATATATCTTCTACGGTATGATGTATACAGGTATGAATATACCTTTCGGCTCTTTGGCATCTGTTATAACCGATGATCCAAACGGCAGAACACTTCTTTCAACATTCCGTAGTATCGGTACGGGTATCGGCGGTGCTGTTGTTTCACTTGTTGCTCCGTTTATCATCTTCTCAGCTAAGACAACCGTTGACGCTGACGGCAATGTGGTTAAAGTTATTGACCAGGTTACAGGTGAAGTTGTTAAGCAGACTGACGGAAACAGAATGTTTATCTTCGGTCTTGTCATGGGTATTCTTTCAATCGTTGCATACCTTGCAGGTTATAAGACAACAAAGGAAAGAGTTCCTTCAGAGGCAGATCCTCAGACCGATTTAAAGAAAACTTATATTGGACTTCTCAAATCAAGACCTTTCGTAACAGTTGCCCTTGCAGGCGTACTTATCAGCGGTCAGCTCCAGTTTAACTCATTTAACACATATCTTTATAAAAACTATTTCTGTAATACAGACTTAGGTGTTGTAGGCACAATTTGCAACTATTTGCCAATGGTTTGCCTTGTTATGTTTACACCTAAACTTTCAGCAAAATACGGCAAAAAAGAACTTTGCGGAAAGTTCTCCATAGTTGCCGCTATTACATCTGTTGTTCTTGCAATTTGCGCAAACAACCAGAATATAATCGACAAGATCAACGGCACAGAGGGTGGCATTTTCCCATCATGGTTATTCATGTTGGCACTTCTTCTCATCGGTTTCGGTTATACTTTCGTAAGCCTTACTTGTTGGGCAGTTGTTATGGACGTTATTGACTATCAGGAATATACAACAGGTATCAGAAACGAAAGCGCAGTTTACGCTGTATACACATTCTCCCGTAAGTTAGGTCAGACTATTGCAGATGGTGCAGGTCTCTTCCTTCTTCAGTGGGCAAAATATGACAGCGAAACAGCCGGCAACGGCTTCATTGCCGAAAACGGCACAAGTAAGAAGATTATGCTTATCTGCACAATCATTCCTGCTTTTGTTTACACAGGTGTATGGATACTCATGAGATTTGGTTATCCACTTACAAAAGAAAAGTTAGAGCCGATTTATGAGTATATTCGTGAATCACACAGTGAAGCTGCACTGGCAGCTGAAGCTGAAGCATAAAAAGATTATGACCTTTATCTGATAGGTAAAAGGAGAAAATAATGAAAACCCGTGTTTCGACACGGGTTTTCTTATTGCCTGAGGGTTAAAACATATAAAATAAGTTTTTATGATAATAACATAGTTGAGATATTTGTCGGTTTATGTTACAATATGAAACATGAAGAAAAACACAATAAAGGATGATATAATTATGAAAATAGCAGTAGTTAACGGCAGCCCCAAAGGTAAATACAGCATTACACTCCAAACTGTACTTTATCTTGAGAGAAAATATCCGGAACATGAGTTTAATATAATTCATGCAGGGCAAAGAATAAAGGCTTTAGAAAAAGATTTTTCTCAAGCTAAGGAAGTGCTGGAGTCCTCTGATGCAATTCTCTTTTCTTATCCGGTTTATACCTTTTTAGCTCCGTCACAACTTCATCGTTTTATCGAGATTATGAAAGAAATGAATGTTGATGTTGCCGGAAAGTATGCAACCCAGATTTCGACTTCAAAACACTTTTATGATGTCACGGCTCACAAATATATTGAGGAAAACTCATTGGATATGGGTATGCGATATATAAGAGGTCTTTCTGCGGATATGGAAGACTTGCTTGAAGAAAAAGGGCGAGAAGATGCGGAAAAATTCTTCGATCGTTTTTTGTGGTCGGTTAAAGAAGAAGTTTATACAGCTCCCATTTCTCAAAACAGCAATTATTCACCGATTGCTCCAACAAGAGCCTTGAAATCAGAGGGCAAGAGAATGGATAAGGATATAATCATTCTTACCGATGAAACAGACGATCAGTCAAATCTTAGCAAGATGATCGAAAGATTTCGCAATGTGTTAGGCTATGAGACGAGAGTTGTCAACATTTCTGAATATCCTCTTGCAGGCGGTTGCCTTGGTTGTTTCCGTTGTGCAGTAAGCGGAAAATGTGTTTATAAAGATAAGTTTGATTCTTTCTTAAGAGAGAATATCCAAAAAGCCGATGCCATTGTTTACGCCTTTAACATTTCCGATCACTCAATGGGTTCAAGGTTTAAAATGTATGATGACAGAAACTTCTGCAACGGTCACAGAACAGTAACCGTTGGAATGCCGGTGGGTTATATTGTTTCGGGCAATTATTCTCAGGAGAATAACCTTAGGAATGTTATTGAAGCAAGATGTGAAACAGGCGGAAACTTCCTTTCCGGTGTTGCCACAGATGAATTCAACACTGACGGACAAATTGACGATTTGGCAAAAACTCTCACTTTTGCTCTTGAGACAAAGCATACTGCACCGCAGAATTTCTGGGGAGTAGGTGGAATGAAAATCTTCCGTGATCTTATTTATCAAATGAGAGGCATGATGAAAGCCGATCATAAGTTTTATAAGCAGCAGGGGATTTATGATTTCCCACAGAAAAACAAGGGCAAAGCAATGATGATGTATGCTGTTGGCGCACTTCTTTCAAATGAAAAGATCCTTTCAAAGATGGGAAATAAAATGAACGAGGGAATGCTCATGCCTTATGAGCAGATGTTCAAGAAGATGGACGGAGAAGGCCAAAAGTCAAGCAAGCGTGAATATGCAATGAAATAAAAGATAAAGCTGATGGCAGAGTAGGGGCAATAGTTCTTTATACTCTGCCATTTCTTCTATGGGGAAGTTTTTTCGTCAGCCTCCGGCTGACCGCCCGACTATACCGCCGGGCGGAGCGATTGTCCCAATCGCTAAGGGATTACGCGCCCACGACCGCGGGCGCTCACCTACGTTGAATAACCAATATAAATAAGTAAAAAATTCCGCCCACATTCATGAACGGAATTTTTTTTGGAGCTTGTGACGGGACTCGAACCTGCGACCTGCTCATTACGAATGAGCTGCACTACCAACTGTGCTACACAAGCAGAACCTATAATATGCAAAAGTTATTATATACAAAAGACAGCAAAAAAGCAAGCACTTTTGAAAATTTTGTTTTTTGGCACTGAGGCAGTGATAAGCAAGATGTTTTCAATGAAATGTTATAAACCTCGCCTCATAAACAACAGTAAAAACTGAAATTGAAAAAATCTAAAGAATATCATAAAAATTATTGACATATTGCAAATCATGCTTTATAATCTAATCAAACGATTGATTATAAAAATGACGGAGAGATGAAATGAGAGTTCGTAACGAAGAACAGTTTTTGCAGAAAAAAAGAATGTTAATGGAAAAATGCTATGAATGTTTCGCTGAAAATGGGCTTGGCAGTGTGGGAATAAGAGCTCTCGGCGAATACTGCGGTTGTAATTCGGCTGTATTGTATACATATTTTGATGATCTTGATGACCTTATCGTTCAGTCAACGGAATATTGTATGTCAAAGGTTGAGGACGATTTCATGGCAAAAGCGCCTCAGAATGCAGAAGAATTGGAAAAATTTATTGACGAAATACCATACTGGACAGCGGAAAAACACGGAAAAAAATACCGTTTAATGTACCAAGTATACACACATCCCAAGTATATAGAATACGGTAAAAAGTTCTTTGAGGGTGTTAACAAAAGATATACTGATTATGCAAAACTTCTTGAAAGTAAAATCGGCATACCTTATGAAATAACAACCCCGTTGATATTCATTCTTATCAGAGCCTGTGTTCATTATGCACTGTTTGAAGACGAGTTCTATCTCAGTTCTCAGATGGGTGTTCTTAAAGCAGGTATTAAGTCATTCTATTTAAAATTCAAAAACGATGAATGTATTGGCGAAAGTACAGAAACCTAATGAAAAAGCATAATGCGTTGTGTTAGTTCTGGGTGTGAATGGTATTCATATCCTCAAGTGCCAATGAGGCGAAACTTCCATGACGGCAATTACTATTTTATGACATCTTCATTCATTCGACGATTACATTCACAGGTACGGTCGTCCTTGGCCTTAACGGTCCGTCATAAAGCTCCACGGTGGGTTTTATGACGGGGCGGCTGAACGTTGAGTAACTTGCGCTGTGAATACAAAGAGTTGAACTGAAATAAACTATATATATTATCCGGCAAATCTCAAAATTCAGGATGGTAATCCTGTTGTAAATCACTATTTCCCAACTCAGAAGAATTTGTGGAAGACACAGAGCAAATTATATTATTGCATTAGTGGCTGAAGCAATAAAAGTGTTGATAAAAATAATCAAGAGTTATTTTTAAGCCATTCGTTTTAGGTACAGGTGAGTTGTATGCACACATTGGCATGTACCTAAAATAAAATAAAATAATGAGATGAAAGCGAGGAAATCGAAATGAAGAAAGTATTAAGCATTGTATTGGTTCTGTGTATGCTCATGACATTTATGCCCACGGCATTGGCGGCCAGCACTGCCCCGGATTTTTCCGACGGCTGGAAAGTATTGACAAGTTCTGATGTCGGAAAATGGCTCAACGGTGGAAATTACTATTTGAACGAAGACATCACTATTGATAAATCCTTGTTTTTTACGGATAATGTGGTGCTCGATCTCAACGGTCATATTGTTAAGTTCAATAGTTCTCTTTACGGTGGAACTGCAAAAGGTACTGCCATAATGCTTGGGAACAAAGACGAAAAAGGCGACATGTGTACGACAGACTTTACACTCCAAGACAGCAATCCAACTGCAAAACACTACTTCTCAAAACAGGCAAACGGACTTTGGAAGTGGGAACCGAGCATTACTGAAGCGACTGAGGGATACCAACTTGTTGAAGGCGGCATTGTCACCGGTGGCACAGGCGTTCATCTTTTTGATAGTTTCGCCGGTGGTGGCATCTGTATTAGAGAAGTAAAGCCTTCTCTTGGGACTTATCCGGTTAATGTTAATATAAATGGTGGTAATATTGTCGGCTGCCAAGCAAATGAGGGTGCTGGAATTTATAACTATCAAGGTACACTTACCTTAAACGGTGGCAATATCATAGGTTGTGTTGCAACTGAAAGGGGTGGCGGTGTCTTTGTTAGCTCTCATAGTCGTTTTGGAATGAGTGGCGGCAGGATTGAAGGTTGCACCGCAACGAATGACTCGAGTACTGATGCATGCGTAGGTTTTTTGGGTAGCACCATATATATTGATGGCGGAGTAATTAAAGATTCGGTCAGTTTCTCTGCACAATGTGAGGCAGAACGCAATGCTGATATAAATACCGCAACTGCTTTTTTTGGAAAAGTGATATATAGTGGTATAATCCGTGCCGGTATTTATTATGGCGGCCTTGAAAAAGCCAATAATGAGGGCAGAATAGAAGGCAACACCTACACTGTCAAATTCTTCGAAAACAGCACTGATACCGAGCCTTATGCGACAGCTCTAATTGTCGGTGATGGAACCAAACTCGTTCCTCCCACAGCTCCGAAAAAGACTGACTGCACATTCGACGGCTGGTATACGGAAAATGAAAGTGAATACACTTTTGACACCATTGTTGACAGTAATTTCTCACTTTACGCGAAATTCACTCACAATAATCATGCTGATAATAACGGTGACGGATTATGCGATACTTGCAATGAGGAAGTTCCCTCAACAGAACCAACTGAAGAAAAAACACTGAGAGATTATATTATTGCCGTAGTGATTGAAGCAATAAAAGTGTTGATAAAAATAATCAAGAGTTATTTTTAAGTAGGGTGTAGATTAGCGCCCGCGGTCGTGGGCGCGTAATCTTTAGTGGGCGGAACGCCCACCGAGCCCGGCGGTATAGTCGGGCGGTCAGCCGGAGGCTGACGAAAAACTGAATGTTTCCACAAATAAAAAAGAGTTGTAAAAACAAGGATTGCTTTTACAACTCTTTAAGTTTTTCTGTTATTAGTTGATTTTACCGTAAAGTGAAACCGATGCTGCACCTACATCTGTTCTTGGACTTCTCGTCTCTCTCGGTGCTGCATTATTGTTGTTTCTCGGTGCGCCACGGCGAGATTTGTTGTATCCGCCTCTGCCACCCTTGTTATATCCGCCTTTCTTGCCGTAGCCTGATCTTGGAGGATTTGTGGGTTTAACACCTTCCTTGAGAGTAATAACAACTCGTCTGTCTGCATCAGAACCTACTGAGTGTGAAGTTACACCCTCAATATCCTGAACGGCTGTGTGAATAATTCTACGCTCGTATGGATTCATAGGTTCAAGAGTAACATTTTTGCCGTATTTAGCAACTCTGTTAGCATTCTTGTGAGCCAAAGCTCTGAGTGTCTTTTCTCTCTTTTCACGGTAATCGCCTATATTGATTGAAACTCTCTTGTATTCTTCGTTCTCACGGTTGATAACCAATCTTGTAAGATACTGAATAGAATCCAAAGTTTCGCCTCTGCGACCGATTACAATGCCGTAATCGTCACCGCAGTCGAGATCGATGATTATATCACCGTCAACTTCTTTTGCATCAGCTTTTGCATTCTCGATACCCATGCCTTTAAGGATGGTGAGCAAATAAGCCACTGCCTTATCGATAGGTGAGGTCTCATAGTATGCTCTTGCTTTTGCCAATGAACCGCCGAAGATACCAAGGATTTTTTTGGTTGGCATCTCAACGATTTCTGTGACTACATTTGCGCTTTCGGGAGCATTGAGTTCTTTTTTTGCATTCTCAATAGCTTCCTCAACAGTGTTACCTGTACCAAATGCTTCTTTAATCAAATTTTTCACCACCGTAAATTTACGTTAATTTTCGTCATTCATTTTTGCAACGTTCTTAAGATTTTCTTCTTTTGAACGGCGCTCAATAGTCTCTTCAACCATGAGCTTTGCAAGTAATTTTCTCGGTTCATGTGTATAACCGAGGATGAGCGTCTGGAAGAACGCTACAATGTTTGAAATAATCCAGTAAACACCAACGGCTGCAGGTAAAGAGAAAGTAATCCACAAAGACATAAGAGGCATCATAAGCATTGTCATAAGTGTCATTGATTTCATCTGTGCTGCATTAGGATTGGACTTGTTCTGTCTTGCCTGAATGAGGAGGCTTGACATAAGAGAAGTCAAACCGGCAAGAATAGGAATTAAAAGGAGAAGTCTTTCTTCTCTTGTTGCCGAACCGAAATTCTTAATAGTTCCTGTTGACGGTACACCGTAAAGAGGTACTCCGAAAATAGTGAAATCAAAATTAGTAAGTTTTGTGATAACTTCCTGAGAAAGACCTTCTGTCTTTTCGAGAACTTCACTGATCTTACCTAAGATATACATTTCTCCGTGTCCGGTTCTTCCTGAAACAGTGATTGCCTGACCTGTTAACTCAGTGTATGTTACTGCTAATTTTTCAATTACATCTGAACTGATACCCAAGATATATCTGATGGGGTGATAAACTGCACCGTAAATACCATACATGATCGGAAGCTGAATTAAGAGTGGAAGACAGCCGCCTGTCATTGATGAGTAACCCTCAGTCTGGTAGAGAGCCTGCTGCTCTTCAGCCATTTTCTGCTGTTTGTCAGGTTTCTGATAGTCTTTGTATTTTTCCTGGATCTTTGCAAGCTTTGCTTGCATACGCATCTGTTTTGCTGAGTTTTTCTGTTGGCTGATAGTTGACGGTAACAGTATCATTCTGAAAAATACTGTGAAAACAATCAAAGCTAAAGCATAGTTGTTACCGACTAAACCGTAAAACAGGTTTAATACCCAGCCAAAAAATTGATAGAAATAAGACATAGTTTTGCGTTTCCTTCGTAAGTAATAATTCCGTATATCAGAAAAAGCTTTCAGTGACGATGTTTTGAGTTACAATTTTTGGGAGGCACAGGGTCGTATCCGCCTTTGAACAGCGGATTGCATCTAAGGAGTCTGAAAAGGGCAAGAAACCCTCCCTTGAAAGCTCCGTGAACCTCGATCGCTTCTAAAGCATAGCTTGAGCAAGTGGGATAATACTTGCATTGTGGTGGAAAAAGCGGTGAGATATACTTCCTGTAAAACCGAATAATTGCAAGCATAACTTTTTTCATTTTATTACACCCAATTCTTCCATGCAGGAGATCATTGCTTTTTCAACTGCTGTGCTTTTTAAATATTTGGTTTTTCCCCTGGCAACGAAAACTAAATCCCAGCTACCCTGTATTAAATCATTTTTTAATACAGACTGATATGCTGCTCTGATAACCCTACGGGAACGATTGCGTTCAACTGCGTTACCGATTTTTTTGCTTGTTGTAATACCGACACGGCAAAAGCCTGCACCATTTTTTCTCGCATAAACGACAAGTGCAGGATTAGCTATAGACTTTCCACGATAATATGTTCGCACAAAGTCAGTATTTTCTTTAAGTGTCACATATTTTTGCAAGGTAATCAATCCTTATGAACGAGAAGAACTGCGTAAAGGCAATTAGTAAGTTAACTTCTTTCTGCCCTTTGCTCTACGGCGAGCGAGAACCTTACGACCGTTTCTGTCAGACATTCTCTTACGGAAACCGTGCTCCATCTTTCTGTGGCGCTTCTTAGGCTGATAAGTTCTTTTCATGTTCATAACCTCCTTTTCTTTGCAAAGTGTGGTGTGCTAATGAGAAGTAAAAGAGGATCACACACCTTGTAGACGCCTATTATATAATAAAAATGGCGATTTTGTCAAGTCTTTTTGAATAATTAGTCTAATGGTGCAACCAAAAAATCAGCGGTTAAAAACAGAGATGATAAAGCCAAAATGTCTATTGCATTTTAAAGGACGAGCCAATTAAAAATATAACTCCCCAGGCATACACCTGAGGAGTCAGCTATGATCATTTTATCAGAAATCAACTTCTGTGTCGTAATAGCAGCACTTAAGGAGATTTTCCATTTCTTCCTGAGTTGGAATACGAGGATTAGAACCTGTGCAAGCGTCAGCGATTGCATTCTTTGCAATTTCCGGAAGTCTCTCAAGGAATACTTCTTCAGGAACAAAGCCGTTTTCAGTTGGATAGCTGTCTGCGCCATAGTTCTTAATGCAGTGAGGAATGTTAAGATCATCACACATGCCACGAAGGAAAGCAATAAGATTAGCTGTCTTTTCTGCATTTGTGTTACCGCCAAGGTTAATGCTGTCGGCAATGGCAGCGTAACGAGCTTCAGCAGTTGGGTCTTTAGCATTGAAAGCGATTACCTTTGGAAGATACATTGCGTTTGCAGCACCGTGAATAATGTGTGCACCGTAATCGTCAAAAGCAGCACCTGTCTTGTGAGCCATTGAGTGAACGATACCGAGAAGTGCATTTGAGAATGCCATACCGGCAAGGCACTGAGCGTTATGCATACGGCCACGAGCGTCCATGTCACCACCGTAAGATGGGATAAGATCTTCTTTGATCATCTTGATTGCGTGAAGTGCAAGAGGATCAGTGTAATCACAGTTGCAAGTTGAAACATAAGCCTCAACAGCGTGTGTCATAGCGTCCATACCTGTGTGAGCAACGAGTTTCTTTGGCATTGTCTCAGCAAGTTCAGGATCAACAATAGCAACATCAGGTGTGATTTCAAAGTCGGCAATAGGATATTTAATACCCTTGCTGTAATCTGTGATGATTGAGAAAGCTGTTACTTCTGTTGCAGTTCCCGATGTTGATGGAATTGCGCAGAAATGAGCTTTTTTACGAAGTGACGGAATACCGAAAACCTTGCACATATCTTCAAATGTGATTTCAGGATATTCGTATTTGATCCACATTGCTTTTGCAGCATCAATAGGTGAACCTCCACCCATTGCAACGATCCAATCCGGTTCAAACTTCAACATTGCCTCTGCACCACGCATAACAGTTTCAACTGACGGGTCAGCTTCAATGCCTTCAAAAAGTTCAACTTCCATGCCTGCTTCTTTGAGGTAATTAACAGCCTTGTCAAGGAAGCCGTTTCTCTTCATTGAACCGCCACCTACACAAATCATTGCCTTCTTACCTGTGAGTGTTTTAAGTGTTTCCAGAGAACCCTTTCCATGGTATAAATCTCTGGGCAAAGTAAATCTTGCCATTTTCTTCTTCCTCCTTAATATTTATAGGGTTGTTATTATTTTAACAAAGCTGAGGTGATTTGTAAATACCTAAACTTGAAAAAATTATTAAATAATAACAATCGAAGGAAATAATTTAAACAGACTCCATAAATTTGGCAATCAGGAGTCTGTTTTGACTTATTTAATTTCTTTTATGAATTCTTTTTCTGCATCAGTTAAAGTGTAACTATTTCTGAATATGATGCCGTCAATATATTTTTTCGTCTCATCTGCGCACTTCTTTTCGACAAGTTGCGAATTGTTTGGAACATCGTCAAGAGAAAAAGCCCACATATATGCACCCGGGAGTGACATTAGAATTTCCGATTGAGCGAGTCTGTCGGAAATGCGAATTTGTCTTTCACTTTTTTCACGATTGGAAAAAAGTTCATTGGAAAGGGGGGAGGAAACTTCAATATAGGATTGCAATTCACTAAAAGTGAGTTTTTTCTTTCCTGCCAATGGGTGGTTTTTGCTCATTATCACAAAGCAGTTACGCTCTTTCAATTTTTCGTATTTAAGACCGAAATTTTCAAGTTTGCTTTTAACTGCATCTTCAAAAGAACTTTCAAATCTGACAATTCCGAAATTACATTCAAAATGAGAAACTTTATCAATGGTTGTTTTGAAATCTGCGTTAATATACGAAACTTGCTTGTAGTTATCCATGCTGTTGTTTTGGGTAAAACTGGCAACTGCTTGGGCGATATTTCCGTCTTCGGGAGCGCAAAACTCGAAGTTAAGAGGCACTTTTCCTTTTGAGTTATAGAAGTTTTCCATCTGTTCCACCTGAGAAAGGATTTTCCCGGCATAGTGAAGAAACTCCTGTCCTTCCTCGGTTATATGTATGCCCTTGGGGGTTCTATGGAAAATTGTGATTTCCAAGGACTCCTCAAGTTCTTTTATGGCTCTGCTCAAGTTAGGCTGTCCCATATATAGGTTTTCCGCTGCTTTATTTATTGAGCCGGTGGCAGCTACTTCAACCGCATACTTAAGATGTAAAATATTCACCTTTTCATCTCCGTGTCATTAAATTATCAAAGTGAAAGCAAACTAATAAAATAGTCTTTTTTCTTGTAACCCACAGAGGAGGTCACTTGTTTGCCCTCTCTGAAAAGAATAACTGTGGGTATGCTTGAAATTCCGAATTTATCTGCAAGTTCAGGCTCTTCATCAACATTGACCTTTCCCACAAGCACTTTTCCGTCATATTCGTCTGCAATTTCTTCAAGTTCGGGAGCGATCATCTTGCAGGGACCGCACCATGATGCCCAAAAATCCAAAAGCACAGGAATTTTTGAGTTGATTACTTCTTCTTCAAAGTTTTCTTTTGTAATTTTAATTTCCATATATAATCTCCTTACTTAGATTTGTAATAAAGCATACAATGACAATAGCCTTCAAAATCCGGGTCTTTGATCTGCTGTTTAAATTCTTCGCACATACAGATGTTTTCCGGGGTTCTTTCCCGTCTGCACGGACAATAACCGCCTGTTTCTTTCAGACCCTCTTTTACTGTATTCACGATATCCTTATCCGGATTAAAAGTAATTTTCATATAAAGCGCTCCTAAGTTAAACTTGCGAGATAAATATATTATCTCCCGATAAATTGAATTTAAGCGTTGCCTGAACAACCATGTTTGTCTTCACCGCACTTATGATTTCCGCAGTTATGACCGTTTTCGTGGTGATGATTGCAGGTTTTATTCGGATCATAATTTAAGCTGTTTTTGAGAAATGCCTCAACGCTTTCGTCACAGTTTCCCACAACTCCCGGATAAAGAGCGATGCCTGCTGCTGAGAGAGCAGTTCTTGCACCACCGCCTATGCCACCGCAAATAAGGACATCTGCGCCCATGAGTTTAAGAAAACTTGCCAAAGCACCGTGACCGCTTCCCATGGAGGAAACCACCTTTGATGAAATGATATTGTTTTCGCTGATTTCGTAAATCTTAAATTCTTCGCAATGGCCGAAATGCTGAAAAACATTGCCATTTGAATGGGTAACTGCAATTTTCATTTTTCTATACTCCGTAACTTATTTATTTAATACAGTTTTGTGGGTCAACCTTCGGTTGACAGCCCGACTATACCGCCGGGCAGGGTCTGCCTCCGGCAGACTCCGGGTTACGCGCCCACGACCGCGGGCGCTCCCATACCTTGAGTATATCATCATTTTCCACTTTCGTCAAATAAAAATAAAAACCACTAGGCATACCCTAGTGGTTAAAGTCGTCAATCTCTGTCAATTAACTGCTGAAGAAGTTTAATGGCCTCGGAAAGTCCGAAGAAGATGAGTGAGAATATAATTCCACCCAAAACGCAAATTGAAAGATAGATAAATCCGATATCGGCTGCTAACTGATATGCGACAACACCTGCTGCCAAACCTAAGACAAGCATTGCAATACCGCAAAGGAAAAGAAGTTTAGCCATCGGGTTTTTATCGCTCTTTGAAACTTTGCTGTATTCTTTTTCAGCCTCAAGAACTGCATCATATTCTTCATCTGTCAATATAAGGGGAATATCATTCTTGTTCTTTTTCTTGCCGTCAAATCCCCAACGCAAGAGATTTTCGTCTCTCTGCTTCTTTAAAGCCTTTTTTCTTTCAATGTTAAATTCTTGTATTTTTCTTTCAACCGGTTCTATCATTTGTATGTCACTCCGTTTTCATATAAAATCACATGTACTTACTTTATAGACTACCATATTTTTATAAAATAATCAAGAGAAAACAAGTAAAACAATAACATTTTTTGGAAAGGGGAATTATGAGTGATTTATTGTGATTAGAAAATAATCGACAGTTTTTTCTTATTGAGCAACCAAAGGGCAAAATGCGACACATTTTGATTTATGCTAATATTTTTTTGTTGAATATGCCAATAGATTTTGCGGGGGGGGGAAATTGATATAATCAGCTTACAGGAGAGAATAAAGCATAATAAATGGAAAAATTATATTTCAACAGATGTAGTAAAAAACCGTTTAATATGGAAGGGAGGTCGAACATTTTAAAAGATTGATGAAATAAAAAAAGCAAAAGAACAAAGTTATACTTAAGAATATAATGAAACTGAAATCTTATTTTACAGATCAATTTATCCGATTGAAAGGAGATACACATTATGAATAAATCAAATAAAATTGTTTTATCTATATCAAAAGTTTTTTATGCTTTATTATGTTTGACTTCTCTGGGAATATGTTGTTTCCAAATGATAGATCCTGTCAGAAACTTATTCACTTTTTCCAATGATCCCCTTAGATATGTTACGGATATCCTCCGTCTTCATGATCAAGGCTCTATGTTCACCTATATGTTTATATACGCATTAGGTTTGATTGGCGCAGTTGTTTTGTTGATCCACTATAAGGAAAACAAAAAAGTCGAAATCCCAATGGCTGTGACTCTTGTTTTCAATAGCCTGTTGGTGCTTACTGTGTCTTACAGTTATACAAAAATGTATGAAGTTTTGCAAATCTTAACCATAGTTGCAATGCTCTGCTGTGGCGTTTATCTTGTTGCAAACACAGTTAAAACTCGTCAACTTCAAAAATAACTAAGGGATAGTTTTTTAATCATTTTATATTCAAAAGAAGGACTGCTTGCATTTGCAAGCAGTCCTTCTTTTGGTTTAACTTTTTATCTTCTCTTTCTTCTTTGATATTCGATAACAAAAACAAATCCCATCAACAGCAATAAAATCCAAAAGAACATAAATATAAACGAAGAACTGTTTCCGAATTTTCCGTTTTCTTTGCTAAAATCCGTTTTAATATCTCGGTGTTCTTCTTTTCTTTCGGATATGCTCTGAGAATTTTGTTCATCAGCTTTTTCCGTTGACTCGCTTTTTTGTTCGTCTTGAGAAACAGAGTCATTGTTCGGGTTTGAAAAATCAAAACTCATTCCTTTTCCCATTGTGCTTTCCATAGATCCCATATCGGAAATATTGATATTGTTTGCACTAACAAATGAAGTTTTATCTTGGGTTTCGGTTGTAGCACCGATTTCTCCGTTTAACTGTTTTTCCACACTTTCCGCACGAAGAATACAAAACTCTTTTAAAGTGTCAATTCCTGTTTCAAATTCTTCATAAGTGCAAAACTTAGTAGGGTCTTTTTCAACATAAGGAGAGATCATATTCTTTACCTGTTGAATTTCAATGGCAAATTCACCGCTGTTAAAATATGAATTTATGAAGTCGCTGAAATATTCGTGGTACATATCGGTATATTCTTGATTATTGAATATCCATGAGAGCATCGGTCTTGATTCAACTGTTCCACCTGAAACAGGGGAGTTGATGGGATAGTTAATTAAGCTCTCCGTATCTGAAACAGACATGAACCCACCGAAAGCCAAATTATAATCCCATGGGATCATGGACATTTTCCCATCTTTCTCATAAAGATAATAGTTATGGATCATAGAACCGGTGTAACTGTCGAAATTGAGAACGAAGTTGTGGACAACGAAATAACGGATAACCTGTTCAACATTGACAACAGTTTCAATTTCTTCATTTTCATTAAGTTTCCTAAGAGAAGAAATCAATCTCTTTTTGTCTTGAGAGGTTATATTTGTTTTTGCATTGTCGAATATGTTGGAATAACTGCTGTAATTATCATCGGTATAAATCAATGAAACATCATCACTACCCATTCCGCCGAAATTTCCTTTGTCCATGGTGGGCATATTTTCTTTTTGAAAATCACTGTTTTCCAAATTTGGGATATTCTGCGGATTATTCGGTGTGGGCATATTGTCTCCCATGTCAGGTGGAGTCATATTTCCGTCTGCTTGCACTTGATTTCCGTTTTCGTAAGGCATATTGTCAGACGGCATACCCTCCGGTATCTGTGGCATTTCGCCGCTTAAATTTGGTGGTGAATTCCGATCTTGATTCGGCTCATCAGCCGTATCGTGGGGTTGAGACGAATTGTTTTCCGTATTTGGCTTAGGAAATCGGGGAGTTAAATCGTCTGTTTTTTCTTCTGTTGAAGTTGTTTCTGTTTCTTCATTCTTTTTCACGATTTCATCAAAGTCTTTTATGTTGAAACCTTCACCGTTACCTCTGCCACCACCCATATCGGTGCTGTCGGGCTTATAAAGTTCACCGTAATCTGTTCCGTTGTTGCGCTGCAAAAACGATTCTTCCACACCCTCAACGGCTAAATATAATCCGAAATCCTCTCCGTTCACAGTAACATATATATAACTGCAAAGAGGTGTGGCAACCGAAAAGGAGCGCATCATTTGATAAACAAGATAGTCTTTCATGTATGTGTTATCTTGTATAATATTGTTAAGACAGAGCTTGTCAAGTCCGTAATAATTTATTGCATCATCGTAATGGTCAAACTCAATTTTAAAACTGTATCTGTTATTGTTATATTGACTGACTTGAGACAGGGACGTGTTGCCCTTGGCTCTTATGGCAACATTCTCAAACTTTTCACCGTCAATAACCACATTGCAGGCGGTGTAATTTTCATCTGTGCATGATGAGATGAAGTTATCCCAGTTATCCATTTGTATATCAATGGTATGCACACGGGAAGTGTCGAAAAGAAGAGCCTCGTATTTCATGGAAACCTTGTTTGTTTTTTCGACCCCAATGTTTTCCATGCTCATAAATACACCTGTGAATAACAAAGTCAGACAAAGGATAATGCAACATATTATATCAATATGCTTATGTGTTGACATTTTTCTTTACCCCATATAATCTCCGTTATAGCTTACAAGAACAGCACTTTGAACTCCGTTCATTTCAGAAACAATATTCACAAAGTCGGTGTTTTCATCTTTTATTCTGATTTCCATGTTTATTTCAATCATGCCTTTTTGAACACTTTTACTTTTTACTACGCTTTTATTAACCTGCTTTGAAATGAAATCCACAACTTTAACTTCACTTTCTCTGTTGTCGCATCTTATGACAACAATATATGGATTGGTGTAGGATTTTCTGTTTGCGAGAACTAAAAGTATTACACCGATCACAACACTGCCGAAAACTGCAAGTGGAATTAAACCTGCCGCAAGGACTATACCTGCTGCAATCGCCCAAAACAGGAAAGCTATATCCAAAGGTTCTTTAATTGCCGTTCTGAAACGAACAATGGAAAGAGCACCGACCATACCTAAGGAGAGGACAACATTTGATGTTACTGCAAGAATAACAACAGTTGTTATCATGGTTAAAGCGACCAAAGTGGTGGCAAAAGATGATGAATACATAACTCCGTTATAGGTTTTCTTGTAAACAAGAAAAATGAACATGCCTATACCGAATGCCAGAATAATGGCAATTACCATGTCAATAATGTTTACACTTGATACATTGTTTAAAAAATCTGATTTGAAAATATCTTGAAATGTCATAATTTAATACCTCTTTCTTTTAGTTGACGATAGTTGAACACAATATGTTTTTTAAGGCGTACGGGGTTTGACTATCATCAGTTCTATCCGTAAATTCTGCAAGCTGCATATTTGGAATATGGAGAACTTCTTCTTCCGTTCAGTTGAACTGCATCTCTTATAATATCCGGCAGATATTCGTCCCACTTAACTTCCAAAATAATAATCGGTGTCCCTGCAGGAACGGTTATGCAGTTTGGGTCAAGAAAGTCTTTGCTGCTCATGCCTGTTCTTATGTTGTAATCCAAAGTCACTCTCACATTTCCGGTAGGATAGACAAACGCCTCTCTTGTGTAATCGACAATGGTTTTCGGCATAAGACCTTGAGTTTTGGTTTTCCGACAAAGTTCTTCCAATACCATTCTGTCTCCCGACTCAATGTTTTCATAATTGCCGTTTAACAGCATCTTCGCCTCTTCTTCAGTGATAACATTACTTTGCTTATTTGTCAGCTGACCTATTTTTGTCTTTTTCTCTAAGGAGATAAAAGATGTGTCTCCGTTATAAAATCGAATACGGAATTTTTCTCTTTTTGCCACACCGTCAATTTTCTCTCTCAGAGCCTTGTCGTAAATGTTGTCAAAGTAAAGACTTCTGATTTCATATTTGCCGTTCAGTGAATGTTGGTCTGTTTGCATAATCGCATTAAGCCGCTGTCTGAGAGCAACACAGTCTCCTATGTTAATCTCATGCTTCCACTCATGACGAAACTTCATATTAACACCCCTTTCTATATTGTCTTGACCGAGTCATCATACATATTTTACCTTAAGAATAACTTAGAAGTTACCACAGAAAAAGACGAATTAACTGTTGTTTTGACAAGTTTTTTGTGGTACAATGTGTGAAATTAGGAGTGATGTTTATGCAAAAAACCAAAAACAAAAGTATGATTATTATTTCGGTTTTTGTTTATGCGGTATTGTTCGGACTTATGATATTGGCTTCGGTTAACGGTGGCGCATACGATTTACAGATTGATAAGTTGTTATTTAATCCGGGTCAATCTGTCGCCAAATTTTTTGAATATTACGGACAAGCTGTTGCCTGGGCGATGTGGGGGCCTGCCTTTGCGGTGATTTTTCTTTGCAGACGGGATCTTAACGGCTGTCTTAAGGTTATCAACAGGTTAGTTCCCACAATAAAACCTGTTAAAAACATTGAGTCAAAAACATATAAGTTTTTCAATTTTGCAGTGAAGACTGTGGAAAGCCTTGGCTTTTTTATTCTCTGCGGTATCGGTTGGAAGAAACTTATCGAAAACGTAATAAAGAACATGTTGAAAAATCTTGATAAGGATAATTTGAGTCAGCTGGTATACTTCCTTATAAGTTTTGCAGTTGCAGGTTTATCAATCCTTATCTTTTCACGAATGGATAAAAAGTCTCTTCAAAAGCTGGAAGGCTTTGCACTTATCGGAGTGTTGTTAGGTCTTTCTTTCAAGTTGGTTGAGGAATGTAAAACCATAACTCATCGAGTAAGATTCAGAGAAATGATCGCTTATTCAAACGGTTTTTTCAATGAGGAAGGTTTAAGTGAGGGCAGGTATTCGCCTTTGACTCGCCAAATGATTGATAACACTGACTTCGGTGCTTTTTCACCTTGGTATAAAAAGAGTGTCAACAGCGGTATTTATGATTATCATTTGTTTAACCGAACCGACTCTTTCCCAAGCGGACACACAACAAGCGCTTGCATGATTTTACTCACCGGGATAATTTCCGGCGCTTATGAAAAGCTCAGAAAGTTCACCCCGTTTATCATTTGTCTTGATATTGCATTTATCGGCATTATGGGATATACAAGGTTGGTTATGGGCGCTCACTATCTCAGCGATGTTGTGGGAGCAATGATAATTGGATATACATTGTTTTTGATTGCTTATAAAATTTACAAAACATTTGCCGATAGAAAACTTCTTTACGGAGAATAAACATATCGGATAAATCTTTGAGAAAGCTTTAAAATAAGAAAAAGATGGCACTGTTTCGATAAAATGTTAGTTTCATGAAAGACCAACATTTTACGGAGCAGTGCCTTTTTATATTGTTTTCAGATTAAAAGAAAAATCTCAACAGCCTGCATAGTAGCAAACTGTTGAGATAGAATTATCTGATGATTTTAGTATTTATGTCATCGAGGGCGAGAGCAGTAAATTCTGCTGTTGACATTGAACCAATATCTCCTTCGCCTCTTCTGCGAACAGAAACACTGCCGCTTTCAGCTTCCTTGTCACCGATAACAAGCATATAAGGAATTTTTTCAAGCTGTGCCTCACGAAGTTTGTAACCGAGTTTTTCACTTCTTGTGTCAACAGTTACCTTAAAGATACCTGCATCTTCAAGAGCCTTCTTAACTTCATAAGCTGCATCTTGATGTCTGTCTGCAATAGGCATAATACGGATCTGTTCCGGAGCAAGCCACATTGGGAAAGCACCTGCATACTTTTCAATAAGAAGAGCGAGTGTTCTTTCATAGCAACCGATTGAAGTTCTGTGAATAATATATGGGTTCTTCTTTGAACCGTCTTTGTCCACATATTCCATTCCGAACTTTTCTGCAAGCATCTGGTCGATCTGAATTGTAATAAGAGTGTCTTCTTTGCCGTGAACATTTTTGATCTGAATGTCAAGTTTCGGGCCATAGAATGCAGCCTCACCAATACCTACCTTATAGTCAATGTTAAGGTGATCAAGGATTTTATACATAACGCCTTGAGCCTCGTCCCACTGCTCCTTTGTGCCGATATATTTTTCTTTGTCATCAGGATCCCACTGTGAGAAACGGTAGGAAACATCTTCATAAAGACCGAGAGTCTTAAGCATAAATGTTGTAAGTTCAAGACAGCGCTTAAATTCGTCTTCCAGCTGTTCCGGAGTGCACATAAGGTGACCTTCTGAAATTGTGAACTGACGAACACGGATAAGACCGTGCATTTCACCTGATGCTTCGTTTCTGAAAAGAGTTGAGGTTTCAGCAAGTCTCATGGGGAGATCTCTGTATGAACGGGCTCTGTTAAGATATGCCTGATACTGGAACGGGCAAGTCATTGGACGAAGAGCGAATACTTCTTCATCTTTTTCCTCGTCACCTAAAACGAACATACCGTCTTTATAGTGATCCCAGTGACCTGAAATTTTGTAAAGATCGCTTTTTGCCATAAGAGGAGTCTTTGTTCTGACCCAGCCTCTTGCTCTTTCCTCGTCTTCAACAAAGCGCTGAAGAGTTTGAATAATATCCGTGCCCTTCGGAAGAAGGATAGGCAAACCTTGACCGATATAGTCAACTGTTGTGAAGAGTTCAAGTTCTCTGCCTAACTTGTTGTGATCTCTCTTTTTAGCCTCTTCTTTCTGAATAAGGTATGCCTCTAAGTCTGCATTTTTTGTGAATGCAATACCGTAAATTCTCTGAAGCATTTTATTTTTTGCATCGCCTCTCCAGTATGCGCCTGTGCAAGCTGTCAATTTGTATGCTTTAATGCGTGAAGTGTCGGGAATGTGAGGACCTGCGCAAAGTTCTTCAAATTCACCCTGACGATAGAATGAGATCTTTTCGCCTTTGCCTGCGTGTTCACCGATAAGCTCAACCTTGTAAGGCTCGTTTCTTTCTTCCATGAGTTTGATTGCATCTTCCGGTTCAAGTTCAAACTGTTCAAGAACATAGCCTTCCTTGATGATTTTTTTCATTTCGCCTTCGATTTTTTCGAGGATTTCCGGTGTGAATGAAATATCGGAATCGAAGTCATAATAGAAACCTTCGTCTATTGACGGGCCGATAGCAAGTTTTGTTTCCGGATAAAGGCGTTTAACAGCCTGAGCGAGAATGTGAGATGTTGTATGCCAGAAAGCTTTTTTACCCTCTTCGCTGTCGAAAGTTAAGATTTCAACTTGGCAGTCGGCGGAAAGGCGAGTTCTCAGGTCGCATACCTGTCCGTCAACCTTTGCGACACAGGCAGCTTTATAAAGTCCTGCGCCTAAACTTTTCGCAATTTCGAGAACGCTTACACCCTCATCATATTCACGGATGTCGTCTCTGAGTTTTACTTTGATCATTAAAATCGCTCCTTACGAGTTGTAATATACAAAACAAAAAGCTCCACCCCACAAATTGGGATGAAGCATAATAACTCCACGGTTCCACCCGTATTCAGTCACAAAGACTGCACTCGTTGGGCTGTAACGAAGCCTTACGGCATACCTTAATCGCATTGCGTTTTCGGCAGCTCTCGGGAGTGGTAGATTTTTCGGAACAATATGTCGGCTTTCAGCCGGTGACCGACAATCTCTGAATTGAACTTTGAGAAAAACCCTTCTCCGTCAATGATTTTGGGATGTTTGTTTTTGCTGTGTTTTTTAATATTATCATCATTTTTCGATTTTGTCAATGGGTTATTATGGGAAAATAAATGGGATTATACTTTGAAGTATAATCCCACTAACTTAATCTAATGATTATTTCTTTCCGTTTTTCTTATCGGATTTTTTTGTAGCTTTTGCAAGTTCCTTTTCTTCTTTGAGAAGTCTTGTCTTTTCTGCTTTTTCAGCCTCAAGGCGTTTCTGCTCTTCTAATTGAGCCTGTAAAGCTGCCTCAGACTTAGCTTTTGATTCCTCGTATTTAGCTTCGAGTTCCTCATAATGCTTATAGTTTTCACGAGCATTCATCAAGTTCTTAGCTTCAAAATATGGTTTTGCGGCTCTTGCAAACTGAGTATGCTTGTCCATTTCAATCTTTGATGCATCTTCAAGTTCTTTCTTACGAGCCTTGAGTGCCTTGATTTGATCGTTGGTTTCTTTAACAAGAGGATAATTCTTGGCTTTGCTTGCATCAGCCTGTTCAAGATAGAGAGCCTTGATCTTTTCTTCACATTCGTCTTCTTCATCGAAGATAGCATCGAGAATTGAGAAGTCAGGTTCAACGAAGTCTGAGAAGTCCTTATAATACTTATCAATAGCCTTGCGTGAGCTTCTCTTTGACTGAGCAATTTCGATTGCGAAAGTTCTGAGCTCTTTTTCTTCCTCTGTCTTTTTAGGCATTGCTCTTGCAGCGGAAAGTTCCTTTAAGATATCGTCCATGCTTGTCTCATAAAGACCTCTGAGACCTGCATTGTAAACGCTTTCGTATGCAGTAACCTTGGTTTTGTAAAGAGGAGTCGAGAACTTGTTAAGTTCATTGATAACCATCTTTGAAATTTCGATTTCTTCGTTGTATGCCAAGGCTTCCTTATATGCCTTTTTGTCTTTTCTCTTGTCGGCTTTTGTAACATTCTTCGGAGTTGCATTTTTAAATTCGTCTGCCTTGCGAATGATGTCAATAGCCTCAACTAATTCTGCATCGTTTGTGACGCCGTTACCGAAGTCTTCAAACATAGCTCTGATTTTAAGGATTCTGACAATACTCTTCTGCTGAACTTCCTTAAGGTCATAGAAGAAGTAAGGTACCATATTAAGGAATGCGCCTGTTGCAGCCATAATAATGATAACCTTCATAAGGGTGTTGAGAAGCCCCGGCTGACCCTTGTCAACATCAAGAATGTCATACATGTTGGCGTAGCCGTTACCCTCAAAGATACCGTAATGGTTGAATACGGCAGGAAGAACAGCTGATGTTGCCAAAGTTACAATATTACCGATTGTCTGAACCATGGAGAACATACCGTCAATTCTTTCACCTGTTTTATATTGGTGGTAATCACGGATATCAGCTTGGATAGCAGGAGTTGTGATCTGCTCAAATGCTGTTACAAGATAGTTTGCATAAATACAAACTGCGATCCAAACAATACTGTTCATGTTCAAGCCGATGGCAAGAATACAGATAATATTTATAAAGTTAGTTCCGAGAAGAACTTTTTTCTTACCGAAAGCACGAACACAGAAGGGAGCTAATATCATACCCCACATAGATGCATTACCGATAATGGTGTTGATAAGAGCCAAACCTGTACCTGTTGTTAAGTGAGCATAGTTATAAGACCAGTTGAGAACATTGCCGTAAGTTCCTTCGAGGAATCCGAGCCAACCGGCAAGAGCAATGATCCAGAAGTACTTATTCTTTGCAACGGTTTTGAATGAATCGATAAATCTAACCTGAATAACACGAGTTTTGGGCTGAATGATCTTTTCTTTTGTGTAAGCGAAAACGAGAATTGAAAGGCCTATACCCACAATGGCAAATATAGGATATGAAATTCTGTAAACCTTAAGATCATACTGATTGTCGTTTGCGAATACCTGAGCAACAATAGGAACGACAGCGTTTGAAATAGAAGGACCTAAAGAATAGACAACACTCTTGATTGAGAGAACATCGGTTCTTTCTTGTGAGTTGGGAGAAAGAACATGAATAAGGTTGTTGTATGCATCATAGAAGAAATTATAAAAGAACTGAAGTAACAGGTTGAAAACGAGAACCATAGCACATTTTATAATATATCCTGCGTCCTGACCCAACACCTGTGTGGGGAAAATCTCATACATAGCTTCGTATGGGAACCATACATAAGCGATTGCAACAATAGCAGTGGGTATACCCATTGAAAGCAAGTAAGGACGATACTTACCCGCCTTATTGTTTGCGTTGTCGATCATGTTAGCTCTCAAAGCCGTCAAGGGAATGTTAGCTAAAGTCGAGATTATGTAGAGCACATACATGTGCATTGGGTCAACACCGATTGCGATGCTGACGATCATGTTTGATGTACCAACCAAAAGGTTCATACAAGTGCAAATTAAAAGATAAGCTCCAATACCGCCACCGGCATAAGCGGCAATTTCTTTAAAGGTCATATATCGACCCGGCATTGGAATGTTCCAGTAGGTTTTAAGATCGATAAGTTTTGACTTAAGACCGTCAACCTTTGAGTTAAGATTGTTTGCCAAAGTGTTTCCTCCTTAGAAAAAGATACAACGAAAAGCATACAATAATAAGTATATATGTTTTTCACATAACCGTTATTATATCACAAGGAATTGTTTTTTGTATAGATGAAAAAAAGCAAGAAAAAAATATTTGGTAACTATGATAAAAATGAAAGTGAAAAATTGTGCAAAATATCCAAACTGAGTTGTTGAAATGCAGAGGAGGGGATGAATATAAAGGAACAAACGGTTCAATATTTATGGAAAAATCGGACCTTGCGAAAAAAGATCTAAAGGGATATATTTTTCCATTAAAGCAACAAAGAGGCTGTAAAAACTTGCGTTCTTACAGCCTCCGATCCTGAAAGATGGGATTAAAAGTTAAGCGATGCCCATAGCGCCCTTAATGAGTTCAATGAATCTTGTGAAATAAATTGTAAGATCACTGAAAATCAAAGATAAAAAATGGTCAAGTGTCATAATGATTTCCTCCTTTTTTCTTTGATTTTACTATATCTGAGTTGCTGTGTCAATAAAATGATTTGTTTTATACGGAAATTTATTTGTGGAAAATCAGTGATCCCAAAAAATTGAGGTCGATACCGAAAATGCATAAAGTGAGTTGTTATTTGTGATAATATACAAAAATTTAAAAGAGGGAGAATTTTATTCTATTATTATCTTGACAGATAAATTGTTTTGTTTTACAATATAACAGATAGTTTTTTCTTAAAACATCGTTGCAACTTAATTATACTGTAATTCTTTTGATGACTTTGGTTTTATTATAACTATTGATTTTTTAAAAAGGAGGTGCTGCTGCTTTGGATAAAATTATTATATCTGTTATTGTCGGTGTTTTGTGTGCTGTAATATTCGGAGTTATCGGCTTTGTGCTCGGTCAGATGCACAGAAAAAAGGTTGCTGAAGCTGCAATCGGTTCTGCAAGTCAGGAAGCTGCTCGAATTGTGAATAATGCTATCAATGAAGCTGAAACAAAAAAGAAAGAAGCAATTCTCGAAGCAAAAGACGAAGCTCATAAAATCAGAACAGAAGCTGACAAAGAAATAAGAGACAGAAGAAATGAAGTTCAGCGTCAAGAACGCAGAAACATTCAGAAAGAAGAGAGTCTTGACAAGAAAATGGAGACTCTTGAAAAGAAAGAAGAAACTCTTAACAACAAAATTAAACAGTGCGATGAAAGAATTGCCGAAGCGGAAAGCATCAAAAGAAGTCAGTTAGAAGTGCTTGAGAAGATTTCGGGCTATACAAAAGAGCAGGCAAAAGTTATTTTGCTTGAACAGCTTGAGGGTGACTTAACAAGAGAAAAGGCTGTTAAAATAATGGAATATGAGCAGAAGCTCAAAGACGAATCCGATGCACTTGCAAGAGAAGTAATCACAACAGCGATCCAGCGTTGTGCCGCTGATCATGCGGCAGAAGCCACAGTTTCTGTTGTCGCATTACCAAGCGATGAGATGAAAGGCAGAATTATCGGCCGTGAGGGCAGAAACATCAGAACATTGGAAACAATCACAGGTGTTGACCTTATTATTGATGACACGCCGGAGACCATTACCGTTTCTTCCTTCGATCCAATCAGAAGAGAAATCGCAAGACTTACTCTTGAAAAGCTTATTCTTGACGGCAGAATTCATCCGGCAAGAATTGAAGAAATGCACGAGAAGAGCAGAAAAGAAGTTGAGCATGTTATCAGACAGACAGGCGAAAGAGCTGTTGTTGATGCAGGCGTAAACGGAGTTCATCATGAACTTGTTAAACTCTTAGGTAGACTTCGTTACCGCACAAGTTACGGTCAGAATGTTCTCAACCATTCACTTGAAGTTTCCTATATTGCCGGTCTTATGGCAGCAGAGTTAGGTGTTGATGTTAAGTTAGCAAGAAGAGCAGGTCTTCTTCACGATATCGGCAAGGCACTTGACCACGAGATGGAAGGTTCACACATTGAACTTGGCGTTGAATACGCAAAGAAGTATAAAGAGAATGACATTGTTGTTAACGCAATTCAGGCTCACCACGGTGATGTTGAACCGAAGTCTATTGTTGCTTGCTTAGTTCAGGCAGCCGATGCAATTTCAGCTGCAAGACCGGGAGCAAGAAGAGAGAACCTTCAGAACTATATCAAGAGACTTGAGAAGTTGGAAGAGATCACAAAGGGATTTGACGGTGTTGATAATTCTTATGCAATTCAGGCAGGCCGTGAGGTTAGAATTATTGTTAAACCCGAACAGGTCAGCGATGATCAGATGGTACTTCTTGCAAGAGATATTGTTACCAAGATCGAAGAGGAGCTTGAGTATCCCGGTCAGATTAAAATCAATCTTATTAGAGAGACAAGAGCGACAGATTTTGCAAAATAATCGTATAATTATACCTGAGCGTTTGCTCAGGTATTTTTTATGGAGCGCCCGCGGTCGTGGGCGCGTAAACCCAAGGTCGGCGGGACGCCGACAAGCGCCCCGCGGTATAGTGGGGCGGGTCAACCGGAGGTTGACAGCAAAACTGCAAGTCTCCACGGTCTGCCTTCGGCAGACTCCGCCCACTATACCGCGGGCGGCCATCTCCCACCTCCCGCATAAATTTGCAAAATATGAATACTTTTTCAAAAAAGTTGCATTTTTATTCATTTTACTATTGACAATATGCATTTTTGGTGCTATAATCCAAGCATATTAAATGTGGTAACACAAAAAAAGAAAGGTTTTGACGATTATGAAAAAGAAAATTTCAGTAGTATTAAGTCTTGTATTAGTGGCTGTTTTGGCAGTTACAATGTTCGCAGCTTGCGGTAACAACGCAGACGATACAAACGAAACAAAGGACGTTGTTAAGGTTATCGACATCAGCCTTACAGATGAGTTGTATGCTTTCGGTGTTGACAAGGATCAGCCGGAACTTTTGGAAAAGACAAACGCTTTCATTGAAAAGATCATGAAAGACGGAACATTTGATGAAATCTGCAATAACTATTTCGGTGACGGCACTCCAACACCGGTTGTTTCAGCTGTTGAAGATGCTTCAAAGGATCAGCTCGTTGTTGCAACAAACGCTGCTTTCGCTCCGTTTGAATATATGGAAGGTGATTCATATTACGGTATCGATATGGAAATCGCTGCTCTTCTTGCAAAAGAACTTGGCAAAGAACTCGTTATCAATAACATGAAGTTTGAATCTGTTTGTCTTTCAGTTGGCGAACACAAGTGCGACATTGCAATGGCAGGTCTTACAGTTAATGACGAAAGAAAAGAAAGCGTTAACTTCACAACTTCTTACTATACTGCTTCTCAGAAGCTTATCGTAAAGGCTGATGATACAACATTTGACGCTTGCACAGATTTAGATTCTGTTATGACTATCCTTAACGGATTTGATAACACAACAAAGATCGGTTACCAGAACGGCACAACAGCTCAATACTTTGTTAAGGGCGATGCAGATTGGGGATTTGACGGTCTCAAGGTTGAAGGTAAGGGTTATGATAACGGCGCCCTTGCAGTTCAGGATCTTATCAACGGTAACATTAACTATGTTATCATCGATGCAGCTCCTGCAGAACTCATCGTTAAAAACTATAACGCAGCTGCATAAATTACATATTAAATAATTTATAAAATGTGCCTTGTTGGGGTTCGTCTACAGCAAGGCACAAATGCTATATTCTTTCAAATTAACGAAAAAGGAAAAAGAAATATGAACAGTTTTTTCTTAAAAGTTGAAAAGTTCCTTGATATAGTGATAAACAAGGGTGGCTATAAAGAGATCCTTACCGGTCTTCAAAACACTTTGATAATAGCTGTCATGGGCTTGGTAATCGGTATCGTTATCGGTACTGTTATCGGTGCAATCAGAGTGATGCCGAAATACAAAAAGATAGTTCGGGTTCTTGATGCTGTTTGTCGCTTCTATGTCGGACTTTTCAGAGGTACGCCCATGGTGGTGCAGTTACTTGTATATTACTTCGTTTTACTTCCTCTCATAGATGTGCACATGTCATCTGTTTCCGTGGCAATTACGGTTTTCGGTTTAAACAGCGGTGCATACATATCGGAAATTATGCGTGCAGGTATCCTTTCGGTTGATGCCGGTCAGATGGAAGGCGCTCGTTCCGTTGGTTTGAGCTATTCATCGGCAATGTTCCGCATAGTAATACCTCAGGCAATCAAAAACATTCTTCCAACTTTGGGCAATGAGTTTATAAGCCTTGTCAAGGAGACTTCAATCGTTTCCTTTGTTGGAGCAAAAGACCTTTATCTGGCTTTCCAGAGCATCGGTTCAAGCACTTATGAATATATGATCCCATATTTGGCAATGGCAATAGTTTATATTATTGTTGTATGCGTGATTGCTTTGGGCATTAAGATGATGGAAAGGAGACTGAGAAAAAGTGACAGAAAATAATGAGAACATATTAAAAGTCATTGATCTCTGCAAATCTTTCGGAGATAATAATGTATTAAAGAATATAAATACACAAATCAAAAAGGGTGAAGTTGTTGCGATCATAGGCCCGTCAGGTTCAGGTAAAAGCACATTTTTGCGTTGCCTTAACTGTATGGAAGATCCAACAAGCGGCAGTATTATTTTTAACGATGTTGATATTGCGGATATGAGAGTTGATATCAATGTTCACCGTCAAAAAATGGGCATGGTATTTCAGCATTTTAACCTCTTTAATAACAAAACCGTTATTGAGAATATTATGCTCGCTCCGGTGCTTTTGAATAAGAAAGCATTAAAGAAACAAAAGAGAGATAACCTCCTTAAAAAACTTCATCTCAAAAAAGGCGAGGTTGAAGAAGTAACTTCAACGGTTGCTGAAATCGAGGCCAACGCAAAGGAAAAAGCAATCCAACTTCTTGAAAGAATCGGACTTCAGGATAAAGCAGACGCATACCCATCAAAACTCTCAGGCGGACAAAAGCAGAGAGTTGCCATTGTCAGAGCATTGGCAATGGAGCCTGATGTAATGCTCTTTGATGAACCCACTTCAGCTCTCGACCCTGAAATGGTCGGTGAAGTTTTGGAAGTTATGAGAGATTTGGCAAAGGGCGGAATGACAATGGTTGTTGTCACACATGAAATGGGATTTGCCCGTGAAGTTGCATCAAGAGTCTTGTTTATGGACGATGGACAAATATTAGAAGAAGGCACACCGAAAGAATTGTTTGAAAACCCGAAGAGCGAACGATTAAAAGACTTTTTAAGCAAAGTTATATAAACGATTTCAACCCTCACAGTCAATTTTGACAGAGGGTTGATTTTTATGCTATATTCAATGCTGAAGGGAAATTGGCCGCAGAAAAAGGAGCTGTAATTTTTACAGCTCCTTTTCTATATTAAACTAATTGTTTACCATGTAATGTCATAGATGAACATTTCATCAAGAAGTCTTGCTGAACCGTTAATGTTTGCAACAAACATGTCAACATCACAGCTGATATCAATTACATTGTGGTGTGTGATTGATAAAACGTGATCTGTTGCCGGATCGTAAATACATGAGAATTCGCAATCGTTATATGTTAATTCGAATGTATTAACATTAAGACCGGGAACCTTGCTTGTAACGTTGTCAACTTCTCTCTGAATGTCGCTCATAGAAAGAGGTGACATAACAGCGCCGTGAGCAGATGTTGGAGTTAATGTTTCCGGTGATGTGGGTTCGCAGTTCTTCTCAGCGTTAAGTGAGAATGAAAGCTTATATGTACCGTCGCCTAAGTCCTCGCATTTTGCCCATGAAACTGCATTATAATCAGTGAGAACGCAACCCTTGTCACTGCCGTAAATCGGCATTTCATCATTGATTGTGCCTGCATTCTTGTCACGAACGATTTCTTCACATTCATCTTCTGTTGTCATGTAACCTGCAACAAGATCGAGAATTGTGTTTGCCAAAGAACCTAAGTTACGATGCTCTTCAGGTAATGCCTGATATTCTTTCTTCTTGTAACCCGGCTGTTCAGCCTTCATCTTGTTTACAAGCTCAGTATATTTTTCAACGATTTCCTGGTTTGTCTGAGGCATACCGCTGTCATTTGTGTCTGAGCTGTCGTCCTTTTTGTCATCAGTCTTGTCTGAATCAGCCGGTGCATCGGTTTTATCATCTGATGCTGAGCTGTCTTGAGTTGTTGATGGAGCAGGAGCAGTTGTTGTCTGATCAGGAGTCGGTGTGCTGCTTGGTGTGCCGCTTACCGGTGTGCTGTTGCCTGAAGCAACGGGTGCACCCTCAACGTTGACATTAACATTGAATTCATTTGGGAACACCAAAGTTGTTACATAGCAAGCTAAAACTATGCAAACGATTGTTAATAAGATTTTTTTAGCCATGTTTTACCACCTTAATTTTTTATTTTATTTTATCGGTTCAACCGGAAGATTAAAGCAATGCATCTGCAGATTTCTTTGAAGTCTGAGAGGCTCAACTGCTTTATATCTTGTGCCCTTTGCATGGAACTGTTGCTGAAGTCTTACAACAAGTGTAAGGCTTGGGTCAATAGTTGTCTGTGAAACATGACAAGCTATTGATTTCATCTTTGTTTCTTCAAAATCGCTGATGTCAACCAAAGTGTTAGGCTTGTCGGTGTAATAGAAACCGATTGCTGCAACTCTGTGAGTGTCTGTGCGAGGCTTGCCGTCAACAAATTCCGGATAGAAATCGCAGACTGCATCCATGCACGCATACTTAACAGCTTGACCGACTTTGATATGATCGGAATGACATTCTGTTGCAAGATTTGGGTCAACGGTGATGACAAAGTCCGGTTTGATTTCACGAATGACCTTTAAAATTGCTTGAGAAAGTTCATCAACTGAGGCTCTCGTTTTATCCGCAAATCCGAGGAAACCTGCATTCTTCATTCCTAAGTAATTCTGTGCTGCTTTTGCTTCTTTTTGTCTCACGGTTTCAACTTCGTTTTCCTTGCCGATATAATCGGGGCAAGCATATCTGTCGTCAGTTACCGTAAGTTCCCAACATTCAACGCCACGGCTGATGAGCCATGCAATCGTTCCGCCTGCACCGATCTGATTATCGTCCGGGTGAGGCTGAACAAAGAGGACTTTCTTCGCTTCTCTCAGAGAGGGAGGAGCACAAAGCAAAGGAGCAACCGGCATTACACCTGAAAGTGCTGCCGAGCCGGCATCGAATTTTGCTGATGCTTTTCTTTTGTTTTTCTTAAAATCGAATATCATATTATTCCCCCTTATACAATAGCTTATTTTACACCATGTTAATGAAAAAAGCAATATATAATTTGTAGATTTGTGAAGTTTAGCTTCGAACTTGCCGAACTTCAAACAGGTTCAGCGGGCACTTCCGCCGTTTCACGACTTCCGCGCCCGCTTATTCTTTCCTTCCACCCAACTTTTCTGCTGTTCCATCGGCGCCCACTCACCTTTGTTTCGGGGCGCACGCTGTCACAGCACCCGCCCGCCCTCCCACAACCCTCTCCACATATAGTACCCCAACCAAATATGACTACTAACTTTTTGTAATTTTGAACAAAAGATGACATGGTAAATTATTCAAAAACAACAAAAATAATCTCATAAGGAAAATTTGAATAAATTCCGTTGACCTACTTGATTTAAAATGTTATAATTACCATAACTGATAGTGGATAATTGTCTCTTGGTGAAGGAAAAAAGAAAAGATCTTTGTTGAAGTTTATGGAAGAAAACGAATATAAAAAGCAAAGAAAATCGAATAGATTACCTGATTTTAACTATGATTTGTCAGGCGTGTATTTTATTACTTTGTGTGTAAAAGAGCGAGCTTGTTTATTGTCAGAAATTTTGTGCGATAATGAAACTCCCGAACTTGTTTTGAACGATTGGGGAGAGATAGCCAAAAAATATATTGAATCACTAAATTCATTTTATGATGATATTGTCATCGATAATTATGTGATTATGCCTAACCATATACATATTCTGCTTAGGGTTGTAAAACCGAAAAACGCATTAGAAAAATCCAATTTGTTGGAAACTAACGGGTCGTCGGGGACGCCGACCCCTACGAATGCAATTTTGCCCCGGTTTGTTTCAACATTTAAACGCTTTTGTAATAAGGATTTTGGCATGAATATATTTCAACGATCATATCATGATCACATTGTCCGTGATATTGATGATTATAACGCTAAATACGAATATATAAATAACAATCCAACCAAATGGGAAATGGATGAATACCATTTTATTGATAAATAAATGACCTCATCATCACGAAAAAACGTGTAGGGGTCGGCGTCCTCGACGACCCGTATTTTATACCCCCTCGACGACCCGTATTTATACCTACTCTCGAGGCTCTGTATTTATCCACACGACGACCCGTATTTATACTATGGATGAATTTATTACCCCCGCGCTCAATGCCGACCTTGTCGGTTTTATATATAAACTATTTTGTAAACAAATTAAAATATTAAGGAGGATATTTCAAGATGAAGAAATATTTGAAAAAGTCCATTTCGGTCTTCTTGGCATTTCTTATGGTGTTCTCAAGTCTTGTCTTTGTTGCGCCTGAGAGCTTTATGAAAGCCGAAGCGGCTGCACCTGATACTTACGATGTTAAGGTTACTGTTAATGTAACTGATACATGGAGTAACGGTGGCAGTAACTGGAAGACAACAGTAACATATAAAGATAAAAATGGTACTGGAACGGAAGGCTCGTCTGTTTCGACAGCACCTAAAGATTTGTTCAAAGCGGGAGGCGTGACTACAGTTTTTGAAGCTACACTTCCTGGTTACCCTACTAACATCGCTTTATGGGCAGATATAGCTTTCCTTCGTAGTGTTAAATTTAAAGAATTGACCGTGACCGTAAACGGTGTAAAAATTGCTACAGATTGGGATAGTCAGGGTGAGAAAAACTGGGCTTCTGGTTCACATAACGAAAATCACGATGTTACCACTAAACCGGTTGTTTCATCTATCGGTTGGTCTGCTAATTCAGCTATATCCGTTGCAGTTCCTGCCGGTACAGGCACAAACTCAACACCTTTAACTCCTGCTGCCACAGCATACGACCAATTCGGTGTTAAATGGTATGAACAGAATGTGGTTGGATTCGTATTAAGTGACAAACAAGAAGCAACTGCAAGCGGTATTACTGCGCCTAATGGTGTTTCTCTTTCAGACCACGGAAACACTGCAACTCTTAATGTTACAAATGCGGCAAAATCCTTTGTTGCATCTAAGCAAACAGGTGAAAGTCATAGTGCGTCTTTGTATATCAATGCAGTTTATGGAAATATTTGTGCTCCTTCTTCACAGGAAGTAATTATCTCCAACGTTGTTTATGACTTAAACTTTGAAAACTTATTCTCATATTCAGATTGGGCTTCAGCCGCAACATTCACCGGTAATATGAAACATGATACCTTGGGCGGTAAGCTCACTCTTGAAAATACTGCAAGCAACGGCGAACAGGTAACAAATCATGATTCAGCTTACCATATTCCTGTTGTTGCAGGAGAAACCTATGTATTCTCTTATTATAATGAAAAAGATACAGATACACAGATGTTTGTTTTCCCGGATGCCGATACAACACCCGGTGTGTTTGGAGAGAAAGGATCAACTCAAAAGGGCACTGTAACCGGTGAAATCACCATTCCCCAGGGCAAGAGCTATGTAACAATTCGTTTTGATGCAAACAAACCGGGCGAAACAAGCACAATCTCCAATATTAAGTTCTATAAGAAATCCTCAAGAGAAGGCATTGAAATTATAGGTTCTGACAGACTTTATGCTTATGGTGGCGAAACAATCACTTCATCCGGTGATCAGACTCTCCCAACAGCTTCAAAGCCCGGTTATAACTTTGACGGTTGGTATACCGGTGTTAACGGCACAGGCACAAAGTTGGAGGCAAACACAGCTGTTAATAATAACTATACTTACTATGCAAAGTGGTCTCCTGTTAACAATAAGGCTCTGTTCTATGATTATAACGGACAGCTTATTAAAGAAGTAATAGGTGGTTATGAAACAAAGATCAATGCAGTTAAGCCTGAAAATCCGGCTGACTTCACAAACGAATCAGGCACTTACACATTCTATCGTTGGGTGAACGAGGAAACAGGCGAAGAACTTGGCGAAGAAATCTTTGACGGCATCAATGAAGGCGATGTTGTCGCAACATATAAGGCTGAATATAAGAGAACAGGTGATATGAAATCTTATACAGCCACATTTGTAAACCCATACGATAATGCATATAGCCAGACAGTAAGCGGTATGTTCAACACTTCTGTTAACTCTCCGGCAGCAGTTCCCGTAAGAGCTGATGATAAGGACACAAATGGAATTTCCATGAATACCTATACATTCATCGGTTGGGCAAAAGAAAAGGACGGCACTGTTGTTATCGAGCCGGGCGACACATTCAGAATTCTTGACAGTGCAACTTACTACGCTTGCTTTGAAGCTAAGGTTGCACAGCACACAGTAACAACTAATTATGGTACAAATAGCGGTGCAAATACAGGTAAGAGCGAATATACAGTTGATTACGGCAGCGCATTAGAACTTCCAAATCCGAAGGAATGGCGTGACAGCTCAAACTCTCATGTTTTCTCTCATTGGCTTGATTCTAAGGGCAATGTGCATAGCCCAAGTGGTAACAAGACTGTTGTTACAGTAACAGGTCCTGAAACATATACTGCTTATTATACTGATGTTCCTGTTCAGTATCACGCATGGTTCTATAATGAAGCTGAACTTTTCTATGATCAGGTTTGCTCAAATGGAGGAGATGTAAAAGCTCCTGTAGATATTCCTACAAAGGAAAGAGTTGGCAACACAACTTATGAATTCATTGGTTGGTACAAGTATGACTCTGCAAATAATGAATGGGGCGCTGAATTTAAACCCACAACAATTCAGAGTGATGACCAGACATATTATGCAAGATATAAAGAGCATAACTGGGTAAATGTTTCATTCTTAGATGATGCTGACTCAGACTACGCTCCGATTGGCACAGCAAAAGAATATGAATGGGATTCAGCTATTGAACTTCCCACAGCTCCCGAAAAGGAACAGACAGAACAGTATACTTATCAGTTCTCAGGTTGGACAGCATATTACGAAGGCAATACTGATGGAGTATTCTATCCTGCCGGAAAATCAATTACTGCTCCGAAAACTGATGAAGTAAAATATGTTGCAACATATACAAAGACAGTAAGAAAGTATAATGTTACTTTCGTTAACGAAGACGAAACACTTATTGGTGATGCTCAGGAAATTGAATACGGTAAAACACCGATTGCTCCGGCTGACCCGACTAAGGAGTCAACAGTAAGATACACTTACACATTTGATGGTTGGACAGACGGCGTAAGAATTTATCAGCCTGATGAACTTCCAAAGGTAACAGGCGAAGTTAAATACATTGCTGTATTCACAGGTCATGATGTATTCTATAACGTTCACTGGCTCAAACCGACAAATGTTGAACAGACAACATTTGAAAATTATTACACTGAAAAGTATACCTATAACAGAATTTATCTTGAACCGTCAGGCACTCCGAAATTGGAAAATGCTGAGGTTAGAGAAGGTTACACATGGGGCTTCACAGGTTGGTATCTTGCTGATGCAAACGGCGTGAAAAAGACAGATGCAGACGGCAACTTTATACCATATACAAAGGGTTCACATATCACAGAAGAACTTTACTATGTTGCAACCTTTGATTATATCCCCAATGCACACACAATAAGATTGTTTGACGCTAACGGTGTTCTCGTTAAGACTTATGTTGGCGGTTATAACACAGAAATCAGCATTGACAACATTAAGAAAGACTCTGACGCGGATTATCACTATACATTAAAGGGCTTCGCAATCAAAAAAGACGGTGACGTTGTTGTGAATGCCGGCACAGTTATTGAAGGCGATAAGACATACCTTGACACTAAGACAACTTATACAGTTAAGGGTGATGCAGATCTTTACGCTGTATACAATCAGAATGAACACACCTATGGTGAATGGATTACTGATGTTGAGGCAACATACGAAAAAGATGGTTCAAAGCATCAGAATTGTACAGTTTGCGGTTACAGAGTATTTGAAACAATTCCAAAGCTCGATGACGAAACAGCTCCTAACGGACAGATTGTAATCGGCGGCAATATCTGGACAACAGCAACCAATTCATCAGAACAGCCGAACAAAGACAGCATAGCTTATGTAAGAAATGATTCAATCGTATCAATTCTCACATCAGATGTTGGTTATGGTATCAAGACAATCGCTTATGATTGGTATGATAAGGACGGCAATAAGGTTGAGGCAATCTCAGGTGTTTATACTGTTAATAAGCAGTATGATACAGCAGTTAACTATAACTTCCCAATTTCAGCTGATGCTCAGGATTATTACCTTAATGTAACAATCACTGACTATGCAAATCACACATATACAATTCAGTCAGCAACACTTAAGTTCGACACAACTGCTCCAACAGTTGTTACAGAAAAGCAGTGCCTTGGATTTGTATTTACCGTTACTGAAGATAATGAAATGGATGTAATCACAGTAACAAATGCTAATGGCGAAGCAGTTGATTTCATCGAAGGAACAGACGGTGACATCACTTACTATGTTGTTGGTTATGAATTTGATACAGAAGGCAACTTAAATCCAACCGGAATCCCGGGCGGTAAGTATACCATCACAGCCGGCGATAAGGCAGGCAACAAGACTAAGGAAACAGTCACAATTCAGGGTGCACACACAACAAGTGATTGGATCATTGATCAGGTCGCAACTTGTGAGGCTGATGGTTCACAGCATAAGGAATGTAAGATTTGCGGTGAACTTCTTGAAACAGGCACAATCGCTAAGTTAGGTCACGATGATGTAAATAGCATTGAATGGACAGTTAAGACAGAGCCGACTTGCACAGAGGCCGGTGTGGAAGTTAAGATTTGTTCAAAGTGTAATAAAGAATTGATGACAAATCCGATTCCTGCAACTGAGCATGAATATGATTCAGTTGTAACAGAACCGACTTGTACAACTGCCGGTTACACAACTCATACATGTAAGAAGTGCGGTGACACTTACACAGATACAGATGTTTCTTCATTAGGACATGATCTTGAGCTTGTTCCTGAAAAATCAAAGGCTCCGACTTGCGAAAAAGCAGGTGAAAATTATTATAAGTGCTCACGCTGTGATCACACAGAAACTCAGACAGGCAAACCTGCAACAGGTCACGATTGGGAAGAAGAAACAATCGCAGGCAAAGAATGTGCAGAAGAAACAATAATAAAGAAGACATGTTTAGTTTGCGGTGAAGTTGAAATTATCGGCGAACTTGACGGTCACGACTGGGAAGAAATAGAAACAATTCCGGCAACCTGTACAACAGACAGTTACACAGTTAAGGTTTGCAAAACTTGTGAAACAGAAATCAAAGTTGTTAAACGATTCTCAAGAACAGGTCACACCTGGAACACAGAATTCACAACAGATACAGAAGCAACTTGCACAACAGCAGGTTCAAAGTCAATTCACTGTTCAGTTTGCGATGAAAAGTCACAAGAAACCGTAATTCCTGCATTAGGACATGTTTATGTTAAGGTTGAAGAGGAATCAAAAGACGCAACTTGCGGTGCTGACGGCTTATTAGTTGAAACATGTTCAGCTTGCGATGACAGAAAAGAAACTGTAATCGAATCAACAGGCGAACACAACTATGGTAAAGAAACGGGAACAGAGTCAACTTGTACAGTAGCAGGTACTAAAACAAAGGAATGTCTTGACTGCGGTTATGACTATGTTGAAACACTTCCTCTTGCACCTCACGCTCTTAGTCAGATATCTGAAACAGAAGGCACTTGCCAGGTTAAGAGTTCAATAACTTATAAGTGCGATAACTGTGATCACACAGAAACAGTTTACGGTAGCTACGGTAAACATGAAATTTCAGATACTCTCGTTCTCACACTTCAGGCAGCAACATGTAATGAAAAAGGTGACGGTGTTTATAAGTGTAAGAATTGTTCAGCATCAGTTCTCGGTAACGGCAAGATTGAGGCTAAGGGTCACAACTATGTTAAAACAGTAGTTGCACCGACTTGCGATGAAGACGGTTACACAATTCTCACTTGTACAAAGTGCGGTGATACTCACAAAGACAACGATGTTAATTCCAACGGACACGATTGGGAAACAGAAAAGACAATCGATGTTGAACCGACTTGCACAACAGAAGGTTCAAAGTCATTCCATTGTAAGAACTGCGATGCAACTAAGGAAACAGAGACAATCGAGGCACTCGGTCACGGTGCTGAAACAGATTGGATCGTTGACAAGAAAGCAACTTGCACAACAGATGGTTCACAGCACAAAGAATGCGCAGTCTGCGGTGCTATCGTAGAAACAAAACCAATCGCTTCAAAGGGCGGCCACACAGCAGGCGCACTTGTTAAGACAATTACTCCGGCAACATGTAAAGCAGAGGGTAAGGGTATCTATAAGTGTAGCGTATGCGGTGAGACATTTGAGACTTCAATTGCTATCGATCCTGATAACCATTCATATTCAGCATGGACAATAAAGACTCCTGCAAAGTGTGAAACAGACGGTATCAGAGCAAAGACTTGTGCATATTGCGGTGATGAAATCACAAAGACAATTCCTGCAACAGGACATAACTGGAAGTTCACAAGCGAAAAGACAGAAGAACGCGAAGGCAAGTTTGTTACTATCACAACTTACACTTGCGGTAACTGTAAGCAGACTCATGAAGAAAAGGTTGAGACATCAGCTTACACTGTAACAGTGACAAAGCCTGACGGAACAACTTCAACAATCATTCTCACAAACGGCGCTAAACTTTATAAGACAGATCTTCCTGAAATTGATGTTAAGGAAGACACAAATGACACAACATATTCAGTTAAATGGACAGATGCAGACGGCAAGGAACTCAAGTTCCCGATGACAGTTTCATCTAACATTTCAATCAAGGCTGAGTTGGTTGAGTCTCCAAGATTGTATGAAATCACATTCTACAACAACGCAGGTCGAGTAATCTCAAAGAACAGCTATGAATACGGCGCAAAGGTTGTTGCTCCGGACGATCAGTGGTTACTTGGTCATACATTCATCGGTTGGACAGACGGTCTTAACACTTATGCACCGGAATATATCCCGACAGTAACAAGTGACGCTGCATATTCAGCTAAGTTCAGAGCTAACGAAGGCGTTGAAACATATTATGTAACATTCAAGAATGAGACAGGCACAAAGACTCTTTACACTCAGACAGTTGTGAAGGGTGACAAGGCAATTGCTCCTGAATTGAATCTTACAAAGGCAAACAACTCAGTATACCATTATAACTTCAGCGGTTGGTACACCGAGGTTAACGGTGGCAGCGCATACAACTTCTCAAATGAGATCACAGGCAATGTTACTGTTTATGCAAGATTTACAGCAGTAAGACATTCAAGCAATGCTTCTTCAAGCTCAACAAACGCAACTTGCTCTGCTCCTGCATCAACCAACTATAAGTGTAACGATTGCGGTTATGAGTGGGTTAACTACACTGCTCCGGCTAACGGCCATAACTATAAGGAAATCGGTCGTGATACAGCAGCTGACGGCAAGGTAATGGTTACTTACGAATGTCAGGTATGCCACGAGAAGTGGACTAAGACAGTCACAGAAGGCATGGCAGATGCAAACACAATTTCAGTAACAGTAACAGATTCCGGCAAGAATCCGGTTGAGGGCGCAGCGGTAATGATTTATCTTGGCGAACTCAAAGTAACAACAGCTGTTACAAACGAAAAGGGTAAGGCATACTTCCCGAAGGAATTGGTTGCAGACGGAACTTACACCGTTAAGGTAACAAAGGACGGATATGACACAGTATCCGGTGAACTTAAGGTAACAAACGGCAAGGGTTCAGTTAAGATCGGCTCATTCACAAAGATAGAATGTCACTGCGTATGTCACGCTGATAGCTTCTTCGGAAGGATCAGAAGATGGTTCACAAACCTTCTTGCATCTATCTTTAAGGGATACACATGCTGTGATTGCGGTCACTGCGGACAGATCTATTGATAATTGGATAAAAGCAAGCAATTGCTTTAAGCCATTCCTTTTCTTTTAATAAAACCTCGGAGGGTAACCTCCGAGGTTTTGTGTTTTCGCCAACTTTTTTCACCGACCATGTGTTGATTGGGTGGAGGGGTCAAAACCGTTGGTTTTGACAAAAGGGTGTTGAAGCTTCATCTAACCTGTTGGCAATTTTGGGGCATCGAACCCCAAAATTGCCCCGCCCCACTAAACCGCGGGGCGGCTCGCCCCAAAAAATTAAATTAAATTTAAAAAACTCTTGAACTTTATGTAAAAAAGTGATATCCTTATACTGCATAATTATATTGGTGTAACTGTCTGAATTTTGCATTTTCGTGACGGTCAATAAGCGAAATTTGATTAAAATTCACGAAGAAAAGCACCGAAAAAGGATAAAGAGAGAACTCTCTTTCAACCCCGAATAACGGCTGAAAGCCGAAAAGATAAATCAATTTTCTAAGGAGGAAAAAATAATGAAAAACAAACCTTTGAAAAAATCTCTGGCTTTGTTCTTATCATTGTTAATGGTGATGACAAGCCTTGTTTATGTGGTTCCATCAATGGCATTGGCTGAAATACAAGCTATTGATGACAATGAAGTTAAGGGTTATGTTACCATTGACCCTGTTATTTACATTCATGGTACACATGCGACTGCTGAATACAGCTACATGACGTTTGGCAGCATTATTGCTGACGGCTCAGCCGCAGGTGAACTTCACACAAATGTGTCTGTTAACGGCAAGACACTTTCATCAATTACCTGTGTTGACACAGATAAAACATTGTCTGTTTCTTCGGGTAGTGTTTGGGATAGTAAAACAAATACATTCTCAACAGAAAATGTTTTAACAGGTGACCTTGGCGGTGGCTATGGTTCAAACACAATGGACACAAAAGACTCTTCAGCAACCTTGAAGTTCACATTCGATGACGGCACTTATGAACTTCGCACCCTTTATGTTAAAACCAACCCGGTTGCAAAGCATGCACTTTCTTATGCATATAGATTTAACAACGTGGGCAATAGAAAACGCCGTTATGTTGCTTATGAAGTTATGGCTTGGGGTTCCTATGGATATAATGACGGTGGCGATCAGAATACCCGGAAAAGTTATGTTACCGGTGGAACGGAGACAAGTAAGATTAGTAATAAAGGCAGTGGCGCAATTAACTATCCCCACATGTATGTGCCTTATAGCGACAAATACAAAGCCGGAGACATGAGTTTACCGGACTTGCTTACTGACGCTAACACACTTAAAATTGCCGGCTATTACGCTATGGCAAAAGGTAACGGTGATTATCCCGAATGGAATGTATTACCAAATGGAAACGCGAATTATTATCTTGACCTTAGTGATCCGGATTCAAGTGTCGGTGTTATAAATAACGGAAACGACAACTACTCCATTAAAATGTTTGTTGGAAGTATTTATGTTAAGAATGATGATGGTGAAGATAAGGCAAAACCGATTACTGCCGATAAAACAGGTGAATATCAGTCTCCTTGTTTGGTTTCAAATCCAAATGGCATGACTTGTGTTTCCGATTCTTCAATCACCGGAACCGTAAAGGAAAATGATGCTGTTGGTTATTCAGGTTATTCAACAATATCATTTAATGCAACAACAGCCGGTGATTATACAGGTAGATATTATACCTCATATAAGCATGCTACCGATCCTTATGTAATAGCTAATGTTCTTATGAACTATTCTATTCGTGTTGTTGACAAGTCAAAAGTCAGAAAATTATATAATGACTGTGTTAAAGTTGCAAACTCAGCTGTTCCATATACAGCAGATAGTTGGAATAAATATTCAAGCGCACTTCGCAGTGCTGAATATTATCTCAACAACTATGAAGTTTCAACAGCAGAAGAAGAAACATACTATAATGGTCTTAAAACCGCTTATGATGCT
This sequence comes from uncultured Faecalibacterium sp., assembly GCA_964411915.1. GTDB lineage: Bacteria > Bacillota > Clostridia > Oscillospirales > Acutalibacteraceae > UBA6857. The sequence continues at coordinate 55,524 of CAYPMB010000004.1, forward strand.
TTAGAGAAAAAAACATTCACCGTAAATTATTACGATGAAAATGGGACAACATTATTGAAATCTGAAGAAGTTAAATATGGTGAGACAGCAAAAGAGGCTCCAACACCAACAAAGGCTTCAACCGAAACATATCATTACACATTCTCAAAATGGACTTATATAGACAATGACTCAGCATTTGATGTTGCAAATAGAGTAATTACTGCGGATGTGAATTTGAAGGCTGCTTATGCAGGTGGAAAACACGACACTATCACAAAACAAGAAAATGTAATAAATGCAACATGCGATAGTGCCGGTTCATACACAGAAGTTAAATATTGTTCTGTATGTAATTACGAACACTCAAGAACTGATGGCATAACTATTAAAGCCAACGGACACAATTGGGTTGAAGATGCTGCGCCAAGCTTTAATCTTTCATATGCAACATGCACAGCACCGGCTGTATACTATAAGTCATGTTCAACTTGCGGAAAATCAGCTAAAGGCATAGATGAAACCCAAACTTTCACTTACGGTGATCCGCTTGGTCACGATATGACAAAGACCGATAAAAAAGACGCAACTTGCACAGCAGACGGAACAAATGCATATTGGACTTGCTCAGTTTGTAAAAATGTATATGCAGACGAAGATGGCAAAACTGTAACAACAGTTGAAGATATGAAAATTTCAGCAAAGGGTCATAACTTCACAAACGAAACTGCAACTGATGCTTACCTCAAGTCAGAAGCAACTTGCACAAAACAGGCTGTATACTACAAATCATGTTCAGCTTGTGGTGTCACATCAAGTGGAACAACTTCTGAAGCAACATTCAGCGCAGGCGCTCTTAAAGATCATGATTTCTCAGTGATGAGAGTTGAACCAAAGTATCTTGTTTCAAATGCAACATGTGAAGGCAAGGCAGTATACTATTATGCATGTAATGCTTGCGGTGAATCATCTAAGGGCTATACAAACACAACATTTGAAAATGGCAATGCAAATGGTCATAAGCTTGTAGAAACTGAAAGAGTTGAGGCAACATGTCTCAAAGCAGGTAACATTGAATATTGGGCTTGCTCAGTATGTGGAAAGATATTCTCAGATTATGGAATGTCAAAAGAACTTACTGAGGAAGATACTGTAATTGCTAAGCTCAACCATAGCTACACCGGTGCAAGCAAGAAAGATAGTGACGGTGAAAACGGTACTCACTCATATAAGTGCGTAAACGGTTGCGGTGAATATGGTAACCCAACTGCTCACTCATGGGATGACGGAAACGAAACAAAAGCTCCAAACTGCACAGATAAGGGTGTTACAACATTCACATGTAACGATTGCGGAGCAACTTACACAGCAGATATTCCGGCAAATGGTCACAGCATGACAAAGACCGATAAAAAAGACGCAACTTGCACAGCAGACGGAACAAATGCATATTGGACTTGCTCAGTTTGTAAAAATGTATATGCAGATGTAGATGGCAAAACTGCAACAACAGTTGGAGATATGAAAATTCCTGCAAAGGGTCACACCTATGGTGATTGGATAGAGGGAACTCTTGCAACATGTGTAAACACAGGTATGAAGGGTCACTACACATGTAGCGTATGTGAGAAGAACTTTGATACAAACAAGAATGAGATAATTAATCTCACAATTGATATCAATTCAAATTACCATGCAAATACAGTAGATAAACCGCAGGAAGATGCAACTTGCACAGAGGTAGGTTACACAGTCGGTACATATTGTAACGATTGTAAGAATTGGACTAAGGGACATGATGAAATTCCTGCCCTCGACCATGATTACAGTGGCAAACCTGTCCTCACTCGTCCGACTCAGGAAGACGGTGAATGGATCAACGGTTACTATACCTACACATGTAAAAATGATGAAAGCCATACAAAGACAGAGGCTGCAAATAGAGCAAATTATGCAGAATATGATGTTGCTCTTGAAAAACTCAAATCTCTTCTTGATAATGACATCACAGAAGAAGCAAAGAATGGAATCAATAACTTGATTTCAAACACAATCGCACAAGACCTCATTGAGAGCGAACAGAAAACTGTTGACAATGAAACAGCAAAACTCAACAAGGCTTTTGCTGATTATAGCAGCGCTCTTAAGACTTACACAGTTGAATTTGTTGTTAACGGTGTAACAGTTAAAACTGAACCGGTTGTAAGTGGTAACTATGCAACAGCTCCCGCTGCTGAAAATTACTACGATGAAACAAATCACTATACATTCAGCAAGTGGGATAAGGATTTCTCAAATGTAACTGAGGATATGACAGTAACTGCTGTCTTCACATCAGAGGAACACTCATTCACTTACGATGACAAGACAGACAATGTTCACACAGTTTCATGTTATTGCGGTTATAGTGCTGACGTTGCTCATAGCTATAATGACGGCGAAGTAACAACCGAAGCAACGTGCGAAACAGTTGGCGAAAAGACATACACTTGCTCACTTTGCGACGGCACAAAGACAGAAGAAATCGACGCTCTCGGTCATGACACCTCAAAGGTTGATGCAAAAGACGCAACTTGCACAGAAGATGGTAATAAGGAATATTACACTTGCTCAAGATGTGACAAGCTCTTTGAAGACAAAGACGCAAAGACCGAAACAACACTTGACGAAGTAACAATCAAGGCTGCTCACTCATGGGAAGATGATTTCACAATTGACAAAGAGGCAACTTGCGAAGAGGCAGGTTCAAAGTCAATTCACTGCTCAAAGTGTGAGGAAAAGAAAACTGTAACAACAATTGATGCCCTCGGACACAAGTTCACAAATGAAACAGTTGATGAGAAATATCTTGCAAGTGCTGCAACATGCACAGCCAAAGCAACATATTACAAGTCATGTTCAGTTTGTGAAAAGTCCTCAAATGGATTAGTTGGTGAAGAAACATTTGAAGCAGGTGAAATGCTTCCTCATGAATTCACAGTTGAAGTTGAAGGCACAAAGACAGCAGCAACTTGTAAAGATGAAGGTTCAGTAACAATGAAGTGTGCTAAATGTGATGAAACAACAATTAAGACACTTGAAATTGATCTGAACAACCACCAAGGCGAAACAGAGACTCGTGACCAGAAGACAGCTAACTGTCATGAAAATGGTTACACAGGCGACAAATATTGTCTCGATTGTGGAGCTAGGATCGAAACCGGCACAGAAACTGATATCGACAAGAACAACCATGATGGCGAAACAGAAGTTCGTGATACAGTAGCAGCAACATGTAAGACAGAAGGTTACTCAGGTGACACATACTGTCTTGGCTGTAACAATAAGATCGAAGACGGTCAACCAACAGAAATCGATCCTTCAAATCACGAAACAACCGAAACATATTTGAAAGATAACAAAGCAGCAACATGCACAAGTGAAGGTTACACAGGTGACACACATTACGAGTGCTGTGATGCATTGAAATCAAAGGGCGAAACAATCCCGATGCTCGATCATACATGGGATAATAAAGTTGATGATGAATATCTTGCAAGTGCTGCAACATGCGTGGCAAAGGCAACATATTACCAGTCATGTTCAGTTTGCGACGCAAAGGGCACTGTAACATTTGAAAATGGCGAAAAGCTCGATCATAGCTATACCGGTGACGCTCAACCGACAGGATTCGGACATCACTTATTCAAGTGCGTAAACGGTTGTGGACAGTTTGGCGGTGAAGAAGAATGCCATGGCGGTACAGCAGTTTGCGGCTCACAGGCAAAATGTGAAATATGCGATGCTTCGTATGGTGAAGTTAAGGCTCACAACTATGGTGAGTGGGCTAAAAATGAAAATGGCGGCCACACAAAGACTTGCTCAGATTGTGATGCCGAAACTAAAGGACATTCAGTATCAGAACCTCATAACTGGGATAAGGGTGTGATCACAACACCTGCAACTTGCGGCGCTGAGGGTGTTAAGACATTCACATGTGGTGATTGCGGTGCAACAAAGACTGAACCGACAGGCACTAAGGATCCTAACAACCATGTAGGCGAAACAGTGATAAAGGACGCAAAAAAAGCAACATGTAAGACAATAGGTTACACAGGCGATGTATACTGTAAGGGTTGTACAAAGAAGATATCAAGCGGTACAACAATTAATGTTGATCCTAACAACCACGCATGGGGCGAATGGGGAACAGATAAGGAAGCAACCTGTATCGAAGAAGGCGTTTCAAAGCGTGTCTGCAAAGAATGCGGAATAGATGAAACACAGCCAATCGAAAAGAACCCGAATAACCATGTTGATATTACTGTAGGTGTAGACCGTAAGGATCCTACATGTACAGAACCGGGTTATGTAGGCGCAACAGTTTGTGCTTGCGGTCATGTTGTCGAACAGGGAACTTACCTTGAAGCTCTCGGTCACGAACAGGGCGCATACGAAATCAAAGTAATGCCGACTGAAGACGGAGTTAAGGGCAAGGCAGTTTCAATCTGCACACGCTGTGGCATCGTTCTCGGTGAAAAGGAAATCGCATACGGCGATATTCACTTCGTTGCATTCTATGATTACAACGGCGTAAGACTTATTAAGCCAAGATATTACATCTATGGTGATAAGGTTATAAGACCTGCAAACAATCCGGTAAGACCTGATGATGATAAGAACACTTACAAGTTTATCGGATGGAATTACAGCGAAAATGAACTTAACTGCGTAACAAAGGAAATGGCAGTTATCGCTCAGTACGAAGCTATTGAAAAGTCATACACAGTTACATTCTTCGATGCAGACGGCAACCCGATTACAGTTCCGTCAAGCAGTCCGATCTTGTATTCAGACATTGTTAAGTCTTACACAGGCGAGACACCGACCAAGGCTGAAGACAGCGAATACACATACACATTCAGCGGTTGGGCAATTTCTTGCGATCAGTCAACAGGAGAAGCAAGCGTATATCCGCAGTTCACAGCAACTGCAAAGGTAAACGAAGATGAAGAACCGAATGAAGGTATCTTCGGCTGGCTCATCAGATTGATCAGAAAGATTCTCGCATGGTTTAAAGGCGAATAAGATCTAAATATTTGGCAGGGTGGCATTAGTCACCCTGCTGTTTTTTGGTATGCGGTTCGGTGCTTCGGCAAGTTATAGCTGTGAAACTCAATTTGGCAGATAAATCGAAAAATAATTTTAAAAAAGATGTTGACAAATCTGATTAAGTATGATATTATATTTCAGCAATATAAACGGAGAGATACCGAAGCGGTTATAACGGAACGGTCTTGAAAACCGTCGTACGCCCTGCGTACCGTGGGTTCGAATCCCACTCTCTCCGCCATTTTTTATTTATAGCTAAATCAGCGTCACTCGGAGAAGTACTCAAGTTGGTGACGAGGCGCCCCTGCTAAGGGCGTAGGTCGGGCAACCGGCGCAGGAGTTCGAGTCTCCTCTTCTCCGCCACGAAAAAAGCACCTTTTGTGATAACAAAAGGTGCTTTTTTCGTGGCGTGATGCGTTCCTGCGGAAGCGTGATGCACACTTCGTGTGTGATGTCGGCTTCGCCTGTGATGCACACCTTCGGTGTGTGGGAGAGCATCGCATCACTTATCACAGTGCAACGGCATCACTTATCACTTGTTTACTTTCGATCCCGATTTATGTTATAATAATCTCACGAAACACAGCCCAAATCAAAGATTTGGTGTGTTTCGAGAACATTGTATCATAAATTCGCAAAGGTTAAAGCAGCTTAGCAGCCGCCGATTTTACGGTATTCGCTGGAATTTATGGTGTGGTGCTAATAAGTGAGGTATATGCAATGAATGAATCAAAACTCAGAGATTTATCAATGGAATTTGCCGTTGATGTTATTGAACTGGTAAAACATTTGAAATCAGAGAAAGAATCCATTATCTCCAATCAAATTGGCAGAAGTGGAACAAGCATAGGCGCTAATATCTATGAGGCTAAATATGCGCAAAGTAGGAAAGATTTTATTTCAAAACTGGAAATTGCTTTAAAAGAAGCAAGTGAAACAGGTTATTGGATAGAACTATTATATAAAACAAAATATATAGATGAGGAAACCTTTAAAGTTTTTTCTAAGAAATGCACATCATTAAGAGCTATGCTGGTTGCGTCTTGCAGAACCGCTAAATCCAATCCCACTACGGCATACCTCAAAAATAACACTTGACAATGAGGTGAAATGCTGATATAATACCTTAGTCGCAAATATGTCAGGCGACACCTTGCTCCGTGTAACCTACGGGGCCACAGTCCAGAAGGAGGTGCTTAAAATGGCTAACAACTACGAAACCATGCTTGTATTTACAGTTGCAGAAGGTGAAGAGAAAGTACAGGCTTTAGTTGAAAAGTTCAAGTCTCTTATCGAAGCTAACAGCACAGAAGTTGCTGTTGATGAATGGGGTAAGCGCAGACTTGCATATCCGATCAACTATCAGCCGGAAGGTTACTACATGCTCGCTACTTACGCAAGTGAACCAAGCTTCCCGCTTGAGCTTGAGCGTGTTGCTAACATTACCGAAGGTGTTCTTCGTTTAATGACAGTTAAAAAGGCATAAGGAGGAATTAAAATGATCAACAATATCACTTTAATGGGCCGACTTACAGCTGATCCCGAATTAAGAACAACACCGACCGGTAGAAATGTATCATCATTCTCTATCGCTGTTGACAGAGGCTTTGCAAGAGCAGGTGAAGAAAGACAGACAGACTTCATCAATATCGTTGCATGGCAGCAAACAGCAGACTTCGTTTGTCGCTACTTCAGAAAAGGTTCAATGATTGCATTGACAGGTTCACTTCAGACTCGTTCATACGAAGATAAGAACGGCAATAAGAGAACAGCTTATGAAGTTGTTGCAAGAGAAGTAAGTTTCTGCGGTTCAAAAGCTGAAACAGGTGCAGCGGGATCAATGCCGGTTCAGGCAACACCTGCATACCAGACAGCAAAGGCAGCAGACTTTGAAGAAATTCCTGATGACGAAGAATTACCGTTCTGATGGAACGCAACTAAATTTACAAGGAGGTTAAACTCATGGCATACGATAAGAACGACAGACCAAATCGCGCTAACAGAAAGCCTCGCAAGAAGGTTTGTGCTTTTTGCGCAGATAAGGTTGAAACAATCGACTATAAGGATATCGCAAAGCTCAGAAAGTTCACTTCTGACAGAGCAAAGATCCTTCCTCGCCGTGTAACAGGCACTTGCGCATATCACCAGAGAGAGCTTACAGTAGCTATCAAGCGTGCTCGCCAGGTTGCATTGTTACCTTATGTAAGTGACTAATTTCAGTCAATTAATATTGAATTGAACCTCGTGATTTATTCACGAGGTTTTCTTTTTTGTGAGAAAAATCATGTGGGTATCTTGCCCCTCAGCACTTCGTGACATTTTCCCTATTTTGGAAATCTTCACGGATGTCCAACAAGCTTTTTGTGAGCCTGTGCTGACCTTTTGGCAATTTTGGGGCATCGAACCCCAAAATTGCCCCGCCCCACTAAACCGCGGGGCGGTTACCCCTATGGAAAATCTAAGAAAATTTTATTAAAATCTGCGAATATGATTGAAAAAACTTTTGAAATGGTGTATAGTTATACTGTATCATTATATTGGTCGGTCTGTGTGCAGTTTTGGAAAGAAACAGTCAATTTTTTTCACGAGACTTTAACAGAACGGACTTGGACAAAGAAATTATTTTTTTGTCTGCGTTGAATCCCCATAATAACGGTATGCAATCCGATGAAATATACTCACTTCAATTCAAGGAGGAAATACTAATGAAAAAGTATTTTAAGAAAAGTTTATCAATATTCTTATCCCTGCTCATGGTCTTCACCAGCTTAGTCTTTGTTGTGCCTGAGTTCAAAGCAGAGGCAGTGTCGGCAGGGAAGTATGATTATTTAGTTCGTGTAAAAACAACAGATGATGTTGATGTTGGAGACAATAAAGATTTAGTTTTTACATTAACATATAAAGCAGAAAATGGTACCTCATCAACAACCGCTACCAAAGTTCAAAATCAACCATACACATGGGCTGAAACAAATAATGCAGATAATACTTTTGAGTTTAAAGACGTAAATGGATTTCCTGAAAGTTTAAATATATATTGTTGTTATGCCTGGACTGCTGCAATTGCAAGAACTTGGGGCGTTACAATTACAGTTAGCGTAAAAGACAAGACCAATAGCACTTGGAAACAAATTGCAAACCAAAGTTTTTCACAGAGCGGTAATAGCTCTGGTCAAACTGATATGAATTATAAGATTACTTCTTTTTCTGGCGCACCTACCCCCACAAATATCAACTGGACATCAGCCGATATAGATGCTCAGACAATATCTAAAACCGGCAATACCACCAAAACCTTTAGATACACAGTCCTTGACCAGTACGGTGTTGTAATGAGTACAACTGCTCTTAAAAATTTGAGCAAATCTCCTGTTGTAACCGTAACAGGTTCAAAAGTGGCTGAAATCGGTGCAAGCACTTCAAACTCTATTTACCATACAAACACAGATGTTGCCTCATATTTCCAAGAAACAATAACAGTTAAGCCTGAAGCTCAAGGCAAAACTTGGGATCAACAAACAATAACTGTTAATGTTAAGGTTGGGGATACTCTTTCTTCTTCAAAGGAATATGTTATCAATGATAATGTTTATAAATATTCATTAGATCCCAATAGCGGTAACTTCAAGGCCGGTGATATAACAAGTGTTGAGAAACCGTATTATACAGCATACGGAACTATGCCTACTCCGGAAAAAATCGGTTATACTTTCCGTGGTTTCTATGAAGAAAAAGATGAAGATTTTACTGATGATTTACCGGCAGAAAATAACAAGTTGACAGCAACTACTCCTATAATTAAAGATGCCACATGGTATGCTTCATGGAAAATAAATCAATATAAGTCAACCTTTACTTATAAACTTGCTGACGGCACTGATAAAACCGAAGAAATTACAGCAACTTATAACACAAATTACAATGTGCCGAAAATTACAAAAGAAGTTATCGCAAATGACGTTAAATACACCTTTGTTGGCTGGTCTCCTGAGTTAAGCGTTGACGAAAACGGACAAGCAACAATGGGCGCTGAGTCAAAAACTTATAATGCAAAGTATGATTCAGTAAACTTATATGCTGATTATTCAAAAGTTAATGTAGCTATTGAAGATGCTGAAAAGTTAATTAACTCTGCTGATTACAAAGCAAAATATACAGAATCATCGAGAAATGCACTTACTATTGCTATGACAAGCGTTGTTCGTGATTTAGGTTTGTCAAAGCAGGAACAGGTTGATGCTTATGCAACAGCAATCAACAATGCTGTTAAAAATCTTGAAGTTAACAAGTTTGTTGTTCTCTTCCTTGATGAAGACGGAAATATAATCAAAGACGGTTATAATTTGGTTGAATACGGTGGAAAAGTTACTGTTCCCACTAAACCTGAAAAAGCATATGACGGAACATATCATTATGAGTTCTCAAAGTGGAGTGAGGACACATCAGCTTGTGAAAATGTAACCGATGATCTTACTTTCGTTGCAGAATTTAATAAGTCCGAGCATAGCTTTAGCGAAACACCGGTTTCTTCAACTTGCACAACTGACGGTGTAATAGAGCATACTTGCGAATGTGGTTATTCATACACAGTTGCAAACGAAAATGATAAAGCAAGCCATAAATGGAATGATGAAAAAGATGTTATTGTTCCGGCAACTTGCGGCTCTTCAGGTGTTAAGGCAACAAAGTGCAGTGCTTGCGGTGCAATAGACGAAAAGAGCATTGAAACATTTAAAGCTGAGGGCGAACACCAGTGGGAAACCGATACAATCGTTAAGGCAACTTGCGATAATGCCGGTGTTGAAGTTAGCACTTGTAAAGTTTGTCAGGCTGTGAAATATGAGAAAAAAGATCAGTTAACTCACAATTGGACTGGCGCTAAAAAGGTTGGTGCAACTTGCACAAGTGCAGGATATATTGTTAAGAAATGTAGTGTTTGCGAAAAAACATATATTGACGAAAATAGCATTGAGCCTGTAACAAGTCACAACTTGTCAGCAACAACAGTTAACCCAACTTGCACAAATGCAGGTTACAAAAAGACAGCTTGTTCAAAGTGTAATTATTCTGAGATTGAGATTATCCCTGCAACAAATAAACACAATATTCCCGAAACATGGACACTTGTTACAAATGCAACTTGCGGTTCAACAGGCTTAGAAAAGCGTGAATGTTCAGTTTGTCACGGTATGGCAGAATATAAAATCATTCCGGCAACAGGCGAGCATACATACAATGAAAATGATGCTGCACAGTGGAAAGTAACTACTGAAGCAACTTGTGAAAATGCAGGTATTGAAACAATCAGCTGTTCAGTTTGTAAGGCAGTTATGAACACAAGAGCAATTGAGGCAAAGGGTCATGACTGGGAAAAAGATGTTGTAAAATCATATCTCCCAACTTGCGAAGAAGACGGACTTGATGTTGAAGTATGCAAAAACAATTGCGGAAACACAAAGAATACAATTATAAGTAAACTTGGTCATAAGTATGAAAAGACAGCTTCAACTGCTGCAACTTGCGCAACAGGTGCAACAGAAACTTGGACTTGCATGAATGATGAGGAACATACTTACACAATAATAACAGAACTTGCTAAGGGTCATAAATATGACGAGGGTGTTGTTATTCAGAATGCAAACTGTAAGCAAGAAGAAATCACCCGTTATAGCTGTACTGTTGATGGTTGTAAGCAAAATTACGAAGTAATGACAAAGAGCAAGACTGCGCATACTTGGGTTGAAGTTAAGGCAGTTGAACCTGCAACAGAAACAACTCCGGGTGCTCGCACAATTAAGTGTTCAGTTTGCGGTATTGAAGAACGTGTTACAATTGAGCCGACCGGTGATCATGAGTTTATTCTTAATGCTGAACTTTCAAAGCCGGCAACTTGCACAACAGACGGTAAAAATGTTTATGTATGTTCAAAGCATGAAGATTGCTCATACGAAGAAATCATTTATGCAAAGGGTCACGATGTTGAACTTGAAACAGTTGATGCAACTTGCACACAGACAGGTTCAGTGAAAGCAGTTTGCAAAAACGAAGGTTGCGGTGAAGTAATTGACGAATACACACTTCCGATGCTTAACCACAACTATAATGAAGTTGAAGGCGCAAGAAAAGATGCTACTTGCACAGAACCCGGCAAATATACAGTTAAGTGTGATTGCGGAGATGAAAAGGAAATTTCAATTCCGGCAACAGGTCACGATTATAAAGAATCAACAGCTGATGCAACTTGCACAGAGCCTGCAAAGACAATTTATACTTGTAAGTGTGGCAACAGTTACTATGTAACTTCAGGTGATGCAAAGGGTCACTCTTGGGGTGCTTGGAACGAAAAAACTGCTGCAACAGAAAATGCAGCAGGTATACAAGAGAGAGAATGTGGTGATTGCCATAAGACAGAGGAAGCTCCAATTCCACCAATGGGCGGTCACACATTTGTGAAAGACAGTGATGCATCAACTGATGCAACATGCACAACAGCAGGCTCAATAGTTTATATCTGCACAGCAGATCATAACTGCGGTGTAACATACACTCAGAATGTTGAGGCAACAGGTCACAATGTAACTCTTTCATATAGAGAACCGACTTGCACAGAGGACGGTTATGCAAATACTTACTGCGTAAACTGTCTCACAACGGTTGAAAACCATGCAATTCCGAAGTTGGGTCATAAGTTGAAGGCAACATCAACAACTCCGGCAAAGTGTGGCGAAGCAGGAGAAATCGTATATACTTGCGAAAACAAAAACTGCAAATATTCAACAACAGAAACGATCGATGCTCTTGAGCATGAATTTGTTGTGGAAGTGAAAGGCACAAGAGTTGAACCTACCTGTATCACAGACGGTAAGGTGACAATGAAGTGTATCAACTGCGATGAAACAACAGAAAAGATCTTAACAAAGACAGGTCATGATTACAGCGGTGAGGGCAATGTTCTTGTTAAGCCTGATTGCGTAACAACAGGTAAGATTGAATATGTATGTAAGTACGATTCAACTCATAAGTTTACAGAAACAATTCCCGCAACAGGCGAACATAACCTTGTCGGTGAGATTGTAAGTTATACAGCCAACTGCGAAGAAGGTGCAAAAGAAACACAGTATTGTGAAAAGTGCAAAAACTGGGTTGTACTTTCAGAAGGTGAGGCTCTCGGTCACGATTGGTCAGAATGGATAGTTGAAAGCCTTCCCACAGCAACAGAAGACGGTTACCAATACCGCACTTGCGCTCGTGACAACTGTCATAAGAAAGAAGAAATGACTCTCACAGCCGGCAGAATGTTCCATGTTGCATTCTATGATCAGAACGGTGAAAGACTCACAGCTCCTAAGTATTACACTTACGGCAGCAATGTTGTGAGACCGAGCGACCCGTTCAGAAATGAAGATGAAATCAACACTTACGAATTTATCGGTTGGAGATTCAGCAACAAGACTGTTGAAGAAACAGAGAAGATGCTCAACGATCTTGGTTATGGTTGGGATTACAGCGATCCTAATTCAGAAAACACAGTGAAAGAAATGGCTCTTGTTGCTGTTTATAAGCATAACGAGAAGTCATATAAGGTAACATATATTAACGATAACGGCAGCGCAGTTGTTATAGAAAATGTTCCTTACTTTGATATCAACACTGCGTATCAGGAATTATACGGTGAGCCAACAAAGGCAAGCACCGATGTTTACCAATACAAATTCATTAAATGGAGTATTTCTTGCCATAAGGACGAGAAGACAGGCGAAAATATTGCAACTGCAACACCTGTTTTCGTTCAGAGTGTAATTCCGGGCAAGGAAGATGAGGTTGTTGAAGAGCCGACAATGTTTATGAAATTGATGCAGTCAATTCTTGACTTCTTCAAGAACCTTCTCAGCAGATTTGGATTCAAATTTGACTAAAACGGTGAAACCGGTTAAGGCAGGGCTTGTCCCTGCCTTTTGGTTTGGGGTGGAGCGCCCGGCGGTATAGTCGGGCGGTCAGCCGCAGGCTGACAGAGCAAACTTTCGGTTTCGCTCCGATAAAATTTTTATTCATAAATAGATATTGAAATAAGGCAAAAAATATGGTATATATTAGAAAATATGATTTAAGAGAGGTATGATAAAATGGACAATATAAAAGTTGATTTTACAGCCGGAAATAATGGCGGCAAAAAAAAGACGGCCATTCTTTATCCGAAAAATTCAGCAGCAAAAGTGCTGATTGCAATTTTATGCGCCGTAATCGGCGGCGGCATAGCTTATTATTTTATGCTTCCGGCTTTTAACTTCAAAGCCATTGAAATGTATGAGTTCTTTGCTGTTGTTCTTGCAATATATGTTGCAGCAATTTATGTGCTTTCGGGCGCGGCAAAAGCTCCGGAATATGTGGGTTATGTTAAGAAGATGAGCATAGTGCCCCTTGTGGTAGCAGGCGTGGTTGCAGTCCTTGTGGGCATCGGCTTTCTTGCGTCTTCGGTTTTCTTCAGAGCAGATGCATATAGTAAGATAATCACCATTGACGAGAGCAAAACTTTTGCCTCAGACATTGAGGAAGTGGATTTCACCTCAGTTCCGGTTCTTGACAATGCAGCGGCATCTTCCCTTGCAAAAAGAACTTTAGGTGATCTTGCTTCAATCGGCAAAGTTTCCCAGTTTGAAGTTGCATCTAATTTTACTCAGATAAACTATAACAACAAGCCGGTTAAGGTGACAACTTTAGCTTACGGTGATGTTTTTAAATGGATTAAAAACACCTCAGCAGGTCTTCCCGGTTATATTGTTGTTGACATGGTTACCCAAAAAGCTGAACTCGTAATGCTTGAAAATGGCCACTATATGCAGTATTCTTCGTACGAATACTTTAACAAAAATATTGCACGACACATTCGCTTTAATTATCCGACTTATCTTTTAGGCACTTCAACATTTGAAATTGACGAGAGCGGAAAGCCATTCTGGATTTGTCCGGTTTTGGATAAAACAATCGGCATTTTCGGTGGTACAGATGTAATAGGAGCAATACTCGTAGATGCAGTAACAGGTGAGTGCACCGAATACAAGATAGAACAGCTTAGATCAGATGAATCGTTGCAGTGGATTGACGGCATATATTCAAGATCACTTCTTGTTGAACAGTATAATTATCACGGCAATTATTCTAACGGTTTCTGGAACTCAATTATCGGTCAGACAGGCGTTAAAACTGCGACAGAAGGTTCTAATTATCTTGCAATTAACGATGATGTTTATCTTTACACAGGTGTCACCTCAGCAGGAAATGACGAAGCAATTATTGGATTTGTTCTTATAAATATGAGAACAAAAGAGGCAAACTTCTATGAGGTTTCAGGTGCTAAGGAATATTCTGCTGCCAATTCTGCTCAAGGTGCAGTGCAGAACTATAAATATACTGCCACATTCCCGATTCTTCTCAATATCAACGGACAGCCGACTTACTTTATGTCACTTAAAGATGATTCAAGTCTTGTTAAAATGTATGCCATGGTTAATGTTGAGCAATATCAAGTTGTTGTAACGGGCACAAGCATAGCTGAATGCACAGAGAATTATATTGCCAAATTAAAAGAAAACGGCATCACCATAGACATTGATATTGACGATATAGAGAATATTGATAACAGTGTTTCTTCTGATGGCAATGCGTCTGAAACAGAAACTGTAAAGGGCGTTATCACCGATATCAGAACAGCCGTAATTGACGGAAACAGCTATTATTACATTAGACTTGAAGATAGCAAGGTTTATTATTCCGTTAAGGTTGGAGACAATGAAACAGTTGTTATTCTCAATAAGGGCGATAAAGTTAAGATAACCGCAGAAAAGAGCAACAAAAAGATTGTCGAGGCCACTAAGATCTCAGCTGAATAAGAAGGAGTGACTATTATGAAAATGGTAATTGCCTCTGATATTCACGGATCAGCGCTTTATTGTAAGCAACTAATTGAGGCTTACAAAAGAGAGCAGGCGGACAAGTTGTTACTGTTAGGGGATATTCTTTATCATGGACCGAGAAATGATTTGCCTGATGGTTATGCTCCAAAGAAAGTTATATCGTTACTCAATGATATAAAGGAGGAAATATTATGTGTTCGAGGAAACTGCGACACAGAAGTTGATCAAATGGTGTTAGAGTTTCCTATTCTTGCTGATTACTGTATTCTTTATGAAAAAGGCAAGATGATATTTGCAACCCACGGGCACACACATAATATGGCAAATCCTCCTATGCTGAAAAGCGGTGATATTCTTCTTCACGGACACACTCATGTGCCTGCAAAGATTGACTTTGACGGAAAGACATATATAAACCCCGGTTCTGTATCAATTCCGAAAGAAAACTCATGTCGCAGCTATATGGTGCTTGATGATGGAAAGTTCATTTGGAAAGACTTAAGCGGAAAAGAATATATGAGTTATTCATTATAAGGAAAATGACCTGTAAAAAACGGAAGTTTTTTTACAGGTCATTTGTTGTGGTTTGGTTGAGGAGGGTGGTTCCCGGGGGCGAAGCCCCCAATGCTTCGCATTGGGGTGCACGGCTGCGCCGTGCCGTTTGTGCCGCAGGCACAAACCTTCGCCCCTGGGAACCACCCGTTACGCGCACTTGTTTTAAAACATATAGCTTTCCTAAGCTATATAATAAACGATTATCTTAATTCGTTTAAAACTTCTTCAGCAATAGCCTTCGCTCCGTCATTGTTAGGATGCACGTGATCTAATTTACTGAATAAGTCCTCTCTGTTTTCGGTGAACTTGTTTATGTCAATTAAATTGTAACCTTCCTCATTCGCAATCTCTCTTACAATACCAGCAATTTCATCAACGATTGCCGGTTGAATATCATAACTTGTGAGGGTAGAGGATTTGTTATTTGAGAAAAAGGCTGTGGGAGGTGTGCAGAGATAAATTTTAGGCTGATCGTCTTTTTGAATATACGTGTTAAGCAACGCAAGATAATCTTCTTTAAACTTTTCTTTGCTAACCCAATTTTCGGGTTTGGAATCATTACTGCCTAACATAAATATAAGAATGTCGCATTGATAATTCAAACTGTCAGTGTATGCAGTTGTATTGTTGTAAGGCTGATCTCCGTCAAACTGAACTGTACTTCCGCTTATTCCATAGTTGTTTACATGATAGTTTTCGCCTAAAAGTTGACCTAAAATATGCGGATAATTGTTTTGAGGCTGATTTGTAAGACCGTAACCGTAAGTGACACTGTCTCCAACACAAGCGATTTTAATTTGCGAATCGGTATGAGATTTGTTTTTCATAATATCGGTTAAGCCGAATTCATAAAGAAATAAGAATATTATTGCTCCCACACAAATCAAAATAATGGACGTTATTACGAGTTTTAAATGTTTCATATAATCATCTCCTATATATATTTACTTGATAAACAAACAGAAAATTACATTTTGGTTATCCTTTAAACCGGAAGATAGGATGAATGTGAAAGTCTCCCTGTCAGCCTTCGGCTGACCCGCCCGACTATACCGCCGGGCGGCCTAAAACTTAACTCACGGCAATACAGTAAAAGCCGTGAGTTAATTAACCTTAATAATATTTTGTGAAAGTCAGAGAAAAACTTTCTGAATTGTGCCAATACTGTAATCAGGTTTATGAGTTCATTGCAGCAAAGAGCTTTTTGTTTGCTGCGTAAAGACTCTTATATACTGAATACTGCTTGTCATAAACTGCCTTGTTTTCTGCACTTGGTTTATAAACCTTATCAGCCTTAACAAGTTTTGCAGCCTCGTTAACATCGCTGATAACTCCAAGACCTGCGGCAATAACAACAGCAGCACCAACTGCGCCGACATTCTGAGGTGAAGGCACTGTTTCAATAGTTCTTCCCAAAATATCAGCAAGAATTTGACAAGTTGCATCACCTAAAGCACCACCGCCAACAAAACGGATAACTTCTGAAGTCTTTGTCTTCTTCTCCTGAGATTCAAGGAACCACTTCATGTGGAAGCATACACCTTCAACAACTGCACGGATAAGTTCGCTCTTGCCTGTTTCAAGATTCATATTAAAGAACATTGCTCTTGCATTTGGATCTTCAAAAGGACAACGGTTGCCGTGGAACCAAGGAGTGAAGATAACACCGTTAGAACCGGCAGGAACAGTCTTGATAACATCTTGAAGGTATGTATAAAGAGAAGTGTAAACGCTTTCAGGATCGGAAGCAACATCGTTCTTTTTTAAATAAATACCGATTTCGTCAAGCGCAAGATGATTTTTAACCCATTCAACGCACTTGCCGGCTGTTTCAAGTTCAGCGAAGAAGTTATAAGAATTGTTCTGAGCGCCAACGATAGCTGCCATCATTGTGCTTACGTCAACCATACTCTTCGGAACAACTGTTGAAACCCAACCGGAAGTACCCATGTAAACATGAGTGCTGCCCATTGCTGATGCACCTGCACCAACACCGATAAGTGAAGCGTCACCGCCACCACCAAATACAGCAGTACCTTCTACAAGTCCTAATTCTTCAGCAGCCTTCTTTGTAAGTCCGCCAACTTTATCTGAACATTCGATAATGTCTGCAAGGTGGTTCATGTCAACACCAAGCATTGAGCACATCTTCGGGCTCCAACATTTCTTTTTAATATCATAAATCAAAGTTGAGAATGCTGAGTCTTGAGTCATGATGAACTTGTCTGTCATACGGCAGATGAGAGCCTCTTTAACATCAAGCCACTTATATGTTCTCTTATAAACATCAGGTTCGTTATTTTTAACCCAGTTATATTTCCATACCGGATCCTTAACCGACGCTGAAACTGCACCTGTAATAAGGAGTGACGGAATAAGTTTTGTAACATTTGCGCCGGCAATCTGCAATCCGTTTGCCATGCCGTCTTTAAGTTCTTTTCTTGCTCTCTGATCCATATAACTCATGGCTCTTCTTACGGGTAAACCGTTTTTATCAACGAGAACAAGTCCCTGCATCTGTGAGCAGAATGAAATACCGTCAATTTTTTTTGGGTCAAATCCTGTTTTTGAAATGATTTCTTTTGTTGTTGAGCACATTGCCTCCCACCATTCGTTGGGATCCTGTTCTGCACCACCGTCAGGCATAACATAAAGTTCATATCCTGCCATAGCGTCTGCTAAGAGACGGATTGATGAGTCAATCTCAAAAAGACAGGTTTTAACGCCTGTTGTGCCAATATCGTATGCCAATGCGTATTTCATAATCATATTCTTCCTTTCGGTTTTCTGTTAAAACGAATTTACGGAAAACTTTCCGTAAACATCTTCACATTACGATTAATGCTTATCTTCACTATTCTAACATTTTAAACAAAAAAATGCAAGTGAAAAGGTGGCGCATAAGCAAATTTTACTGTTTTTATTTCGCTGAAAATATGATATACTTGAAAAAATCGGACAAATTTAAAGAAAGAGGATAAAAAATATGTCTCTTAAAGAAAAAACATTAAAAGAAAATATAATTTTTGAGGGAAGGATTTTCACAGTTCGCAAAGATGAAATTCAACTCCCCAATGGTCATAAGTCTACAAGAGAAGTGGCATACCATAACGGAGGCGTTTGTGTTGCTCCGCTGACGGAGAATAATGAACTGATTGTTGTTGAGCAGTTCAGATATCCTTATAAGGAAATTTTGACTGAAATCCCTGCCGGAAAACTTGAAAAAGGAGAAGATCCTTATGATGCCGGTATGCGTGAGCTGGAGGAAGAAACCGGCTATGTAGCCCGTGAACTTAAATCCTTGGGAAAATTTTATCCTACTCCCGGTTATTGCAGCGAGGTTATTCATATATATTATGCCGATGAACTTGAATTTAAAAAGCAAAATCTTGATGAAGGTGAATTTCTCCAAGTTGGAAAAATCAAACTTGAAGATGCTGTGAAAATGGTCATGAACGGAGAAATCAGAGACGGAAAAACTCAGACAGCAATATTGAAACTTGCTTTAATAAAAGGGGTGAAAATATGAGGTTCATTTTAGCCTCCGCTTCACCGAGAAGAAAGGAACTTCTCAGCGGTTGCGGATATGCATATGAAGTATGCCCGGCGGATATTGATGAAAATATTGAAGAGTTTGCCGAGCCGAAAGTAGCTTGCGAAATTCTTTCGAGAAGAAAAGCTCTGGCAGTTCTCGAAAACAACCCTGATGCTGTGGTTTTAGGCTCTGATACGATAGTTGTCATTGACGATAAAATTTTAGGCAAACCGAAGGATAGGGAGGACGGAAAGAAAATGTTGAAGATGCTTTCCGGCAGAACTCATCAGGTGTATACGGGGCTTTGTGTGTGCAGCAAGGACAAAACTCGCTCTTTGGTTTCAAAGGCCGATGTGAGTTTTTATGAACTGTCAGACGAGACGATTGAAGGATATATAAATACAGGTGAACCTATGGATAAGGCAGGCGCATACGGTATACAGGGGACAGGTTCTATTCTTGTTAAGTCCATTTCCGGTGATTATTTTACAATTGTGGGACTTCCTATCGCCAAGGCATCAAGACTTCTTTCAGAGTTTGGAATTTACGGCAGTGTGCCGATTGAATAAAGGCAAAACCGGTTGCGAAATAAGTGGAAAAAATTAGAAAATTAACAAGTTTTTCTTCTAATTCTATTGTTTTACTTACAATATTAGGTTATAATATTATGAATATAAAAATAACAGATTTTCAAAAAACAGAAAGGAGACTCTCTCATGTTTTTTTCACAGGATATAGGCATAGATTTAGGTACTGCTAACACTTTGGTTTTTGTTAAGGGCAAGGGTATCGTTATCCGTGAACCCTCTGTTGTAGCGGTGGATGTGAGAACAAATCCCCCTAAAGTTGTAGCCGTAGGTACACAGGCTAAGGAAATGATCGGCAGAACTCCGGGTTCAATCACAGCAATGAGACCTCTTAAAGATGGTGTTATCGCAGATTTTGATGTAACAGCTGAAATGCTTAAGAAATTTATCAGCAGAGCAATTAACTCTTCACCTTTCAACAGAGCAAGAGTTATGATTTGTATTCCGTCAGGCGTTACGGAAGTTGAAAGAAGAGCTGTTCATGACGCAGCACGCTCTGCCGGTGCAAAATATGTAAGTCTTATTGAAGAACCGATGGCTGCTGCAATCGGCGCAGGATTACCTGTAAGCGAAGCCACAGGCAGCATGGTTGTTGATATCGGTGGCGGTACAGCAGAAGTTGCCGTTATCTCTTTAGGTGATATTGTAACTTCTCGTTCAGCAAGGGTTGCAGGCGATAACTTCGACTCATCAATTATTGCTTACATTAAGAAGAAATATAATCTCCTTATCGGTGAAAGAACCGCTGAGGATATAAAAATTAAAATCGGCTCTGCTCATCCTTATGAGGGCGAGGGAGTAATGGAAGTTAAGGGTAGAAACCTTCTTGACGGACTTCCAAAGAATGTTTCTGTTTCCTCCGAAGAAATCAGAGAGGCTCTTTCTGATCCTGTTAATCAGATTTTAGATGCTATTCGAGCAACTTTGGAAAAGACTCCTCCTGAACTTGCAGCCGATATCATTGATCACGGTATTATGCTCACAGGTGGTGGTGCTCTTCTTCGAGGTCTTGACAAGCTCATCAGTCAGGAAACAAGAATGCCCGTTCATATTGCGGAAAATCCTCTTGACTGTGTTGTTGACGGTACAGGTATGTGCCTTGAGTCAAACGCTCTTGACATTGTTTCAAAAACATATTGATAAAATTGAGATGTAAAGGGCAGAGTTAATTCTCTGCCTTTTCTTGCCTTAAAGGAGGATAGGCTCGTGGGAAAGTTTTTTTCTTCACGCCGGTTTAAAATACTGGCAACCGTAGTTTTAGCATTGGTTTTCGGTGCGGTTATTGCGGTTATTTCTTCTTCAAATTCGTCACCTTTACAGAGTGTTGCAGGTGTTCTGATGAAACCTGTTCAACAGCTTTCATCTGCCGTTGCGGAAAAGTTGGATGAATTGGAAATCAGCTTTAAGTCAAGCAATCAGTATATAGCAAGAATTGAAGAACTGGAGGCTCAAATATCCGAATATGAGTCTAAACTGGTAAAATATGAGCAGATGAAGCAAAAAATCGAATCATATTCGGTTATGCTTGATGTTAAGGAAGAAAACGAAGACTTTGTTCTTTCTCCTGCCAATATCATCGGAAGAGACTCAATGGACGCCTTTTATTCCTTTATTATTGATCAAGGATCGTCTGACGGGGTCAGCGTAAATGATCCGGTTGTTTACGGCAATTATGTGGTTGGCGTTGTTCACAGCGTTAAAGCTACATATAGCGAAGTCTGGACAATTCTTAATCCGAAAGTAAATATCAGTGCAATGGAGTCAAGAACAAGAGAATCCGGATATACAACGACAACAGCTGAACTTTCCTTAGAAGGAAAGTGTATGCTTTCGGGACTTGAAAAAAGCACACAGGTATCAGTGGGTGGTATTGTATGCACTCTTGGTATAGGTGGCGTTTATCCCAAGGGATTGATAATCGGAAAGATTTCGGAAATAACAGAGAGTGAACATGATATTTCATTTAATGCCATTGTTGAGCCGACTATTGATATAACGGAACTCGAAGATGTTTTCATAATAACCGATTTTGAGGGACAGGGTGTTAACAATGTCTCTTCTGACGGAGAATAAAAAAGAAAGGGGGCTGTACCCTTGCGATTTAAAGAAAATAAAGTGGAATATGCACGAAAAGGAGTATTTGCCCTTCTTATCATATTCACAGCAATTTTACAAAACACTAATGGTTTATTCCCTAAAATATGTAATGTTTCAGCTATGCTTATTGTACCGTTGGTTATAAGCATTTCCATGTTTGAAAGAGAGATCACTGCAACTTTTTTAGGCTTGTTTGCAGGTTTGGTTTGGGACTTTTACTCAGCGAGAATGGACGGATTTTATGCCGTAATTCTCACTGTAACCGCATTTTTTATTTCCTATCTAATCAAAAGATACATGAGAAATAATATTGTTACCGCAATGGTATATAGCGGTGTTGTCTCTTTGGTGACAGCCTTGCTTTATTGGCTTTTCTTCGTGCTTTTGGGCAGTGAAGGAGGAGCCGTGATGTTGGTTTACAGATATCTTCCGGGAGTGCTTTATACACTTATATTAACTCCGCTTTATTATTTCTTTATAAGAATGATATATATAAGACTCTCTTTAGATAATAAAAATACAGATATTTAAAACGAAAGGATGATGGTCACAAATGGATATGAATAAGGTCAGAAGACGAAATATAATGGTTGTGGCCGTTGTTATATGCGTTTTTGTGGGGTTTGCCGCCAATCTGTTCAGAATACAGATTGTCAATGCAGAGGACTCCGGAGAAAAAGTGGTGACAGCCGCAACGGTTACAGTGGAGGCTGCGCGAGGCGAAATGTATGACAGAAACGGTAAAGTTCTTGTGACGAACAGGCAATCAAATTCCGTTGTTTTTGAATCCGGATATTTCCCGTCACAAAATGAAATGGAAAAGAGAATTGAAATAATTGACTCTTTGATAAAACTTTTTGAAAAGAATGACAGTGAGTGGCTTGATGAACTTCCGATCAAAATCAAAAGCGGAAAGGCTGTTTTTGAAGATGACAGAGAAACTGATATAGCTTATCTCAAATCAAAAGAATTTCTCAATCTTAATGAGTATGCGAC
Source organism: uncultured Faecalibacterium sp. (assembly GCA_964411915.1). GTDB lineage: Bacteria > Bacillota > Clostridia > Oscillospirales > Acutalibacteraceae > UBA6857. The sequence continues at coordinate 78,275 of CAYPMB010000004.1, forward strand.
TGCCGAAAACTGCTTTGATGCACTTGTGGAAAGATACGGCTTAGAGGGTTACGGCAAAAAGCAGGCGAGAAAAATTGCCTCAGTTTGTTACGGTATGAAGAAAGGATTTTTCTCATCTCAAAACCCATATACCTTTGCCATTGAAGTGCCGAATGAGATTGTTGCGATCATAAAAGAAAACAGCAGTTTTTATGTGGGTGTTGAAGTTGAAATTGTTTCCGAGAGAAGTTATGTTGACGGAAGCATAGCACCGCACATTATCGGAACTATCGGCGCTATTGATGCAGAAGAATACGCATCATTAAAAGACAGCGGTTACGGTATGAACGATATTATCGGAAAAACCGGTATAGAGAAAAAGTTTGAAAGCTATCTTAAGGGCACTGACGGAAAGAAAATAGTTACCGTTGACACAGATGGAAACCGTAAAACAGAATATACCGAAAGTCCGGTTCAAGGTAATGCGGTAATACTGACAATAGATTATGACACACAGAAAGTAGCCCAGGAAAGTTTGGACTGGTTAGTTAACGATAAACTTGCAGGAACAAGAAGTTATCAACTTGTGGGTTCGGTTGTGGTTCAGGAAGTGGCAACAGGTGATGTTCTTGCCATGGCAAGCTATCCCACATTCAACTTGGAAACATATAAGGACGATGTGGTTGAACTTAACAAAAACGAACTTGCACCTTTGTGGAACAGAGCTTTGCAAAGTGTATATACTCCCGGTTCAACAATTAAGTTAGCTGTTGCAATGGCAGGTCTTGAAGAAGGCATAATCTCCGATAAAAGTTATGAAGTCAGATGTACCGGCCGATATAATTATTACACAGACTACCGACCGAAATGTCTTCATGTTCATGGAAGTCAGAATGTGGTGGAAGCTATATATAACAGCTGCAACATATTCTTTTATGAAGTTTCAAGACTTTTGGGTATACAGAGGCTTAACGATTATATGACAATGTTTGGTTTAGGCACTGCAACAGGTGTTGAACTTTATGAAAATGAAGGCAATTTGGACTCTATTGCGTCACGAGAAGAAAAAGGTGAGCAGTGGACTCCCGGTCTCACACTTCAGGCAGGTATCGGTCACGGTAACAACGAGTTTACTCCCATGCAACTGTGTTCTTATGTTTCCACTGTTGCCAACAAGGGAACACGCTTAAGTTCGCATCTTGTGAAAAGCGTTATGACAGCTGATTTTGCGAATACAGTATATGAGACAGAAGGTCGCATATTATCGCAGGCGGACTTCTCAGAAACTCATTGGAATTTAGTGAAAGAGGGTATGCGAGAAGTCGGTGACACTTACTTCAAAGATGCGGTTGTGCCTGTTTGTGCAAAAACCGGTACAACAACTGTTAATAAGGTGGTAAACGGAAAGAGTCAGGAGAGCAATAACGGTATTGTTGTTTGTTATGCTCCGGCAGATGATCCTCAAATAGCTATCTCAATTGTAATTGAGGGCGCAAGCGGTGGCGCATCAACTGCTGCTCTTGCGGTGAAAATAATCAATCAATATTTCTCGACCTCTGAATCAGTTGACATGAGGCAGGAATACGGAAACTTATCTTAAAGAAAGGAAGAAAGCTGTGGCTGAAAAAATTGTTGTTGCATCGGGCAAAGGCGGAGTCGGTAAGACATCATGCTGTGTTGCTTTAGGGAAAGAGCTTGTAAGAAGAGGCCACAGTGTGCTTCTGATTGACGGAGATATAGGCTTGAGAAGTCTTGATGTTCTTCTTGGAGTAAGCGATAAAGTCGTTTATGACTGGGGCGACATAATCAAGAAGAATTGCATGAAAGATGCGGCTGTTCTTCCTTGTGAAGAGGTTGATCTTTTAACTTGTCCTTTGCAATATGAGGAAATATATACCACCGACACAGTGAAGGAAATGGTGAAATTGTTCGATGAAGATTATGATTATATAATAATGGACGCACCGGCAGGTATTGATACAGGGTTTGAACTTGCATCTGCGGCAGCGGACAGGGCAATCATAGTTTCAACGGCGGACAGGGTATGCGTCAGAAGTGCTTCGAGAGCCGGTGAAAAACTTGAGCAAAACGGAATTGACGATGTAAGGCTCATAATCAACAGGTTTAAGAAAAAATCGGTAGTATCAAAAAAACTGCTTAATATAGACAAAGTTATTGATGAAACCATGATACAGCTTATCGGTATCGTTCCCGAAGATGAAGACATAACTTTCGGAAAGGTTATGGAAAAGAAAAGTCAGGTTTCTTATGATGCGTTTGTCAGAATAGCAGGCAGAATTAAAAGAGAACAAATACCTTTGGGTTTAAAATTCTGATTTTATTCGACTAAAAATAAAAAATTCGTTGATTTATTGATAATTATTTGTTATAATAAGCCCAGATATAGAGAAAAATATGAGGAGGTAGAAAGCATGAATATAGCTTTGATTGCACATGATTCAAAAAAGGAACTTATGACTCAGTTTTGCATTGCCTATTGCGGAATTTTGAGCCGACATTCTCTTTGTGCAACATACACAACCGGTAAAGTGGTCAGTGAAGCCACCGGACTCCCGATAATTAAGTTTTTAAGTGGTCCTCAAGGTGGAGAACAGCAGATAGGCTCTAAAATAGCATATAATGAAATTGATCTTCTTCTTCTTTTCAGAGATCCCCTTAATCCGAAGCCGGGAGAGACCAGTGATTCAAATCTTGTCAGACTTTGTGATGTTCACGATATTCCAGTTGCAACAAATATTGCAACTGCGGAGGCTCTCATCCATGCTCTTGAAAGAGGAGATTTGGATTGGAGAAATATCGTTCATTCAAAATGATATTATATAATGTCAGTGATGCAGAGGAGTAAGCTCAGAGTTTTATTTCAGAGAGCAATCGGTTGGTGAGAGATTGTATATAACCTGTGCCCAAGACACTGCGGAGACAAAAATCCTATAAAAGAGTGGCTGCCAATGGCAGCAAATAGGGTGGCACCGTGGAGCTTTAGCTTCATCCCTTGCAGTACAGTGGGTACGATAGGGATGAAGCATTTTTATTTTATTGGAGGTTAACTATGGCACTTATAACAAAGGCGATAAAAGGTACTCAGGATACCTTACCTAATGATAGCTATAAGGTTCAGTTTATTGAGCGAACTGTTTTAGAAATAGCTGAGAACTATGGTTTCAAAGAAATCCGCACACCTGTTTTCGAGCATACAGAACTTTTCCAAAGAGGTGTAGGCGACACTACTGATGTTGTGCAGAAAGAAATGTATACATTTAATGATAAGGGAGACAGATCCATAACTCTTCGCCCTGAGGGAACAGCAGGCGTTATAAGATCATTCCTTGAACACGGACTTTTCAATGAGCCGTTGCCTCAGAAAATGTGTTATGTGACAAGCTGTTACAGATATGAAAAGCCACAGGCAGGACGACTTCGTGAGTTCCATCAGTTCGGCGTTGAATGTGTCGGCACTGCTGCACCTGCAGCTGATGCAGAGGTAATTGCTCTTGCAAAAGATATTTTCGATTTCCTCGGAGTGGAAAATTTAGAGCTTGAAATCAATTCTATCGGTTGTCCCGAATGTAGAAAAGAATATCATAAAGCTCTTAAGGAATACTTTGAAAATTATAAAGATCAACTCTGTGAAACCTGCTTAGGCAGATTAGAGAGAAACCCAATGCGCATACTTGACTGTAAAAGTCCGGTTTGCGGTGAAATTGCAAAAAATGCGCCCACAGTTCTCGAATTCCTTTGCGATGACTGTAAGGAACACTTTGAAAAAACAAAGAAATATTTAACGGCTATGGGTGTTGATTATAAAGTTAATCCGACTATCGTCAGAGGCCTTGATTATTACACCAGGACTGTATTTGAGTTTGTTTCAAAAGAAATCGGCGCTCAAGGCACAGTTTGCGGTGGCGGACGATATGACGGACTTTGCCAAGAGTTGGGCGGAAGTCCAACACCTGCCCTCGGTTTCGGCATGGGTATTGAAAGATTGATGCTCCTTATGGAGGCACAGAATATTCCCTATCCTGCACCGCACCCTTGTAATTTATACATTGCGTCCATGGGCGAGGAGGCAGGTCTTAAGGCTGCTGAAATCGTTTCCTCACTTCGCACAGAGGGAGTGAATACTCAGTTTGATATAGTTGGCAGATCTGTTAAGGCTCAGATGAAATTTGCCAATAAGTTAGGCGCAGAATATACAATGGTTCTCGGTGAATCTGAAATTGAGACAGGAAAAGCCAACTTAAAGAATATGAACACCGGTGAGATCGTTGAAGTTGAACTTGAAACTTTCGTTGATGATTTTATGAATATTTCCATAAATCAGACAATGTCAGCATTATATGGGGATTTGGAAATCGACAGCAGTGTGGATTTAAACTCAATAATAGATAATATTAAATAAGAGAGGTAATGATAATGGATATTATGAATGGTTTAAAAAGAACCGACTATTGCGGAACACTCTCAGCTAAAGATATCGGTAGAGAGATTGTTGTTGCAGGTTGGGTTCAAAGACAGAGAGACTTGGGTGCTCTTATTTTCATTGATTTGAGAGATAGAACAGGCATTGTTCAGCTTGCATTTGATGACACAACCGATAAAGAAATTTTCGACAAGGCATTTTCCGCAAGAAGTGAATATGTGCTTATGGCTAAGGGCGTTGTTCAGGAGCGCTCAAGCAAAAATCTTGATATTCCCACAGGCGAAATTGAAATAAAGGTTAACGATCTTCGAATTCTTGCAAAAAGCGAGACACCTCCTTTTGAAATCGTTGAAAACTGTCAGACAAGCGAACTTACAAGACTTAAGTACCGTTATCTTGATCTTCGCCGTCCTGATCTTCAGAGAAACATTCTTATGCGTCACAAAATTGCAAAGATCACTCGTGACTATTTTGATGAGAACGGATTCATTGAAATAGAAACTCCGATGCTTATAAAATCAACACCGGAAGGAGCAAGAGATTTCCTTGTACCTTCAAGAATACACAACGGTTCATTCTATGCTCTTCCACAGTCACCTCAGCTTTACAAACAGCTTTCAATGGTTGCAGGCTTTGACCGTTATATGCAGATTGCTCGTTGCTTTAGAGATGAGGACTTGAGAGCTGACCGTCAGCCTGAATTCACTCAGGTCGATGTCGAGATGAGCTTTGTTGATATGGAAGATGTTCTTGAAATCGGTGAAGGTTACATGAAGAGAGTATTCAAAGAGGCTCTTGATGTTGAAATCGACACTCCTCTCCCAAGACTTACTTATAAAGAGGCCATGGAACGTTACGGTTCAGATAAGCCGGACACAAGATATGAAATGGAGCTCTTTGATTTAAGTGACATTGTTAAGGATTGCGGATTTTCTGTATTTTCATCAGCAGTTGCCGGCGGTGGCAGTGTAAGAGGTATAACAGCTAAAAATGCTTTCAGCACATATACAAGAAAAGAAATTGATAAGTTAGTTGAGACTGTTAAGGGCATTGGCGGTAAGGGTCTTGCTTGGATCAGAATTAACGAGGACGGAACTTCATCTTCATCTTTTGCAAAATTCATGTCTGAGGAAGAAATGACTGCAATTCTTCAAAAGGCTGATGCAAAACCGGGTGATGTTGTTCTTATCGTTGCAGACACAAAGACAAATTCAGTATTTTCTGTATTGGGTGCTGTTCGTCAGATCGTTGCAAAGAAACTTGATATTATTCCAAAAGATAAGTTTAACCTTCTTTGGATCGTTGAGTTCCCATTCTTTGATTGGGATGAAGAAACCCAGTCTTATGTTGCAATGCATCATCCGTTCACATCTCCAATGGACGAATGTCTTGAATATCTTGAAACAGACAAAGCTAATGTCAGAGCAAAGGCATACGACCTTGTTCTTAACGGAATTGAACTTTGTTCCGGTTCTATTCGTATCACAAATCCTGAACTTCAGAACAGAATGTTCCAGCTTCTTGGTTTCTCAGATGAAGAGGCTTATGCAAAGTTCGGTTATCTTCTTGATGCATTTAAATTCGGACCTCCACCACACGGAGGTTTCGGTATCGGTCTTGACAGACTTTGCATGCAGATGCTTAAGTGTGAAACACTTAGAGATGTTGTTGCATATCCGAAGGTACAGAACGCATCTGAGCCGATGACAGACTGTCCGTCGCCTGTTTTTGATGATCAGCTTGTTGATCTTGGAATACAGCTTTTGAAAAAGGAAGACTAAGCATATAGTCAATCAGCGACACAGCATCGAGCCGTGTCGCTGATTTTTGCATGGGTTTGTGCAGAAGGCGGGTTCCGGGGACGAAGGTTTGTGCCTGTGGCACAAACGAGCACGGCTCCGCCGTGCTCCATCCGGCTTCGCCGGATGCTTCGTCCCCGGGACCCGCCCCTTCCCAAAAACTAAAATAACAGCAGAAACCCAAAACCGAAAGTTTGATGTTTCTGCCGTTAAAGTCGTCATTCTATTTGTGATACCTTGTTCCAACGCTGATTTGCGTGGCTCTGTAAATCTGTTCAAGGAGCATTACACGGGCAAGCTGATGAGGAAAAGTCATTTTGCTCATAGAAAGTTTTTCCGAAGCTATGGCCTTGACTTCATCACTTAAACCGAAAGATCCACCGATTATAAAAGTGATATTGCTGATTCCATTGAGCTTGATCTTGTCAAATTCTAAGCTCAGCTCCTCACTAGTGCGCTGTCTGCCCTCAATGCACATTGCATAAACTTTTGCGCCTTTGGGAATTTTGGAGATTATGTTTTTTCCCTCTTTTTGAAGAGCGTTTTTGATTTCGTTTTCACTTGGATTTTCGCTTAATCTTTCAGGGACAAGTTCGATGATCTCCGGCTTGAAAGGGGAGAGCCTCTTTTTATATTCGTTGCAAGCGTCAACTAAGTATTTTTCCTTGAGTTTTCCGATACATATAATAGTGAAAGTCATAAGCCACCTCAAAAACGAAAAATTCCTTGAGTATTTGCTTTCGGATTTACCGTAAGCATAAAGTCTTTTCCCATGACAGCACCGGCTGTCACCAAAGCGGAAAAAGTTGTTTGGTATGCAAGTTGGGGGAGATTGTTCTCTTCACTTAAGTGACCGAGATAAAGATGCTTTGTGCCTTCCTTTATGAGTTCAACCGCTGTTTCAGCGCAAGCCTCATTGCAAAGATGACCCACATCGGAGAGTATTCGTCTTTTTAAATAATAAGGATATGCACCATTTTTTAACATTCCAATGTCGTGATTTGACTCTAACATAACAAGTTCGCAACCTAAGAGATTTTCTTTAACTGTGTTTGTCATGTGACCTATATCGGTGGCAACGGCAATTTTTCTGCCGTCGGAAAATTCTATGGTGTAACCGCAACTTTCAAGACTGTCATGGGGAGTTGGAAACGGCTTAATGTGCATATCACCTATGCCCAAACCTTGGTTTCCTATAACGTCGGTTGGATATTTGCCGTTGACAATATCTTTCATGCCAATGAGAGTGCCTTCTGTGGCATAAACAGGAATATTGTGTTTTGTGCAGAGAACCCTTATTCCGTTAGTGTGATCGCTGTGTTCATGGGTGACAAATATTCCGCTTAATGTGGCAGGATCGATTTCTCTGTCGCTTAAAGCAATGCTTATCTTTTTTGCCGATACTCCTGCATCGATAAGTATTCTTGTTTTTCCGTCACCGATTAAAGTGCAGTTCCCGGATGATGATGAAAAAAGAGAACAAAACTCTATCATAATTTTACTTCCTATACGAAAGGCTGTCGCAACCAAGCAACAGCCTTAATTTTATTAACCTATATTTTTTACTACGTCTTTGACTTCTTCAAACTCTTTGCGATAAATGTCAGCACCTAAAGCACGGAGTTTTTCCACAAAGTTCTCATAGCCTCTGTCAATATATACAACGTTTTCGATCTCTGTTGTGCCTCTTGCGGCAAGACCTGCAATAAGCATCGCAGCACCGGCACGCAAATCGTCTGCTCTGACAGGAGCACCTGTCAATTCCTCAATGCCCTGAATAACTGCCACTGTTCCGTTGACCTGTATATCAGCACCCATTCTTGTTAACTGATCTACATATCTGAAGCGGTTATCCCAAACACCCTCGTTGATAACGCTTGTGCCGTTTGCAAGAGCAAGAAGAACAGCCATCTGAGGTTGCATATCTGTGGGGAAACCCGGATGAGGCATTGTCTTTATGTTACATTTCTTAAGTCTCTGATCGGCAATGACACGAACCGATGTGTCATTTCTTATGACAGTTGCGCCACATTCTTCAAGTTTTGCGGAAACTGCCTCTAAATGCTTAGGAATAACATTCTTAATAAGGACATCACCTTTTGTCGCAGCGGCAGCAACCATATAAGTGCCGGCTTCGATCTGATCGGGAATGATGGAATATGTGCAGCCGTGAAGTTCTGTAACTCCATGGATTTTGATAACATCTGTTCCCGCACCTCTGATATCTGCGCCCATTGCATTGAGGAAGTTAGCAAGGTCAACAATGTGCGGTTCTTTAGCTGCATTTTCAATTATGGTGAGACCTCTTGCTTTAACTGCTGCCAACATAACATTTATAGTTGCACCGACAGAAACCTGGTCCATATAAATGGAACTGCCTGTAAGTTTATCTGCCTGAGCATTGATCATAGCTTTTTCCGCATTAACGGTTGCACCTAAAAGTTCAAATCCCTTAATGTGCAAGTTTATGGGGCGAACACCAAAATCGCAGCCGCCCGGAAGAGCGACCTTTGCTCTGTTATATCTGCCTAAAAGCGCACCGATAAGATAATATGAAGCACGAAGTTGCTTTGTCATCTCAAGGGGAACAATATATGAATTAACATTTCTCGTGTTTATTTCAACTGTGCTTTTATTTATATATTTAACATCTGCTCCTATCTGACTCAAAATACGAAGCATACACACAACATCACTTATATCGGGTATGTTCTCAATGCGACATACATCTTGAGCCAAAAGAGTAGCAGGGATGATTGCGACAACAGAATTTTTTGCACCGCTGATGTCAACTTCGCCTGTCAGCTTGTTGCCACCACGAATGACGATCTTCTCCAAAACAATCCCTCTTTTCAAAGTTAATAATAATTTCTATATGAATAAATATAATCTTCCATAATAATACTCAAGTATTATAACACCAAAATATAGATTTGAAAAGTCTTTTTTCAATTTTTATCCGACAAATTTCGGATAATTTGTCTTTAACATTAGTTTGAACGACAATTTATATATTATACAGATTAACTTTTGCCATAAATGAACAGGATGTGATAATTTTAAGTTTTTTTGTAAAATAAATTGTGAATTTAGTTCTTTTTGAAATTTTTGTTAACAAATTTTCTTGAAAAATATAATTGTCTATGTTATCATTACAATGTATCGAAATCTTCAAATTCCTTAAAGGAGGCTTGAACATGAAGAAGTTGAAGCGCATAGTTGTTGCGCTGATGACTGTGTTATTGCTTTTCGGTATTATGTCCGTTGGCATGACATCGGTTGCAGCAAACAAAAAAGTAACAAAAATCAAATTGAACAAGACAAGCGTGAGCATATATATTGGTAAGACGTATACCCTTAAACCAACTATCTCACCTTCAAATGCAACAAACAAGAAAGTTAAATGGACAACAAGCAACAGTTCAGTTGCAACGGTCAGTTCAAGCGGTAAAATTACCGCTAAAAAAGCAGGCACTGCCACAATTACTTGTAAAGCCGCAGACGGCTCAGGCCAAAAGGCGACTTGCAAGGTGACAGTTAAAAACCCGGTAAAGGTTACTAAAGTCAAACTTAACTATTCATCAAAGAGCATATATGTAGGAAAAACATATACACTTAAGGCAACGGTATCTCCGTCAAATGCAACGGATAAGAGTCTTAAATGGACAACAAGCAACAGTTCGGTTGCAACTGTTAACTCAAGCGGTAAGGTTACAGCTAAAAAGCCGGGAACAGCCACAATCACCTGTAAAGCTGCCGATGGCTCAGGCAAAAAGGCAACTTGCAAAATAACTGTTAAAGCAGTTGAGGTATCATCTGTTGATCTTAACAGAAGTGCAGTCAGCGTAACAATCGGCAAGACATATACCCTTAAAGCTGATGTTTCACCTTCAAATGCAACAAATAAATCCCTCAGCTGGAAAACAAGCAATTCCAAGGTCGCAACAGTTTCTTCATCAGGTAAGATCACTGCTGTGGGAGTCGGAACTGCCACAATTACTGCAACTGCTAAAGATGGAAGCGGAGAAAAAGATACTTGTAAGGTAACAGTTAAACCTGTACTTGTCAGCAAAATCACTCTTTCTTCCAAATCATATACAGGCAATATCGGTGAGAGCTTTAAACTTGAAGCAACAGTTTCACCTTCAAATGCAACAAATAAGACCATCAAGTGGAGTTCAAGCGATAAATCTGTGGCAACGGTAACTTCTTCGGGAACAGTTAAACTTGTTGCTCCCGGTGAAGCAACAATAACAGCAAAATCTGCTGACGGCAACGCTGTGGCAAACTGTCAGGTTATTGTAAAAAGTATAAAAGTAACTTCAATAAAACTTTCAGCAAGCAAAAAAACTGTTGGCTTATCCGACACATTCACTTTAAAAGCAACAGTTTCTCCTTCAAATGCAACAAATAAAAACATTGTATGGTATGTCAGCGATCAGTCAATTTTATTTGACAGCGGTGACGGAACATTTACGGCAATTAAACCGGGAACAGTAACAGTTACTGCAATGGCAACAGACGGCTCGGACAAAGAGGCGTCATGCACTGTAACCGTTGACACGACAGAAGTTAAAACTATTACTCTTTCAAACACCGAACTTGTGGCAACTCCGGGATTTGAGGGAGATGTGCTTACTGCAACGGTTGCTCCTTCTTATGCGACAAATAAAAATGTCATCTGGTCATCGGAAGATGAAAGTGTGGCACAGGTTGATGAATACGGCGCAATCGAATATGTAGGTATCGGCGAAACATATATAAAAGCCACTGCGGCAGACGGTAAGGGCGCTTATGCAAAGTGTAAGATCACCGTATTGTCAAAAATCCCCGTTACAAAAATCAAACTTTCAAAAACAACTTATACAGGCAACATGGGAGGCTCGGTAACACTTACGGCAACTGTGACTCCCGACAGAGCGGACAATAAAGGCATTGTTTGGAAATCAAGCAATATAAGTGTGGCAACAGTCTCTTCCGGATATGTTAAATTTGTCGGTGGAGGCAAAGCAACTATCACAGCCACAGCAGCTGATGGCAGCGGTGTTTCCGCAAAATGCGATATAACAGTTGTGGCTAAAGCATCTGAAATAGGCATTTTTTCAACAGTTGATTCATGGTATGTTGGAAAGACAGGTCAGTTAAAAGCGTATGTCAGCCCTGAAACTGCAAATCAAAGCGTGACATGGTCATCAAGTGACACTAAGTATGCCACAGTTGATGCCAACGGTAATGTTAAAATCATAAAAGCCGATTCCGGTTTGTTTGGAAGTCACAAAGATAAAGACATAACTATTACGGCTACTGCCAAGGACGGCAGCGGAGTTACGGGAACATATAAGCTCACAATTAAAGAAAAGGTTAATGTGACAAAAGTTTCATTCTCAGCCGCAAATTACGGAGCTTATGTGGGACAGGTGATTACTCCGGTTGTAACAATTGAGCCTTCTAACGCTTCAGAAACTCAGTTAAACTATAAATCAAGCAATACACAGGTTATAAAGGTTGAAAACGGCAAACTGATAGCTGTCGGTGAGGGCAGTGCAACCGTTACTGCAACCTCCACAGACGGAACAAATCACAGTAGTAGCGCTGTCTTTAATGTTCAGTATCCTCAGCTTTTCCTCACCACCTCAGACAGCTCCGATTATTATGCAATCGGTGACACAGTTGTTCTTCAGGCCATATGGTTCCCGGAAACAGTCGGCAACGATTTGGGAATTAAAACTGTTATCGGAGACGAAGATAAGGTTAAACTTATTTCAAGTCAAAAGAGAGGCAGTAACTGTATTGAATATAAATATCAGATCGTAGAAGCCGGAGAAACAGAGATTTACGCAACAACAAATGACGGTTTCGCTAAAAGTGAAGGTTTCCCGCTGGAAATCAGAGGGGTAAACGTTAAGGATTATTTTGACGGAATTAAGGCAGGAGACAGAGTGACGATAAACCCGAAAGTGGCGATTAGCGAAGACAGAGTTTTCCTCTCTGAAAATATGCAATGCCAAGTTCCTGCTATGTATGAAAATTACTTAAGTGTTAAGACATCAGCAGGTAACACCTATGAAATAGAAGTCCTTAAGGAACTTCCAAAAACAGGAGCTTATGTGACAGTAATTCCCGATCCGTCAAAACCTGAATTTAAGAAAAATATTTATTTCGTATCTAAAGTATATGAAACGATTTCTCAAGATGATGCATTTGATGCAATAAAGAAATATACAAAGGCTGCATCTTCTGCAAGCGGAAAACAGGATAAGTTCGTAAATTATAACGATCTTAATATCATCAAATCGGATATCACTCTTTCAAGCAGTAACATTTTAACCAATATGTTGCTCCAAGCAAGTATGAAAGATATGACTCCCGAAGAGCTTGGCGCATCTGATATGGTTTATATAGTATTCGGTGACTCCGAAAACTCTCTTGGCGAAAGTGTGTCAAAGGGGGTTAAGGCGATAACTGTTGACGAAAGCAACATTAAGTCATGCACGGTCATCGATAATGGTTCATATAACTATAAATTAGTCTTGACCTTAGACTCACAGCCCGCAATGAGCAATTCGTCGGTTGGTTCATCTGTATATTCAAAGACTATGCCGGTTATTGACGCATCAGCAGTCAGCAAGTTTAAAAACGGTCTCAGTGGTTCATTGCAAACAGGCTCAGATGATTTCAAACTTGAAAAAGCAAGCGAAGGAACTATGACTCAGGCATACAAAGGCGGAAAGGTAGTTCTTACAATTAACAAATTAACGGATAAAGTGGAAAAATGCGATTACTACTTTGTGTCTGATATGAAATTCTCTAAGGCAAATATGGATGTTTCTGTAAAAATCGGTTCATTGGGAACGATTTCAATGAATACCGTAGCAGACTTTACAGTAAGCGTTGAAGAGAAAATTTCAATTTATGATTTGAAGTATTAAAAGTGTAGGGAGGATAAAAAATGAAATCAGTTAAACGAATAGTTGCTGTTTTGATGACTGTATTGTTACTTTTAGGTACAGTTTCAGCGGCAATGACATCAACAGCTGCAAGCAAAAAGGTAACAAAAGTTGCATTGAATAAGACAAGCGTAACTGTATACTTGGGTAATACATATACACTTAAGGCTACTGTATCGCCGTCAAATGCAACAAACAAGAAAGTTAATTGGTCAACAAGTAACAGTTCTGTTGCAACTGTAAGTTCAAGCGGTAAGATCACACCGAAAAAGACAGGTACTGCAACTATCACCTGTAAAGCAGCAGACGGCTCAGGCAAAAAAGCAACTTGTAAAGTAACAGTAAAAAAGGCAGTTAAGGTTACAGGTATTAAACTTAATGCCACATCAAAAAGCATAAATGTGGGAAGCACATATACACTTAAGGCTACGGTTTCTCCCTCAAGTGCAACAAACAAGAAAGTTAATTGGTCAACAAGTAACAGTTCTGTTGCAACTGTAAGTTCAAGCGGTAAAGTTACTGCAAAAAAAGCAGGTACAGCAACTATTACCTGTAAAGCAGCAGACGGCTCAGGCAAGAAAGCAACTTGCAAGATCACAGTTAAAAAAATAGCCGTAACAAAGGTTAAATTAGATAAGAGCGAAGTAACTCTTCCAACAAATGGAACAGTTACTCTCAAGGCAGCAGTATCTCCTTCAAATGCAACCGATAAGAGCATAAAGTGGACATCAAGCAACACAAAGGTTGCGACTGTCAGCTCAAAAGGTGTTGTCACAGCTTTAAAAACCGGTAAGGCTACTATCGTTGCTTCATCAAAATCCGATTCAAAGAAGAAGGCTGTTTGTGAAGTTACAGTTTCCGGAATAGGTGTTGCAAGCATTAAATTAAATGCGACATCATATACAAGTGCTCCGGGCAAAACAGTTACACTTAAAGCAACAATATCTCCTTCAAATGCAAAAAATAAGACACTTAAGTGGACATCAAGCAATACAAGTGTAGCAACAGTTGATTCAAACGGTAAGGTAACACTTAAGAAAGACGGCACAGCAACAATTACAGTAAAAAGCACTGACGGAACAAACAAATCCGCAACTTGCAAAATAACTGTTGAAACAGTTAAGGTAACAGGTGTTAAGCTCTCAGCCACATCTGTATCTTGCTTGACAGGTGCTACATATCAGCTTAATGCCACTGTATCGCCTTCAAATGCGTCAATTAAAACTGTTAAGTGGACTTCAAGTGACACAAAGGTTGCAACAGTTGACTCAACAGGTAAGGTAAGAGCCCTTAAGGAAGGCACAGCAACAATTACCGTCACAACAACTGACGGCAATAAGAAAGCAACCTGTAAGGTTAAGGTTTCTCCGAAAGTTTCAGCAATAACAATTTATACAAATGTTGCAACATGGTATAAAGGCAAGACAGGCAAACTCTCAGCTATCGTTACCCCCACAGGCGCAAACCAAGCTGTAACATGGTCATCAAGCAACACTAATTACGCAAAAGTTGATTCAAATGGTAATGTAACAATAGTTGACGGGCCGGGTTTTTTAACTAAATCTGTCACAATTACTGCAACCGCAAAAGACGGAAGCGGTGTTAAAGGAACTTATGAGATTGAACTTAAAGATAAAGTTAATGTGACGGGTATTGCTTTTGATGCGAAAAATGCCACAACTTGCTATGTAGGTCAGATATACGAACCGATAATTAACTATACACCTGCAGATGCATCAGAGAAAACCTGCACATATAAATCAAGCAACGAAAAAGTTGTTAAGATTCAAAGTGACGGTTCAATTCTTATGGTAGGTACCGGTATCGCAACAATAACAGCGACTTCTGTTGATAACAACAAATGCGTTGATTCAATTCAAGTGACTGTTGAGGCTCCTTCTCTTAAGTTCTCATTTACGGAAGCTGCTGCTGTTAAGGGTGGAACAGTTGAATTAACAGTTGTTGCAAAGCCTGCAACATTGTTAAATGATCTTGACATTGAGATTGTTGCTGACAACACTGTCCTCAATTTGATCTCACACACAAGACGACCGTATTCTTATGCAACTTATCACACATATAAGTTCCATGCGAAGAACTCAGGTGCTGTTGAAGTCAAGGCAGTTGCAAAGAGAAAGAATGATGTTGTTGTTTCAACTGAAAAATCTGCAAAAGTAACAATTTCCGAACTCATTGTGGATAACTACCATGAAGGTGCAAATGTTGGAGATAAGATTGAAATTAAACCGGAAGTTATAATCGGTAAAAACAAGGTTGAAAGCCCCAATATTGCATATATGATCTCTGACGGAAATAAACAGTATTTCAAGGAAGGCTGGCAAATGAACAGCGACGGTTCAGTTGCCCTTGAGATTGCAAAAGAACTTCCTGAAGAAGGTGCAAGTGTTCAGTTGGTTTATACTTATAAAAACAGAGAAAAGGTAGTTGAAGATATATATTTCACAAAAGACACCTTTATTGCCACACCTGCAAGTATGGAACAGTTTAAAGCATTGGCAAAAACTATTTCAGGTACAGAAGCAAAGCGTGAAAAAGAGGTTGACTATATCAACACGAAGGTATCTTCATCTAAGCTTGATGTCAGTGCCTCAAACGGAATTTTGAATTTATTCTTAGCCGCAAATAAAGACTTACTGTTGGGAGAACTTGATGTTAGCGCATCAGATGTGGTTTATGAGATGTTCACCGAATCTCTCTATGAGACAGAGAACAATGTTAAACCGAAGGCGATTGGTTGTGGCGAAGATATGGTTAAGAAAGTTTCTGTCAGCAAAAATCCCGGCAGCGTAACTTACGAGATGGTTCTTGAACTTAAAAATCAAGGATCACTTGATATTAAGGATGTGGCAAATTCCGCCTATGGCAAGACCTTGCCTGTTATCGACAAGGCTTATGCAGATAAGTTTGCCGAAAGCATGAAAAAGACAATCGGTGACAACAAAGAAAACAAGGTTACATACGGCAATTTCAATCAGACTTACAAAGACGGTAAGATAGTTCTTACAATCAACAAGATTACCGGCAAGATTGAGAAAGCTGAATACTCCTTCAAAGCTGATATGAATTTCAAGAATGCGGAAATGCTTATGGCTGAAGAGTTAGACGGTATAGGTAATATTTATATTGATCTTAAGGCTGACTTCACAATGACAGTTGAAGAAAAGTTAACATATTATATGCCATAAAAACATGATAATAAAGACAACAAATCGACTTCCTTTTCGGAGGTCGATTTGTTTTTTGCTATTTATAATGACAAATATGATAAAAAAGTTAAATTTATATAAAACATACAAAAATTTTGTATTGACAAATGATTTTTTTTAGCGTATTATAAGGACAATGATATGTAATCATAGGTTCTTGCAAAATAAGTGGAGGAAATCATAAAATGAGCAAAGACAAAGAACTTATTTTAAAAGCAAGAAGTGGCAACGGCGAAGCGATGGATCAGTTGGTTCATATATATATGAGTTTCGCCAAGGAGAAAGCCAAAGGTTATGTGTCATCTGCTATTGAATACGATGATCTTGTGCAAGAGGGGATGATCGGTTTTCTTTCCGCATACTATACATATAATACGGAAAGTGATGCCTCTTTTAAGACATACGCAGGAGTCTGCATGGATAATCGTATAATTACAGCTATTAACACACTTAACAGAAAAAAGCGTATTCCACCGTCTTCTATTGTTCCCATTGAGGAAATGGACGCACATTCTGTGGATTTATCAACTGACCCGGAGTCTTATTTTATTATAAAAGAGCAAGCGGAGCAGGTGATGAACTCGATAGATGAAAGTCTATCTGCCTTTGAAAAGAAAGTGCTTTACTTATCCCTTAACGGTGACAGTTATGAAGATATAGCCGCTGAGACGGGTTCGACTTCAAAAGGGGTTGACAACGCAATTCAGCGGATAAGGAGAAAACTGAAAAAACTGTTGATGTGATGAATAATAGGTATGCCCATTGTCTGTAATTGAGTGTTTTGTATTAATGAACAGTGCAATCATTGGTTATGGGTAAATAAAATCAAACGAGGTAAAAGAAATGTTCGAAGACAAAACTCTCATCTGTAAGGAATGTGGCGAAGAATTTGTGTTCACAGCCGGTGAACAGGAGTTCTATGCAGAAAAAGGCTTCCAGAATGAACCGCAGCGTTGCAAGAAGTGCCGTGATGCTCGTAAGAATGCATCAAAGCCTGCTCGTGAAAGATACACAGCAACTTGCGCATCATGTGGTGGCGAGGCAACAGTACCGTTTAAGCCCACAGAAGGTCGTGACGTTTATTGTAGCGAATGCTTTGCAAAAATGAAGGAAGAAGCATAATTGAATATTCCTGAAACCGCTGTTCTTCGGAACAGCGGTTTTTTTGTGAGCAGTTGGTGCTGGAGGTCGGTTCCGGAGGCGAAGCCCAATGCCGCAGGCATTGGGGCGGCACGGCGAAGCCGTGCCGGTTTGTGCCGCAGGCACAAACCTTCGCCTCCGGAACTGACCTCCTCCACAAAACCAATTTATACGAACCTCCCAAACATTTTTTACACACCGAGCCTTGCGTTTTTGATGTTTTCGGAAACTTAAGGAAATTATGGTTATTTTTTCTAAAACAGCACAAAATATTAATAAAAGATTAAAAGTTGTGAAAAAACGGGCTAAAAATGAAAAAAGACCCGCAAAAAGCAGGCTTTTAACAAAAAAAGGCAAGTAATTCACTTGACAATTTGATTTATAAACGATATAATAATAAACTGATTTTAAATGTGAAAATGGGTCTTTTTCACTTTTTTGACAAAGACACAATACCACAGAATGAACAAAAAAGTCAATACTTTTTCTGAAAATTTTTATCTGCTTACTATCGGCAGATAGCAGGCAGTTTTCGAGAACAGTAAATTTAAAAGATTGGAGTAGTGAGAGCCTATGGTTAATGTAACCCCTGTAAATCTTGGAAAAAACACCCGTATGAGCTTCGGTAAGATCAAAGAAGTCATGCAGATGCCGAACCTTATTGAGGTTCAGAAAAATTCCTACAAATGGTTTTTAGAGGTCGGTCTCAAAGAGGTACTTAAGGATATCGGTGAAATCACCGAGCAGACAGGCAACCTTGTTTTAAGCTTCATTGATTACCGCATGGACGACAAGCCTAAGTACACTGTTAAGGAGTGTAAGGAGCGCGACGCAACTTATGCCGCTCCTATGCGTGTGACTGCAAGACTTGTTAACAACGAAACAAATGAGGTTAAAATCAGCGAAATCTATATGGGCGATTTCCCTCTCATGACAGACAGCGGTACTTTCATTATCAATGGTGCAGAAAGAGCAATCGTTTCTCAGTTAGTTCGTTCACCCGGTGTTTACTATGGTATGACACACAATATAACGGGTAAGAAGCTCTTCACAACAACCGTTATCCCAAACAGAGGCGCTTGGCTTGAATACGAAACAGATCAGAATGATCTTTTCTATGTTCGTATTGACAAGAACAGAAAAATCCCTATCACAACATTTATCCGTGCATTAGGTCTCAGCTCAGATACGGAAATTATCGATTTCTTCGGTGCTGATGACAGAATTATCGCTTCCCTTGAAAAGGATAACACAAAGAACACAGAGGAGGCTCTCATCGAAGTTTATAAAAAACTCCGTCCGGGCGAACCTCCCACACTTGACAGTGCACAGACACATTTATACGGCTTGTTCTTCGATGAGCATAGATATGACCTTTCAAGAGTTGGCCGTTATAAGTACAACAAGAAGTTGGCAATCTCAGACAGAATTAAGGGATTCAGAGCAGCAACACCTATCGTAAGTGAACTTACAGGTGAAATTCTTGTTGACGCAGGTGAACTTATCACTAAGGAAAAGGCTTTTGAAGTTGAACAGAACGGTGTTAAAATCGCTTATGTTTCAGTTGAAGGCAGAGATGAACCTGTTAAGGTTATCTCAAGCGGCATGGTTGACATTATGCCTTTCTTCCCTCAGTTCACAAAGAAACAGTTAGAGGATGCAAGCATCAATGAGCATGTAAGATTTGAAGTTCTCAAAGATCTTCTTGACACTTGCGAAGCACTTGATGATGAAGACATTCTTAAACTTCTTGAAGATAAGTGTGATGAGCTTATTCCAAAGCACATTATACTTGATGATATTTTTGCATCTATCAACTATCTTAACTGTCTCGCTTCAGGCGTTGGCACAGCAGATGACATTGACCACTTGGGCAACCGTCGTATCCGTTGCGTTGGTGAACTTTTACAGAATCAGTTCCGTATCGGTTTCACAAGAATGGAGAGAGTTGTTAAGGAAAGAATGATGCTCCAGGCTCAGGAATCAGATAAGGTAACTCCTCAGGCTCTTATTAACACAAGACCTGTTATTGCCGCTGTAAGAGAGTTCTTCGGTTCATCACCTCTTTCACAGTTCATGGATCAGAATAACCCACTTGCAGAGCTTACACATAAGAGAAGACTTTCAGCTCTTGGTCCGGGCGGTCTTTCAAGAGACCGTGCAGGTTTCGAAGTTCGAGATGTTCATTATAGCCATTACGGTCGTATGTGTCCTATTGAGACTCCTGAAGGCCCGAATATCGGTCTTATCTCTTACCTTGCAACATTTGCAAGAATTAACGAATACGGTTTCATTGAAGCTCCGTTCCGTCCAATTGATAAGGAGACAGGAGAAGTTCTTGAGACTTACGAATATATGACAGCTGACGTTGAAGATAACTTCACAGTTGTTCAGGGTAACGAAAAGCTTGATGAAAACAACCACTTTGTCAGAAACAAGGTTAATGCTCGTCACAGAGACGAATTCCTTGAAATCGATCCTTCACAGGCTGATTACATGGACGTTTCACCGAGAATGGTTGTTTCAGTTGCTACTTCGCTTATTCCTTTCCTTGAAAACGATGACGCTAACCGTGCTCTTATGGGTTCAAACATGCAGCGTCAGGCAGTTCCACTTCTTAAGTGCGACTCACCTATGGTCGGTACAGGTATGGAATATAAGGCAGCAACAGACTCAGGTGTATGCGTGCTTGCAACCCGTCCGGGTAAAGTTATCCATGTAAGTGCAGACAAGGTGGACGTTCAGTGTGATGACGGCACAGTTGACACTTATAACCTTATTAAGTTTATGCGCTCTAACCAGGGCACATGTATAAATCAGAAGCCGGTTGTTGAAATCGGTGAAAGAATAGTTAAGGATCAGGTTATTGCCGATGGTCCTGCAACAAGCAACGGCGAACTCAGTTTAGGTAAGAATGCTCTCATAGGCTTTATGACTTGGGAAGGTTATAACTACGAAGATGCTGTTCTTATTAACGAAAAACTTGTTCGTGAAGATGTTTACACTTCAATTCATATCGAAGAATATGAACTTGAAGCAAGAGATACAAAGCTCGGTCCTGAAGAAATCACCAACGATATTCCCAATGTAGGTGATGCACTTAAGGATCTTGACGAAAGAGGTATTATCAGAGTCGGCGCAGAAGTTCGCTCAGGTGATATCCTTGTCGGTAAAGTAACTCCTAAGGGCGAAACTGAGCTTACACCGGAAGAAAGACTCTTAAGAGCTATCTTCGGTGAAAAGGCAAGAGAATTCCGTGACACATCACTCAGAGTTCCTCACGGTGAATATGGTATCGTTGTTAAGGTTGAAGAATTCACAAGAGCTAACAGCGATGAACTCAATCCGGGTGTAAATAAAGTTGTAAGAGTTTATGTTGCACAAAAGAGAAAGATCCAGGTCGGCGATAAGATGGCCGGTCGTCACGGTAACAAGGGTGTTGTTTCAAGAGTTCTTCCTCAGGAAGATATGCCGTTCCTTGAAGACGGTACTCCTCTTGATATCGTTCTTAACCCACTTGGTGTTCCTTCTCGTATGAACATCGGTCAGGTTCTCGAAGTTCACCTTGGCTTTGCTTGCAGAAAGCTTGGCTGGAAGATCATGACTCCTGTATTTGACGGTGCACATGAAAGCGACATTAGAGAAGCTCTTAAGCAGGCAGGTCTTCGTGAAGATGGTAAATCAATTCTCACTGACGGACGTACAGGTGAAAAATTTGATAACCCGGTAACTGTCGGTGTTATGTACTTCCTTAAACTTCACCATCTTGTTGATGATAAGATGCACGCTCGTTCAACAGGTCCTTACTCACTTGTTACTCAGCAGCCACTTGGTGGTAAAGCTCAGTTCGGTGGTCAGCGTTTCGGTGAAATGGAAGTTTGGGCACTTGAAGCTTACGGTGCTGCTTATACACTTCAGGAAATCCTTACAGTTAAGTCTGATGACGTTGTAGGACGTGTTAAGACTTACGAGGCTATCGCAAGAGGTAATAATGTACCGAAGCCGGGTGTACCTGAATCATTTAAGGTTCTTATTAAAGAACTTCAGTCACTTGCTCTTGACATTAAGGTTCTTGACGGTGACGGAGAAGAAATCGATCTTAAGCAGAACTTCGATGAAGATGTCAGCTTCGGTCAGGTATATCAGGATAAGACTCCAAAAACTGAAGAACCTGCACAGGCTGACGATTATGATGAGAACGCATCTGATGAAGAAGATGCAGACGGTGCATTAGAGGATCTTCTCGCTCACTTCGGTCTTGGTGACGATGACGATGAAGAAGTTGAAATTATCGATAACAATGATGACGATATTGAGGCTTTCTTCAACGAAATGAACCCGACAATCAATGACGCTTCATATGCAATGGGCTTCGTTGACGATCAGGAAGAAGAATAATCCCGAATTAAATCAAACTATATATAGATTATTACGGAAGGACGGCTTACATGGAAAACATTACCTTTGAATCAATTAAAATTGGTCTTGCTTCCCCTGAACAGATCAGAGAATGGTCACACGGTGAAGTTACTAAGCCTGAGACAATAAATTATCGTACTCTCAAGCCCGAACCATACGGTCTTTTCTGCGAAAGAATTTTTGGACCTATGAAAGACTGGGAATG
>CAYPMB010000005.1:0-89600 GCA_964411915.1 uncultured Faecalibacterium sp.
CTGTTATAATATTTCATTAATTGTGTGTTAAAATTAAATTAACAAATTATAGGAGGACTTTTCTATGAACAAGACATTAAAAAAACTGACAGCAATTTTACTTTGCTTCTGTCTCTTCTTCTCTGTGGCAACACCTGTTTTCGCCGCCGGTGATACAGATGTTACGGAAAGTGTTACACAGACACCGGAGCACATTGAAGAAATGGAACAGAAAGCGAATATTTACAGCAGTATTTTACAGTTTTTGGTAAATGATGTTGTATTGAAACTTATAAGCAAAGTTATCCCTCACCTTTCATTCATTCAAGATCGTGACGAGACCAACATTGGCAATTACGGAACTTTCTATGAAGGCAATGACGTTTTCCTTGATACTGACTCTGACAATTACACTTGGAGATTGGGTTATTCTTCAAAATCCATAATTCCCGATGACTTCGGCAAAATGTTTAAGTATGCTCGTGGAAGTTATGCTCCTTGGGGTTATGCAACGGAAATGTATAAAGATGACGAAGGCAACGATGAAGACTTAAAGGTAAGAACAATTATCCTTGACGACAAAACAGGCAGAGGTCTTACAGTTTTTGCTTCCGTTGATTGCATCGGTCTTTCAAATACAGATGTTGCAAAGATCCGTTCCGCACTCAGCGATTTTGCTAAAGAAAAAGGCATTATTTCAATTAACATTTCAGCTATCCACACTCACATGTCAATTGACTCTCAAGGCGTTTGGAATGCACCTCTTACAACAGTTGCAAACAACTTCGCTTCCCTTGCCGGTGTTACAGTTACAAAATCAGGTGTTAACGATGACTATCTTAACACGATTATCGATAGAACCAAGCAAGCAGTTGAAGAGGCATACGATGATATGACAGACGGTTCTCTTACATACTCAAACATTAACTTACGCAAGTATTTCAATTGCAGAAACGTTCCTTATGAACTTGACGGAAATATGTATCGTCTCATGTTCGTTCCGAATGACGGCAGTGAAAGCACTCTTATCGCTTCATTCGGTTGTCATCCCGAAGTTACAAGTTACGATGCTGAATTTGATACCCGTTTATCTGCTGACTTCGTATACTATATGGAAAAACTCATCAATCAAGCAGGTAGCAACTTTATGTATATTCAAGGCAATGTAGGTACAAACTCAGGTAACTACAATCATTCAAATGACGGTTTAAGCCTTGACGGTCACGGAAAAGCTATCCGCTATGGTTATGAAATGGCATACATTCTCATGTCAATGACAAACTCCACAGAAGAAAGAATTGCTCTCAACAACAAATTGGGAGACAAACTTGGAGTTAACGGTGAAAGATCCGAAAATTATACTCCTTGGTATGAAGGTCTTGAAACCGCAAAGGAAGAAAAAGTTGCTGCTGTACTTAACATTAAGTCAAAGCAAGTTGAACTGGAAATGGAAAACTCAACTTCTCAAATTCTCATTAAATTAGGTCTTGCAAGCAACTCTATATTCTATGATTCAACAACAAGAAAGTATTACACAATCACTGAAATCGCTTACATGGAATTAGGTAACTCTGTTAAGGTCCTTATGTGCCCAGGTGAAACTTACAGTGAAATTCTCGTTGGCGGTTACGGCATTGAGAACTTCGGTTATCCGTCACTTCGTGAGTTATTCGGTGAAAATGTTATTCTCTTTGATCTTATGAATGATGCTGCCGGATACATTTGTCCCGACCACACCTATTCAGTAGTTGGATACAAATATGATCCTAAATCAGACTCACTTAAGCAAGATTCATGGTGTCTTACAGTTTCAATCGGCAAAAACACTGCTTCAACATTAGTGAAAAACTATATTGAACTTGTAGATAGCGTAAGATAAAATTTCAAAATCATAGTACACACAGGCAGGCTGTAAAAAACACAAGTTTTTTACAGCCTGTTTTTATTACGGTAGCTTTTCATAGGTAAATCGGTTTGTGCAGGGAGTGTGGTTCGGGGGCGAAGGTTTGTGCCAAAGGCACAAACAAGCACGGCTGTGCCGTGCTTCCCCCGTTGCTTCGCAACGGGGCTTCGCCCCCGAACCGCACTCCACCTCAAAATTCCCTGTTCAACCGAAAAAGACCAAACTGCTTTCACTTTTCTTTCGGCTTTGCTATGACAGAAAGTATAAGTCCGGATACAACAGCCGTGGTAATTCCGGCAGAAGATGCAGATAAAGCACCTTTGATAATGCCCATCGCTCCTTCCTCTTTAATCGCTTCCTTGACCCCATTAGCAAGAGTGTAACCAAATCCGGTCAAAGGAACAGTTGCACCGCAACCGGCAAACTCTACTAAAGGCTCATAAATACCGATTGCACCAAATAGAACACCTAAAACCACAAAAAGAGTCAGAACTTTACCGGGAGTAAGTTTCGTGAAGTCCAAAAGAA
This sequence comes from uncultured Faecalibacterium sp., assembly GCA_964411915.1. GTDB lineage: Bacteria > Bacillota > Clostridia > Oscillospirales > Acutalibacteraceae > UBA6857. Next base: position 2,411 of record CAYPMB010000005.1, read on the forward strand.
GTTGACCCAGAACGCATATCAAACCGCCCACAACGAAGGCTTTAATTAAATCTAAACCCATCACATCACCTTCTTTTTTATTGCTCTTGACCATTCCTTGACCACCTTGTTATTCTCCGAAAGCAAACCAATTCCGATTATTGCCACAAAAAAGCAAAGTGTCACTGCCAAGATCTTTTTTATAAAATGCATCACCTTTATTGTCTTAAACAAATAGGAAACACATTTCATGCACTGAATAATGCTCATATTTTACCCCCTTATTATAACTCCATGAGCTATTCCCGGTATACTCTCACCTTGCAATGATGATACCGGAGACATGAGCGCGCCCGTTGCTACAAACATAATGTTTTTATATGCGCCACTACGCAAACCGTTGATGAGTTTTGAACAAAGAACGCTTGCACTGCAACCGCATCCTGAACCTCCGGCATGAACATCTTGATCATTGCAGTCGAAAATCATCAATCCGCAGTCCCGGTGAACAGTGCTTATATCAATTCCGCTGTCCTTAATAAGAAGTTCTTTTAAAAGTGTTGATCCGACTTCACCTAAATCACCTGTGACAATCATATCATAATCCTCAGGTTTCGATTGCGTGTCGCAAAGAAAATCTGATATGGTTTTCTTTGCAGCCGGGGCCATTGCCGCACCCATGTTGTTGCCGTCCTTTATGCCTAAGTCCTGAATAGTCCCGATATGCACAACATCAATATAGGGTTTATTTCCGTCCTTCGTCAACACGCAAGCACCCGAACCGGTAACTGTCCATTGAGCTGAAGGAGGTCTTTGTCCGCCATATTCAAGAGGATAACGGAACTGTTTTTCGGCTGAACAGAAATGAGATGAGGTTGATGCCACAACCCTACTGAATCCACCGGTCTCTATGGCAAGAGATGCCATACATAAACTCAATGCCATGGTTGAACAAGCTCCATATAACCCAACAAAAGGTATCCCAAGCTCTCTCAAGCCGAAGTTTGAACCGATACATTGATTAAGCAAATCCCCGGAAAACACAGCTTGTATATCTTCCGGCGTCATGTTTCCTTTCTCGATTGCCATTGATACCGCTTGTTTCAAGAATTGACTTTCAGCCTTTTCCCAGGTATCCTGACCCATTGTTCCGTCCTCATAAATTTTATCAAATTCGCTTTTCAGTGGCCCTTCGCCCTCTTTTTTGCCCACAACGGCAGCATTTGATATTATATGCGGTTTGCTGTCAAGCAACACCGTATTTTTTCCAAGCCTTTTCCCCATTTTCTGTCTCCTTTAATACAACTTAAATATATAAATAATACAACCGTATAAAACCGCCGAACTGCAACCATAGACGATTACAGGACCTGCTATTTTGAACATATTAGCTGCTGTTCCGAGAATTTTTCCCTCACTGCTAAACTCCATAGCCGGAGAAACTACGGAATTGGCGAAACCTGTAATAGGCACCATAGTTCCTGCACCGGCATACTTAGCAATATTATCGAACACGCCTAAACCCGTCAAAATTGCGGTTAACACAATAAGGCACATTCCCACCAATGCTCTGCCGTTATCCTCACTGACTCCGTTCATTATCAGTAGATCGAAGATAACTTGGCCGATCGAGCAAATCAATCCACCGAAAAGAAAGGCAAAAATACAATCCTTCACAACCGGTGACGGTGGTGATGCTTTTTTCGCCATCTTATCATATTCATCTTTTGAAACTGACATATACATCTCCCCTTTTCAGGTAGTTTTTGCAGTTAATTGAAAAATTATGCATAGCAAGAAAACTCTTTTTTAGTGCAAACAATTGGTTTCACTGTCTGCCTTCGGCAGACTCCGCCCGACTATACCGCCGGGCGGACGGTGGGCGTTCCGCCCACTTTGAATTACGCGCCCACGACCGCGGGCACTCATCTTTCCCTTAACACCCTAAACACTCTCATAATATTTCGTTAAATTTCAGTTTTTAGATTTATTTAAGCTTTTACTTAAAAGAACCATAATATTCACAAAGGAAATGTAGAAAAATAATATAATCAAAGCAGAATTTTTTCGTTAAAGGAGAAGAAAATGTTACCTGAAACCAAAAACCACAGTTGCTACGATTATCTGAAAGTCTGCACCGAAAAATACGGTGATTTGAACATGGTTCAATATGGGAATATAAAATATACCAAATCTGAATTATTCAGAGATATTGACCGCCTGTCCGCATATTTCCAAAATGAATTAAATTTGAAAAAGGGTGATATTTATACCGTATTTATGCCAACAAGCATACAGGCTATTGTGGCATTTTACGCATTAAATAAAATCGGTGTTTCCGTTAACTTCCTTCACCCAATGATTTCCTCTGATTATTTAAAGGAAACCTTATTGAACCTTAATTCAAAGGGTATTATGATAATGGATATTTTTCTGAAAAAACATATTGATGTCATAAGAAAAACAGGGATTTCTTGTATCGTATGCGACAGCTCTGACTATATGAAAGGCTTTAAAAAGCATCTTACCATGTGGGGTGAAACTGCAATAAAAAAGTTTTCCGGCAAAATACGAAACTGCTGTTCTTACAGACACGCTGTTAATTGTCAAAAGTCATGTCAACCAACAAGGTTTGATTCAGAGCATATTGCCGTCTATCTCAACGGCGGCGGAACAACGGGAAAAAGCAAGACGATAATGCTTTCTTCTAAAGCCATAAACGAGCTTGCGGAAAAGGCTTCATATATTGATCCAGTTTATGAAAAGGGAGATGAGGCGCTGATTTTAGCTCTTCCGTTGTTTCACTGTTTCGGCCTTTGTCTTGGAATGCACATGGTGCTTTGCAGTGGAGGACGAGTAATACCCATGATGAAATTCAATCCTAAAAAATTCAATCAAATCTTGATGAAAAATCACATTGTGGGAACAATGGGCATACCACTTATGTTCAGAAAGATAATGCAGGAGAAAAATTTTGATAATGCCGGACTGAAAAATATGAAACTTATGTTTTGCGGAGGTGATGATGTTTCCGAGTCTTTTCTTCGAGAGTTTAACGCATATCTTGAAAAATGGAATGCTCCCGGAAGACTGTATCAAGGATATGGATTGACGGAAACCGCGGGTGTATGTTGTGCAAACACGCAAAATGATAACAAAATCGGATCCATCGGAAAACCATTAAAAGGCATAGATATAGAGATATTTGACGAAAACCATAAAATTTTACCTCCAGGTGAAATCGGTGAGATTTCTGTCTCAGGCAGCACAATAATGTCAGGATATTATTTCAAAAATGAAGATGGAAACAAGGGCATATATAGAGATGAGCAAGGTAAAAAGTGGATACTTTCAGGCGACTTAGGTTATAAAGACGCTGACGGTTTTTTATATTTTTCCGGTAGAAAAAAGCGTATTATCATCATTGCCGGATACAATGTTTATCCCATTGACATTGAGAAGAAGCTTTCAGCCTCGCTCCCCTTTATAAAAGAGGTATGTGCGGTTAAGGGACTTCGAGACAACAAAACGATAATTCGTCTTTATGTGTCCCTAAGAGATAACGACAGAAGCAAGGAGGAGGAATACAGAGATTTGATACAGCAAACCTGTGAAGAAAGTTTTTCTCCATATTATGTGCCTAAAGAAATAGTTTTTCTTGACGAACTTCCGCACACCTCTATGATGAAAGTTGATTTTATGAAATTGACGGAGAAGTGATGGTGGGGTGTTTTGGGTGGTGGGGGTGGGACGAAAGCGGAGCTTTCGTAAAGAAACCGGCGGTTTGATGTGTGCTGAACCATTATGCTCGTACCGGCGGTTAGTCCCTTTGTCAACCTCCGGTTGACCCGCCCCACTATATCGCGGGGCGGCTTCCCCAACATTTCACTTTTTTCTTGACATTCTTTTATATTAAGTTTAAAATATAATCAAGAACTTTTATCCTAAGGAGAAAAATTATTTATGGCAGTATTTAAAGCTTTTAACGGCATCAGACCGAAACCTGAAATGGCAGACAAAGTTGCAGCTTTACCCTATGATGTAATGAATAGCGACGAAGCTCGTGAAATGGTGAAAGACAAACCATATTCATTTATTCATGTTGATAAGGCTGAGGTGGATCTTGACAAAGATATAAACATTTATGATGAAAAAGTTTATCTCAAAGCAAGAGAAAATCTCGATAAACTCATCAGCGATGATGTATGCCGTCAAGACAGTGTTCCTTGTTTCTATATATATAGACAGATAATGAACGGCAGAAGCCAGACAGGACTTGTCGGTTGCGCAAGCATTGACGATTATAACAATAATATTATAAGAAAGCATGAGTTAACAAGAGCTGATAAGGAAGCTGACAGAATTAACCATGTTGACTATTGCGATGCTAACACAGGACCAATTTTCTTGGCATATAGAGAAAACAACACTGTGGCTAATATTATCGGTGATTGGCAGAATTCACATGAACCGGTTTATGACTTTGTGACCGAAGACGGAATTGCTAACACAGTATGGGTTATTGATTGCCCTGAAACCAATAAAAAGATCACAGATGAATTTGCTAAGATAGATTACCTTTACATAGCTGACGGTCACCATCGTTGTGCCTCTGCTGTTAAGGTTGGCGCAAAGAGAAGAAAAGAAAACCCGGACTATGACGGAACTGAAGAATTTAACTTCTTCCTCAGCGTTGCTTTTCCGGCAAATGAACTTGAAATCATGGACTATAACCGTGTTATGAAAGATCTTAACGGATACAGTAAAGAAGAATTCATAAAGAAAACCGAAGAAAAATTCACCGTTGAAGAATATAAGGGTGAAGGCCAGTATAAGCCTGAGAGCAAGCATACATTTGGTATGTACCTTGACGGAAAATGGTATAAACTCACTGCAAAAGACGGAACATTTGATGAAAATGACCCTGTTGCAAGACTCGATGTATCAATCCTTCAAAACAATCTTATCACTCCTGTGTTCAATATTGAAGATCCGAGAACAGATAAACGCATTGATTTTGTCGGCGGTATAAGAGGTCTTGGCGAATTGGAAAGAAGAGCAAACAGCGATATGGTTATTGCTTTCTCCATGTATCCCACATCACTTGATGACCTTATGGCTATTGCTGATGCAGGAGAAATCATGCCTCCTAAATCAACTTGGTTTGAGCCGAAACTTTTAAGCGGTTTATTCATTCATAAGCTCAAATAATTTCAATTAAACAAAATCATGTCAGACCTGAATTCAGCCGGGTCTGACATAACAATATAAGGGGTAAAATATGAATAAAACTAACGTTTCTTCCATAGTTACAAACATAAAGACTCATTGGAATAAACCGGCAGAAGGCAAATACATATCTTATAAAGAGTTTACCGCTTATTCCGTAGGTGGCATAGGTGTTAACACAGTTAACTCTCTTTTCTCATATGTCGGTCTTTCCGCAAACTGTTTGCTTTTAGGATCGGCTTATCAAATCAAGCCAATGGATCTTGCAATCATGTCACTTATCATCAGCATATTAAGCCTTGTGAAAACTCCGTTTATCAGTATGCTCATTGATAACACAAACACCAAATACGGCAAGTTTAGACCCTATCTTCTTTACACGGGAATACCCACAGCTATACTCTTGATTGTGATGACCTTTATCCCAACAAGTATAAACTATACTTTAAAGTGTGTTCTTCTCACTTTGGTTTATGCATTTTTGATGATTTTTCAGTCATTGTATGCCTTGGCGTTTACTTCTTTGGCTCAGGTTCTCACACCCAACAGCGAAGAAAGAACCTCACTGCTGTCTGTCAGCCAATTCATTTATAGCTTAGGCCCTTCCATCGTCAATATGATTCTCCCCATTCTTGCGGGACTTTTTGATGGCGGTATGAAAGGATTTACGGCTTACCGTGTGTTATTCCCAATCTTCTCCCTTTTCGGTGTACTCCTCGGACTTGTCACCTTTAAAGGCACAAAGGAGAAAATTATTGTTTCAAATGACTATGTTGCTAAAGTTAAGTTTATCGATGGCATAAGAGAAGTTAAAAACAATAAGTATTTCTGGATTTTAACCTTACACAATATTCTCGGCAGTTTAAAATATAGCATCGGCAGTATTTTAGGTTGGTACTGCATCTATGTTATCAAAAGTGACACCGCCCTCGGTCTTATGAACACAGTTATCGGAACTGCATCTGTTCCGCTTATGCTTTTAGCTCCACTGCTTGCAAAAAAGATAGGCAAACGGGCTTCTTTGATTTCTTTTAATCTTTTCCGTGCCGTATTTGCCTCTTTAATGCTTTTCACTTCCGATAACCCGGTGCTTTTCTTGTTATGCCTTTATCTCGCTACTCTTTCAATCGGTGGCGAAGGTGTTATAACAAGCGCCATAACTGCGGATATTTTTGATTTTCAGCAATGGAAAACAGGTAAGCGCCTTGAAGGATTTATAACTCAGTTTAACGGTATGCTTTTAGCCGGTGCAACCATGGGATTAAATCTTATTTTACCCTGGTTCTATGAGCATTACGGTCTTAAGGATAATTATGATGTGCTTTTTGATACAAGCATCAGAACGCCTATATTTAACATTATGATAATTATCACTGTCATCAGCTGTATTCTTGCAGTTATACCAATGATTTTCTATGATATGAACGAAAAGAAACAAAGTGAAATTATAGAGGAACTTAAGGTTAGGGCTAATGAAAAGTAAGGGAGCGCCCGCGGTCGTGGGCGCGTATTTTAAAATGAGCAGTAAAAAACGAAGTTTTTTACTGCTCATTTTAAGGTTTAAGAAAAAATTACAAAGCTGATCAAACCTCCACCGATATTAACACTTTGAGTGGTTGGTTTCTTTGTATCGTAGAACTATTAAAGGGTTCTCACAGGTTTATTTCCTGTAAGAACCCCTTGTATATTTTGTTGTCCTATCTTATTCTATTCAATTTGAAATTGGTAAGGTAATTCCAATATTTGCAAGAACTGTCTTGATTATCCTTATAACGAAGTTGAATAAGAATGATTTAAGGTTAAATGTGCCGTCTCCAAGGATCTCGTCCTTCGGTGTCTCGGTTGTCTGCTTATCACTTACCGCACCACTGTAACTATCTGTTACAAGAACACCGAATGTTTTTTCGGAAGTCTTGGTTGGTTCGTCAGTTGACGAAAACTTCACCTTAATAGTATCGTTCTTTAATTCTTTAGCAGTTACGGGAATATATGCTGTCTGTCCCGGGCCGAGAACTCTGACTGAGTTATAGTTAATATCCACTGCACCTGTGCTGCTTACCAACTTAGTGATAAGGTATGATGTTTTAAGAGATGTGTTCTTAACCTTAAGCACGCCTGTTGCACCAACTTCTTCTGCATAGAAGAAACCGTTGTTTGTGTTTTCAAAGCTAACCTTAATTTTAGCTGTCGGTGCTGATGATTCAAAGAACTGTGGCAAATCACTGTGTGAATAAGCGTCTTTTACATCATCTGTGAGAAGTAATGCTTCAAGCAATGCAAGTGAATCTTTGCACCATTCCGGAGCACCGTGAGTTAACCCATTGAGAACCCATGTTCTGTCAGGCCAATAACCTGCTGATATATCAACTGTTCTGTCAGGTGAAATGTGATTCTTTCCTGTGTCAACTGCCTGAACATAATCTGACGGGAAAGTTTCACCGTAAGGTGCACATATTGCACCGCAGGAATACTTCATGTCAACTATCATATCTGAATAAGTTTTTGTGTTTGTGCAAAGAGAGAAACCAGTGCTTGCTTTAATTGAAACGGTTGCACCGTTTTCTGTTGCTTTCTCAAATGTGTTTGTAATGTTTGACATAAATCCATTTTGGAATCTGTCAACCATCTTAATAACAGCTTCGTTTTCAGTTTCATCAAGATGAGCTGCCTTTACCTTATCAAAATCACAGATAGGTACCATTTCAAGGAATGCCGGACAAGAATAAATTGCAGGAAGGATAAGATCATTTCTTGCATAGTTTATAGCTTCCGGGATTATATCCAAATTCTTAAGCTGTTTTGCAACGGAAGATAAACCCAACTCTGTGTGCATAACATCTGCAACAATTGCAAGAACATATTCAAGGTTTATATCCAAAGGATCAGCAACGAAAAGATCTGTTGCAAATGATGTGCCACCTAAAACCGGTGTATCAAAAACAACATTATGAGCCTGACCGAGATAGGCATACTTATAAAGATATTGACCGACAACCAATCCGCCCTGGCTGATTGTGTAAATGCTCACTTCCTTTGCGCCTGTAAGCTCAAGAACATCTTGTATGTATTCATTCAGGTCATCTGCTATCTGATCATAATCAAGACGCCAGTCGTATGTGAAATTGAACACATTTTCTTCACCGATCTTATCGGCGATTGATTCCATATCCAAAAATTCTGAACCTGTATAAGGAATATAACTGAGCATATCGTTTTCTCTGAAAGCCTTAAGAGAAGTGTTCTCTGCTCCGCTTACAATGGGTTTTGCGTCATAATATGATGTGCCGTCAGGGTTCATTCTTACCGGCTCAACAATATCAACAACAACCTTAGAAAGAGTTGTAACATAGTCATCGGCTAATCTGTTAATGAAATCGCCGATGCTTGCCATTGAAAGATCTTTCATCCCCATGGCACTTGTAATGGCATCAACTGACGGTGGGAACACTGCTTCACCGTCAATGGCAAGAGTGGTTGCACCGAAACCTGAAACCATAACAACCGGAATAATTTCATCGGAGGCTGCGCTTGCTAAAGGCACTGAACAGCAGACCATAACAAGAGCTAAAATAATTGCTGAGATTTTTTTAAACATATCGCTATTTCTCCTTTGCGGTAAAATACGGAAAAAGTATATCATAATGCTTTTTTTAATTCAAGCAAAATAGGCAGAAAAGCAGAAGAAAATATACATATTTTACAATTTGGCAATTTTAATGAAGTATTCATGAAAAAAATCGACACCTTATATCTTTTTTCACTTTTATTGACAGACAACAAATCCTAATGTATAATCAGAAAAAACTACAAAATTCTCATTTTCGGAGGGTAAGATATGCCGTATTTATTCACTCACTTTAAAGAAAAGATCACACCTGACGGTGAACAGGTTTATTTTTCTGTCAGTAAAGATGGTTTTAACTGGGAAACGGTCAACAATTCAAACCCGATTTTAACAAGCACTCTGGGTGAAAAGGGTTGCCGTGACATTGAGGTTGTAAGACTTGCCACTGGTGGATTTGTAATTCTCACAACAGATCTTTCCATAGCTTACCGCATGGACGAAAACTATCAAGTTAACTGGAAAGAAGTCAACAGAACAGGAAGTAAAAGTTTCTGTATGTGGAGGACTGACGATCTTGTTAACTTTTCCGAGGAGAAGCTTATTAACATAGGCAGAGAGGATTTCGGTTGTATGTGGGCACCTGAGGTATTTTATGATGAAATAAATAAGGAATATCTTATTCACTGGGGCTCAACGGTTAAAGAGGACGACTATTCCCATATGTCGATTTATTGCTGTAAAACCAAAGATTTTGAAAGCTTTACGGAGCCTGAACTGTTTTTTACAAAGGACAATGAAATTTTGGACACTCACATTGTGAAGATCGAGAATACATATCATTTATTTTATAAAAATGCAGAACACCCTGCTATGAATATGCACGCCTATTCGGATAACCTTTATGGTCCGTACAAGCATAATGAGGCGTTTGAAAAGTATATGTCAACGCTCCAAAATCCGGGTTCATACGAAGCACCAACCACTCTTGTTCTTCCTGACGGCAGATGGTGTTTAATGCTTGATTTCTTCGGATGTGAAAAGAGCAAGATGGGCTATGTTCCATTTGTCAGTTCAAAGCCGGGTGACACAGACTTTACTATGACTAAGGAGGCTTTTTCATTTCCATACGGTTTCAAGCATGGAGGAATAATTGAGATAACTCAAGAGGAATATGAGAGGGTGAAGAGGATTGGAGCGCCCGCGGTCGTGGGCGCGTAATCCTAAGTCGGCGGAACGCCGACAACCGCCCGCGGTATAGTGGGCGGAGTCTGCCGAAGGCAGACCTTTGCAGAAAGTTCGGGGAAGAAAGGCTGAAGCAACAAGTCATATCTTCTGCTTTCAGCTTCATTAAATTTCCGGTTCTTTCGTCAACCTGCGGTTGACCGCCCGACTATACCGCCGGGCACGCATACCCCAACCCACATCAAAAAAGGACGCCCACGACTGCGGGCGTCCTTACTGTTTTATTATCAAAATCCGATTTTTTCACCAATGATTACAACTTCAATTTCACAACTGCTCATCTTTCGGCAATGAATAACAAGTCCTCTGCAAATGCGCTCAGGACTGTTGCAGTCATAACATTTGTCCCCTTTCACAGCACAGGGTGTGTTCTTGCCTAATCTTTTTGCATTAAGTGGAGAGGCAATGTTTCTTGCTCTGTAAATAGCTTTTTCCAGGTTTTCTTCAAACTTGTTGATTCCCACAACAAAATAAACCTTCTCGTGGCCATAGAGAGTTCCGGCAACACGGTTACCCGTTCCGTCTATGTTAACAAGTTCACCGTTTTCCGATGCACCGTTTGCGGAAGTCAAATAAACCTTAGTATTCATAGCTTTTTTTAGAACTTGTTCAACCGTCATTTCCTCAGGAACTGCCCAATGGTTAACAACTTCGTTGTGACTTTCAAGCATTTTAAGTATTCCCATCTCACTGAGAGTCATCGAACCACCGAAACCAACGGTTGTATTATCAATATTTTCGTTAAGGTATTTTGCTGCATCTTCTTTTGTTTCAAAGTAATTCGCTTCAAATCCGTTAGCACGAAAATTTTGGAGAGTTTTCTGAATATCCATAAAAATTATTCCTCACTGAAAATAATTGTTACATCGTTGTGCTTTTGCAAAATTGATGCAGGCACAAGAGGGGTCACTTCCCCATAGGCAGCTTTTTCGACAATATCCTTTTTCCCCTGTCCATTGGCAATGAGAATGATTTTCTTAGCGTCCATAATACTCTTTACACCCATTGTTATAGCCTTTGTTGGAACATCTTCGATCTTTTCGAAAAATCTTGAATTTGCCTTGATAGTTGTCTCAGATAAGTCAACAACATTAGTTCCTTCACTAAATTTATCACTGGGTTCATTGAAACCGATATGTCCGTTATTACCGATACCCAAAAGCTGAATATCAATCGGGCCAACCTTAGCAATAACACCGTCATATCTCTTTGCTTCCTCTTCGAAATTCTCAGCCATACCGCATGGAACATAGGTGTTAGCTTTTGAGATATTGATGCTGTCAAAAAGGTTTTTATTCATGAAATATCTATAACTTTGATCGTTATCTTCTCTGATACCGCAATACTCGTCAAGGTTAACTGACTTAACATCTGAAAAATCAACCTCGCCCTTTTTATAAGCCTCAATGAGATACTTGTATGTGCCAATAGGTGTTGAACCTGTGGCAAGACCAAGCACACTGTCAGGCTTTGCGTTGATCTGTTCAACGATCATTTTTCCTGTAATCTCGCTTAATTCTTCGTAAGTTTTAACTTTAATAAATTCCATTATACTTCCTCCATTTGTATAAATCTGTAATAATTTTACATCACTTGCATTTCCTTGTCAAGAAAATATATGGTTTCCTTATCCTGCAATTGGGAAATTTGTTCCGGCAGTTAGCTTTTTCGTCAGCCTTTGGCTGACCGCCCGACTATACCGCCGGGCTGAGTCTGCCTCCGGCAGACTCAAAGATTCCGCGCCCACGACCGCGGGCGCTCAAAAAAAGGACCGCAAAACCCATGTTTTGCAGTCACTTTTCACCTTATTATTTTGTTGCCGATTTAATAAGCTGTTTCATATCCTTTGAAGAAAAATTATATTTCTTATCGCAAAACTGACAGCAAACCTCTGTGTTTTCGTCTTCTGCCATTTCTTCAAGGTTTTCAATTCCTGTGCTTATTAAGGCTCTTTCCACTCTTTCTCTTGAGCAATTGCATTTGTAAACCGGATTTGCCGTATCAAGTTCTTCAAGTTCAAATTCACTTAAAACATGATGACAAATTTCTTCAGGACTCATACCCTTAGTTAAGAGAGTTGTCACAGGTTCAATGTCCTTTATGCATCTTTCAACCTTTTCGATTGTATCATCAAAAGCTGTTGGCAAAAGCTGAATTAAAAATCCGCCTGCCGCTTTTATGCTGTAATCTCGGTCAACCAAAACGCCCAATGCACAAACTGTCGGTGTCTGTTCGCTTGTGAAATAATATGCTGTAATATCCTCTGCAACTTCGCCTGACACAATTGGAATTTGACCGATATAAGGTTCTTTCATGCCCAAGTCTTTTATAACTGTTAAATCACCGTTCTTGCCGATAGCTCCGGCAACATCTAACTTGCCTTTTGAGTTCAGTGGAAGATCCACAATGGGATTTTGCACGTAACCTCTGACATTGCCCTGATTATCCGAAACAGCCATAACAGTCCCTGCCGGGCCGTCAGCCTTCATTCTGAGAGTGACACTGTCATCTTTTCCTTTAAGCACTGCACCCATCATGCAACCGGCAGTTAAAAGCCTTCCTAAAGCTGCACTTGTTACCGGTGCTGTGTTGTGTATTCTTCGCATTTCATTAACTATATCCGTTGAGTCAACCGCCATTATTGTAAGGGTTCCGTCATTGGAAATGCATCTGACTAATTTTCCCATAATATAATACCTCGGATTTATTTCTTTATTTTATCTATTATACCTTTGAAGAAACCGTTGGTTTGCTTCACTTTTTTGCATACATAGACGGCTCGTTGGCTGTCCGTCTTTAAGTTCTCCTTGGTGAACTCATCATATACGCCGACTATTTCAAAACCTGCTTTTTTCAGATACTCCTCAAGTTCAGCGTGAGAATAAATAACTTCGGAAAATTCCTCTTCGTCTCTTATATAAGTATCCGTATCCTCCGATTTTGCGAAAATATCTAGCTCAATGTGGACATCTGCGTTTTCGTCATTCAAAGTGTTCTGCCATACGCAATATACATCATCAACATCATAAACAAATGTGTTATTTCCAAGCACATGGCGGTGTTTATACTCAGTGTTCACATCGAAAACGAAAGCTCCGCCTTTTTCCATAAACAGTCCGACCTTTTTAAAGGCCTCCCTCACAAGAGACTTATCCGTAACATGGTTAATACTGTCAAGGGTGCAAACTGCACAATTAATTGTTCCGTAAAGATCAAGCTGATCCATGCTTTGACATATATAAAGTATATTTCCGTCTCTCTCATAATTCTTTTCCATTGCAATGGAAAGCATTTCTTCCGATGCGTCAACTCCAATAACTTCAAAACCTTTTTCGCTGAACAACTGACTCATAGTCCCCGTTCCGCAAGCCAAATCAAGCAAAATCCCCCCACCGACTGCGTTTTCAGCGAGGAGATTTGTTATATAGTCGCATCTTTTGGAGTATTCAGCATTATCCATAAGCCTATCATAATAATAAGCAAAACTGCCGTAACCTGCCATTATATTGCTCCTTATTCTTCTTTCAAACGATCAAAAACTATACGGTAGCCGCCCTCACCGTATTGGAGTGAACGGTTAACACGGCTGATGGTTGCAGTTGAAGCTCCCGTCTGTTCCACAATATCCTGATAGTTGCTCTTCTCATCAAGCATCTTAGCTACAACTGCTCTTTGAGAAATCGACTTAAGTTCGGGTATTGTGCAAAGGTCAGTGAAATACTTTTCACATTCTTCCATTGTGCGAAGCTCCATAATTGTTTTAAACAAAAACTCTAAATTTGAACTGTTAAGATCAAAATTACCCATTCCTATTTCCTCCTGTTATTACTCTTAGGCACAATAATTAACAGCTTCGTGCCTATCAGTAAATTCTTTTATATTTTAACATGATAAAAGACAAAAGTAAAGCAAAAAATTAAAATATAATAATTTATTGATTTTTATTGCATAATATTATATAATTTATTCAAACGATTTGTAGGAGGAAAACATTATATGAAACTTTTGAATGCAGCTTTAACAATTGCTGCAACAGCAGGTCTGCTTGAACTTGGCATAGGATATGCCTTTTTCAAAATAGCTTTAGGTTCAAAGAAAAGAGAAGATCCCACAGTTCCCTGCAAAGACTCCCTCTTTGAGAGAAATGCAGACAATGTTAACCTTGTGAACGGCTATAACTGGTTCGACAACACACCTCACGATGAACTTATTATTCCGTCAAGAGAAAAGGGTGTGAACCTTCACGGTCACTATTTCAAAGGTGAAAACAGCAAACTTTGGGCAATTACAATTCACGGTTGGACAAACATCAACAGAGAGATGTCTCCATACGCTCTTGAATATAACAAGAGAGGTTATAACGTTATTATCCCCGACCTGAGAGGTCACGGCAACAGCGAAACAAAATATGTTTCAATGGGTTGGCTTGACAGACTTGATATCAAGACTTGGATTGACTACATAATCAGCAAAGAACCCGACGCACAGATAGTTATTCACGGTGTTTCAATGGGCAGTGCGACTACAATGATGACTACCGGTGAAGATTTACCGAATAATGTTGTATGCGCTGTTGCTGACTGTGGTTACACCGGTGTTTACGACATATTTGAAGATCAGGCAAGACGCAAGTATAAAATACCTCCGGCAATTGCAATGCCACCTGCAAGTTTATTCAACAAAATATTCAACGGTTTCACATTCAAAGAGGCTTCCACCGTTGAACAGCTTAAAAAGTCAAAAACTCCCACCCTCTTCATTCACGGTGATAAAGACGATTTTGTTTTACCGGAAAATCTTGACAAGGTTTATAATGCCTGTGCCGCCGAAAAAGAGAAGAAAGTTATGGTTGGTGCTGAACACGCTGTGTCTGCTCTTTGGTTCCATGATGAATACTGGGAAACAGTTGACAATTTCTTGGCAAAGCATGTTAAAACAGAAACAGCTGTTGTATAATTGAAGTATAAGAGTTGTAAAATAAGATAAAAGAATATGATATCAAGGGGTTCAACAGAGTTATGTTGAACCCCTTAGGTTTAGAGCGCCCGCGGTCGTGGGCGCGTAATCCTAAGTGGGCGGAACGCCCACCGGCCCGGCGGTATAGTCGGGCAGTCAGCCGGAGGCTGACAAAAGCAGAGACCTGAAGATAAGCCAAACTCGCCGGCTTTGCACCGTTTCTCCCTTACAAATATTTCCTTTATCCACCAATAAAAAAGGAACTGCAAAAACTTCCGCTTTTACAGTTCCTTCTGACTTTATACTTTTTCGCCTGTTTTCGCATTGATAACATTTTTGAAAACAGAAACATGATTTTGAGAAATAAACTTATCAATATGCAAAGAGCCAAAATACCAATGGTTGAAAGAACAAACTTCACTCATCTCCTGAAGATATGTATTTATACCGCTGATATTTGCCGGCTTATGTTCCTTAAGCAACATAAACTCTTTGAGTTTTGATGGTGGTTCATGAGTGATGACAAGGTCAACCTTACCGTCACATCTTTCTAGATTGTCAACGCCCTCCACGAGCTCCTCTTTTGAGGGGATTTCATCGCTTGACCAACTTTCATTTTCAAAGCGTATGTCGATATCACTGCTGATGCCTCCGCCCATGGTGAATATGGTTTGGTCGTCTATTTCATAAACCTGACCTCGGAGAAGATGAATAACCTTTTCATTTATCAAATGAACTTTACCACCGTTCCACTTTGAAATTTCATAGGAATTAAGCAAATTGAAATTTTCATGAGTGCCGTCTATAAAAAGTGTGGTAAACTTCTTTCTTGAAAGTTTTTTAAGAAATGCTCTCTCT
Source organism: uncultured Faecalibacterium sp. (assembly GCA_964411915.1). GTDB lineage: Bacteria > Bacillota > Clostridia > Oscillospirales > Acutalibacteraceae > UBA6857. The sequence continues at coordinate 18,240 of CAYPMB010000005.1, forward strand.
TTTGGACTGTTATCCCATAAAAAGCCGAAATCTCCGCAAACTATAAGATAGTCTCCTCTTTTTAACTTTCTGATTGCACTGTCACTGAATCGCTCCACCTCACCGTGCATATCACCTGTTACATAAATCATATATCTGTATACAAGCCCTTTCTCCTCAAACCGAAGTAAGAAAAGAGCATTGTTTCCTTTCTTTATATTTTTATGCTATCTTTAATTAAAAAAGCCTTTACAAAAGGTCATAAAAATTGATATAATACAGTATATCACACAAAACAAGTTTTGTAAATTGATTTAAGGTGTATGTATGAAAAAAATAATATGTATTTTAATGACGGTAATTTTAATTTCATTGCCGTTTTGTTCAATATATGCTGAATGTGCATTCGATTCTTTAATGAAAGAAAAAATATATTCGGATATTTATCAGCTTTCAAGTCTTGATGACGAAACCGTGGTTCTCAGCAAAAATGCTAACACAAAAAATCAGTGTCCTGCACTCAACAAGATACTTACCGTAGCCGTAGCCTTAAAAAATATTGATGATATTGACAAAAAAATAAGTATCTCCCAAAAAATGCTTGACTCAGCTAACATACGCTGGGCTGTCACAATGAATCTTAAAGCCGGAGAAAGAATTTCAGTCAGAGATTTGCTTTACGGCATTATGGTTCAAGGTGCAAACGATGCCTGTCTTGCCATTGCTTTTGAAATTGGTGGCAATATCGAAGGTTTTATGGATATTGTCAATGATTACATTTCATCTTTAGGCTGTAAAAATACGGTTTTGAAAAACCCCACCGGTTTCGATGAAGAGGGGCAATATACAACCGCTTCCGATATTGCTAAGATAATGGCTGATGTAGTCAAAATTCCAATGTTTATGGAGATTTTTGGAGCAAAATACTGTGAAATTTCTCCCACAAACTCAAGCGATACCCGTAAGTATAATTCATCAAACAAAATGCTTTATTCCACCAATCCTACTTATTATTATTCCTATGTAACAGGTGGAAAAAGCGGTGCAACAGAAAGCTCTGGTTACTGCATGATCTCAACTGCCACAAAAGACGGTTACACTTATGTTGCCGTTGTTATGCAGGGGGACACAAGCGACATAAGCACAAAATCAGGCACTTTAACAAACATCAACACAGCTATTTACGACTGCAAAACTATGCTGAAATGGGCATACAGCAACATAAAATTCAAGGTTGTCGCCACCCAAAATCATGTGGTTTCAGTTATTGATATTATTGCCGGCAGTGAGGCTGACAGAGTTTCTCTTGTTCCTGCATCGGAAGTTTCATCTCTTGTTCCTCAACTTGCCGATGAAGACGGAGTGCTCATCACTCCGATTGAAGAAACAATGCCAAAAGAGTTATACGCACCTGTAAACAAAGGCGATGTTATCTGCCAGGCGAAAATATATTATGCCAACGAGGAGATCACAACAATTGATTTGGTTGCAGCCGACAGCATAAGTTTGAGCGTGCCGAGACTTGTTATGGAAAAAATCAAAAATGTCTTGACATCAAAAATTTTTGTTGCTATAGTTATAGTATTGATTTCTCTCATTGTGATTTATATTATCTTTGTTATTGCCGATAACATTAAGTCAAAGAAAAACCGAATTCACATTGTCGGAAAATAAAACAGCTTAATCGGGCATAAAGTCTTCATGCTTTATGCCTATAAAATGCGGATATGGTGGAATTGGCAGACACGCAAGATTTAGGATCTTGTGCTTAACGCATGCAGGTTCGATCCCTGTTATCCGCACCATAAAAAAGCAACTGTAAGAACGAAAGTTTTTACAGTTGCTTTTTTATAATCCAAGTAGTGTTTTCTGATTTTCTCTTCGTCATTATATGCCTAAGCTGATTAAATCTCAATGCCATCTGACACTTTATGCAAACTTGTTTTATTGTTCTCCCCACGATCCAAAATCAGGAAAACCTCTTTTGTCTTAAAAGACAAAAGAGGTTTCCCTTGCAACAGTTGATAAAAAATGATACGATTTCAAATGGTTCCGCTCAAAAAATGAAACCGTGGTGGAGGCGAAACATACATGTTTATCCATTCGTCAAACCGGAGTCTGTTGCACCGGATTAAACAGGTGTTCCGACTTCGATCAGATTGCCGTCAGGGTCATAGAATCTGACAGCCTTTTGCCCCCAGCTGCGTGTCATCAAACGATTGACATATTCGGTTTCGGGGTAGAGCATTTCAAGCCGTGCCACGAATTTTTCTATATCGGCTTCTTCAAAATACAATTCGGACTGATTGCTGTTTGGAATTATGCATTTTTTCGTGAATTGTTCCCAGTAGCTCGATTCCTGTAAGTATAAGTTGTTTGTCAGTTCCATATTTCCACCATTGTCCTGCAAAAGTTGAAATCCAAACATATCACTGTAGAACTTTAGCGCACGCTCACAATCTTTAACAACAATCAGTGTTCCTTTGTATTTCATATGTGTTCACCTCCGCAAATTTCTATTTATGAAAATGACCATATCAGAAAATTATGCTTATTTCAAATAGAAAGCACGATGGTATTGTATCAAAACCATCGTGCTTTCCTGGTGCCGGTGGCGGGGGTCGAACCCGCACGGTATTGCTACCAACGGATTTTGAGTCCGTCTCGTCTGCCAATTCCAACACACCGGCTTATTCAACTTTCAACCCGATAATTGTACCACATTATCGGGTTGAAGTCAATATTATACTTCGATTTTTTTATCTTCAACTTCAGCTTTTTTCTTATTCATTAGCTTATTATAAATAATTGAACCGATAACACCCACCAAAAGTGTTACTCCGAAAACAACTGCGGCGAAAAGATAATTCTTTTCTGCAAGATAATGTCCGCACCAAGTTGAAGAAATTATTGACGGAATTCTCGCTATTGAGGTTATGATCATAAACGGTATTACTTTAACCGGAGTTAAACCAACCAAATATGTAAATCCGTCTTTTGGCGAACCGGGAATAAGATAAAGTATGAAAAGAAGAGAATATACTTTTTGCTGATCTTTAAATATTCTCATATCTCCGATTTTACTGGAAGAATAGAACATATCAACAAACTTTCTGCCGAACTTTCTTGTCAACCCTATAATCACAAACGAACCGATTATATTACCCAACAAGCAGTAAGCGAAACCGCCGAATATACCGTAAGCATATCCTGCACCTATTTCCAGAGGCTCTGCCGGCACTATTTTAACAACTGTCTGAACAGATCTTATTAAAATATAAAGTAAATCATCAAAACCACCGAAACTATCAAGCCACTGTTTGAAAACGATCGGGTCTTTGATTATGTTCCAAAGCACTCCGCCAAATCTGAAATAGATAAAGATAAGTATAGACCAAACCACAGCACCGATTGAAAGAACGGTTTTTTGCTGTTTATTAAGTTTGGTTATATTCATAAATGACTTAATTTGTTTCTTAACTTTTCCCTTTGGTGCCGGGCCTTTATTTTCCACAGGTGGATAAAAGACATCAAGCACACCTACATAGCCCTCGTTCCACGGCTTATATTTTCCGTTATAGTGAACAATAACCGTATTTTCTTTAACATAGTCAATATCAAGTTTATGACGCTTTAAGGTTTTTTCGTCCATGTTATAAAGTCTTTCGTCTATATTCATGGTTTTAGCCCAAAACAGAGCGTTCATGGCATCTTGATCGCCTAAATAAAGTTTCTGAATGTTATCATTAACATAAGTAATGATTTCCTCAACAGTTTTGTATCCACGCATTGCCTTAATATCCATAAGCATAATACCTGAATTGATATACTGTGCTGTTTTTCCCATATCAAGTCGCTTTTGGTTAAGGGGTGTCATAAAACTATAAACATGGCTTGATGCGCCGATAATATTGCCGTTCATTTCCATTGAAAAGAGTCCGTCAAGAGGTTTAAGTATATATGTATCCGGATCGATATATATACATCTCTCAACTTCCTCGGGAAGATAGGCAAAAGCTAAAAGTCTGTAAAAAGATTCTTTCGGAAGTCTTTCTATTACCGGTGTATCCTGAAAGAGCTCATCTCCAACTTTAACAGGATGGATAATAATGTTGCTGTAAGAATTGATGGCAGTTTGGATTTTATCGAAATCCTCCTGCTCTAAACTTGAATGTGCTACATATATATGAAGTTCATTTTCTTCATCAGACTGACCCATAGACACAAGCATCGTAATCAGCGGTGCAAGATAGTTTCGGTCAATTGTAGCCAAAACATTGATTTTCATTTTACCTCCTAATGCCTAAGCATTTGTTTATCAAAATTTAGTTATTATCATTTTAATATTTTCAGAATTCTTCTCTTTTCTTTCATTAAACCCCTCCCCTATTTTAAATTTTTCACTCTCTTCTTTAATAAAAGTTCATACGCGGTCTTTACTTTTTTCTCTTCTTATAATATTTTTTTACTTGTAATCCCTTTTATCTATCAACATTATACAAAAAAAATCATATCTTTGCAATATGCAAAGATATGATTTTCATAAAATATAATTATTTTAGCAAACCTTTTCCATTTCCTTTTTCAATTTTGAAATTATTCTTTTTTCAAGTCTGGATATGTAACTTTGAGAAATGCCTAAAATATCCGCCACCTGTTTCTGCGTATACTCCTTCGTTCCGCCCAAACCGAAACGCATAGTCATAATAACCTTTTCTCTTTCGTTGAGTTTTCCCACCATTGTCAGCAAAATACTCTTTTCATCTTCACTCTCCATGTCTCTATTCATTTCGTCCGCATCACTTCCCAACACATCTGACAACAAAAGCTCATTGCCGTCCCAATCCACATTCAAAGGTTCATCAATGGATATTTCATTTTTCTGCTGAGAATTTTTTCTAAGGTACATAAGAATTTCATTTTCTATGCATCTTGAGGCGTAAGTGGCAAGTTTGATATTCTTCGATGGGCAAAAGGTGTTAACCGCTTTTATCAAACCGATAGTACCTATGGAAATTAAATCTTCAATTCCAATTCCCGTGTTTTCAAATTTTTTGGATATATAGACTACCAGACGCAAATTATGAACGATCAATTTTTCTCTGTTTTCATTATTTCCTTCTTCAATTTCGGAAAGTATTTTCACTTCTTCCTCTCTTGTCAGCGGTGGAGGCAAGTTTTCCGAGCCATTTATATAGTAAACGCTTTCTCCTTTCAGTTTGGCAACGAGTCTTTTGATTTTTTCAACCACTTCGCTCAACATTTTTCTCAACCCCCTGTAATATGTCATACGGTAAAATAGCTTCAAATTCTCCGTTCTTAATTTTAGTTTTGCTTTGTCCTACAAGCACCTTATCTGTTTCAAAGTCACAGTCCAGCCCAAGAATTCTCACTTTCTCCGGGCGAAAGACAGTGATAACACCTTCACCACCAACGGTAGAAAATGGTATCAACCTGAGTTTAAGGTTCTTTTGCGTTTTTTTGTCTTTAATAAGTATATTTTTCAGTTTTTCCTCGCTGACAAGGATAACCGGCAAAGAAGTGAAATAATCTTTAAGGCTGTTTCCACTGTCAAGGAGAGCTCGACATTCAACAACTTCATCCAAAACATGTATTTCGATATAATACAAACTGCCTTTATCGGATTTCTTTTCAATGAAAAAATATATTATTCTTATAACTCCATAGCACACTGATGCGATAACAAGGAGTGTCATCGTATCAAATCCAAAATAAACAGTTCCGTTGTTATACATCATGGTGGCAGGTGAAATCACCATCCACAGAGCAAGCATTAACCCGGCAAAGACGAAACTAACAAAAAAGAAAGACAAAAAGCTTCGTAAGAACGTTTTGAAATTATGCTGTTTAAAGCTAATCACCACTATGATGCCACATACTGCCAATTTCAGGAAAAACGACAACCATGTAGGCATACCATCAACGAAAATAACAAGTGAATAGACACCTCCGAAAAACGCACCAAAAAACAATCTTAATCGGCTGACTTTTTCTCTTATAAAATATGCGCTGAGTCTTAGCAAAATAAAGTTTATATATGTATTCAGAATTATCAACACATCTGCATAAATCACCATAGGCAACAACTCCATGGTTTAATTATATGCCAACTCGGTGACGATAACTGTCAGTTTTTGTGGGGTTGGGAAAAAGATGTGAGTGGGGGTGGGGTGTTGGGGATGGCGGTGGGTGGCGGCGGCTGACGAAGCCGCCGCCCGTTTGGTTTGCAATGGCTGAAAATGACAGGAACTCACCCCGCGGTATAGTGGGGTGACGAAAGCGGAGCTTTCGCATAAACGCAAAAACGGAAGCAAAGACAATAGTCCCTGTTTCCGTAAATTCAACTCTCATTTCAGTTTTTTCTTTCCCAAAATTTCTGCTGCTGTCTGCCTACGGCAGACGCCGCCCACTATACCGCGGGCGGCGTTAAGCCACCTCCGGTGGCCATTATTCAATTATATAAACCTCACAGCCATGCTTTTCAGGTTCACAAACAATTTTTCTTGCGTCAAAGTGTCTGTTATCCCAACAATCGAAAATATGATATTGTTCTTTCTTCTTAACATTAACGTTTGGAAGATTTATTATCTTATCAATATCCAATTCCAACTTGTGTTCTTTTGTGTCTTTGTTGAACACGCATAAAGCGACCCTTGCATTGTCCAAAGGCTTAACAAGAACATCCACAAGAAGTGAATTGCTAAGTTGTCTTTCCCTTTCACAGGCAATTCCCAAAGGATCCTGGTTTATGGAAATCAAGTTTTTGTTCGTGAGTATCTGATACACCTTGTTGTCAGTATCAACAGTGCCGTCTGCCTTGATGAACTTTCTGACATCATTGCCCAAAATAAGTGGTGCGCACATCATGCACCAAAGTGAGAAATGACTCTTATTTTCTTCGTATGTCAAGTCACCGTTTCCAACCTCCAACATATCCGGATCATTCCAACCGCCTATGCAGGAATATTTTGAAAGTTTAACCGTATGCTCGTAAATCGACACAATGCTGAACCATTTGGCCATTATATCAGGTGTGGTTCTCCAAAGATTTCCGGCCTCTGCCCCCCACTTATAAGGCTTGTTATAGCCCCATTCACAAATTGAATAAACAATAGGCTTTTCCGGAACGCCGTTTTTCTCTGCATATTCCTTTGTTGCTCTCTTAAGCGCCTGGCCCATTTTCTTATATTGCATAAAGGAACTGTCCATTTTTGATCCGATTGGGTTGTAAAGTTTAATATGGTTTTCGCCTTTTTGTAACTTAACAATTATTTGTATTCTGCCCTCAGGGGTAAAGCTCTTGGAAACAGGAACTTTTATCTCAAACTTTTCTTGAGCATTAACCTGAGCCAAAAGGAACTTTTCATAATTGCCGTTCTTTCTTGTGGTGAGAGTAAGCACATATTCTCCATTTTCCGGAGCGTTGATTTTTGTAAAGAGAGCTGTACCGCTGTAACTTGAAAGTCCTTTTATGTATGAACCGCCTTCAACTTCCTTATCTTCAATAAGTCGTGCATTACCGTCAAGTGTGGCATCACCGGCAAGAGCCTTATAAAAATCATCTTCACCTTTTTTACCAATGGATAAACTGACAATGAACGGTGCCTCTGTCGGTATATATACATGATGGCAGAAATCATATTTAAAATAACCTACTCCCCATTCAGCAAAGGTTTCCGCATCGATATCTTCGTGATCCAATGAACCGGGATATTCTTCACAGGTCAATGTTCCGTTAGATGAATAAATGCCCAATTCAAGTCCCATTTCGTTAATATCGGAAGCCAGCTTTTTCATGCCTGACGGAAATGTGATAAAGTCAGCTTGAAGTCTACCGTCTTTATCCCTTGAAGAACTTTGCCAGCAATCGTCTATGTTAACATATTTATATCCTGCATCTTTAAGTCCGCTTTTAACCATGGCATCAGCAATTTCACGAAAAAGTTTTTCGTTTATCTTATTTCTGAACAAATTCCAGCTTGACCAACCCATTGGAGGAGTTAAAGCCACACCGTTATTATACGGTTCAACGGTTGCTCGGTTAAGTTTAAAAGAATGAATAACCTTTTTAGCACCGCAAACCCAACAATACTTCACATTTTTCATAATATTCTCCTTAAAATAAAATTGAGGCTGCATGTAAACATACAGCCTCTTAATTATAACTTAATCATATTCCTTTTTCAAGCCTTGCTCATCAAAAATGAAGAGAGACTGAAGAGCTGTGTCAATACCGAATCTGATTGACTTTGGAACAAGAGCGTCAGTATTATCAAGTCTTGTGTGATAATATCTTGGCGGATTAGGATTCATACCTGCAAGTGTTGCTGCAGGGATTCCCTCTCTTGAAACAGCAGCAGCATCTGATGCACCCAAGAAAACTGCCTCATACTTAAGGTCTCTGCCAGCCTTCTTTGCGCCGGCTTTCATAAGAGCGCACACTCTTTCGTCATTCTTAACCATGAAAGTCATATCACGGTTATAAATTGCGAAATCGTCATAATCTGTGAATGTTTCCAAGCCATAGAAAACGGTCGGAACTTCAAGGAGTTCTTCCTTATGTCTCTTTGCATAAGCTGTTGAACCTCTTAAACCTGCCTCTTCACAACCAGATGTCATTGCAACAACTTCTGTGTTTTCAAAGCGAATATCATTATCTTCAAGATACTTGAGAATTGCAACCGAACCTGCGCAACCTGTAAGGTTATCGTTTGCACCGGGAACGATCTCATCCCACTTAATGAAGAAGAATAAGCCTAAGAAGAAAGGAATGAATGCTAACTGAACATAGCCGAGTATTTTAGCGAAACCTTCTGCAGGCAATGCTGTCGGTCCGGCTGTTATCACTGCTGCAAGAGCTGCTGCTGTCACAACGAAAAGACCAACAACGGCAGGAATGAGCATTAACTTAAGGAATATATGAGTTCCAAGATATGTAAAGTGCCATTCCCAAGATGAGTCTGTGTGTCCGCTGAAAATAATTCTCTGCTTCACTTCACCGGTAGGAGCTCTTCTGCCGATAACGTTGCATGATGTCTTTTTCTTGAAAAGAGGATCAAGGAACGGTTTGTAAAACAAGAATTCAGCTGCCATACATACGAATGCCAAAATTGTTGCGATAAGAGTTACTATCGGCAACTTCAAGAAATAGAATACCAAACCTAAGAGAACGAGAACTGCGTCAACGATAACCCAAGCCATGAAAGCGTGTGGGTGAACTTCAAAGTCCTCAGTTTCAACCTTGTCTGCGTATTTTTTCATTTCCTTTGCCCAATACTCTTGGGACTTGCGCTCTGCTTCACTGCCTGCTTCACGAGGTCCGATCTTATCACAAATTTCTGTGATAGTCTCAATAGCGTAATCAGTGCAAGAATCGAGCATTTGTTCATGATTTTTTGCTAGTTTTTCCACGATATTTCCTCCATATCAAAAATATAAACTAATTCTAACATAAAAATTTCAAAATGTATACCTTTTATGTCAACATTAACAATTCTTTAACAAATCGACCCCCTATAAGTAATTCGTTATACAAACGAAATATAGAGTCGTGCTTATTTTTGATAATTAACTTGCAAACAGCAAGTTTTTTCGTCAGCCTTCGGCTGACTGCCCGACTATACCGCCGGGCTACTTACCCCACCTCAGCAAACATAATCCACGCTTGCTCTGTCCTCTCTGACAAGAGAAACATAAGAAGAGATTTTCTTGTGATCCGGATGAACTCTGTATCTGTTCACATCTTCAATAGAATCAAATTCACTGATTAAAACTGCATCAAAGTTGCTTCCGTTGAAATTCACATTCATATTAACTTCAATGTGTCTGATGAAATCAATTTTTTCCGGAAGAGCTTCCAGCATGGTTTTAACCTTAAGGAGATTTTCTTCCTTAGTTAAACCCTCTGCTTCTTCCTTAAACTTCCACATAACTATATGCTTAACCATTTTTTCATATCCTTTCTCAGTAACACAATTTACTTAAAGTCTGCACAAGAGCTTTGTTTCTCGTTGCTGAAATGTTGTTGATGAAAATAACATCATCGGCTTTCTTTTCCTTTGCCAATTCCGAAAGACTGCCGTTCCAATAACGGTAATCGATAACATAAACATATTTATAATTTCCCGCAATAAATGGTATCATGGCATTACCGAAACTTTCCTTAATAACGATACAAGAGCCTTTTGCGTCTTCGCTCAAGTTTTTAATTCTTGTATATTTGTTGTCACCACCGGCAAAAGCACTGTATTTATATCCTGTGGGATAAGATGAAACATCGTTTACAATAGGCCATGTTATCTTGTCTCCGTCAGACTCAAGGAAGAACATATCTGTTTTAAACTTCGGCACATAAGCAATAAGATCATCGGGTTTCTTTTCCAGTTTTTTATTCTTGTTTGTGTCAGTGTAAAACGATCCTAAGAAATCACCGTAACTTGTCTTGGTAAAGTCTTTTTCAAGATTAAGAGGTGCATCACCCTTAGCTCTCATAAGTTCAACATAAGAATAGTATGCGCCCAAGGCTGTCCAATGGTGGTCAGTTCGGTAATAAATATATTCGTCTGAGTGTTGCTTTAAAGTTGTATATATATTAACCGTTTTCACTTTCTTATCCATTGAGGCGTAAATATAATCAATGGCTTTTTGCTGATTTGAGCTTTGAACCGAATTTCTCGTGCTTTCATCAAGGGTTATGTCAATGCTTGTCGGAACAACAATATCATAAACCTGAGCCTTTGTTCCTTTAAGATTTGCAGTCAAACTGTTTACACATCTTGCATATTCATCGGCAGTGCTTTGAATGAAATTATAATATTCATAACCGCTGTTTCCAACCACAAGAATACCACCGAGTGTTTGGGTTTTCTTCGGAGCGTCCGTTGTGCTTTCCGGTGCGGCAGAAGACGGTTCACTGACTTTATCCGTTGTATTTTCTGTCGGATCAGTTGTTTCGTTTGGAGCAGTTGTTTCGGTTTTATCAGTTGTTAACGGAGGTAATGTTGTGTTTGGTGCATCGGGGATTTCATCGGCAACAACTCCGTTTAATGATGAAACTTTATCGCCGAAACCATACCAGGAGGTAAGTTTGCTGTTTAAAGTCGTTAAGCTCTCTCTGAAAGGGAAAGTGTCCGCAAACCAAGTGTCGATATCGGCAAAATATGATCCCGTCACAAGTGCCTGAACATTAAACTCCGGGAACTTAGCAAGTTCTCTCTTTTCCGTTTCCGAAAAAGTCGGTCTCAAAGGAATTATCAAAGAAACAACCATTCCCACAAAGAGAACACAGAAAAAGGATATTGTTTCAATCTTACGCTTGTTCGTTTGATACCATCGTTTTTCAGGTTGCCCCACAAGATTGACATATCGCATTTTTTCATTTCTGTTTCTGCGTTTTTTCATTATCTCACACCCTTTATTCTAAAAATAAGGTTAATTAAAATTGAAAATATAAGAACGGGTTATAGCTATCTCCGATAAGTCCCAAGGTTGAAACCAAAAGAAGAATTATGGGAGTCACTATTTGTATTACACCCTGTATATTGGCAAATTTGATTTCGTTGTCTGCATTTTTACTTATCACTTCTCCCAATTTTTTAACAAGAGGAGTGCAAGCGATTATTGCGACAATAAAGAAGAATATATTGTTTTTAAGCATTGCTACATCTTCGTATCCGGAGAAATTGTTTGAATTGAGACAGAACATACCCTTTATTACTGCAAAACACATATCAAGAGATCTGAACTTGAATATTATCCAGCCGAAGAATACAACTATGAGCAAATATGCTCTTGAGAAAAAGGCAGGTAACTTTTCAAGGAGTTTTCCTAAGAAGAGTCTTTCCAAAACTAAGAATACAAAGAAGTAAAGTCCCCACAAAACGAAGTTCCAACTTGCACCGTGCCATAAACCGGTGAGAGACCAAACCACAAACATATTAAGGAACATTCTTCCTTTGCCTTTTCTGTTTCCGCCCAAGGGTATATAAACATAATCACGGAAGAAAGTGCCTAAGGACATATGCCATCTGCGCCAGAACTCGCCAACCGTCTTGGACATATACGGATAATCAAAGTTTTCTTTATAGTGGAAGCCTATCATTTGACCCATACCTATTGCCATATCCGAATAAGCAGAGAAGTCCAAATAAATTTGGAGCATATATGACAACATACCCAGCCACAAAGCCAAGGCAGGTCTTGAAGATAAGACCTTCATATTTTCGGCAAATAAAGACACATCACCCGCTGTGGCATCGCTTATTAAAAAGCTATCACAAAGGCTGCCGCATACATTGGCAAGAAGAACTTTTTTTGCGAGACCCACTGCAAACCTGTTAATGCCCTTTCCCATCTCAACCACATTTGTGGAACGGCAAGCAATTTCTTCACTAACATCTTTATAGCGGACAATAGGACCGGCTATGCACTGGTGGAAAAGGCTGGCATACAAAAGAACACGGGAAAACTTATCCTGAGCTTCCACATCTCCTCTGTAAACATCAACAACATAAGACAAAAGCTGAAATGTATAAAACGAAATACCGATAGGCAAGGCGATATTCGGTATTTCTGACGGAAATCCGAAAGCTGAATTCAGATTTTCACACACGAAAGTTCCATATTTAAAAACACCGATAAGTCCAATACTGACAACGGCTGCGCCAATCATTGCCGCCTTTGCCATTCCTGTTCCACGGTGTTTCTCGATCATCTTGGCAAAGAACCAATCCGCAAGCGCCATACCTATAAGCAACAGCACATAAACCGGTTCGCCCCAAGCATAAAAGAACAAAGAGAATATTAAAAGTATCGCATTTTTCGTTTTAATATCCTTTGCCAAAAAGTAAAAAGCCAGATTTAACGGCAAAAATATGTAGATGAAAATAAGATTTGAAAATACCATTATCTGACCTCCCGATTTTCCTTATATTTTCACAATTTATTATACACTAAGAAACTTATCTTATCAATAATAAGTTTGATGATTTTACAAATCTTTATTCATTTTGGTTTGTGCATTTTTTCTTTCAAAAAATCACTTTGTCAACACAATCGGATTTGTGAATACAATCTGATCAATCATGGGACAAATCGTCTTTTATGAAACAAAAAAACGGCGGATAAACCGCCGTCATAATTGTCTTGTTTAAATTTAATTCTTTGCTGTGAGAGCATTTGACACAAACTGATATTCTGCATCTGAAACAACCTTCAATGTTACCTCACCCGTTGCGGTTTCGGTTTCATATTTTAAGACTGTGCTACCGTCATTTGAATCGTTTTTTTCAGTAACAGTAACTTTCATAAATGTGGCATCGCTATGGTTTGAGTAATAAGCGTCATATTCTTCAAGATAATAGAAAGAATCAAGTTTATTCTTCTTTGTGTCATCAAGTTTAACACCGGCATATTTTGTCAAAATTTCGTCCATTTCTTTTCCGGTAACCTTAGTTGTATCAAATTCCGGATTGAAATCTTTCTGCTTTTTCAATTCATCCATTTCGGCATCTGAAATTGTTGACTTTGTGTCATCAAAAAGATTGAAAATGTCAATTTCTTTAATGTCTGTATAATTATCGGATACGAAGTTATTTGTAACATAGCCGTTTTCTTCGTTGTTAAAGAATACAGAATTGAACCATTCAACGCTACCTGCTACTATATTGTTCGATACGTTGTCGGATACATTGTCTGTATTATCTGATGTTTTGTCGCTGTCCTCATTCCCAGAACAAGCTGCAAAGCTAAAAACAAAAATAAGTGAAAGTAAAATTGCCAAAAGTTTTTTCATAATTAGTTCCTCCTTAAGATAGTAAATTTTTGATTGTTGTTAGGTTTTTATTTTTTCTGTTTCATTATATTGGCTTTTGCCATAGTTTTAGTGATAATGTTATCAGCAATTCATCGAAATCACACCTTTCTTTTGTTAGTAGTGTTTGAATTTATCCCTCAAATTTGTTTTTTGGGCAATTTAAACATTTTTTTCGCAGAGTACTATTGTTTTTTTGTTTGACCTTACGATTTAATTTTATCACCTTACATTTCATTTGTCAATTATATTTTAGTAATTTACCATAAAAATTGGTGGTTCAGGGCGCCCGGCGGTATAGTCGGGCGGTCAGCCGGAGGCTGACGAAAAAACCGACTGCCGGAGAAAAAACGAAAATAAAAAAACAGCAACATCAAGATTACCTTTCTTAATGTTGCTGTGATTTTTTTAGTTACATTTTATATGTGACAGTGATCGTCTTCGCAGTCATCGATTTTACCTACGATTGGTTCCGGATCGATTCCCTGTCTCTTATAGTAATCGGCAATAGCTGCTTTAATTGCCTGCTCTGCCAATACTGAACAGTGAATTTTAACTGCCGGAAGTCCGTCAAGAGCCTCAACAACTGCCTTGTTTGTGAGCTTGAGAGCCTCACTTAAAGGCTGACCGATAATAAGGTCTGTTGCCATTGATGATGTTGCAATAGCTGAAGCGCAACCATAAGTATTAAACTTAGCGTCAACGATAATATCATTTTCAATCTTGAGATACATTTTCATAATATCTCCGCACTTAGCATTGCCTATTTCTCCGATACCGTTAGCATCGTCCAGCTTTCCCACATTATGAGGGTTAGCAAAATGTTCCATTACTTTATCGCTGTATTCCATTTTATTTCATCCTTTCAGTTATTCTTTTCGTTTTCCATAATGTGTTCCCATAACGGAGACATATTACGAAGTCTATCTATAATACCGGGAAGAACTGACAAAATGTGATCAACATCTTCCTGTGTATTTTCTTCACCAAGAGATAATCTCAAAGATCCGTGAGCCACTTCGTGCTTTAAGCCGATAGCGAGAAGAACATGGCTTGGATCAAGAGAACCTGAAGTGCAAGCTGAACCGCTTGATGCACAAATTCCCTGCATATCAAGATAAAGTAATAAGCTTTCACCTTCGACGCCCTCAAAGCACATGCTGAAATTACCGGGAAGTCTGTTCTTTGTGTCACCGTTAATTCTTGAGTGTGATATTTTGCTTGCACCCTCAAAAAGACGATCTCTCAAGGCTGAAACTTTTTTTGCGTTCTCCTCCATGTGTTCATTCATTTCGGTTATAGCAACGCCAAGACCTACAATACCGGGTACATTTTCAGTTCCTGCTCTTCTTCCGTTTTCCTGTGAACCACCTTCGATAAGATTTTCAAGGCGAATTCCCTTTCTGCAATAAAGAGCGCCTGTGCCCTTAACTGCATGGAATTTATGTCCCGAAAGAGACAACATATCAATATTCTCGGCTTTTACATCAATTTTAACATGACCCACTGCCTGAACCGCATCTGTGTGGAATAAAACTCCCTTTTCCTTGCATACGGCACCGATTTCGCTAATCGGCTGAATAGTACCGATTTCGTTATTGGCATACATAATAGTAACAAGGCAAGTTTCATCTGTAATTGCATTTTTAACATCTTCAACCTTAACTATTCCGTTTTCATAAACATCAAGATAAGTAACTGTAAATCCTTCCTTTTCCAACTTGGCAAGGGTATGCAAAACTGCGTGATGCTCTATTTTTGAAGTAATAATATGCTTTTTGCCTTTCTTTGCGCCCAAGAGAGCTGCTCCTCTGATTGCCCAGTTATCAGCCTCAGAACCACCTGAAGTGAAATAAACTTCACCTTTGTCACAGCCTAAAACAGTTGCAACCTGCTCTCTTGCTGTTTCAATGGCTCTGTGTGCCTTTTGACCGAAAGCGTAAAGGCTTGACGGATTTCCGTAGGCTTCCGTCATGTATGGTGTCATAGCTTCCACAACTTTCGGAGACACCTTTGTTGTGGCTGCATTATCCGCATAAACAAATCTCATATATATCATCCTTTCCTATTTTATAAATTGCAATTTATATTAGCACCGCCTGAACTTCTTTCTGCTAAGTCCTTAAGAGTTATGTTTCTCACAACCCCCACAACGGCATTATAAATCTCCGACCAGATTATTGATGTGGCGCAATCGCAATGTTTATCACAGCTTTCACTGTTTTCAGCGCATGCCACGGGGGCTAAGCTTCCCTCGGTTGCCATCAATATATCCTCAACTGTTATTTTGTCTGCATCTCTTGTCAGCAGATATCCGCCTCTTGCACCACGAACGCTTTTCACAAGTCCGTATTTATTTAAAAGGTTTATTATCTGTTCGAGATACTTATCCGATAAGTTTCCCCTTTCGGCAATATCTTTAATGGAAACGGGATTTTCCTTTCCGTTTACGGCAAGATCGATCATAATGCGAAGTCCGTATCTGCCTTTGGTTGAAATTTTCAAGCAATCACCCCGTAACTTTAAATTTACGATTTTAAAATTATTACTGTATTTTTCTTTTTAAAACCATAGTTAATAATAGCACAGTTTTTAATTCATAGCAAGTTAATATGAATTATTATAAGTAGAAAAACTTATGCTATTCTTTTACAAATTTAGTTAAAACTGACAAATTATGCCATTTTATTTCATTATTAACGAAAACAAATAAGTATTGACACAAAGAATAAAATATGATAAAATCTCAAAAATGAATATTAAAAAACTGCTACCGAGTAGTAGAATGTTGAGACATTCGTTTACACATCATTAGGTCTTAGAAGATGTGTATACGGATGTTTATTTTTTTGGAGGTAATTATGAAATCATCAAAACTAAAATCCTATATGACTTATTTTTCAAAACGGGAGATTATCCTTTGGCTGTCATCGGTGATACTGATTATATTTTCTTTTATCATCTTTGACAGAGAAAACTTCATGACACTAACAGCATCTTTAATCGGAGTCACTTCTTTAATTTTCAATGCAAAGGGCAACCCTGTGGGTCAATTCCTCATGATAATTTTCAGTTTACTTTATGGCAAAATTTCCTTCTCATTTAATTACTACGGGGAAATGATTACTTATCTTGGAATGACAATGCCAATGGCGATTTTCGCTCTCATCTCATGGTTAAGAAATCCTTATAATGGGAACAAATCGGAAGTGAAAGTTAATTCATTGAGCAAGAAGGAAGCTGTCTTTATGTCAGTTTTGACAGCAGTTGTAACTTTAATCTTTTTCCTCATATTAAAATATTTCAACACCGCCAACTTATTGCCAAGCACAATTTCCGTAACTACCAGCTTTATTGCCGCATATCTGACTTTCAGAAGAAGTCCGTATTTTGCTTTGGCTTATGCCGGAAACGACATAGTTTTGATTGTATTATGGACTTTGGCAAGCGTGGAAAATGCTAAATACATTTCAGTTGTTGTTTGTTTTGTCGCATTTCTTATCAACGACATATACGGTTTTGTGAATTGGCAAAAAATGAAGAAGAGACAGGCAGTTTTTTCGGCAAATTAAAAACAGCAGTGCATTTTAATTCACTCCGAACAAAACCGATAGTCTCTTCTCCATTAAGAAAAGTCTAATATCAAATATTTTAGCACCATTTGGATAGTTACCCGAAACCGTCAAGCACAATCGGGGCATCGAACCCCGATTGTGCTTCAAAACCCGCCCGACTATACCGCCGGGCGGGTTCTCTCCCTCCATCAACTCCCCACTTCAACCTTAATTATCCGTTCTTCCATGAAATAAGTTGTGCCGCCACGGAAATTGCTATTTCCTCGGGAGTATTGCCACCGATATCAAGTCCTATGGGGGTTATGATCCTGCTTTCCGGATTTTCAAACCCCTCATCTTTAAGTTGAGCAAAAATCTTTTCTCTTTTTCTGCGACTTCCCATAAGTCCGATATAACCGGCTTGACTTTTTAAGGCAAGTCTTAAAGCCAGGGCATCACCTTCGTGACCTCTGGTCATAATACAAACCGCTGTCCTGCTGTCCAAATCAGTAACGGAAATCAAAGCATTTCCCGTGTATAATCTTTCAGCGTTTGGAAACCTTTGGCTATTGCAAAACTCCTCCCTCTCGTCAATAATGATGTAACTCATTTTGAGAAAATCGAGAATTTTCGTTAAAGCAAAAGACACATGACCTCCACCGAAAATAACAACCTTCTCCCTTGCCTTAAGAGGTAAAACCAAAATACTTCTCTCTTCGTCAAGGTATGCCTTGTCGGTGTCTGCACCATCTTCGATTTCGTAAGCACTTCCGTCAAGAGAGAGAAGAAGTTTACAATCCTTATTTAAACTCATGATTTTATCAATGAATTTACTTTCTTTCTTCAAGGGAGTGAACAGAATATCAATCTGCCCTCCGCAAATCATGCCTAATTGTGCAGCCTTGCCGTTATCAAGTTCAAAATGGCGAAGTCCCACTGTATCCATTGCGATTTCAGTGCATTTATATTCAAGTTCACCGCCGCCGATCGTTCCGCCTATTACCTTTCCGTTCGATACGATCATGGCAGCGCCTGTTTTTCCCGGAGTCGAACCTTGGGAATGAGCAACAGTTACCAAAACAACATTTTTTCCCTCGGATAGTTTTTCTTCACCTTTACTCAATATGCTTATCATTTTATACACCCTTTCCGAAAGAACATTTTGGAAAATGACATTCATCACAATTGAGACAAAGTCCTCCATTGCCTAAACCAGACAAGTAATCAGCCGTAACCTTAACATCGGCTATAAGCCTCGGCAAAACCAAATCAAAAACTGTCCTCTTGGCATACATTACGCAACCCGGCAAACCGCACAAGGGCGTTCTGTCAGCAAAATATGAAACCAAAAACATTGCTCCAGGCAGTGTAGGTGCACCATATGAGACAATTTCTTCAGCTGTATTCTTAATTGCAAGGGGCGTTCTGTCATCAGGATCAACGCTCATGCCACCTGTGCAAAAAATCATATCCGCACCCAATGATTTTATTCTTTCAATGGCATCGGTTATATTTTTGCTGTTGTCGTCAGTTATCTCGTGAGAAATCATTTTGCAACCGTATTCATTGAGTTTGGATATTACGGTAGGCGTAAACTTATCCTCAATAAGCCCTTTAAAGACTTCACTTCCGGTTGTCACAATACCGTAAGTTTTTCTCTTATAGGGATGAACATTCATCATTGGTATGCCATTACCCACTTTTTCCGCCTCAGCCATTTTTTCCTTCTTAATAACTAACGGTATTATTCTCGTTCCGCAAAGTTTGTCTCCCAACTTAACAGGCATACCCGAAGGAATTGTGGCTATCATCATTTCACCGAGAGAGTTGATTTTTTTAAGCCTATTGGTGTCACAAATAAAAAGGCCGTCACAATCGGCAACAAGTTCAATTTTTCCCTCGCTGACTTCCTTTTCCCTCATATTTTCACCGTGACATATTTTCGCAAGAATTTCAGCCGCCTCATTCTCATGAAGCATAGTTTCATCATTCTCCCATACATATATATTCTCTTTACCCACGCTGAGAAGTACAGGTATATCTTCTCGAGTTATAATATGACCTTTTTTGAACACAGCTCCTTTAAATTCATTGGGTATTATCTGAGTTATATCGTGACAAAGAACATGACCGACTGCCTCTGTTGTGGGAATAAGTTTCATAGTTACATCTCCTCTATTGATTTTAAAATATTTCAATGTTAAAATAACTTATTATCAGCTGAATTTCATTGGCTTAAAAGTTAAGGGTGATTATATGATTAAAAAAGAAAGACCTGTGATTATTGTTCGAGGTGCAGGTGATCTTGCAACGGGCGTTATTATCAGATTACATAAATGCGGTTTCAAACTTATGGTTTGCGAATGTGAAGATCCCTCTGCAATCAGAAGAAAAGCAGCACTGTGTCAAGCTGTTTGGAACGGTGAAACCACAGTAGAGGGAGTTACGGCAAAAACCGTAAAAGACCGTGAAGAAGCCTTTTCTTTAATTGAAAAGGGAGTAATTCCCCTCTTTATAGATCCGGAATGTGCCATTGCAAAAGATATCAAGCCGATAGCCATTGTTGACGCCATCTTAGCCAAAAAGAACTTAGGCACAGACAGATCCATGGCACAGATAACCGTAGGTTTAGGCCCCGGATTTACTGCCGGAAAAGATGTTGATGCCGTTATTGAAACCATGAGAGGTCACCATCTGGGGAAAGTCATTTATGAAGGCTCACCCATTGCCAATACGGGCATACCCGGAAACATTGGCGGTTTCACAAAAGAGAGAGTTATCCATTCTCACATCGGCGGAAAAATCAGTTTCGTCACCGATGAAAAAGGCGAAACCGTGGACATAGGAAGTATTGTCAAAAAAGGGCAAACCATTGCCAAAATCGACACTTCACCTGTTAAAGCCACCATTGACGGAGTCCTCAGAGGGCTTATTCATGAAGGATATACAGTTCCCCAACATTTCAAAATTGCGGATATTGATCCCCGACTTGAACAGGTGGCTTACTGCGACACTGTTTCCGACAAGGCACGAGCCATAGCCGGTGGTGTTCTTGAGGCACTCCTCACCCTTTCCGAAGAAAGAAATCTGCCTTTATTATAAGGAAATTAAATCTCCGTTTTTTAGACTCAAAACAATAGTTTTGTACTCTAATCTTTCTTTAATGAGATAACCTGCCTTTTTAAGTTCCGTGTTGTCACCTTGATTGATGAGGACAAGGATTTTCTCTTTCTCTGCCTTTGAAGCAGAGATACAATCTTCTATACAATATATTATATCATCGATCCCTACCTTATGGTGGGGATTTCTTTTCCATTTGGGGTTAAGTTCATATCGGTGGACTACTTGCGAAACCTCTTTTCCTAAAGCACTCAAACCTACTGTCACTATGCACAAGTCATACTCCTTGGGCATGACCGGTTCAAAACTATTATGGAGTTTCAATGGCATTTGCCTTGAACCATCAGCCTCGATAACGGTTAATTCAGCCGAAGAAATCGTATCATATAAGACATTATCGTCCAGTTTTGTTATCTTGCCTTCTTTGCAGCCTTTTCCTGCACAAACAATTCCGCCTTTTTTTACAGCTGATTTAAGTTCATCGCTGTCAGGATCTATCAACACTTCACGACTTAAAGGCGGAAGAATAGGATAAATGTGGGTTGTTGTTGTAACAAAAACATTTTTATTTTTATTCTGTTCGGCTATGTTTATAACCGATGAGGTCTTTCCTCCCGAACCTATAACTACTATTATTTTATTCATTATCATTCTTCCGAACTGTAAATAAGTTTATATTTTCCATCTGTTTCTTCATAAACCGCCTCAGTATCTTCATCAAGATATTCGGGGCAATAATCGTCATTTATAAGTTTCAGACAAGTTCCGCAAGATGAACTGACACTTCGAGGAGCAGGCATAAGCTCTGTTTCGCTTATGCCTGCCGATTTCATATTCCTTTGCGTAACCATTGCACTGAAATGAGTGTAAAATGTTATAACAAAAGTTTTCATATTATTTCGTTTTTGTAAGTATAAGTTTAAATTCTTCTTCGTCCGTCTCTGTTGTCT
The DNA here is from genome assembly GCA_964411915.1 of uncultured Faecalibacterium sp. GTDB lineage: Bacteria > Bacillota > Clostridia > Oscillospirales > Acutalibacteraceae > UBA6857. Next base: position 39,674 of record CAYPMB010000005.1, read on the forward strand.
TAACCGAATATCCGTTGTTATTGGCAAATCTTGTGATATTCTCAACTGAACACATATTATCGGTCATAACTTCAAGTGTGTCCGGATTTTCTTCTTTAACTGCCTTCTGCACCATAACAACCGGCATTGGGCATGAATAACCTCTTGCATCAACCATTTTTAACTTTCCTGCCTTTCTGAACATTTGCAACAGTAACAATAAGTAAGAAAACTAAACCGATAGCTATTGCAATTCTTCCGTTTGTGCTTACGCCACCGGCTGTGAAAACACCATCAACCATGGAGTCGGCATTGCCGGCAAGTCCGAAGTTGTGAGCAATTGCAGCACCTGCCATCATACCTAAAACAGTCACTCCACTGTCACTGTTACCCTCACCTGAAAGAACAAGCTGACGAAGAGGGCAACCGCCGATGAGAACAGAACCCCAACCCACAATGATCATGCCGAGGAAACTGAAAATGTAATCATGGTGAGCAACAGGCTGAACCTGTGCAGTAACATTAAACTTATTAAGAATAAGGTTTCCGACAAAGACAACAACGAAAATAGCACCGAAACCTGTCAAAAGATTAAAATCCTTAAACATGAATGCATCTCTTATACCGCCTACCATACACAATCTGCTTCTCTGAGCGAGAGCACCGACTATAAGTCCGCCAACAAGGGAAATTGCCCAAAAAGCGTGTTTTGAACCCGGGCCTTCCTGGCTAAACTTGAGGATTGACGGCACAAGCAACAAGAGACCTAAGAAGAATATCATAAGTGCCGGAAGTGCAACTCCGTCTGATGTTTTTGTTTTATATGTTCTTGAAAGTGAAAAACCGTTTTTAAGAGCAACAATACCGATAAGTATACCGCCGATGAAACCGAAAAGACCGGGAACAGCAGTAACGTCACCGCCACCTAAACGAATAACCATACGAAGCGGACAACCTAAGAAGGTTAAAGCGCCTATCATTACCACTGCACCGATAAGAAAACGGAGCATCGGTGATGAGCCGGCTTTTGCCTTAAACTCTTTTTTCACAAGAGCCATTACCATTGCACCTAAAACAATACCGATTATTTCAGGTCTCATATACTGAACTTTAGCTGCTGAGTGCAAGCCTAAAGAACCGACAATATCTCTTTCAAAACAGGCAATGCAAAAACCCATGTTGTCCGGGTTTCCCAACATAACCAACACTATGGCAATAACACCAACGGCAGCACCTGAGAGAATGACCCAAGGATTGATTTTATTTTTCATAATGAACCTCCGAAATATATTTTCATCAACATTATACTATTAACTGCATAAAAAAACAAGAAGTTAACTTTTTTTCATTGGAAAATTATGATATACTGAGATATATTCTTGCTAAAGGAGAATGTTATGAATAAAATTTATCTTGATCAGGGTGCAACTTCTTTTCCAAAACCTGATTGTGTTGCCAAAAGCATGATCGAATACATACAAAACAACGGATCAAACATAAACCGTTCTGTCTATTCTTCCGCAGAACAGGCTCAGAATGTGGCTCTTGAAACCAGAATAAAACTCTGTGAACTGTTTTCTTTTCAAAAACCTAACCATGTAATTTTCACTCCCGGAAACACTTGGGGGATAAATATGATATTAGCCGGTTTTTTGAAAAAGGGTGACCACTGTATTGTAAGTTCCATGGAACATAATGCGGTTATGCGCCCACTTACAGCTCTTGAAAAGCAAGGAGTTGAATTTACAAGAGTTTGGTGTGATAAAAAAGGCAGGCTCAACCCGGAAGATGTTGAAAAGGCAATAAAAGGCAACACCCGACTTGTTGTTATTTCTCACGCCTCCAATGTTTGCGGAACTGTGCAAGATGCGGAAACAATCGGTTTAATCTGCAAAAAACACGGTGTTCATTTTGTTCTTGACGGAGCGCAAACTGCCGGACATATTCCCATTGATTTTCAAAAATTCAATCTCAGCGCTCTAAGTGTTCCCGCCCATAAAGGTCTTTTAGGCCCTCAAGGACTCGGCGTTTTATTGCTCGACAAAGATTTTGCAAAGAAATTGACTCCTATTGTATCAGGTGGAACAGGAAGCGTCTCAAATTCAGAAGATATCCCCTCATTCATGCCCGATCGTTTCGAGCCGGGAACAGCTAATATTCCCGGAATATACGGCTTAAACTCTGCTCTATCATTTATTGAAAACACAACCTTGAAATCTATTGAAGAACATGACAAATGCCTGTCAAAAAGATTTCTGACAGGCATTAAAGATATTAACAATATAGAACTTTTAGGTTTAGATGACACTGAAAACCGTGTTGGAGTTTTCAGCCTTAATTTCTCAGGCAAGGACAATGCGGAAGTTTCTTACCGACTCAGCAATGAATTCGGTATCTACACAAGATGCGGTCTTCACTGCGCTCCGTCAGCTCACAAGACATTAGGCACTTTTCCTTACGGCACTGTCAGATTTTCTTTGGGGTGGTTCAACACGGAAGAAGATATTGATCTTGCCCTTAATGCAATCAAAAAAATCAGTGAAGAGTAATTCGCTCTTCGGAAATATACTCCCCTACCGTTCCGACTCTTTGCAAGTTCGGGACGGCATTTTTCATTTCTTCATAAAGTTTATCCGCATCTTCAGAAGAAACACTAATGAGAAGTCCTCCTGAAGTTTGAGGGTCGTAAAGTAAATCTTGTATTTCCAAAGGTATCCCCTCAGCTTTCACCGCTTGCTGTGCATATTTACGGTTACGATACATTCCTTGTGGAAGTAAACCCATCTTCGCATACTCAACAGCTCCGTCAATAAAAGCAATGCTCTTCGTTTCAACATCAATGTGAACATTGCTTCCTTGAGCCATTTCATAAAGGTGACCCAAAAATCCGAAACCTGTCACATCGGTACAAGCGTGAACCTCATATTTCACCATAATATCTCTTGCATATTTGTTGAGAGTTGTCATCAATTCAAAAGCATAATCAAGGGACTCTTTACTGCATAAATCAGCTTTTGCCGCAGTGGTCGTTACACCGATTCCCAAAGGTTTTGTCAAAAACAACACATCTCCCGGCTTAGCGCCGCTGTTTGTCATAACTTTATCGGTGGGAACAAAACCTGTAACGCTGAGCCCGTATTTCACGCCGTTGTCATATATACTGTGTCCACCGCTGATAACAGCACCAGCCTCATAAACTTTATCATAACCGCCTTTAAGTATGCTGTGAACTGCACTTTCCGGCATCTTTTCGTCAACACAAAGCAAATTCAAAGCGATTTTCGGTTCACCGCCCATGGCATAAATATCAGACAGGGCATTTGTTGCGGCAATTTGACCGAAAAGATAGGGGTCATCGGCAATGGGCGGAAAAAAGTCCACAGTTTGCACCAAGGCTAAATCATCGTTGATTTTATATACTGCGGCATCGTCACTTTTATCGAAACCTACAATTAAATTTTCATCTTCTCTGACCTTAATGCTTTCAAGCAATTTGGCAAGAGTTCCTGCGCCGACTTTGGCGGCACAGCCTGAACATGAGGCTAACTTAGTAAGTTTTATATCGTCCATTTTTTTGCCTTTCTGTATCATATTATACAATTTCGTTTATCTTGCACTTGTATACAAATTTCCTCTTTCTATATTAACACCCTTCGTGTCCATCATTTCCGATACAGTAACAAGCTGATAGCCCTTATCCACAAGCCATGGAATAATGGTTTTTGATGCCTCAGCTGTTGAAGCATAGAGGTCATGCATGAGGACTATTGAGCCGTCACCGACTTGGCTTTTAACTCTTGAAATAACAGAACTTGCATCTCTGTATTTCCAGTCAAGGGTATCAACTGACCAGTTAATAAGAGGATACTTCACATATTTTTTCACATTATCATCAACTGCACCACCGGGGGCTCTGACGATAACGGGACTTTTTCCGATAACCGACTCAACGGCTTTATTGGTTTTGGAAATCTCACTTTGAATTTTTTTCTTTTTCACTTTTGTAAGTATTGTATGCTCATAGGTATGGTTTGCAATTTCGCAGCCGATTTTATCTGCTCTTCTTAAGCAATCCTCGAACTCAGCAACTCTCGAACCTACAAGAAAGAATGTTGCTCTGCTGTTATTCTTCTTCAAGGTACTTATAATTGAGTTTGTCACCGGCGCATAAGGGCCATCGTCATAAGTCAGCGCCACCATTGGCTTTTTAGGATCAACGGCATACAGTTCCGCAGGCTTAGTGAAAAAGCTCTTACTGTTCTCATCTGCCCATGCTCTGATTTTATATCGAGTCTTTTCACCATACGGTGCTTTTTTATCCGTATAACTAATTTTTTCTTCGTCTGTGACCTGAGCGATCTTTTTCCATTTTTCGTCAGACACGCTTTTACGGTAAATCAAATACTTAACAGCACCCTCCGACTTATTCCATTTAAGTTTTACCCCCGAAGGAGAGTTTTTGACAGAGAGTTCCGGAGTTTTAATAAACATGCAACTGTAACCGTCAGTTGAAATCAGTTCACTTGCATAGTCTCCAATACATCTGATAACGGAATAACTGTATCTTTTTCCACTTTTGGCTGTTATATCGGTATAGTTGTTACTCTCCTTATCTTTTATATTGGTCAAGTAAGCCCACTGATCTTCTTTTTCTTCTTTTCTGTAAATCTTATATCCGTCACAATTTTCATCATTTATCCAGCTGACTGAAATGCCGGTGGCAGTATTCTTAATCTTATTGACAACAGTTGGAGCGACAAAAGTAATTCTCACTGTTTCAGTGTTGTAATCACTTTTGCTCTCATCATAATATGTATTGATTTTATACTGATATAATGTGCCATCTGATACATCTCTGTCGAGATATTTTGTTATATCCCTGCTGTTGATCTTAGAAATCAACAGCCAAGGTTCACTGTCGTCTGTTCTTCTGTAAAGTTCGTATCCGTCAACCATGCTCACCTTGTCCCAGTTAAGTTCAACTCCGGACACACAGTTAATCGCTTTCACATTTTCCGGCACATCTATGAAGTGAACACAAACGCTGTTACTGTAAGCACTTTCATAAGTTTGATTTTCAGCAGAAACGCAATATACATATTTTTCCGCATGGTTTATGTTTTTATCGCAATAGCTCAGCTTATCGGCAGAAACTTGGGAAATAAAATTCCAACCGTTTTGGCTTTCGTCTATTCTGTAAATATTATAAGCCTGTGCATTTTCCGACTCGCTCCAACCGATCTCAATGCCCTCTTTTGTAACATCATTAGTTTCGATTTTAGGCGCTGAAACATAAACTTGCTTTTTCTTATAACTTCCGAAACATCGGCCCTTATCACTATAAGAAATAAGGCTGTATTCATATTCTTTACCCGACTCAACAAAGTTGTCTATATAGTTATCAACCTTGTCAAGCATCGCAATAAGCTCTTTATCCCCATCAGTTTCTCGATAAATACGATAGCCTATTGCCCGTTCATTTATGTCCCAACTGATACAAATTGAGCCGTTTTCATTTGAAAGCGTAAAGTCAGGCTTTGCAAGTGAAAAATCACAATTCTTCGTTAATATGACTATTGATAAAACCAAAGTCATCAATCCGATTATTATAATCCAAAAGGATTTTCTATTCATTTTGTTTCTCATTTTATTTTTTTCTTTTCCTCTTTTTTGTTTTTCATTTTATCACAGAGTAAACTCAGACAAGTTTTGCTCTGACTGTTATTCGACTTCTTCCATCATAAGTGCAAGTGAATAGGCTCAACGCCCAATCCTGTGCAACAATCATATTCTCCGTTTCGTTACCGGCAAGAATATCAATATACATAACTTCATAATTAAATTCATTACCGTCCACATCGGTGAAAGTTATTTTGTCTCCTTTTTCCAGATTTGATATATAACCGAAATGGGTTCGATAATTATGACCTGCAATAACCATGTTATCAAGGTATGCACTACCTGAATAACGGCATGGAGCAACTTTTAAATTGCTGTTGTCGCATTGGCTGATTATAGGCATTTTCATGTTGATAGCATCAATCTCCAGTACACCTATATATTCAATACCGTCTCCGCTTTTTGTTGGCATAGGCATATTGGGATTTAAAATATAGTCCGGAATTTCGTTTCTGTCTTTTTCTTCTGAGGATATTTCAACCTGGGATAAAAGACTTTCGGCAGATTGCATTGCCCTCTTTTCGTCATAGCGATTATATAAATTCAAAGCAATGGACGAAAGGAACAAAATCAGTCCTACGGACATAAGTATAAGACCTTTTTTATTTTTCATCGTCACTCTCACTTCTTCTGTTTCTTATTAAACCTGCAACAAATAAGATAAGACCTGCACAAGCAAGACAGGGTATAGGCCATTTAAGCATACCTGTTTGAGGCAAATTAGGTTTATTTGGCTCATTCGTTGCTCCTTCGGTAGTGTTACCCCCGTTTCCTGTGGTGGTTACCGTTGTGTCGGCTGAGGTGTTTGTTGTGGAACTTGTTTCGGTAGTTTTCTCCCCTGTTTCGAAAAGTTTATTCTTCACAACAAAAGTAATGCCCTCGAAAGATACTGTAACTTTGTATCCCTCTGCAACATTTCTTTCAACAACATACCATTCGCCCTTATTTGGGAGTTTATCCCAAGTATAGCGCCATTGGTTTTCCTCGCTTAATACAGCTTTATCATAAACCTTACCGTCTTTCACGAGGTCAACTTCGATTTTATTCGGACGGTTGCTGTTGTTCTTATCGTCCCACATCTTAAGGACTTTTATTTTTTGGTATTCATCTTCATCTTTTGTTTCTTCTGTGCTTTTTGGACTTGCTTTAACGGCAGTTTCATTTCCGTTAGGAAGGAAAATCAAGAAAGGTTTTGTGGAATATGTTTTTCCGTCAACTGTCACATTCTCACCCATTACAAGGTACAAGCCTTTGGTTAATTCCTGAGAATTATTGGGGAAATTGAGTTTGCCTGTTTTGTCAGTTTTGCCCTTATCATAGGATTTAACATTATCGGCTGAAACATAGGAAGCAAGAGTATATGCAATATCCATTGAGTTTTCCTCATTGATACCGCTGAGATCCACAGGATATTTTGCAAAATCGGAAGTGGGTTTTATCTCAGTGCCGTTTACTGAGGCAACCTTATAAATTTCAAACTGTACATTTGCCAATATAACTTCGTCATGTTTGTATTCAACGGTAAGACTGTAATTTTCTTTTGCATAAGCTCCAAAGGAAAACAAACCGCAGAAACTTAAGGTAAACATCAATAATGCAGTTAAAATAATTCTTGATTTTTTCATTTCAGTAACTCCTCTCACTTTCTGATGGTTCTGCCCATTTTTCTGTCAACGGTCTCTCTGAGACCCGGATGTGTGCGATAAAACTCGTCCAATTTTTTGGAAAGTTCGTCCCAATATCTTCGGCTTTCCATCTCAGCCTTCGATATTCTTTCATCGCAAATTCTTTTTGTTGTCGCCTCGATTTTTCGGCATCTCTCAACTGTTTCCGCTTCCATCTTTTTAATATTTTCAAGATAAACATCGGCAGCCTCTTGAGCAGTGGCAAAAATACCGCTCACTTGCAGTGATGCCTCGGCAAGAGAACCGGCTCGCTTGCATACCAATTCGCGGTTGTCTTTTTCTTTCCGCAATTCTTCAAGTTCTTTTTCCAAAGCTGAAACCTTTTTCGTCTGTTCGATAAGCATTTCGAGCAATTCAACTCTTTTAAGTTTTCTTAACTGTTTCTCTGTCATTTATCTCACCTGATATATAAAATAAGCATAGTACTTTATGGTAAATTATAACACCAATAGGCTGAAAAATCTACCCCTCTCAGTCATAAAAAGACGAATATGAAAGAAATATTGTGCTTTATACTTTTCCAATTTCACTTTACTCTCTGCGGTTTTTATGCTAAACTATAAAATGTAAGTTTGCAAAACAAAACAGAATTGCAGATTACAGGAAGGTATGATAATATGAAGGCAAAAATCACTGTGGCTGCCGAACTTAAAATCGGTGAAATTGACAGAAGAATATTCGGCTCATTTATTGAGCATTTAGGCAGAGCTGTATACGGAGGAATTTACGAACCCGGTCACCCTCTTGCAGACGAAGACGGATTTCGCAAAGATGTTATACAGCTTATAAACCAACTTAACGTCCCTGTTGTGCGCTATCCCGGTGGCAACTTCGTTTCCGGTTATAACTGGGAGGACGGTGTCGGCCCTCTGGAAAACAGACCGAAACGCCTCGACCTTGCATGGGGCACTACCGAACCCAACTATGTTGGCACTAACGAATTTATGAAATGGTGTCGCAAAGCCAACACTGCTCCCATGATGGCTGTCAACTTAGGCACAAGAGGTCCGGAAGATGCTCGCCGTCTTGTTGAATATTGCAATCACAAGGGTGGATCACAGCTTTCGGATTTGAGAATTTCTCACGGATATAAAGATCCATGGGATATAAAGCTCTGGTGTTTAGGCAACGAAATGGACGGCGGTTGGCAGATGGGTGCAAAAACCGCATACGAATACGGAAGAACGGCACTTGAGGCATCAAAACTTATGAAGTGGACAGATCCGACTATCGAAACAGTCCTTTGCGGCTCGTCTCACCGTGGTTCAGCCACTTTCGGCGAATGGGAGGCAACAACTCTCGACATTGCTTATGACAGTGTTGACTATGTTTCACTTCACCAATACTATGGTAATCACTGCAAGGACACTGCTTCTTTCCTTGCCAAATCCATGGAACTTGACGACTTTATTTACAGCGTAATTTGTATTTGCGACTACATAAAGGCAAAAAAGCGTTCAAAGAAAAAAATCAACCTTTCCTTTGACGAATGGAATGTATGGTATCATTCAAACAATGCTCCTTTTGAAAAATGGTCAACTGCTCCTCATCAGCTTGAAGATATTTATAACTTTGAAGACGCTTTAGTTGTGGCTTGTATGCTCATAACTCTTCTTCGTCACGCTGACAGAGTAAAGGTTGCCTGCTTGGCTCAGCTTGTTAATGTTATCGCTCCCATATTCACGGAAAATGGCGGTGGTGCATTCCGTCAGACAATTTTCTATCCCTTTGAGCAAATGTCAAACCATGCCAAGGGTTACGCCATAAATCCGATAATTGAGTCTCCAAAATACGATTGCAAAGAATTCACTGATGTTCCCTATCTCGAAAGTGTTGTTTCTTATGATGAGGCTAACGGAGAGATGTCTGTATTCTGCGTTAACCGTTCTATGGACGAAGAAATGGAACTTGATATTTCACTTCTTGATTTTGACGGGTATGCGCCTGTGGCTTTCGACTCAATGGATGGTTACGGTGTTTATGATGAAAACACATTTAACTGTGAGAAAGTTTGTATGCACTCAAATCCTCTCCCTGACTTTAACGGAAAATCTGCAACAGTAAAACTCAAGCCATTAAGTTTCAATGTGATCAGATTAAAGAAATAAACCGTATTTGACGCAAATGTTAAAAGTAAAAATTATATAAGATAATATGATAATCGCCTCACCCGACTTTGGGTGAGGCGATTGTTAGTTTACTTAACCTTCACACTCTTCACACTTGACCAGCTTGAATAGATCTTTGATCCGTTCACTGTCTTATATGTTCTGATGCGAACATAATACTTTTTGCCTGACTTAAGACTCTTAATCGTCTGTGAAGTTGTTGAATTCTTTGAAATTGTCTTTGTTGTTGCATTTGTCATCTTTGAAGAAGTGCTATACTGGATCTGGTAACCGGTTGCACTCAAAGGCACAATTGTGAAAACAAGCAAAATACTAAGTAAGGTTAAAACTAATTTTTTCATAAAAATTTCCTCCAATAAGTATTTTTGAACTGTTTAGGCATTCATCTGCCTATGTAGTTTATTCAACATCATCGCAAATACTTATATAATTCAAGTAAATTTTAATTGTATAGGTGTTTTTTGAATTATTCTTTAATTTGACAGAAAATAAAAAAAGCAAGAAAACAAAAGGACTTTCACAAGAACAGCTTGCTGAAACGGTGTGGATCTCCACAACACACATGAGCCATATTGAAACCGGAAGCACAAAATTAAGCTTACCTGTACTTGCAGATATAGCGCAAACACTGAATATCAGCACTGACTATTTGATTTTTGACGGAAATAATGACAATACAAATCAAAACAAGGAAAGTGACATTAAACACATCAACAATATACTTAAGCAATGTTCCCCCGATCAAGTGGCTGTGATTTCGGAGGTTGTAAAATCCATAAAGACAGCTTTGGATAAGTATTAAGTTTCACTTTCGCTACTGTGCAATTGAATTTTATAAAACAGCAAAGACTGTATCAAGGGGATAATTCCGCATTGATACAGTCTTTTTTGATTTATTCGATTATTCCTCTAACCCCAAAATTTCCGTTGCGATCACAGAATCGATTTCTTCGATATTTTTCAGTTTCTTCTGTATAATATCGTTTCGGCTTTGTGCATCGTCCAAAGTTCTGCCGGCTTCTTCAATTTTTTTCTTGGCTTTTGTGAGAACATCTCCGAACTTGTCATATTGAACCTTTGCAGCTGCAAGAAGTATTCTGACTTCCTTCGCTTTCTCGTTTATGGCAATCGCCCTAAATCCCATTGCAAGCGAATTTAACAATGCAGTTACGGTGCTTGGTCCTGCAATCATAATATTATACTCATTTTGTATTTTTTCAGCCACCCCATTGGGAGAGCTGATGATTTCACTGTAAAGTCCTTCGGTGGCAAGATACATAATCGCAAAAGGTGTGGTATCCGGTTCGTGGATATACTTTCTTATATCTTTTGCACAAGCGATCACTCTTCGCTCAAGTGCCTTCTTAGCTTCTTGGGTTGTTTCTCCGTCACCTCTGTCCGCGGCATCGCAAAGTCTGACATAATCCTCCATAGGGAACTTGGAGTCAATGGGCAAATATGTGATGCTCTCCCTGTCATCATTTGACGGTATTCTCACTGCAAACTCAACCAGCTCACGGCTTTGCGGATTGGTCATTACATTCTTATCAAACATTCCGGGAATTGTCTGATCAAGGATATTCTCCAGTTGTACCTCCGCCCATGTTCCTCTGGCTTTAACGTTTGTAAGTATGCGATTGAGTGAGCTGACATTATCCGTCACGCCTGTGGAGAGGACTTTCATTTCACCCAACGACTTATATACATTTTCAAGTTGCTCAGAAACGCTCTTGAAAGATGCGTCAAGTCTTGTTGCCAAAGTTGAATTGAGTTTTTCATCTACTGTCTGTCTCATTTGTTCAAGTTTCTGCTCGTTACTCAGCTGCAACTTTTCCATGGACTTTTCGAGAATTTCGTTTTGCTTTTCATTTTGTTGAGCATTTGTTTTTCTGATTTCCTCAAGAGAATCGGAAAGAGTTTTAATCATAACCAATCTTTGCTCATAATTATCCTTATTCATTTTCATAAGTATTCCGTTCATATTGCCTAAACTATCAGACAATTCACGGCGAAGTCTCTCTTCCCTTTGCGACTGCTCGGTTCTGTTTCGGCTGAATTCTTCCGCAGTAACCTTTGCAACTGAATTTATCTGTGACAAAATAATTCCGTGCCTATGTTTATTTTCATTGGACAACTCAGTTAAAGTATTTGTTGTATTTTTCTTCATTTGCAAAATTAAAGCAATGACGATGCACAAAACTATCAATATGGCAGTTCCGAAAATATAAATTGCGCTCTGCATATTATCCCCTCTTTCATCAATTATAATAAAGTCATACTAATTCTAATTGATTAGTGTTTTTTTGTCAATAGCATATAAGTAGGAGGTTTTCGGGTGACGGTAGGTTCCGGGGGCGAAGCACCGTTGCGAAGCAACGGGGGGAGCACGGCGTAGCCGTGCTCGTTTGTGCCGCTGGCACAAACCTTCGCCCCCGGAACCTACCGCCAGCACAAACCCCAAACAAAACAGCTGTAAAAAACTCATCGTTTTTTACAGCTGTTTTCTCAGTTTGTCTTATTTTATGCAACATGAACATTGCCAGTATTATTCATCAGATGCCATCTTGATATATCTCTTAAAGAAAGCCACACCGTCTTCAATGCAGTCAATGGGCAATCTTTCATCTGTGGCATGAGTTGTGAGAAGAAGTGAAGTGCTAACCTTAAAGGGAGCAAAACGATAAATGTTTTCGCATATAGGCTGATAGAAACATGAGTCTGTTCCGCCCATAACCAAATAAGGGGCAACAATAATGTTCGGGTTATCTCTGAGAGATAACTCTTCAAGTATTTTATAGCATCTTGAATCTGTGGGAGAGAAGCGAGATGGCTCTTTTCCTTTAAGAAGTTCAACATCAATATCCTTGTTTTTGACTACTTTGCGAATGTGGGTTTCCACATCTTTAACCGATGTTCCCGGCATCATACGGAAGTTTACGGTTATAGATGCCTTTTGTGGAAGAACATTGGCGCTCGGACTTCCCTGAGCCATTGTAACACCTGTGGTTGTACGTACAAAAGAGGCAGCCGGAGGAATAAGTTTCATTACCTGTAAAAGAAGCGGCTTAAGAAGCCAAAGATTGCAACCGACTATTCTTACCGGATAAGTTGTGTTCTTTACAATCAAGGTGAACAACTGGAACACGCTCTTTGAAAGTTTTGCCTTAAACTGATGGTTCTCAATGTCTTTTATAACATCGGCTAATTTACCCACAGCTGTGTGCTTGGGGGACTGTGAAGAATGACCGCCACGAGCTTTCACGGAAATCTCATAGTCAGCATAGCCTTTTTCCGCAACACCGATGCCGGCAAGAAGTTTGTTTTCGATAACACCCTTAATATCAACAGGAAGCATTGCACCGCCTTCATCAAGAACGCTGTCAAGATGAACTCCCCTGTCTTTGAGAGTATTCATAATTGTTGTTGCGCCGTTGCTGTCAGATGCAACGATTTCTTCGTTTTCACCGAAAAGAAGATAAACATCTCTTTCCGGCTCAAAACCTTCTTCAAGAAGAGTCTCAACAGCCTCCATAACAGCAATAAGGTGGTTCTTCATATCAAGAGCACCTCTGCCCCAGATGAACTCACCGTCATCTTCACCGCTGAAAGCCGGGTGTGTCCAATCATCTTCTGTTCCCTGTGAAATAGGAACAACATCTTGATGGCTAAGGAGTGCAATTGGATCGAGTTTAGAGTTTTTGCCTTTCCATAAGTAAATAAGGTTTGCTTCACCGACAATTTCAAGAGAAAGTTTCTCACTGATTAACGGGTATGCCTCTTTAAGGAAGTTTCTGAATTTTTCAAATTCTCCCCAATCTATCAATTCCTCATCTGCATAAGAAACAGTTTGAATTCTGATAGCTTGGCTAAGATTCTTTCTGTACCTGTCAACATTAACTTTTTCTTTTTCCAAAGGAGGATATTCCTTCTTCTTCGGCACATAGAATACTGCCCTTATCAATGTGATGACTATAAATACAGCCAAAACAATAAGTATTCCGTAAAAAATTTTCATTCGTATCGACCTCTCAGTTTTTTCTATAATTATACATAGTTTTGCACTGTAATACAATAAAATTCTCATTAAAATTTTATTATTTCATCAAAAAAATGACATATTTGTTTTGCCGCACCGTTTTTTCGCATTTATACCTTCATTTTAATCTTTTTTCCGTAATTATTGACAAGCAATTACTAAAGTGCTAAAATCAGTTCTATTATCGATTATATAAGGGGATATAAGATTATGGCAAAAAAGATTATTTCAGTTGTACTCTCATTGGTAATGGCACTTTCATTTTCGGTTAATGTATTTGCTGCAAGTTCCTTTTTGGAGGGAATGAAAGAACTTTCCGGAGAGATCAAATCAAACATTAACACAACCGTTAATTCAGTTGACAAAATTGGAAAAATAGCAATCAGTGCATTGGAAAAACTTGAACCGACAATAAAAGACTTTGTTCTTGACAGTAATAACTGGGAACAAGCCGGTAAATATATGATGGACATTATCGTAAAAATATATGATAACATTATCTCCGGCGGTCAACCAGGAGAGCCCGGAGAACCTGACAATCCAGACAAACCCGATGAACCGGAAGTTCCCGAAAAGCCAAGTATACTTGATGCAATCAAAGATTTAACAATCGGTGATTTTGTTAAACTCATTCAGACTTATTTCTTCATCAATCTCGATGATATTCCGGAAACCTCAACGGATATTATTGAGGCTGCAGATTATACCTATGTTCTTCTGGAAGACGGCAGAGAAACCGTATTTATTGCTGTTAACCTTGAGGAACATCCGGAGCTGCTTAATCGTGATCTATTGATGGAAGCCACAGAGAAGCTTTACGAAGAGCAGAAAGTTCTCTATCCTAATCTTCCTGAAGAAAATCTTATGTCCTATGAGCATATTGCAGGAGAACTTGCACTTCATGCAATTCTCTATGCTGTTTCAAATGAATATCTTAAGATTTCAGGCGAAACCGAAGGCACAATTTATAACCTTTGGGAAAGGGCAAGAATTGCTGACCTGAACATAAACGAAAACCGTATTCCTTCAGAGATAATCGAAATTGCAGGTACATATATTATGGGTGTATTCATCGTAGATATATATACAATTGTTAAAATTTTCAAAAACTGATAACCAAGACTTCCATGAGGCAGTAAAAAATGCAAGTTTTTTACTGCCTCATTTTGTTGGAGTGCCCCGCGGTATAGTGGGGCACGGCACTTACGGGGCTCGATGCCCCGTAAGTGCCAAGGGATCAGCACAAGCCCCCAAATTTTCCTTTAGATGTAAATCGGCAAAACGCAAGCGTTTTGTTGGAATGGTCTGTGCAAACATTTTGATAAATCCGGGGCATCGAGCCCCGGATTTATCCCGCCCCACTATACCGCGGGGCGGTCCCAACCTTTTAAGTCAAATTATTTTATAAAAGGTATTTATTATTTAACAGTTTTGTTGTATAATTAGATTGATAGTTTTATGATAAAGTGGTGACAAGTCACTTTCAGTTGACTTTTGGTTTAATGAACCGCTTAATTTATATATACAGGAGTTAATTATGTTTGTAGATAAGGTTAAAATAAAAATAAAAGCCGGTAACGGCGGTGACGGCGCAGTTGCTTTTCACAGAGAAAAATTTGTCGCATCAGGCGGTCCCGATGGTGGTGACGGCGGTTGCGGTGGTGATATCGTTTTCAAGGTTGACGATAATCTTTCCACTTTAGCAGATTTCAAATACAAAAGAAAATATAAAGCGGAAAACGGTGGCAACGGACAAGGTGGCAGACGAAACGGTAAAAAAGGCGAATCGCTTGTGATTTCAGTTCCGAGAGGCACTATTATCCGTGAATGTGAAAGTGGAGTTATCCTTTCGGATATGTCAACCGATGAACCGTTTATTGCCGCTAAAGGTGGCAGAGGCGGTTGGGGCAACCCTCACTTCGCCACACCCACAAGACAGACTCCCCGTTTTGCAAAACCGGGAACACCGGGCGAAGAATGGGAAGTTGTCTTAGAGCTTAAGCTTTTAGCTGATGTGGGACTTTTAGGTTTTCCAAATGTCGGTAAATCAAGTTTCATCTCTGTTGTAAGCCAGGCTAAACCTATTATCGCAGATTATCACTTCACCACAATCACACCTGTTTTGGGCGTTGTTTCCATGGGAGAAGCCTCTTCATTTGTCATTGCCGATATTCCCGGACTCATTGAAGGCGCAAGTGATGGAGTTGGTTTAGGTCACGAGTTTTTGCGTCATGTTGAAAGATGCAGAATGTTAATTCATATTGTTGATGTTGCCGGCAGTGAAGGCAGAGATCCTATCGAAGACTTTGAAAAGATAAATCTTGAACTTGAGAGATTTGACAGCGAACTTGCCAAAAGACCTCAGATTGTTGTTGGAAACAAAATCGACCTTGCAACTGATGAGCAGTTGGCTTCATTTAAAAATTATATTCAGTCAAAAGGTTACGAATACTTTGAGATGTGCGCTCCAATCAGTGAGGGAACACAGCCGGTTATAAACGCTGCCGCCAAAATGCTTGCAACCCTCCCCCCTATCAAACAGTATGAATCCGAGGAAATTCCAATGGAAACTCTCCTCAAAAAGTCTAACACAGGATTTACTATCACTGTTGAAGATGATGTTTATATGGTTGAGGCTCAGTGGCTTATTAAAATATTGTGCAAAACTGATCTTGACGATTATGAATCACTTCAGTATTTCCAAAGAGTGCTTCAATCAAGCGGTATAATAGACGCCTTGAGAGAAAAAGGTATTCAAGAAGGCGATACTGTAAGTATTTATGATTTTGAATTTGATTTTGTTAACTGATAAGGTGGATTGTATTGGAAAAATTATTTGCTGATTATAATTGTGATCCGGAACAGCTCAGTCCTTTGACTTTAGCTTTTTTGGGTGACTGTGTTTATGATTTGTTTGTCAGAGAAATGCTTGTTTGTCAGGCTAACAGATCAACAAAAAAATTACATTCAAATGCTGTGGAAAAAGTGAAAGCCTCAGCTCAAGCGGAGGCCTCTGAAAAAATACTACCTATGCTTAACGAAAAAGAGCTTGCTGTTTTCAAAAGAGGAAGAAACGCTCATCCTCATCACATACCGAAAAACGGCAACCCGAGAGATTATCATTTTGCCACAGCCATGGAAACCCTTTTCGGCTATCTTTATCTTAAAGGTGAAATTGAAAGACTTCGTGAATTGTTTTCAATCATAATCAAGGAGGAAAATAATGAAAAAGAAGATTGAGCATAAACTCAGCGAAAAAGCAGTCGATGCCGTTGATTTGATTACCGATATAGTTTTTTTCCTTGTCGGTTCGGCAGTGTTTGCCATTGGATTTAATATGTTCGCCTTGCCTAACACCATTATTTGTGGCGGTGCAACAGGTCTTGCGACAACCATTAACTATTTCTTCCCCAGCATTCCCGTTGGCACTATTATGCTTGCCATCAATATTCCCCTGTTCGCCACGGCTTTTGCGTTTTTGGGGAAAAAGCTGTTTTTCCGTTCATTCATTGCAACGGTCATTCTTTCACTTATGATTGACCTTTTTGCCCTTTTCATTCCTGCGGGAACTCAAGATATGCTCTTAGCCTCCGTATTTTATGGGGTATGCTCTGGTGTGGGACTCGCACTTATATTTATGCGAAATGCCACAAGCGGCGGAACAGATATTATTGCAAAACTCATTAACAAAAAATATCCCCACTTATCAATGGGCAGAATGATGTTTGCCGTTGACCTTATCATCGTGGCATTATCAAGTGTCGCCTTGAAAGACATTGAAAGTGCTTTGTATGCAGCTGTGGTCTTATTCATCACAAGCGAATTTATCGATTTGATTATTTACGGCACAGCAAATGCCAAAACCTTTATGATAGTAACAACAAAACCTACCGAAATGAGCAAAGAGATCATTTCAAAATTGGACAGAGGCGCAACCATGCTTTCAGCAAAAGGTGCATACACAGAAGAAGACAAGGGTATGTTGATTTGTGCGGTGAGAACTTCGGAAGTCAGAAAACTTTCAAGGATTATTCGTGCAGTTGATGAAAATGCCTTTACAATAGTTGTGGAAGCCAGTGAAATCTTAGGCGAGGGCTTCAAAAATTATAACGAGGAGGATAAGTAGTGAATTTTGTAGAACAAAAAAACGGAACTGTTGACGGTTTTGCTTTAATTAAAAGCATAGAAAAGAAAGTTAATGTTAAAGGCGCACCGTATCTCGATATGGTACTTTGCGACAAAGACGGAGAAATCTCCGCAAAACTTTGGGATTACAAAGAAGATGTTCACGGCGAATACGCCATAAACGATCTCATCAAATTCAGAGCATTACTTTCACAGTATAACGGTGCAAATCAACTCAAAATAGAAAGAATACGACACACAATGGATGTTGACGGTGTTCGTGTAAGCGATTTTGTGCCAACGGCAGAATACACCGGGGAAATGATGCTTGGTGAAATACTTAATATTATCGACACATTCAGAGATGCCGATCTTAGAAATATTACTAAAGCTATAATTGATGACAATAAAGAAAAACTCCTTTATTGGCCGGCAGCTTTCAAACTTCATCACGCAATCAGAGGCGGTCTTTTATATCACACTTTATCCATTCTCAGAGTTGCGGAAGCTGTTTGCAGAGTGTATCCAAATATTGACAGAGAACTTCTCATGTCAGGCGCTATTCTCCATGATATAGCTAAAATTCAAGAATACGAGGTCAGCGAAACAGGTGTTGCCACAAGTTACAGCGTTAAAGGTAATCTTATAGGTCACCTTGTTATGGGTGCAATGGAAATTGAAAAGAAGGCACAACAGCTGAATATACCTGAAGAAAAAGCCATGCTCCTTGAACACATGGCAATTTCTCACCACGGTGTTCCTGAGTTCGGAGCAGCCGTAAGACCGCTTTTCATCGAGGCTGAAGTTCTGTGTCAGCTGGACACTATGGACGCCGTTATTTATGAGATGTCACAGAGCATTGGCGAAGTAAAAACCGGTGAGTTCACACAAAGACAGTGGGCGCTTGAAAATCGAAAGTTATATAACCATGGCAGACTTGAAATCAAGCCTAAAGCTAACCTTGAATAATATTAAATTATCACAAAAGGTTGCTTTTTTCGCCTATAAATGTAATAATAGAAAGGAAAATTATGAGAGTTATAACAGGTAGTGCAAGAGGAAGACGACTTATAACCCTTGAAGGTGAAGATGTCAGACCGACAACAGACAAAGTCAAAGAAGCCCTCTTCAGCATAATACAGTTTGAGATCGAAGGCAGAAAAGTTCTTGATCTTTTTGCCGGTTCAGGACAGTTAGGCATTGAGGCTCTGTCACGAGGCGCAAAAAGTGCAGTTTTCGTTGACCTTTCAAGACAGGCTGTTGAAGTAATAAAACAAAATCTTGAAAACACAGGATTTTCAAAAAATGCCGTTGTTCTTAATACGGACAGCATCGCTTTTGCAGCAACAAGAGCAGAAAAGTATGATATTGCTTTTCTTGACCCACCTTACAGAAAAGGTTTGTTGCAAAAGGCTTTGCCGCTTGTTGCCGATATTATGAATGAAGGCGGAGTTATCGTTTGTGAAGCTCCTTATGAGGAAGAAATTCCAGAAAATGCAGGAGAATTCAATTTAGTTAAAACCTATAAATACGGCAAGATCAAACTTGCGACTTACCGAAAAATCGGAGGTTAACAAATGAGCAGAAAAATTGCTATCTGTCCCGGTTCTTTCGATCCGGTGACGGTGGGCCATCTTGAAATTATAAAGCGAGCAGCTAAACTTTTTGATAATGTTATAGTTGTGGTTATGTCAAATTATAAAAAGATGGGGAATTATTCATTCACTCAAGCTGAAAGAGTTGAGATGCTTATTCGTTGCACTAAGGATATGTCCAATGTGGTAATTGATACCCACTGCGGTCTCCTTGCCGAATATGCAAAAGAAAAAGGTGCAGTGGCAATAGTAAAGGGATTAAGAGCTGTCTCTGACTTTGAAGATGAATTTCAGCAGGCTCTTATAAATAAAAAACTTAATCCGGATGTTGAAACAATGTTTCTTGCATCTGAGGCGGAAAGTATGTTTTTAAGTTCAAGTGTCGTCAAGCAGGTAAGTTCTTTGGGAGGAGATATTTCTTCCTTTGTTCCCACTGAAATTCATGACGATATAGTAAAAAGATTAGGATAAGTTACAGAAAGAAAAGGGGTAAATAAAATGCATATTGAAGATTTATTAGAAGAAATTATTGAAACTGTTGATAACGGTTTCGCACTTAAACTTTTCCACAAAAATATTGTTGACGGTGAAAAAATCATTGAACTCTCAAACACTGTTAAGTCCAGCTTACCGGCTGAATTTGAAAGTGCAAAAAGAATTACCGCTGACAGAAACAAGATCATTGAATCAGCAGAACAGTGGGCATTATCAAAGAAATCAGCTGCCGATAAGGAAGCAAATGCTATGGTAGACAGTGCATCTGCAAAAGCTGAAAGCATAATCGCTCAGGCTCAAGCTCAGGCTCAGCAGATCATTGAAAGTGCGCAACTTCATGCAGAACAGCTTATTTCAGAAAACAATATCACAAGAGTTGCCAACGAAAGAGCAACAGAACTTCTCGAAACAACTAAGTCAGATTGTGATATGCTCATGAAATCAACAAGAGCAGACTGCGATGAACTCACCACACAGGCAAAGCAGTGGTCAGACGATATCAGATCAGCAGCTTACGATTACGCTTCAAGAATCGTAAACGAAGTTGATGAATTCCTCCAGAACTCATCAACAGATTTAAGACAGACAAGATCAAAACTTGAAACAATGCAGTAATTTGAATGAAAAACAATAAAACCATACCTAAAATAGGTTTGCGAAACATTAAAACAGGTATTGCCGTGTTCTTTTGCATGATTTCCTATTCCTTAGCACGATTTGTGGCCGACAAGTTGATTTCTTGCGGAGTCCATGTGCCGGACGGATTCATGGTACTTATAAGTGATAACACGGCTATTTACGCCTGTTTGGCAGCGGTTGTTGTTATGGGAAGCAGTCTCTCCAAGTCATTCCGTTCCGGCTTATCAAGAATAATCGGAACTGTGATTGGAGGCATATTCGGTGCTATATATCTTCATTCCGGTGATTTTCTCAACACGGAAAATTTAGGGTTTATCCTCATACCCACAGGTGTTATAGTCGTGATTTATTTCTTAATTCTCATCAATGAGAATGATGCAATAGTCATCGCTCTTGCCACTTATTTGATTGTCGCCATAACCCTTGACAATGATGCGCCGATTTTATATGTTCTCAACAGAGCCCTTAGCACTGCATACGGTGTTATAGTGTCCCTCTGTGTCAACAATTTCATAAGCAAACCAAAAAACGAGGAGAAATCAGAAGATGAGTAAAAAAAAGAAAATAATAGCTTTGTTTCTTGCCACAGTTGTAATTATAAGCGCATTAGCTGTGGTTGTATACAACGAATTTTACAAAGTAAAACCCATTGCGGTTAAAGAGACAGTTAGTTTGACATTAGGTGAAGACAAAGACGTTTCAGATATCAATCTTGTGGCTCACCGAGGACTTTCAGGTATTGCGCCGGAGAATACAATGGCAGCCATAAAAGCCGCTTGTGATGCAGGATATTACGGGGTGGAATTTGACATTCATCTGACAAGTGACGGTGAATGGGTTATAAGCCATGACGACAACTTAAGAAGAATGGCAGGAGTAAACAAAAAAATCTGCGAAATGACTCTTAAGGAAATTCAGAGCATTGAATTAAATAACGGAGCAAACATTGAAAAATATGACGGTATAACCGTTCCCACTTTAAGAGAAGTTTTGGATTGTGTTTCAAAGACCGATATTGTTCCCGTAATTGAAATCAAAACCACAACAGAAGACAAAATTGATACCCTTGTGGCAATGCTTAAAGAATATGATTATCTTGAAAGTGCAAGAATCATATCTTTCAATCAAGCACCTTTAAAAGAATACAAGAGAATTTGCTCAAGAACTCCCATGAGTCTTTTGGTTGAAGAAATCAATGACGAAAACATAAGTTTTTGCATTGAAAATGACATTGATGCAATCAGTTTCAATCACAAGAAAGCTGACAAGGATTTAGTGCAGAAAATTATTGATGCACAGCTTACACCTCAAACATGGACAGTTGATTCACTTGAATCTCTTTCTGAGTTTGTTTCTTACGGTGTTAAGACATTCACAACCAACTGTATAACCCCACAGGAAAGCAAATAAAAGACATCGCCCGAACGCTTTTGTTTGGGCGATGAGTTGTTGTGGGGATGAGCGCCCGCGGTCGTGGGCGCGTAATTCTAAGCGATTGGGACAATCGCCGCAGCCCAGCGGTATAGTCGGGCTGTCAGCGCCAGCTGACCCAAAGGAGGCACAAAAATGGAATATTTAGATATAGTCGATGAGAACGGAGAACCCACCGGTGAGATAGTTGACAGAGAAACTGCTCACCTAAATGGAATAATGCACAGAACTGCTCATTTATGGTTAGCGAGAAAAAAAGACAACAAGGTTCAAATTCTTCTGCAAAAAAGATCTGAAGACAAAGATTCTTTCCCGGGTTGTTATGATATATCAAGCGCCGGACATATAACTGCCGGAGAAGATTACAAAGAATCTGCAATTCGTGAATTAAAAGAAGAATTGGGAGTCAGCGCAAATGAGAGTGACTTAATTTACTGCGGATACAGACGTATTGTGTTAGACGAGTATTTTTATAAAAAGCCTTTTCACGACAGGCAGTATTCAAAGATATTTTTACTTTGGACGGATTTAACCGAAAGTGAATTTGAGGTTTTGACACAAGAGGTTTCAGAAGTGTGTTGGATGGATTTTAACGAATGCGTTGAAGGAGTCAGAAACGGCTTGTTCAAAAACTGCATCGCCTTAGAGGAATTGCTTATAATAAAAAAATCACTTAATATGTAACCGATAGTTTAACTGTCAGCCTTCGGCTGACAGCCCGACTATACCGCCGGGCTCGGTCTGCCTCCGGCAGACTAAAAATTACGCGCCCACGACCGCGGGCGCTCCATCAAAAAAACTCCGCCCAAGCGGAGTTTTTTTAATATAATTACATACCCATTTGGCTCATAAAGCCATTGCGTTTCTTTTCTTTCTTCGGCTGATATGGCGGTGGATTGAGGAGCTTTTTCTTCGCTCTCTTTCCGCTTGCAGTTGAAAGATACTGATTGATCTTAATAACAACCGGTGTAAGCATATCACTCATATAGTCAATACAGTTGGAAAGAAGTATGTTATCGTTGTTGAGTTCACCTAAAATAGTAACAGCAACAACATCTTGCACCTCGTTTGAACCGTTTTCGTAAATATCATTAAGTACATTAAACAACTTTTTCATAGTTGCCGGATCATTAGCTTTGATGGTGTCAATTATATACTTATTAGCGTGATTTACAAAGAAATCTTCACCTAAAAATGTGTTGTAAGTTTCAAGATTTTCTTTGTATGCAACCTTAAGTTCAGGATAGATAAGGCAAATTCTGCTTGCAAGTGTATTTGTGTCATAAGAAACACTGCCACTTCTTGCAGCTGTCTTTGAAACAGCCTTCGGTGCTTTATAATTATTCTTCTTAACTGCCTTCTTATCTGCATAAGTGTCATTGATGGTTGCAGCAAAATCATTAGCAATATACTTAATGTCTTTTACACTGCTTTCTTCGTCAATAAGAGAAAGAGCCATTCTCTTATAATCACTATCCTGTGCATCTTCATAAGAAAGATCAGTTGAATATAATATTATCTTATTATCTTCGTGAACTATCTTAATTGTGCCTTTTTCGCTTGTATAAGCATATACACTTTCGTTTTGAGTATCAACTGAAGTGAAGTTGTTTTGATTGAGGGTTGCGCTTAAACCATCTATTACGGTTGAAACATTTTCTCTGATGTCTGCCATTTGCATACACTCCTTAATTTATCATACCATAGTATTTTACCACACATTAAGTGTTTTGTCACTACAAAAAGTAAAAATAATTTCTTAGTAACATTTACTTTAAAATTTAATGCCGAAATTAGCAGAAATCAAGCAGTTGCTATTATCACAACTGCTTGATTTTTTCGTTTTAATCCATTGTTTTAGGCAATTTACGATACCGTAACTTTACAGGTGATCTTGTAACCACCGTTCTTTGTTTTGCAGGTAATAGTTGCAGTGCCCTTCTTCTTTGCAGTTATCTTGCCGTTGCTGTCTATCGTTGCAACGCTTGTGTTACTTGAAGTCCATGTAACATCTTTAATGGTTGCATCTGAAGGATAAATATTCGCTTTAAGAGTATAAGTTTTACCCTTTTTGATAGTTACGGAAGTTCTGTTAAGAGAAACGCCCTCAACAGGTATTACGCACTTAACTGTGCAGCTATCAACGAAACCGCCGTCTGCTGTGGTACAAGTAATAGTAACTGTACCTTCCTTAAGAGCTGTAACTCGACCACTTTGTGTTACTCTTGCAATCTTCGAGTTGCTGGACTTCCAAATTACCTCTTGGTTTGTGGCATTAGACGGTTTTACAGAAGCTGTAAGCTGTTTTGTATTACCGATACTTATTGTAGTCGATGATTTATCAAGTCGAACTGAAATAACAGGTTGAACAACCGTTATTTTACACTTAGCAACATAAAGTCCGTCCTTTGTTGTGCAGGTTACTGTTGCAGCACCCGGACCAACCGCTTCAACTCTACCCTTACTGTCAACTTCAACAACAGAGGTATCGCTTGATTTCCATCTAACACCCTTATTTGTTGCGTTAGACGGGCTGATGGTTGCTGTCAATGTCTTTGTTCTGCCAACGCTGAGGGTGAGATTTGTTGATGAAAGAGAAACACCTAATACCGGTTCAACAACCGTAATAACACAGCTGACCTTAACTGATGGGTCTGCATTACTTGTGCAAGTAATCGTTGCAATACCGGCCTTAACGCCTGTTACAACGCCCTTATCTGAAACTTTTGCCACAGACGGTTTGTTTGAATACCATGTAACAGTCTTATCATAACTGCTTGAAGGTGAAACGGTTGGAAGCAATGTCAGTTTTGCACCGGTCTTAACCTCTGCCTCTTTCACATTGAGTTTTACCTTTGTCGGAGACTGTAAAACAGTTATCTTACACTTAACTGTAATCTTTTCGTTATCCTTTGATTTAGCTGTTACATAAGCAGTACCTGCGGCTACTGCTGTAACCTTACCACTTGAACTTACAGTCAAGATTTTCTTGTTGCTTGATGACCACTTAACTTCTTTGTTGCTTGCTGATGATGGGCTTACTGTGGCAGTGAGAGTTTTGCTCTTGCCTGTTGCAATACTCATGGAACTTACGCTCATCTTAATACCGGTTACTGCCTCATATACCTTTATCTTACAAGTTGCAACTTTCTGCTTATCTTTTGTGGTGCAGGTGATAACAGCTGTGCCACCTTTTTTAGCGGTGACTTTACCGCTTGAATTAACTGTTGCCACTGATGTGTCGCTGGATTTCCAAGTAACACCCTTATTTGATGCGTTGCTTGGATTAACAGTTGCTTTAAGGGTATATGTCTTACCCTTATTTATCGTTTTACTGCTGTAATTAAGTTTAACTCCTGTAACATCAATCTTTTTGCCAACCTTTACCGTGAGCGTTGCCTTGTAACCGCCGTCATCTGTGGTTATATAGATCTTGCACGAACCTTTTTTCTTTGCAGTAATCTTACCGTCAGAATCCACTGTTGCAATGCTCTTGTCACTTGACTTAAAGGAAACGCCTTTGTCTGTTGCATTTGAAGGCAAAACTGAATAAGAAGCCTTTGATTTCTGCCCAACATACATTGTCTTTGTGGACGACGAGAACTTAACGCCTGTAACCGGCTGTATAACCGTTATCTTACAGGTCTGCTTAAATCCACCGTCAACTGTTGTAACAGTTATGGTTGCTGTTCCCGGGCCTACGGCTTTCACCTTGCCGTTTTTGTCAACCGTTGCAACTTTCACATTGCTTGACTTCCATGTTACATCTTTATTGGTTGCATTTGACGGGTTGACAGTAGCTTTCAGAGTTACCGAAGTTTTTGAACCCATAGTCAATGAATATGAACTTCTGCTGATTGAAACTGAAGTTACGGGGCGAATTACATTAACTGTGCATACCGCAACATAACCGCCGTCTTCAGATACGGCTGTGATAACAGCCTTACCAACTGCTATTGCTGCCACCTTGCCGTTTGAGTCAATGTTTGCAATCTTCGGATTGCTTGTTTTCCAAGTAACCTTTTTATTTGTGGCATATGACGGATTATAAGTCGGAGTTAACATCTTTGTTTTTCCAATAGCCAATGTGACTGAAGTTGGAAGAGAAATACCCTTTAAGTCAGCGGTAATTTTAATTTTACATGACTTTGACATTCCGTCATAAGATTTTGCCGTGATAGTTACAGTACCCGGTCTCTTTGCAGTTACATTACCGCTTGAGCTGACCGTTGCTATATTTTTATCTGAACTTACCCATGTGGGGGCACTGTAAGTGACTCCTTGTTTTGTGGTTACTGTTGATGAAAGTTTCAGCGTCTGTCCTGTCTTAAGTGATGCAGAAGTTTTACTTATAGTGATACTGCTTGCATCGCCTAAAACTGTCAATTTACAAGATGCTGAACAGGTTGAGCCGTCTGTGGTGTATGCGGAAATTGTGGTTGTACCCACACCGATAATTTCGATTTTTCCGTTAACCACCTTAGCAACATCTTCATCACTTGATATCCAGTTAAGAACCTGATTGCCTGCGTTTTCCGGAAGTACTGTTGCAGTCAGCTTATACTTGGTAGTTGTGTCCCCGATATATGCTTTCATTGTTTTCTTATCCAATGTGACACTTGAAACCAACGGATTTACCGTAACAGTGAATGAACCTGAAACACCGCTGCCGTCTTTTGCTGTATAAGTGATTGTTGCCTTACCGGCTTTTATGCCTTTAATAGCTGCGCTGGCATAAGAAGCTGAGTCAGTTCCGTTGTCAACAACAACTGCTATTTTTTCGTTTGAGGATTTCCATTCAACAGTTCTGAGAGTTGCCTTTGCCGGATAAACAAATACACTTGCTGTTGTTGTATCCCCAACAGTTACATTGCTTGCAATACTTATGGGAGTAAGTTTTTCAACAGGAGTAATACTTGTAACAGAGAATTTACACTGAGCTGTTAAGTCGCCGTAAGTTACAGTTACAAATCCTCCTGCACCGGGAGCAACTGCTTTAACAAGACCCTTTTGAGAAACTGTTATAAGCTTTTCTTTATTACTTGTCCATTTCGGTGTAATAACTTTATCTTCAACAACAGGGGCTTCGGGATCTACACCGATTTTGATAATATCGAGCTGACAGCTTGACATTAAATCACCTGAAGGAACAGTGTTTCCGTTGGCATGAATATGAAGAACCATCATTTCCTTTGAAAGCTTTATGCTTGCAACCGGGTTAATTATTTTAACAGAACAGGTTGCCGTACATTCTCCGGACTTTGCAGTAATTTCAATATACGGATTATTGATATCCTTACAGCCACCTATAACAGTGACTTTACCGTAAGTTTTACCGTTTATGTCAACGGCACTTTCAATTTTTGCAACACTGCTATCACTTACAGACCAAGTTACATCATCATAACCTTCCACATCAATATAAACAGCAAAAGGTTCTGAACCTACACTCCATTTTGTTGGATAATCTGTTATTGTTAATGAGGTCGTCTTATATTGAAGATTATCAATAGCTTTCAGAAGATTTTTTGCACAATCGTCAAGTTTTGTCTTTTCAGACTTAAACCATTTTCTTTCTGTTACTGTTTCAACAATACTTTGAACAGCCTCAGCAGATTTATCTGTATATATGGTTAAAGCAGGAAGTTCAAGATAAACTTCATAAGCCTTATTCCACTCGCTCCAGAAATCCTCGTCATTATCTGATGCATATTCAGCATCAATGAGAGCAAGTCTGCACTTGTCAACTTTGTTTTTCCATGAAGCGACTTTATCATAGTTTTCTTTTGAATCTGTCAGTTCCCAATCGATCTGATCACAGGCATATTTAAGGTCTTCAATAGCCTCAGCGGAATACTTTGTTTCATCTTCCCAATCTGATGGGATTTCAGCTATTGCGGCCCTGAGTTTATCATAAGCTGTGGCAATGTTATCTCTTACCGTGATCTGACATTGAGCTTTCTTTCCTGTGATTATATCTGTTGCATAAATATTGCAGGTTCCGTTTTCCTTAGCTGTAACAACGCCGTTAACAACGGTTGCAACATTTATATTTGAAGTGCTCCAGCTGACAACTGAAACATCAGCCTCTGTTGTTCCCTCTGCATCGGAAAGTATAGCCTTGAGAGTTACTGTATTTGAGCCGTATCCGTCAAGACTGAGAGTATAGCTCAAAGGTGAAATAGTGATATTTCTTGCAGGAATAACCTTTATTTCAAATGATCCGGAAACTTCGGTTCCGTCAGTGGTTTCGTAATAAATTGTAGCTGTGCCTGCTTTAACGGCAATGATCTCACCGATAGCAACATTTCCGTCAGTTCCTAAGCTCTTCACTGTTGCGATATTCTCATTAGATGATGACCATTTAAGTTCAGGGAAGCTGGCCTGTGACGGAAGAACTTCGATCTTTGCTTTAACATTTTCTCCGGCGGTGATCTTTTCAGGAACAAGAACCGGATTAAGATATTCAGCACCAATGATATTTTTAACATTAACTATGCATACACCGGAACTAACCTCGGGAATTGCAAATCCGGCAATTGTCTGACCTGCAACAAGACCTGTTATAATACCGTTTTCATTTGTTGCAATGAGTTTATCACTTGAAGTCCAGTTTGCATTAAGAGGAGCAGTAACCGGAGCGTCCTTATCAAGACCTACAAGCACCATGTTACCTCTTAAATCAAAAGGTCTGCCAATATAAACATCAATTTCAGACTCTTTAAATTCAGCTGATGCAACCGGATTAAGTATACCCACCTTGCATGAATCCTCAACACCGTTTGATTTAACAGTGAATGTAACAGTGGGATCATCTGCATTGGGGCTTGCCTTATGTATTGTTACATTACCGCCTTCGTCAATGCTTGCGATTTCCTCATCACTTGATGTCCATGTGATATCGTCATAACCATCGGTCACATAAGATAAAGAGAAAGTTCCCTGATTGAACAATACACTTTCGGGAGGATCGATGATATCAATTTTTGTTGTGTGCTTCTTTAATTGATTTACTGCCTCGGCAAACTCTGCAGCAAGTTGATCAATGGTGTTTTTATCCTTTTTATACCATACTTTATTCCCGTCTTCTCCGTAAACCGTCAATGCGATCTCTTCAAGTTTTGAAATACCTTCCTCAAGATAAGAATCCTTATCCTCGGGCATAAGAGCATAAGCCTTGTTCCATTCACTCCAAAACTCTTCATTATCGGAAGAAGCTATTTCATGAGCTAAAAGCTGCGCAATAGCTTCTTCAAGCTCAGCTGTTAAACTGTCAACATTGTTGCAGTTTTCAACTGTATCTTCAACATCTTTACTGAATTTTTCGAGAATTTCATCAATAGCATCGGCAGTTGATGAAAGATACTTTTCACCGTTTTTATAATCTTCCGGGATCGTTGTCTGAACACTTTCAAATTTTGAAAAATGCTTTTTAATACTGTCTCTGACAGTTACCTTACATACAGCAGTTGTTCCTGTCAATTCATCTGTTACTGTAATATCGCAAGAACCGTTTGCAACTGCTGTGACAACGCCGGTATCTGAAACAGTGGCAATCTTCGAATCAGATGAAGCCCAATTTATTTTGTTTTCACCGGAGAACTCAATTTTTTCACCGTTATCGTCAAGATAAACAAGGTGCAATGTTTTTTCATTCACACCGCCCTCATCTGTATTAACAGTGAGTTTAAGTTCCTCAAATCCAATGGATTTATATGGCATAACTTCGATTTCAAAAGAACCTGAAATTGCAGAACCGTCTGTTGTCATATAACTTATGCTTGCCTTACCGCTTTTTATACCGGAGATTTCTGCATAAGCCACATTTCCCTCAGCGCCTGCACTTTCGACTTTCGCAATTTCCTCATTATCGGATTTCCATTCAATAGAGGTATATGTTGCATTTTCCGGATAAATTGTAAGTTCTGCCGTAACCTTGAAACCTGCTGTGACTTTCAGCGGCTGTTGGGTCAACTCCACACTTTCAATTAAAGTGGGATCTTCGACGGTCACAGAACACACCGCATAGATATCGTCATTATATTTAACGGTAAGATCGGTTGTTCCCGGCTTAAGAGCCTCAACACTTCCGTCAGTAACGGTTGCCACATCTTCACTCTCAGATGACCAAGTGAAGGTGTATTCGCCTGTTACGGGAGCATTTTCATCAATACCGACTGCTTCCGCTTTTATCTCGACCTTTTCACCGGTATAGATCTTATACTCTGATTTTTCAAACTTAATTCCATTTATTGGGTTATTTACTTTTATCTTGCATGTATCTGAAATGCCGTTGGATTCAACAGTGAAAGTCACATAGTTGTTCTCACTGTCCGGACAGCCACCTAAAAGGGTAACCTTACCTGTCTCATCAACGGTTGCCACACTTTCATCGCTTGAAGACCAAACAACCTCATCATCACCTTGAACAGTATAAGAAATATTGAAGTCATCACAACCCACTGTTATCTCCGTGGGATAATCAGTGATTTTCACAGCTGTTGTATGTAACTTAAGACCTTCAGTTGCAGAAATTACTTTCTCTGTCCATTCGGTTACTAAACCGCAGTTTTCCAAAGTATCTTCCAAGTTCCAATCGATGAAATCAACAATGTTTTTCAAAACCTGAACTGAACTTTCAATATAAACTCCGGAATTCTCATATCCGTCAGGTATTGCATTAACCGCATCTTTCAAAACGGAATAATACTTATTTATGCTATCTCTTACCTGAACATGGCAAACTGCTTTTTTGCCTGTATCATTGAAATCAACAAAAACAGTTGCAGTGATGTTACATTCACCGTTGGCTTTAGCTGTAACAACACCTCCGGAAACAGTTGCCACCTTTTCGTTATCGCTTGACCAAAGAATGGCGGTGTCCTCCGTTATTTCAACTTCCTCCATGTCCCCGTTAACATATTTAAGGGTCAAGGTATGTTGTTTCTTTCCTCCGCTGTCGGTATTCAATATCAACACGTTTTCCGACATTAAAACAGACTCAAAAGAATATGATGCTGCCAACACCGGAAAAGCGGTCTGAAATACGGATAAAATACAGATCAGACTCAGAAATAAAGATAAAACTTTTTTCATCTTCTTATACTCCTTTGCTTAGGTAAATACATAGTTATTTGATTATAAATATACAAGGATAATTATACTTAAAAACTAAGGACAAATCAATAAAATAAGCTTGAATTAATAATAAATTAACAGCCGAGTTGTGACGGAAATTTGACAAAGATATTGACATAAAAATAAAAATAGGTTTTAATGTAAGAAAGCACAAATTTCAGGAGGATTTGTTAGATGAAAAAAATGATTTCTTGGAATGTTAACGGCATCAGAGCTTGTGTTCAAAAAGGGTTTATTGACTCATTCAAGGAGCTTGATGCGGACATATTCTGTCTTCAGGAAACAAAGTTGCAAGAGGGGCAAATAAGCCTTGAACTTGAAGGCTATCATCAGTATTGGAACTATGCCGAAAAGAAGGGTTATTCCGGAACTGCAATATTCACGAAAGAAGAACCCATAAATGTTTTCTATGGTCTTGACATTCCACGCCACGACACAGAAGGCAGACTTATCACTCTCGAATTTGAAAACTTCTTTTTTATAACTTGCTACACGCCTAACGCTCAGGACGGACTTAAGCGAATAGATTATCGCATGGATTGGGAGGATTGTTTCAGGGATTATCTTGTCTCACTTGACACAACAAAGCCGGTTATATTCTGTGGTGATCTTAATGTTGCTCATGAGGAGATAGATTTGAAAAATCCTAAATCCAACAGAGGTAATGCCGGATTTTCAGACGAAGAACGAGGAAAGTTCTCGCAGCTTTTAGAAGCCGGTTTCACTGACTCATTCCGCTATCTTTATCCCGATTTAACGGGAATGTATTCCTGGTGGAGTTACCGTTTCAACGCAAGAGCCAACAATGCGGGTTGGCGCATTGACTATTTCTGCGTTTCTGACAGCATAAAAGACAGAATAAAGGAAGCGAAAATTCACAATCAGATTTTCGGTTCAGATCATTGTCCCGTTGAGCTTGTGATTGATATATAAGTTTACGGCTTTAGGGCTGTTTCCTCGGTCAGCCTCCGGCTGACAGCCCGACTATACCGCCGGGCCCGGTGGGCGTTCCGCCCACTTTAAGTTACGCGCCCACTATACCGCGGGCGCTTATCCTTCCCCAAAACCACCAAAGGGTTTCTTTAGGACAGTCTAAAGAAACCCTTTTTACTTTTGCAATACTTTTTAAACTCCGGTCAAATCAAATTCAGGTATAAATTCTTCTTGAGCGGAAAGAATTTCCTGAGTGAAAATATTTTCAAACCCGCTGTCCATGAGGTGAGACAAAACCTTCAAATATTCCCTTTCGGTAATTTTTCTGTTAAGTTCCGGATAAGTTTCACTGTGAACAATGGGTGTGTATTGAGACATTAAGCTTATATATGTATCATTTGGCACATTTTCTTCCAGCCAATCAATAACAGCAATACTTTGATTTGTATTTTTCGGTAAGATAAGATGGCGAATTATCGTTCCCTTTTTCATAATTCCATTTTCGTCCAGAACAGGAGAGCCCGTCTGCCTTATCATTTCTTTTATTGCATCGGAGGCGAAAGGAAAATAATTCGGTGCTTTTGAATATTTACGGCTTTTTTCCTCATCAATATACTTAAGATCAGGCAAATAAATATCTATCAAACCTTCAAGTTGTTTAAGAGTCTCTGCCTTCTCATAGCCGCCTGTGTTATAAACCACAGGGACAGGAGAATTATATTCCTTAAGCACTTTAGCAAGTCTTGTGGCATAATGAGTGGGATTAACAAGATTTATATTGTGAACACCCTGCTCAATGAGGGAATCAAATATTTCCATAAGCCTGGCATCGCTGATCTCTTTGCCGTAATTTTCGGTGCTGATACTATAATTCTGACAAAACACACATTTAAGGCTGCAACCTGAAAAGAATACAGTGCCCGATCCGTTTGTACCGCTGATGCAAGGTTCTTCCCATAAATGCTTTGCTGCCCTTGCCACAACAAAACCCTCCGGCATACCACAAACACCTGTGGTCACACTTCTGTCCACACCACATTCGCGGGGGCAAATATTGCAGATCATCTCATCACTCCAAACAAATTTGACTTTTTTCCTATTTTAGATTATACTCTATTGGCAAACTAAAAACAAGTAGGTGATCGTAAATGCTTCTTACCGTTGATATGGGCAATACTAACATTACTATCGGTGCTTTTGAAGATGAAACTCTCAAGTTTACCGCAAGGCTTTCTACCATAAGGGGAAAGACCATTGACCAATACGCTCTTGAGTTTAACCAAGTTTTCAGACTTAACGGAATTTCATCAAAAGCCTTCAAAGCCGGTATACTCAGTTCGGTTGTACCTGAGTTGACGGACACCATTCTCACAACAATGTCACACATTATAGGCGTTCCGGCTATGCTTGTCGGACCGGGGATCAAAACCGGAGTCAATATTCTTATTGATAATCCGGCTCAACTTGGAGCTGATCTTTTAGTCGGTGCAGTTGCAGCCATCGAAAGATATCCACTCCCCTGTCTCGTTATAGATTTGGGAACAGCCAGCAAAATAAGTGTAATTGGAAAAGACGGCAGTTACCAAGGCTGTATGATTGCTCCGGGTGTAGGGGTTTCTCTTAACTCTCTTTCAAACTCAGCATCTCAACTTCCGGTAATACCTCTCAGTGCGCCTAAAAAAGCCGTTGGTAAAAACACTGTCGAAAGTATGCAATCCGGCATAATCTTCGGCAATGCGTCAATGATTGACGGAATGGTTCAGCGCTTTAAAGATGAACTTGGAGAAGTTGCTTCCGTTGTTGCGACCGGTGGATTCAGCAACTGCATCATCAAGCATTGCAAAGAAAAAATCATCCACGAAGATGCCTTGCTTCTTTACGGTTTGAAAGCAATTTACAACAAAAACAAAGATAAACATTAAAACAAAACTTTTATGTTCAGCGTTGCATCTTAAGATATAAAGCATTTGGAATTATTGATACTTTATAATAAACAAGAGCAACAGCAAGGAGGATAAAATGAACACAAAAATCAAAAACATAACCACTTACTCAGTTTTGATCGCTATTATGCTGATCATGTCATTCACCCCATTAGGATATATTCGTATCGGCACCGGAATTGAGATCACTCTTATGTGTATTCCTGTTATAGTCGGCATTTCACTTTCCGGGACAAAAGCCGGTCTTGTGTTAGGCACTGTTTTCGGTATCACAAGTTTCATTCAGTGTTTTGGAATGAGTGCTTTCGGAGCTGCTCTTCTTGCAGTTAATCCGATTTTCACATTCATTGTTTGCATGTTACCGCGAATTCTCATGGGACTTATTTCAGGCAAGATCTTTGATTTTATGACAAAGAAAAAATGTAACACAGCTATTGCCTACGCTGTAACATCTGTTATAACTCCTCTTATCAACACAGTTCTTTTCGTTTCGACCCTCATGCTTCTTTTCGGCAAATGTCAATATATTCTTGATCTTCAAGCAACATTGGGAACAACAAGCATTTGGGCATTTGTTATAGCATTATTCGGCACAAATGCAGTCCTTGAAATTGCACTTTGCTTCGTGGCAGGCACAGCTATTTGCAAAGCTGTTGAAAAAGTTAAAAAGTAAGATAATATATAGTGTTTTTAGTTTGTAAGTGAATAAAAAAATCAGTGGTTGTAAAAACTTGCGTTTTTACAACCACTTTTTGGTGAGGAACGGAGCGCCCGCGGGCGTTCTATTCCATCAAAATTCCATATTATTCAATTTCATAAGTTCTCTTGCACTTTCAAGAGAATCCACGCCTGTCTTATTTTTTATTGGCGCAAATTCCTTTTCTCTGACTACTTCATAAGAAAGACAGCTATCCATCAAATGAACCATGTCCAGAATAAGGGTCTCAAACTTATACCCATTTGGTTCTTCCGGCTTAACTTGATTTCCGTTTTCATCAATATAAGGAATTTTCTTTTCAACTATGTGAAGCGGCATTTCCTTAGTCATCAGTTCGATCAGCTTTTCCAACTTAAACATATAGTTCAATATCACTCCGAAAATATATGCAAGCTGACCTTTCTCATCTCGAAGATTTGCCATTTCATCGGTAATTTCGTAATATTCAACTATGGACGGTTTTCCATCCTCAAGGCAAAGAACTCCTAACTTTTCTCTGTCTGCTACCTTTTTAACAACCTTCGCTCCAATGTCTGCTCCCGAAAGAACAGTTGCTCCCACGAATACAGGGTCATTGATTTTCTGAAGTACATTATCAACAGAAAAAGCAGTAAGATATTCTATACCTTTTTTCTTCATGTCTTCAACCAATCCGGCACGCATCATTGAACGGAACCAACCACCGTTGCCATTAGGTGAAAGTGCAATTTTGCCTTTTTCAGCCATGTATATCTTGCCGTCATAATCAACAGCCGGTGCCATCTCCTGAACAAAGAAAGTTACATGGGATTTGTCATATCCGAAATAGTTGTGTTCTTCAAAAAAACCAACAGTATCTTTATTGTTGATATCGCTTGTCATTATGTAGAGCGGCACATAAGCTCCACACTCTTCTTTCAGTTTTAAAAGCCACTTAATATGAGCCTCAAACAAATATAATGTCTTGTTCACACCGACATTTAGCGTTCCCTTAGGTTTGTCAAGACCCAGTCTTGTGCCTTGACCACCGGCAAGAAGAACTGCGGCAATCTTTTCTTTTTGCAACGCTTCTATGCCCTTTTCACGAAACTCTGTTTCACGATTTTGGATTTCATCGACTTCCAGAGCGCCCAAAGGTTCAAAAACGCCTCTATCTGAAAGTTTATTTTTTTTCTCAAGAATGTCAAATATACTCCAGTCGATATTTTCAATTTGATTTAACAATTCATTTTTCTGTTTTTCATCAAGTTCGTTATAAAACTTAAGAATATGCTCCTGGGAATGTGCTTTAAGTAATTCAAAGGCTTCGCTATAATTCATAATAGATTACTCCTTTAAACATGAAGTATAAACTTATCCTGATTCTTGTTAAACATGATCAAACCTATAATGCTCAAAACAACACCTACGGCTAAAGCGTATAAACAGGTTGTTAAGTCCAAAGGTTGAGCATCAATTATGCACAATCTGAAATTCTTAATAATGCAATAGAGTGGATTATATTTTAAGATCCAATCTTTTCCAAGTGCAGCAAATCTGTCTTCTTTATAGAATATAGCACAAGTATACATTATCAAGGTCAACATAACACTCCATAAATACTCGCAATCTCTGAAAAATACGCCCGCTGTGGCAAGTATCATGCCGGTGCCGAAAGCAAGGAAAAACATTAGTAACAGTGGAACAATTGCCCCCAATGTGTACCATGTGGGATAAACTCCCAAGACTAAGCTAACAACAGCAAGAACAATAAGAGATATGCCGAAAGTTACATAGTTTGATAATATGCTGGAAAGCGGATAAAGATACTTAGGCACATAAACTTTTTTTATCATACCTGAGTTTGCTCTTATGGAACGAACACAGGATTTGGTTGATCCGCTGTAAAATCTGAATAACAAACGACCGCAAAGAATATAAACCGGATAGCTTTTTTCCGAATTTCCGAAAAGAGTTCCGAAAATATATGTTAAAACGATCATTTCCAAAAGTGGTTCAACTAATGTCCAAACCAATCCCAAATAGGAACTTCTATATTTTAATTTTATATCTTTCTTAACATTTTCAAGAAGAAAATGACGGTAATGCATAAAGTTTTTTATGATTCCTTTCATTCACACTCTTCCTCCCTATATATAACTGCCGTGAAAAAATTACTTTTCCCGACAAGACTTATTTTATAATTTTATCACTTAGTTTTTTTGCCTTCCGGCTTTTTGTTGCCGTTATCATCTGTCATCTCTCTGTAAATCTTTGTCACATCAAGAACATCACCACTCGCAATAACCTTACCCTTTTCAAGAATAATGGCCTTGTTGCAAAGTCTCTCGACCTGAGCCACAGAGTGGGAAACGAAGAGAACGGTAACACCTTCGTCAAACATCTTCATTATTTTAGCTTCGCTCTTTTTTCTGAACTTAGCGTCACCAACAGATAAAACCTCATCAAGAATAAGAATATCAGGGCATACTACTGTTGCAATAGCGAAACCTAATCTTGAACGCATACCGGAAGAATAATTCTTCATCGGCACATCAATAAATTCTCCGAGTTCGGAAAATTCAACTATTTCATCATATTTTTCTTTTAAGAAAGCTCTTGAATAACCGAGAACAGAGCCGTAAAGAAAAATATTTTCTCTTCCTGTATATTCTTTATTAAAACCTGCACCAAGTTCGATAAGCGGTGCAATTTTTCCCCTGCGTATAACTTCGCCCTCAGTGGGTTTATACACACCGGCAACAACCTTCATAAGTGTACTTTTGCCGGCACCGTTGAGGCCCAAAACACCAAGCCTGTCCCCTTTTTCCAAAGTAAATGAAACATCCTTCAATGCCCAAAACTCATTATATTTAAGTTCTTTTTTGATAAACTTTATAACATACTCTTTAAGACTGTCAACCTTTTCCTTGCTGAGATTAAATTTAATGCCGACATTCTTAAGCTCAAGCACTTTTTTTGCCATCTATATCAATACCCTTTCGAATTAAGTCAGATTTATTTTATTATAAATTATAGTATAACACATTAACATTCGCTTTTCAATGAATTTAAAATAAATTAAAGATAAGAGTCCGTTTTTTCTGCTGAAATCGACTTCCTTCGGAAGATTTAAAGGCGACCGCATAAGCGATCGCCTTTATTTTAATTTTTACTGACTTATTAGTCTTCGTCACCTTCGCAACCGCACTCTTCGATTTCAAACTCAAGTGTTTCGCCGCAAGCCGGACAGTCAACCTGACCATCATCGTCAATGCAATCGATATCGATGCAGATTTCTTCACCGCATGCAGGACATGTAACTTCGATTGTATCGCAGTCACAATCATCGTCACAGCAATCGCAGTCATCATCACAATCGCAATCACAGTCGCAATCGCAATCATAAACGAATTCTTCAACATCGCCTAAAGCCTCGTCAACTTCTTCGATGTATTCTTCTAATTCACTTACATCATCATCTAAATCTTCGAGTTCTTCTTCGATGTCACTGATTTCACTTGCCATTTCATCAAGAGTATCGATCATTGCAGCAAAAACCTTTGTTGTGTCATTATCCTCATCAAGATTTAAGCCGTCCATAAGACCTCTTAAGTATGCAACTTTTTCTGAAACTGACATTTCATTCACCCTTTCTGTTGTTTTTAAATTAAGCCCGGCAGAACTTAAGCTCTGCCAAGGTATTCACCTGTTCTTGTGTCGATCTGGATCATTTCGCCCTCATCAATGAAGAGAGGAACTTTAACTTCGGCACCTGTTTCAAGGATAGCCGGTTTTGTTACGTTTGTTGCTGTATCGCCCTTAACGCCAGGATCTGACTTTGTAACCTGAAGTTCAACAAAGTTTGGTGGTTCAACACCGAAGATCTTGCCCTTATAGGAAAGAATCTTACAAACCATGTTTTCCTTAACAAACTTGAAGTTATCAGGAAGGTCTGTCTCGTTAACAGGAACAAGTTCGTATGTTTCCTGATCCATAAAGTAGTAAAGACCGCCATCTTCGTATGAATATTCCATATCTTTTCTTTCAATGAAAGCTGTCGGGAACTTTGCTGATGGGTTATAGCTCTTTTCTATAACTGCACCTGTCATAACATTCTTTGTTTTTGTTCTTACAAAAGCTGCGCCTTTACCCGGCTTAACATGCTGGAATTCAACAACCTGAAGTACGTTGCCTTCTTCTTCGAATGTAACGCCATTTCTGAAATCGCCTGCACTAATCATAAATACATCCTCCAAAATTTATAAATAAATCTTCGTTGATATTTTATACTATTATCGAGAATATTTCAAGTCTTTTTAGAAATCTGTGGCTGATTTTCACGTTTTTTTCTATATTTTACGATTTTTTCAGCTAATATACTTCACTTTTATGCTTTAATGTGTTATAATTATCTTTATAAGATGCATCTGCAATTATATAAGATGCAAAAAAATAAAGGAGTCAGGATATGAAAAGATTATTGACAATTCTCCTGTGTGTTATTACTCTGCTTTCTTTTTGCGCATGTTCCGGAGAAACTGACAGCACTCAGGAGACAAAAGAAACCACCACTGCATCAAACACAGTAAAAATTACTTTCCCCGAAGGTTATACCATAACTCAAATGGGAGAACTCTTAGAGGAAAACAATGTTTGTACCTTAAATGATTTTATAAGTGCCATTGAAGAATGGGAAAGTCCTGATTACGGTTTCACAGCAGAAATCTCCAACCCGGAAGAAAGGGCATTTGTACTTGAAGGATATGTTTTTCCGGACACTTATGAGTTTTACTTCAATGAGGGAGGAAAGAAAGCTCTTTCACGCTTTTTAAAAAACACTGACAAAAAGCTCACAGAAGATATGTATGCTCAAGCTGACAAACTCGGCTATACAATGGACGAAATTATAACTATTGCCTCCATAATTCAAAAGGAGGCGGATATTGTCGGAGAGATGAACACAGTTTCATCTGTTATTCACAACAGACTCAACGCCTCATATAACAGGCTTGAATGTGATGTTACAATTCATTATTTGGAAAAGTATGTAAAGCCTTATTTAACAGAAGATAAGGACAAGTATAACGAACTTTACAACACATATAAGTGCTACGGCTTACCGGCAGGACCTATATGCAATCCGGGAATTGCAGCCATAAAGGCAGCCCTTTATCCGGAGGATACTGACTATATGTTCTTCGTCACTGATTCGGATATGAATTACTATTATGCGGAAACCTATGAAGAGCATCTTGCAAATTGTAAAAAATGCGGTTATTGATTAAAACCTGATATAAAGGAAGTTATAATATGGGTACGATAGTAAATGTTATTTTGATAATTTTAGGAAGTGCTGTTGGACTTATTTTCAAAAAGGCAATAAGCAAGGAGATGGAATATTCCATTCATAAAGCCACAGGAGTCGCTGTTCTCATCATCGGAATATGTGGAGTTCTCTCGACTATGTTAAAAAGTGACGGAAATGGAAAAATTTCAAGCAGCGGAGAGCTGATTTTGGTAGTAAGTCTTGCCCTAGGCACATTCATAGGTGAAATTCTCAAGCTGGACGACAGATTGAATAAGGGCTGCAAGAAAATTGAAAGCAAATTCAAAATGTCCGGATTTGCCCAAGGTTTCATAACATCAACAATGATATACTGTATCGGAGCAATGGCTATTGTCGGAGCGATAAATGACGGACTTTTAGGTGACAGCAGTACTCTTATAACAAAAGGTATAATTGACGGTATCACATCAATAGTTCTCGCCGCATCCTTAGGCTACGGTGTAATTTTCTCGATCATCCCCGTTCTTATATACCAAGGAGGAATAACTCTTCTCGCCGGAGCTCTCGAAAACGTGCTTACAGGTGATCTTCTCAATAATATATGTATGGTCGGCTATGCTCTTGTCATGTGTATTGGAATCAACTTTCTTTATAACTCAGACAAACAGATCAAGACAGTTAATATGCTCCCCTCCCTTTTGGTTCCTGTGGGATACAAATTGGTTTTACTCTTAATTGAAACTGTAAGATAAGCAGTAAGGTGTAAAATATTTTCAGTTTGTTCTGTCGGCCGGCTTTTCGTCAACCTTCGGCTGACCGCCCGACTATACCGCCGGGCTGAGTGGGCGTCCCGCCCACTTTAAAATTACGCGCCCACAACCGCGGGCGCTCATATCACCAAACAAAAAGAGTCGTAAACCCAACAGTTTGCGACTCTTTCAATTTTGTTATTTAATTAGTTTTTATCTTTCACAAGTTTACTTTCAACTTTTGAGAAGACTTTGTCGTTAAGTACATTATAAAGAGCTTTTGCAATAAATACGCCTGCGATAGCATAAATGATACCAACAAGTGAACCGGCAATAACATCTGTGCAATAATGAACATGGACATATACTCTTGAGAAAGCCATAAGTGCTGCATAAATAAGAGCAGGTGTGCCTACTTTCTTATTATACCAGAACACTGCGAAGCAAGCAGCAAAA
The DNA here is from genome assembly GCA_964411915.1 of uncultured Faecalibacterium sp. Lineage (GTDB taxonomy): Bacteria > Bacillota > Clostridia > Oscillospirales > Acutalibacteraceae > UBA6857. The sequence goes on from CAYPMB010000005.1 coordinate 80,652, forward strand.
GCTGATGATGAGTGACCTGATGGGAAAGACCAGCTTGAAGGTCTTGAAACGATTTCAGGGAAGTTGAAAGTTCCACCCCATGAATACTGAGTCCATTCAAAGTTAAACGGTCTCACACGAGCGATGAGTTCTTTTAAAACCAAGTTGTTAACGATACCCATGAAAATAAGAGAAACGATAACAGCAAGACCGATCTTCTTGCACTTTTCGTCCTTCTTGAAGATACCGACAGCCAAGAAAGCCAAAGCCATAAGGATAAATATTATGCCTTCTTCGCCTGAAAGAGTGATGATTTTAAAGAAAACATCCATTACCGGATTCCAAAGATTTTCCTCTACCCACTGAAACACATTCCAGTCAAAATGGTAAATTGATTCTAACACTTCACATTACTCCTTTCAAATATTTTTATGAATTATACCACAAAAGTTATACCAAATTCAATACAAATTTCAAAAAGAGTTGACGAATTGTGTCGGACAAAGTTTTTTCTGACTAAACTCAAAGTCACTTTTTCCGAAAAATATTTGACTTACATGTAATTTTGTTCACTGAAAATCAGCATTTTTACCTGTTTATTAGTAATTTTATGAATAAACATACTTATTTTTAATTAAAATGGAACAAAACCTTTGACAAATCTTAAAAGGATTGATATTATTAGAATATCAAAGTGCGCTCAGATTATTTCAGAGCATACTTTGAAATAAATATTTTTAAGGAGAGTGATAAAATGAGTGAGCTACTGAAACGAGTATTATTGATTATAAATCCTTGTGCTGGCAGAAATAAAAAAAGAGCCCGCGCTTATGATATAGTTAAATGTTTCCCGGCTAACTACAAAGTCACAACAGAATTCACAAGATGCACCGGCGATGCAACACGCATTGTCAAAGAGAAAGCGAAAGACCATGATATTGTCGTATGCTGCGGCGGCGACGGTACTTTCAACGAAACAGTAAACGGTATTATGGATATGCCCAACAGAATTCCTGTGGGTTACATACCAATGGGTTCAACAAACGACCTTGCCTCAACCTTGGGTCTTCCATCCGATTACAGAGAAGCAGTAAAACTCATTGTTGACGGTCACATGAACTGGTATGATGTCGGTCTTTTCAACAACAGATATTTCACTTACACAGCCTCTTTCGGCGCATTCACAAAATCATCTTACAGCACAAGCCAAAAAATGAAAAACATTTTCGGTTATCCTGCATACCTTGCCAACGGTGTTTTCACAGAATTGAAAAATATTGAAAACTTCAAAGCAAAGGTTGAATGCGACCAGGGTGTTTTTGAAGGCGAGTTCTGTTTCGGTTCAGTTACCGACTCAGCATCAATCGGTGGTATTTTCAAAATCAAGGAAGAAGAAGTTAAACTTGATGACGGCAAATTTGAATTGCTTTTAGTTAACAGATTTAAAAATGCTGCACAAATTCCCGCACTTATCGCTCAGATGATGAGAAAAGAATATGACGGAAAGCAAATTCTCATCTTCCACACAAGCAAATTTAAAATCACATTTGAAAAGGAAGTTCCTTGGACAATAGACGGTGAATACGGTGGAGCTCACAAAGAGGTTATTACCCACAACCTTGAAAAAGCTATTCGTGTTTTCTCACCTCCCGGAAAGTTCTTCAATGCCGATAAGCCCACAGACATTGAGGTTATAACAGAAGAACCTGAAAAAGAGCCTAAGGAAAAGAAAGAGAAAAAAGAAAGACTTCCACGAAAAGAGCGCCGTGAAAAGAAAGAGGCAGCTGAAGAAACAGTAACACCTATTTTGGAAGAAGCAGCTCAAACTGAAAGCACTGCGGAAGCCACAGGAATCAACGCATAAGATTATAAGCAGGCTGTAAGAAGACGGATGTTTTTTTACAGCCCGTTTTTTAGGATTGTAAAACACAGAACCAACAGTCAAAACAGGGTTTCAAGCTTATTTCGGTTATGACTCCGAACAGTAAGAATAATATAAGCCCTGAAAATCATCATTGTGTTTTCATGTTCCCACCAATATTAAAACTGAGGAAGAAATTTATGCTTTTACTTGCTATTATTTACTTGGGATTTATTTGTTTAGGCCTGCCGGATTCTCTTTTCGGTTCTGCTTGGCCCGTCTTACAATTAGAATTTGAGGTGCCTGTATCCTATGCCGGGTTTGTCACTGTAACGACATACGTTTGCACCATCATATCAAGTCTTTTCACTGAAAAGATCACCAGAAAAATCAGCACCGGACTTTTGACGGCAATCAGCGTTGGCATGACAGCTTTAGCTTTATTGGGTTTTGCTTTTTCCACTCGATTTTGGATGCTGATTTTATTTGCCATACCTATGGGTTTAGGTGCAGGCTGTGTTGATGCGGCACTCAACAACTATATGGCTATTCGTTATTCATCAAAGCATCTCAGCTGGCTGCACTGCTTTTGGGGTGTCGGTGCGATCGTAAGTCCTTACATAATGAGCTACTGGTTGAAAAACGATTCTCAATGGGACAAAGGTTATCTCAATGTGGGCATCATACAGTGCATACTTACGGTTATTCTTTTTGCAAGTCTTCCTCTTTGGAAAAAGGGAGAAACAAAGTCTCTTTCAGAAGAAATTTCCAAACACACCGGCTTAACATACAAAGAGATATTTGCACTCAAGGGAATAAAAGAAAACCTTTTCAGCTTTTTCGCCTACTGCTCAATAGAAGGAATAGCTTTTTCATGGACGAGCAGCTATTTTGTTTCGGGAAGAGGTATAAATGCGGAAACCGCCGCAAAATATGCTGCACTATTTTATATTGGAATGTCCCTGAGCCGACTCGTGACCGGTTTCTTTTCTGACAGAGTCGGAGACAAGAACATGATAAGGTTAGGTTGTTTTATAAGTTTGGCTGGCGTTATCATCACGCTTATTCCTTTCACTTCGGTTATGCCTGCTATCATCGGCATTTTCGTTTTGGGATTTGGCTGTGGTCCGATTTATCCCGCCATTATGCATTCAACTCCTACTATTTTCGGTGAGGGAAACTCTCAAGCCATAGTTGGACTTGAGATGGCTTTCGCTTATGTCGGTTCAACGGTTATGCCTCCTCTTTTCGGAATTGTGGCAAGGCATTTCGGTTTAGGGTTATATCCGGTTTTTCTCTGCATTTTTGTATTGACAACCATTGTCCTAACAGAAAGGCTGAACAAAAAAGTTAAAAGATAATTTCTCTGAAACATTTGCAACTGCAAAGAGTCGGGTTTGGCTCATTGCAGTTGTTTTTTGGTTTGTGCAAAGCCGTGAGTTCCGGGGGCGAAGGTTTGTGCCGCAGGCACAAACGAGGGCGGCACAGCCGCCCTCCCCCCAATGCCGCCAGGCATTGGGGCTTCGCCCCCGGAACTCACGGCTACCCCAAAATTCAAAAAGACCCATCGACAAACGATGAGCCTTTTTCTCTAAATTTAATTTGTTACAACAACTGAATGTTGTTTTCGTAGCATTTATTTTTCATTTCTTCCGGCCAAACAGAAGCCTGAACCTCACCGATATGAGCTTTTCTCAAAAAGAACATACTGATTCGAGATTGACCGATGCCACCACCGATGGTGTATGGCAATTCACCGTTAAGAAGCGCTTTCTGGAAAGGAAGTTCCGCCCTCTCGGTGCAACCTCTGATCTCAAGCTGTCTCTTAAGAGCCTCTTCGTCAACTCTGATACCCATTGAAGAAAGTTCCAATGCTATGTCAAGAATGGGATAATATACAATAATATCACCGTTAAGTGACCAGTCATCATAGTCCGGAGCTCTGCCGTCATGGATTTTACCTGACTTAAGTTCTCCTCCTATTTTCATAATAAATACCGCTTTATGTTCTCGTGCAATAAGATTTTCCCTTTCCTTGGAAGTCTTGTCCGGATACATATCCTCAAGTTCCTGAGTTGTTATGAAGAAAATATCTTCCGGTAAGAATTTATGCACAAAGTCATATTCATCTGCAATATAATTCTCTGTGTGTTTAAGAGAGGCATACACTGCTCTGACAGCTTTCTTAAGTGTCTCCTCGTTTCTTTCTTCCTTAGAGATTATCTTTTCCCAGTCCCATTGGTCAACATAAATTGAATGAATATTATCCGTTTCTTCATCTCTTCTTATGGCATACATATCAGTATACAAGCCTTCGCCATTTTCGAAACCGTAGTGTTTAAGAGCTGTTCTTTTCCACTTAGCAAGAGAGTGAACTATTTCGTATTCTTCTCCGGTTTCAAGAACATCGAATGTTACAGGACGCTCAACACCATTGAGAGTATCGTTAAGACCTGTGCCTGTTTTAACAAACAAAGGGGCGGAAACTCGTGTCAGATTAAGCTGTATGGATAAATCTCTTTCAAAGAAATCCTTAACTTTCTTAATTGCTACCTCTGTATGACGAATATCAAGAAGAGGATCGTAGTTTACAGGTATCTGTAATTTCATGGATAACACCTTACTTTGAACAAAATATACGCTATTTTACCACAGTTAGCATAAATATGCAAGAAAAAAAGGAAATATATTCGGATTCTCTCCTCCTATACTTCCTTTAACACCAATTTATCAGCCGTTGTATTTGCTTGCCAAACCGCCTTCTGAGGTCTCTCTGTAAACAACTTTCAAATCCTTGCCTGTTTCATACATGGTTTCAACAACCATATCAAAACTGATTTTTCTCGAATCGGCAAGAAAATCAGCAAGATTAACCGCATTAAGGGCTCTCATGGCTGCAACTGCATTACGCTCGATGCAAGGAATTTGCACCAAGCCTTTAACCGGATCGCAAGTGAGTCCGAGATGATGCTCAATGGACATTTCTGCCGCATACTCGATTTGATCAAGATCAAGTTCATAAAGTTCTGCCGTTGCCGCAGCAGCCATAGCACAGGCTGTGCCAATTTCTGCCTGACAACCGCACTCCGCACCGCTTATGGAAGCGTTTGTTTTAATAAGGTTGCCTATTATACCACCGGTTGCAAGAGCATGAATTATTTGTTCATCTGTGAAATTTCTTCTTTTCTGTGAAAACATGAGAACTGCCGGAACAACACCGCAAGCCCCGCAAGTAGGAGCAGTAACGATCGTTCCGCCTGATGCATTCTGCTCACTGACTGCGTATGCGTATGCACAAACAAGGCGGTTCACCTTGGTTTCTTCCGTTTCATCAATATGCTTTTGGCGATAAAGATATCGTGCCTTTCTTTCAATGTTAAGTCCACCGTGAAGTACTCCTTGGGCGTTTAACCCCTCTTTGATTGCTTCTTTCATGGTGTTCCAAACTTCTGTCAGGTAATCCCATATTTCCGGTCCTTCGCACTCTTCAACATACTGCCATATTGCAATTTCTTTTTCTCTGCAATATTCGGAAATCTCTGTGAATGTATTAAGAGAGTAAACATCTTCCTCCGGTGGAACTTCCTCCCCTTTCATTCTTATGTCACCGCCACCGACACTGTAAAATCTGACAGTCTCTGCTTTATCGCTGTCATTATAGTATGCGAAAAAGTCCATCGTGTTCGGATGGTCGTCTACCTTGGCATACATATCAAGAACAATATCACATTCCTTGCCCTCAAAAGCCTGTTTCAACACCCAATCTGTTCTGTGTCCGACACCTGTTTTTGCAAGTGAGCCGTAAAGCACAACTCTGTATCTGTCTGCATCGGGATACATTTTCAAAAACCTCTTTGCAGCTTTATCGGGACCCATGGTGTGAGATGAAGACGGGCCTTTTCCTATTTTATATAACTGTTTGAGTGATAACATTATATCATATCCTTTCGGAAAATTAGTCGATCATCGTTTGCGTGAAAAGAAACACAATTTACTCGACTTCTTTAACCTAACAATTATAACAAATTATGCTTCAAAATTCAACGACTTAGCCGTTTATTTTATAAAAACAATGCTTTTAAAAATATTTTTTGAATTTCGCAAGTGAGGAAATCACATGAAAACAAGAGAAAACGAGAGAAAACAAGAGATTATGAAATCTAAATTAAAAAATCGAGAAAAAAGGTGTTGACAAGCAAGAAAGTTTGTGATAATATATGCAAGCATTAAATTTAATTGGAGGTATAGTTATGTCAACTTTTATGGCAAAAGCAGGCGAAGTTGAACGCAAGTGGTACTTAATCAACGCTGAAGGCAAGACACTCGGTAGTGTTGCTGCTGAAGCTGCTGTACTTCTTCGTGGTAAGCACAAGCCTACTTACACACCGCACGTTGACTGTGGCGACCATGTTGTTATCATCAACGCTTCTAAGGTCGTTCTCACAGGTAAGAAACTCGATCAGAAAATGTACTATCATCACACAGGATACATTGGCAACCTTAAGGAAGTTAAGTATAGCAAGCTCATGGCAGAAAAGCCTGAGTTCGTTGTTACAAAGGCAATTAAGGGTATGATTCCGGACACAACTCTCGGCCGCAATGCTTTGACAAGACTCAGAGTATATGCAGGTGCAGATCACAAGCACGAAGCTCAGAAGCCTGAGTTGCGTGAATTCTAAGAAAGGAGATTAAAATAATGTACGAAACAAATCCGTTTTTCTATGGTACAGGCCGTAGAAAGAAATCAGTAGCTCGTGTTCGTGTATATGCAGGCACAGGCAAAATCACAATCAATGACAGAGACATCGACGATTATTTTGGTCTCGAAACATTAAAACTCATCGTTCGTCAGCCTCTCGCTTTAACAGGCACATCAGAGAAGTTTGACATCGTATGCCGTGTAAACGGTGGTGGCGTTACCGGTCAGGCAGGCGCTATCCGTCACGGTTTATCAAGAGCTTTACTTCAGTATGACGAAGAACTTCGTCCTGCTCTCAAGAAGGCTGGCTTCCTTACTCGTGACCCGAGAATGAAGGAAAGAAAGAAATACGGTCTCAAAGGCGCTCGCCGTGCACCGCAGTTCTCAAAGAGATAACTTTTATATGTTTATCTGCCCACTCGATTATTCGAGTGGGTTCTTTTTTTACAGTGAACTGCGGGTCCTCTTCGGTGAGCATTTTTTGTGTTGATATTTTCGCTAAAACGTGATATAATGTTATTGCCAAACCAACTGAATATTAGAATACAAGAACATTTTTTGTAAGATAATTTACGCCTTTCACAACTGTATTTGTATGAATTTGATAAAAATGCAACTTCTTACCGAATACAGTTTGGATAGACGTGTTTTGTTCTTGCTAATTTGGTTGGTTTGGCGACTATCGAAGTTTGCGTTTTTGGTGCGGCACTTCGGTAGCCGCACTTTTTTATTTGTTCGTATGAAGTGCATAAGAAAAATTTCACACTGAAGGGAGGTAATCTTTATATATTGTGATAATTGTGGTTCTGAAATCACTACAGAAGCAAATTTTTGTCCAAAGTGCGGAAAAGCAGTAAATTTAAACAGTGTGAATATTTATGACAATTTTAGAATGACAACTTGCAGATGCTGCGGTGCTAAAATTTCCAGAACAGCTAATTCTTGTGTCTATTGCGGTGAAAAAACCCCGGGGCGATTGTTAGCTGAATGCGTAGAAGGAATTGGATGCGGATTTCTTGCGGTACCGATTGTTTTGCTTTTGTTAGCATTTTTTGTTTGCCTGTTTATCATCATTTTTTGAAAGGATTTTTTTATGAAATATTGTAAATTTTGTGGTTCGGAAATGCAAGACGATGCTAGTTTTTGTGCTAAGTGTGGAAGTAAAACAGAAGGAGCATCAAAAGAAAAGAGAAAACCGAAAAAATCACGCAAGAAAACAGTGATTATTGTTGTTTTATCTTTTCTCTTCTTGTCTATCTTATTAGGAACACTTACTGACGATTCAAGTTCCGATACAACCGGTAACACCCATGACAACTCAACAAACATTACAGAAGAAGAAGAAAACAACAGTGTGTTATATACTGATGATTATTTCACGATTGAATACATTGATCTTTATGAAGTTGATGGTGTAACCGCTATGTATATGATGCTCAAAGTTACTAATAACAGTAACGAAAAACTTATTTTATCGTTAGACGATGTATACATAAACGATATGCTTGTTGAAAGCGGAACGGGAATGCCTATTGAACTTGAAGCCGATAAAATATCTCAATCACCATTTATCCTCTTTTCCGGCAATACGGGTTTGAATGTAGATGATGTAGAAAAGATTGAGTTTATGCTGAACGGGCTTGATGAAAATTATAACAGTGTGCATATTACAGAAAAAATAACAATAAACAAGTAAATGTTATATGGGTTTATCGAGTACACTTATTAAGCAAAAATGTAATGATGAGAATTTGCAGAAGCTTAGTGAACTGTATCGATATGTCTAAATGGTTTTTTCGACTGAAAGCGGAAACTATATAGATCGGTCAAAGAGATAACTTTTATATGTTTATCTGCCCACTCGATTATTCGAGTGGGTTCTTTTTTTACAGTGAACTGCCCTCCCCTACTCTTTTTGCTGTCCCTTTGATGTCCTGATTGGATAAGTTTTATGTTTTATGCATAAGTTGGGGGAAGGACTGCCCCGCGGTATAGTGGGGTAGGTCAGCCGGAGGCTGACGAGAGAAACTCCCCCACAGCACCAATTCCCTTTCCAAGAATTCCACTAACCGTAAAAAAATATTTTTTTGCAGTTTCTTCAATTTTTTTGTCACCTTTTTCCCATTTCGTTCGTCTATACATAACAGATTTTAAATCTGCCATTCTAGGATATTTTTTAAATAAGACTTTTAAAATTCTATTTTGTCAAATCGCTATCCTTTTTCACAATTTAGTATAGATTTTTATATACTATGTAGAAAACTTGTTAAAATATTGATTTTATTTAGTAATTAAAACATTCACCTAAACAACCATTTCATCATAGAATGCAATATATTAACGATATAAACTATTCAATACCCTTAAATCATTGAAATAACACAAAATAATAAATCGCATTAGTAAAGAT
>CAYPMB010000006.1:0-24958 GCA_964411915.1 uncultured Faecalibacterium sp.
GTTAAGTACATCGATCCCCGTAAAGAGTAAGGAGGTAACACAAGATGGCATTATTTGAAAGTTACGAAAGAAGAATTGACAAAATTCTTGCTGTTCTTAAAGAATACGGCATCAATTCAGTTGAGGAGTGCAAAGAAATCACTCTTGCAAAAGGAATTGACTGCGATAAAATCATCAGAGAAACTCAGCCGATCTGCTTTGAAAACGCTGTTTGGGCATACACAGTAGGTTGCGCTATCGCTCTCAAGAAGGGTTGCGTAAAGGCTGCTGACGCTGCTGCTGCAATCGGCGAAGGTCTCCAGGCTTTCTGTATCCCCGGTTCAGTTGCTGACAACCGTCAGGTTGGTCTCGGTCACGGTAACCTTGGCAAAATGCTCCTTTCAGAAGAAACAGAGTGCTTCTGCTTCCTTGCAGGTCACGAAAGTTTTGCAGCTGCTGAAGGCGCAATCAAAATTGCTCTTAACGCTAACAAGGTAAGAGTTAAACCTTTAAGAGTTATTCTTAACGGTTTAGGCAAAGACGCTGCTATGATCATTTCAAGAATTAACGGTTTCACTTATGTTCAGACAGAGTTTGATCCATATTCAGAAACAGTTAAGATCGTTAACGAGACAGCATATTCAACAGGTGACAGAGCAAAGGTTCGCTGCTACGGCGCTGACAATGTTCCGGAAGGCGTTGCTATCATGAAGTTGGAAAATGTTGGTGTTTCAATCACAGGTAACTCAACTAACCCAACTCGTTTCCAGCATCCTGTTGCAGGCACATACAAGAAGTGGTGCGTTCAGAACGGCATTAACTACTTCTCAGTTGCTTCAGGTGGTGGTACAGGCCGTACACTTCACCCCGATAACATGGCTGCAGGCCCTGCTTCATACGGTATGACAGACACAATGGGTCGTATGCACTCAGACGCTCAGTTTGCAGGTTCATCTTCAGTTCCTGCTCACGTTGAGATGATGGGTCTTATCGGTATGGGCAACAACCCGATGGTTGGTGCAACAGTTGCTTGTGCAGTTGCAGTTGAAGAAGCTTGCAAGTAATTATTAAATTTTAAGTTTATAACCCCCTCCGTTTAAACGGAGGGGGTTTTTGCCGCCGCCCGCGGTCGTGGGCGGCGGCTTTAGTCTGCGGAGCAGACCGCACCCGGCGGTATAGTCGGGTGGTCAACCGCAGGTTGACTTTGAAACCGTCTGCTACCACACACCAAAAACGGCAGGGAAAACTGATGAGAGTCGAACGCAATATGGTTTTTTATTTTTGTGGACAAAAGCAAAAAGGATTTCTTCGGACTCAGATCCGAAAGAAATCCTTTTTTCACCGATTATTTTCTCGGTTTTTTAACCTTATTAAGCATTGCGTTTATTTCAAGTATCTGTTCTTTTGAGAACTTACCGCCCATCATGGAAAAAGCTCTCTTAACCGTAAATCCTTTTGCCATTGAATAAACATTCTTGATCATTGGAAGGCTTAATTGGAAACCGGCAACTTCCAAACCTTTTTTCTTCTTGCTCTTATCCTTCTTTTCCCCCTTTGGCTTATCATCGGGAAGAGAATTCATAACCTTAAGAAGGGCTCTTACGGCTGCAATTTTACCTGCTGTTGTTGACATAATATCACCGATCGTATCGTTTATTGAGTAACGGCCATCAGGTGTATTGATTTCAAACCAGTTAATTACATCTCCTTCTTCTTTCATTATGTATGCTTCATTGGGAGTGTCAACCTTGCGGATAACACCTGAGTCTTCCAAGTCTCCTGCTTTAACGGTGAGAGTTGTTTCGCCTATGTTATTCACATTGAAATAGAAGAAAGGATATTTTCCTCTTTTCTGCTTTCCGACACTTTCACCATTTGCAAAAAGCTCAACTTCATCACAGTTAGAATAAACTGTAACCTTTGTCACATCTTCAACTCGGTCAACATAGCGTTTTCCGCAAAGATGCACCATCGGTTTATCAGAAAGCCATGCTTGATATGCATAGAAGGAGTCTTTCTTATACTTTCTGTCGAATGTAACCAAGCCCTTATGGTTCATGCCGTTTTCTCCACCTTCGGCACGGGCATCAGCTGCAAAATCAAACATATTCCAGACATGAGTTGCCCAAAGATACGGTCTTTCGGCAATCTGTTTAATAAGTTCTTCATGATAATATGCCTGATATTCTTCTGTGTAATCTCCCTGCTTCGGGTCTGAAGTATGCCAGTTAAGTGCTTCACAACCATATTCACTCAAACCGATTGGCTTGTTGGGGTATTTCTTATGGAAATTATCGAACCAAGGGCCGTTCATGGAAGTGTCTCCACCATACCAACCGAAATAGTGGTTATAAGAAAGAACATCACTGATATGAACATATTCGGAATCAATTGAACACATGGTAACAGATGCGATAGTTGTAAGTCTTGTGCTGTCCATTTCATGGCAAATATCATTCAACTTGCGGTGATTTCTTATAAGATCCGGATCGGCTGCACCTGCAATTGTGATTTCATTTGAAAGACCCCACACAACAATTGACGGATGGTTATAGTTCTGAGCCACAAGCTCTTTCATCTGTGAAACAGTATTATCATAACCGTCAGGCATGTGCTTGGAAATATATGGAATTTCAGCCCAGATAACAAGACCAGCCTCATCGCAAAGATCATAGAAAACCTGTGAATGTTGATAATGAGCAAGACGAATGGTGTTTGCGCCCATTTCGAGGATAAGATCAATATCTTCCTTGTGGTGTTGTGGGAGAAGTGCATTACCGATTTCGGGTCTGTCCTGATGACGGGAAACGCCACGAAGAGGATACTCTCTTCCGTTAAGGAAGAAGCCCTTTTCGGGATCAATCTTAAATGTGCGACATCCGAAACGAGTTGATATCTTATCAAGTTCCTCACCGTCTTTGAGGAGAGTTGCTGTTGCAGTATACAAATACGGATCTTTTAAGCCGTCCCAAAGATGAACATTCTCAATTTTGATATTTATTTCATCTTTGCCTTCAGCCTGAGCTACTACCTGACCATCTGCTGAAATTTCATATTTCACTTCACAGCCGTCAGCGTTTTTGAGGAATGTTTTGATTTTGGTTTCTGCATCTTTTCCGTTAATTTTCGGTGTTACCATAATACCGGGAGCACCGTAACAATCCAAGTCGAAGTGACTTTCCGGAACACCGATAACGCTCACATCACGATAAATTCCACCATAAAATGTGAAGTCTGCATTTTGAGGATAAACTCTGTCATTAGCTGAGTTATCAACAGCAAGGGCAAGAACGTTATCCTCCTTGATCTCTCTGATTTCAACTCTGAAAGTTGAATAACCACCGTCATGCTTTGCCAGGCTTTTGCCGTTCCAAAAAACCTCACATGAAGAATTTACGCCATCGAACTGAAGATACTTCACCTGACCTTCCGGAAGTTCTTCAGACTTAACTGACTTTACAAAATAGCAAGTGCCCCTATAATAATCGTTGCCACCGTCCTGGCCGTCCTTGCCGTTCCATGTATATGGCAAATCGAGAGCCTGCCAATCGGTGGGAAGAGTTGAAGGAACTGACTTTGCGTCTTTGGAAAAAAGCCAGTTTTGGTTAATAAGTTTAGTATTTCTCATAATTACCTCCGTTGGAAATTCTTTTATCTTTCTAATTATACAATATATTTGGGGAATTTTCAATATGGAAATTGAAACCGCCCCGCGATATAGTGGGGCGGTGGTACTTTCGGGGCTCGATGCCCCGAAAGTACCGACAGGTTTGCAGAAAGTTCCAAGATGGATTTTCAGTTTTCTCGTCAGCCCCCGGCTGACCGCCCCACTAAACCGCGGGGCGTAAGCGGTTGTCCCAACCGCTAAGGGTTTCCGCGCCCACGACCGCGGGCGCGCACAAAAACATCGGGTAACCCCCAAAAAGAGAGTTACCCGATTATCTTTATATTTTATCAGCCGATAACCTTAACACCAATGGTTGCCTTTTCACCGTTAATATTCCATTCAGCTGTGTGTCCGTCCATGCCGTCAAGATTTAACTCGTCAGCAAGAACATCACCCATTACAGCATCCTTATTGTTGCTGAGAATTTCAGCCAATTTGTCTGTTGTATTAACATAAACAGCGATATGATCGGTAACATTAAAGTCAGCGTCTTTTCTCATTGTCTGAACTTTGCTGATAACTTCACGAACAAAGCCCTCTTCAATAAGTTCAGTTGTAAGAACTGTGCTGAGAGCAACTGTTACTCCGTAATCGGAAACAGATGCAAGTCCCTCTTTCTGCTTTGCTTCAATGAGAAGATCCTCAGTGGCAAGTTCAATAACCTCGCCTCCAATATCAAGTTCAATCTTTCCTTCAGCATCAAGAGTCTTCTTTGCAGAATCTCCGTCAATGTTCATAAGTGCATTTCTGATTGCACCTAACTTTGCACCGAATTTCGGACCGAGAGTCTTCATCTGCGGCTTGAAGTTATATGACATAAGATCATCTGCATCTTTAACAAATGAAACTTCCTTAACATTAAGTTCTTCTTCAACGATCTCCTTGAAGAATTCGTTAAGCTCTGTCTCACTCTTAACATACATCACGCCTAAAGGCTGACGATTCTTAATGTTTGATGCGTTTCTTGCAGCTCTGCCTAAACCAACAATCTTAAGGACTGCATCCATATTAGCCTCGAGTTCAGCATCAATAAGATCTTCGTTAACCTGCGGGAATGAGCAAAGATGAACGCTCTCGTAAGCCTCACTGTCGATGGAGCAAACCAAGTTTCTGTAAATATCTTCAGCCATGAATGGGATCATTGGAGCTGCTGCTTTACTTACAGTAACAAGAGCTGTATAAAGTGTCATGTATGCATTGATCTTATCCTGATCAAGTTCCTTCTTCCAGAATCTTTCACGGCAACGTCTTACATACCAGTTACTCATGTCATCAACAAATTCCTGAAGTGCCTTTGCAGCTTCCGGTATTTTGTATGCATCGAGGTTCTTGTCAACATCTTTAACCATTGAATTTAATTTTGATAAGAGCCACTTATCCATTACTGAAAGTTTATCATAATCAAGTGTATACTTAGTTGCATTAAACTTGTCGATATTTGCATAGAGAACAAAGAATGCGTATGTGTTCCAGAGAGTGCCCATGAACTTTCTCTGACCTTCGATAACTGCCTTTCCGTGGAAACGGTTAGGAAGCCAAGGTGCTGAGTTTGTATAGAAATACCAACGGATAGCATCTGCACCGTAAGTTTCAAGAGCCTCAAACGGATCAACAGCGTTGCCCTTTGATTTACTCATTTTTTGACCGTTCTCGTCCTGGACATGACCCAAAACAATAACATTCTTAAACGGAGCTTTATTGAAAATAAGAGTTGAAATTGCAAGAAGTGAATAGAACCAACCTCTTGTCTGGTCAACAGCTTCTGAAATGAAATCAGCCGGGAACTGTGACTCAAATAATTCCTTATTTTCAAAAGGATAGTGATGCTGTGCAAAAGGCATTGAACCTGAGTCGTACCAACAGTCAATAACCTCAGGAACACGCTTCATCTGCTTTCCGCACTCAGGGCACTTGATTGTCACAGCGTCAATGAACGGGCGGTGAAGCTCAATGTCATCAGGACAATTATCAGACATTGATTTGAGTTCTTCAATTGAACCGATTGAATGAAGATGTCCACATTCACATTCCCAAATATTAAGAGGAGTACCCCAATATCTGTTACGGCTGATACCCCAATCCTGAACATTCTCAAGCCAGTCACCAAATCTGCCTGTACCGATGTTTTCGGGAATCCAGTTAATTGTTTTATTATTTTTGATAAGGTCATCTTTAACTGCTGTCATCTTTATAAACCAAGACTCTCTTGCATAATAAAGAAGAGGTGTGTCACAGCGCCAGCAGAATGGATAATCATGCTCAAACTTAGGAGCATCGAAGAGAAGACCAGCCTTATCAAGATCTGTAAGGATAATAGGATCTGCCTTCTTGACGAAAATGCCGGCATAAGGAGTGCAATCGCTCATGTTACCCTTGCTGTCAACAAGCTGAACGAACGGTAAATCATATTTTCTGCCAACCTGAGCATCGTCTTCACCGAATGCAGGAGCAATATGAACGATACCTGTACCGTCAGACATTGTAACATAGCTGTCACAAGTGATATAGTGGCCTTTCTTATGCTGTTTCTCACAAATAGGTGTGACAAAGTCAAACAAAGGCTCATATTCCTTATATTCAAGATCCTTACCTATATATGTTTCAAGAACTTCGTATACTTTTTCATCATCGTTTTCCTTTAAGATAGAGAAAACTTTGTCTGCAAGAGCAGAGGCAAGATAATATGTGTAACCATCTTTTGCCTTAACCTTGATATATTCGTCGTCAGGATTTACGCAAAGAGCTACATTACTCGGAAGTGTCCACGGAGTTGTTGTCCATGCAAGGAAGTATGCGTCTTCACCTGTAACCTTAAAGCGAACAACAGCAGAGCGTTCCTTTACAAGTTTATAACCCTGAGCAACTTCGTGTGATGAAAGAGGTGTGCCACAGCGAGGACAATAAGGAACGATTTTGAAGCCTTTATAAATAAGACCCTTATCGTAAACCTGCTTAAGTGACCACCAAACAGATTCAATATAAGAGTTATGGTATGTTACATAAGGATTGTCCATATCAGCCCAGAAACCAACTGTGCTTGAGAAGTCTTCCCACATACCCTTGTATTTCCATACACTTTCCTTACACTTATCAATAAATGGTTCGAGACCGTATTGTTCGATCTGTTCTTTGCCATCAAGACCTAAGAGCTTTTCAACCTCAAGTTCAACGGGCAAGCCATGAGTATCCCAACCGGCTTTGCGCGGAACTTTCTGGCCTTTCATGGTGTGATAACGGGGAATCATATCTTTGATAACACGAGTTAAAACATGGCCGATATGAGGCTTACCGTTAGCTGTTGGCGGACCGTCATAGAAAACATAAGACGGGCCTTCTTTCTGACTGCTTTTTTCAAAAATCTTTGCTTCCTTCCAAAACTTCTCGATTTCCTTTTCTCTTGAAACGAAGTTAAGGTCGGTTGGAACCGGTTTATACATAAACACCCTCCTAGAAGTTTATTATAATTAAATAAAAAAGTCCTTGCCCTGTAAAAAGGACAAAGACTGCTTTGTTACCACCTGTTTACAACATACTTATATATATATGCGTTTCTTTTAACGGTGAAAAACCGGCGGCGCTTAATTATTTCTGTTCAGCGTGCAACTCGGAAGTGATTTTCATCTTAAGTTAATCCCATCGGGCTTACACCCTCCCCGACTCGCTTGGGAAAACTCCCCTTTTCACCTAAGATTACTCTCTTCGTCAAAGTCTTTATTATATTTACTGAAGAAGATATTAACACATTTTTTTGATTAAGTCAAGTATGTAAATTAAAGCTGTGGGCAGCCGGCGATATAGTCGGCTACTGAAAGCAGAGCTTTCGGAAAAGAACTGTGGTTTGATTAGAATTTTCAAGCACTTCGTGCTAAGGAAACGATCCTATCAGTTTTGTGGAAACCGGAAGGCAATGCCGGGGCATCGAGCCCCGGCATTGCCACCGCCCCACTATACCGCGGGGCGGTTCTCCCACACCTTATTTCTTAACATCACAATAAACACAACGCCACACACCATTATTGGTCAGTTTGAACATGTGTTTGATTTCCTGCTCAACTGATGTGATACAACTCGGATTATCGCACACAAGATCTTCTCTGATTTTCTCAGAATCAATAAGACCTGCTTCAATCGGATTTTTTGCTTCCTCAAGAAGTTTCAGTATGAGCGCCATTCTGATATATTTTCCGTTTCTTGCCTGCTTGAAATAGCAAGCTCTCTTGTCTTCGTCAACTGCAACGGAAATTTCGTTAACTCTTGGAAGAGGATGCATTATGCAAAGATCTTCTTTGGCTGTTTCCAGCTTTTCGGGAGTGAGAATATAACTGTCTTTAAGACGCATATATTCACTTTCACTTGCAAATCTTTCACGCTGTATTCTTGTCATATAAAGCACATCAAGTTTCGGCATCGCTTCTTCAAGAGAACTCGTCTCCTCAAACTCTAAGTTGCCCATATATTCTTCCTTAACGAACTCAGGAAGTCTAAGTTCATCGGGAGAAATAAGGATAAACTTCACATTTTCATATCTTGCCATGGCGGCAATGAGTGAATGAACTGTTCTACCGAACTTTAAGTCGCCGCATAAACCTATGGTAAGACCGTTAAATCTGCCCTTTTCACGGTTGATGGTTAAAAGGTCGGTCAGTGTCTGAGTTGGATGATGATGGCCTCCGTCACCCGCATTTATAACAGGAATATCGCCCTTTAAAGCTGCCACAAGCGGTGCGCCCTCTTTTGGGTGACGCATAGCTATAATATCAGCATAACCGCTTACTATCATAGCAGTATCCGCAACGCTTTCACCCTTTGATGCCGATGATGAAGATGCTTCGGAAAAGCCGATAACATTTCCCCCAAGTTCGATCATTGCCGACTCAAAGGAAAGTCTTGTTCTCGTTGATGGTTCAAAGAAAAGTGTTGCCAACTTTTTATATTTGCACTTCTCCCTGTAATTTTCCGGATGAGCGATAATGTCGTTTGCCGTTGCAACAAGCTCATCTATCTCTTCCACAGATAAATCAAGAATATCGATAAGATTACGCATAATTCTAATTCCTTTCAAAAACTTCCCATAGGCAGAAACATTCGAACACCATATGTTTTTTTAGGAATATTTTCGTCAATACTGCGTTAAAAATTCTCGATAGGCGGCAGCCTATCTTGTGTTTTTCCTTGTCTTGACAAAAATCTATCCTTAAAAACTGCTTCGCATCCAAAACGCAACAGTTTGTGTGCAATCGGCTATTTCTTCAGTGCTGGAATACTGACGTATTTAAAGCTGAAAAATAGTCGAGGATGCATGAAATGCCGCGTTTTGGACATGTGGGTTCGGATATTTTATGCCTAAGGTTAAAATTATTCTTTTGCACCGTTAACTTCAAGATATTTCTTGATTCTTTCCACATTTTCACGGTTGCTTTCATCTTCTTCGAGATACTCGATAATATCATAAACATCAACAACGGAATATACGGGGAAGCCAAATTCTTCGCCCACTTCTGCCATTGCAGATTTCTCTGTCTTTCCTTTTTCCTTACGGTCTACCATAACAAATGTTGCGGCAACTTTTGTGCCTTTGAGACCTGAAAGAATTGACATGCTTTCACGAATTGCTGTGCCGGCTGTGATAACATCTTCAACAATAACGATTTCTTCACCTTCCTGAGGCTTATAACCGACAAACACGCCACCTTCACCGTGGTCTTTTTCTTCCTTACGGTTGAAGAAGAACGGAACATCAAGTCCATTCTTTGCCAAAGCCACTGCAACTGAAACTGCAATAGGAATACCTTTATATGCAGGGCCGTAAAGAACTGTCTTTTTATTGCCCACTTTCTCAAAGTATGCCTTAGCGTAAAACTCACCTAATTTGCAGATCTGTTCACCTGTTTTAATATCTCCTGCATTGATAAAATACGGAATCTTTCTTCCGCTTTTTGCAGTGAAATCTCCAAACTTAAGAACTCCTGCACCTTCCAAAAACTGTATAAATTCTCTTTTGTAAGCTTCCATGACTGCCTCTCCTTTTAATATTTATCAATCACAAAATTCCGCGACACATCTTCTGTATGCCTTTACCGGATCTTCTGCTGCTGTGATCGGTCTGCCAACAACTATATAATCTGAGCCGATTTCTTTTGCCTTTGCCGGAGTTGTAACACGAACCTGATCTCCGATTTCTCCGTCTGCAAATCGAACACCCGGAGTTACTGTAAAGAACTCCTTGCCACATCTCTCATGAACCTTGCCAGCCTCAAGAGGAGAACAAACAACGCCGTCAAGACCTGCAAGTTTTGCATTATGAGCATAGTGAAGAACAGTCTCGTCAAGAGGTGCATCAATGAGAAGATCCTTCTTCATTCTTTCTTCACTTGTTGAAGTCAACTGAGTTACGGCTATAAGCAACGGTCTTGTTCCGTCATCTCTTGTTAAACCTTCAAGAGCAGCCTCCATCATTGCTATTGTTCCGCTTGCGTGAAGGTTGCACATATCAACATCGAGTTTTGACAAAACTCTCATTGACTTCTTAACTGTGTTCGGAATGTCGTGAAGTTTAAGATCAAGGAAAATCTTGTGTCCTCTCTTCTTTATTTCACGGACAATATCCGGGCCTGCGGAATAGAAAAGCTCCATGCCGATTTTAACATAAGGCTTTTCTTCAGTGAATAAGTCAAGAAAATCGAAAACCTCTTTGTCGCTTGAAAAATCACAAGCAATAATTACGTCCTTACCCATTAGTGTGCTCCTCCTATTATATCACTTAAATTATTTATGCCGTATTTTGTCATGACTTCCGGCAATTTTTCAATAATATCCTTGCAAGCATAAGGATTGACAAGGTTTGCCGCACCGACCTGAACAGCCGTTGCACCGGCAAGCATCATCTCAATAACATCTTCTGCAGTTGTTACACCGCCCATACCTATAATCGGAATGTTTACATTTTCATAAACCTGATAAACCATTCTCAATGCCACCGGCAAGATTGCACTGCCTGAAAAACCGCCCATTTTATTTGCAATAACCGGCTTTTTTGTTTTAAGGTCAATTCGCATACCCAAAAGTGTGTTTATCATGCTGATGCCATCTGCCCCTGCATCTTCACAGGCTTTGGCGATGGAAACAATATCTGTAACATTTGGGCTGAGTTTTATGTAAACAGGTTTAGTTGTCACTTCCTTGACAGCTTTTGTCACTTGGTATGCCATTTTCGGGTCTGTTCCGAAACTCATTCCGCCATTGTGAACATTGGGACAGCTTATGTTAACTTCAAGCAAGCCGACCTGTTCCTCTTTATCAAGTTTTTCGCAAGTTTGGGCATATTCATCAACTGAAAAACCGCCCACATTGGCAATCACCTTTTTATTAAAGCAAGCCTTAAGTTTCTTAAGTTCTTCACCGATAACCTTTTCAACTCCGGGATTTTGAAGTCCCACACTGTTTATCATGCCTGCATTACACTCGGCAATTCTCGGTGTTGGATTTCCGAATCTGGGCTCACTTGTTGTTCCTTTAAAAGAAAATGTTCCAAGGCAATTTATATCATAAAACTCTGCAAATTCATAACCGTAACCAAATGTTCCGCTTGCCGGAATTATAGGATTATCAAGTTCTAAACCGCTTAAGTTGACTTTTAAATTTACCATATAATTTCCTCCTTCTCAAGAACAGGGCCGTCCTTGCAAATTCTCTTGTTGCCGTATTTTGTTTTGCATGAACATCCCATGCAAGCACCAAAACCGCAACCCATTCTCTCTTCAAAGCTGAACTGACCACCGGTCACACACTTATTATAAAGAGCTTTCAGCATCGGTTCAGGACCACAGGAATAAACATAAGTATAATCAATTCCGTCCATGCAATCGGTTACAAAACCTTTTGTGCCATAACTTCCGTCAGCTGTTGACACATAAACATCTGCTCCCAAGTTTTTAAACTCTTCTTCATAAAATATGTCATCTTTACCGTTAAAGCCCATAATAACAGATACTTTCTTTCCCTGTGCAATGAGCTTTTTGCAAAGGTTGAACATAGGCGGAACACCTACGCCACCACCGACAAGAAGAGGCTTGTCTCCGCTTTTTTCAAGGTCATAACCATTGCCCAATCCGGTAAGAATATCAAGAACAGCGCCCTTTTCCAATTTACTCATTTGCTCTGTGCCCTTGCCCACAACTTTATAAATAAGTGTGAGGCTGTTTTCAGCATAGTCACAAACAGATATGGGGCGTCTTAAATAAAGTCCGTCAAGCTGAATGTTGACAAACTGACCGGAGGCGGTAATGTCACTTGTGTCACCACTGAGAACCATAAGAAAGATATCCTTGGCGATCTTTTTATTGCTTTCGATTGTGAAAAGTCCTTTTTTCATTTTGACAGTACAACACAGGTGCATTAAATTTTCATGCACCTGCGATTTCCTTTCATTGTTTTAGTCGTAAATTGTTGAGATGCAAAGAGTTGTCTCTTCAAGAACATCAAGAAGTACTCTTACTGTGTCAAGAGCTGTGAAAATGTTGATGTTATTCTCTGTTGCAAGTCGTCTGATTTCATGACCGTCCTTTTTAAGTCCTTCACTGCCAATATCACTTGTGTTGATAATATAAGCAATGTGACCCTGTCTGATAGCGTTGGGGATTTCTTCACTGCCTTCACTGATTTTTGACAATACATGAGTGCGAATACCATTTTCCTTAAGGAAGTCGGCAGTTCCCTTTGTTGCCTGAATGTTGAATCCCAAGTTATAAAATCTTCTGATAAGAGGAAGTGCTTCATCTTTATCCTTGTCGGCAATGGTAACAAATACTGTTCCGTAGTTCTGAACAGACATACCTGATGCCTGCAAGGCCTTATAAAGAGCACGGTTGAGCTTATCATCATAACCGATAGCTTCACCTGTGGACTTCATTTCCGGTGAAAGATATGCGTCAAGACCTCTGATCTTATTGAATGAGAACACAGGAACTTTTACATACCAACGATCTCTTTCGTGAGGATAAATGTCGAATATGCCCTGTTCCTTAAGAGAAACACCCATAATAACCTGAGTTGCAATATCTGCAAGGCTATATCCTGTTGCCTTTGAAAGGAAAGGAACTGTTCTTGATGAACGAGGGTTAACTTCGATAATATATACATCGTCATTCTTATCAACAATAAACTGAATGTTATAAAGACCCTTTATGCCGATGCCTAAACCTAATTTCTTGGCATACTGGAGGATTGTTCCTTTAACCTTGTCTGAAATGCTGAAAGGCGGATATACGCTTATGGAGTCACCGCTGTGAATACCTGTCTTTTCAACAAGTTCCATAATACCGGGAACGAACACATTTATGCCGTCACAAATAGCGTCAACTTCAACTTCTTTACCAACGATATATTTATCAACAAGAACCGGTCTGTCCTCATCAATTTCAACGGCTGTTTTAAGATAGTGACGAAGCTGACTTTCGTTGCTTACGATCTGCATTGCTCTGCCACCGAGAACGAAACTCGGACGAACAAGAACGGGATAACCAATCTCCTCTGCAGCTGCAACACCGTCTTCAATCTTTGTGACTGCTTTGCCCTTCGGCTGCGGAATGTTAAGCTGTTTAAGTATTTTTTCAAATGAATCTCTGTTTTCTGCTTTTTCAATGGCTGCACAGTCTGTGCCAACGATCTTAACGCCCATTCTGTCAAGAGGTTCTGCAAGGTTAATAGCAGTCTGACCGCCTAAAGATGCGATAACCCCCTCCGGCTTTTCAAACTCGATTATGTTCATAACATCTTCCGGTGTCAAAGGTTCGAAATAGAGTTTATCAGCTGTTGTATAGTCAGTTGAAACTGTTTCCGGGTTATTGTTAATGATAATTGCTTCATAACCTGAATTTTTGATAGTTGTTACGGCATGAACTGTTGAATAGTCAAACTCAACACCCTGACCGATACGGATTGGACCTGCACCTAAAACGATAAGTTTTTTCTTATCTGAAAGTCTTGAGGCATTTTCACCTGTATAACTTGAATAGAAATAAGGAATATATGCATTTGTGTGGCAGGTGTCAACCATTTTGTAAACCGGGAAAAGATTGTTTTCCTTGCGAAGATTGAAAACATCAAGTTCCTTAACTCCCCAAAGCATTGAGATGAACTTATCGCTGAAGCCCATTTTCTTGGCCTGCTTGAGAGTTTCGAAGTCGCCCTTATTTTCCTTGAGTTTAACTTCCATTTCGGTGATATTCTTAATTGCCTCAAGGAAGTAAGAGGTGATCATTGTTACTTCGTGGAGTTTTTCAACGCTTACGCCTCTTCTTAAAAGTTCTGCCACAACAAATATATTATCGTCTCTTGATTCTGAAAGGTTATCAAGCAACTCTTCTTCGCTCATTGAGGAGAACTTGTTCATCCAAAGGTGTGTCACACCGATTTCAAGAGAACGAACGGATTTAAGCATACATTCTTCCAAGTTTGAGCCAATGCCCATAACTTCGCCTGTTGCTTTCATCTGTGTTCCCAAAACATTAGTAGCTGATGCAAACTTATCAAAAGGAAATCTCGGGAACTTTGCTACAACATAATCAAGGCTCGGCTCAAAAGCTGCATTTGTGTTTGCAATGGCGATCTCTTCAAGAGCCATACCAACTGCGATTTTTGCTGTTACTCTTGCAATAGGATATCCGCTTGCCTTTGATGCCAAGGCTGATGAACGGGAAACTCGTGGATTAACCTCAATAAGGAAGTATTCGGAGTTTTCCGGATTAAGAGCAAACTGAACATTACAGCCACCCTCAATTTTAAGTTCACGGATAATTTTTATCGCACTGTCGTTGAGCATTTTAAGATCATGATCGTTAAGAGTCATAATCGGCGCAACAACAATGGAGTCACCTGTGTGAACACCTACCGGGTCGATATTTTCCATTCCGCAGATTGTAATAGCCTTATCGTTTGAGTCACGCATAACTTCAAACTCAATTTCTTTATATCCCTTAACACTCTTTTCGACAAGTACCTGATGCACCGGAGAGAGCTTAAAGGCATTCATACCGATTTCGATAAGTTCTTCTTCGTTATAGGCAAAACCGCCACCTGTGCCGCCCAAAGTGAATGCCGGTCTCAAAACAACCGGATAGCCTATTCTCTTGGCAATATCCTTTGCCTCATCAAGATTATATGATATTTCCGAAGGAATAACCGGTTCACCGATCGACTGGCAAAGTTCCTTGAAAAGTTCTCTGTCTTCTGCTCTTTCGATACTCTCACTGCTTGTACCTAAAAGTTCGACACCACATTCTTCCAATATACCCTTCTTCTTAAGTTGCATTGCAAGGTTAAGACCTGTCTGACCGCCGATTCCCGGAACGATAGCGTCCGGTCTTTCGTAACGGAGGATTTTAGCAATATATTCAAGTGTCAACGGCTCCATATAAACCTTGTCGGCTATGGTGGAGTCTGTCATGATAGTTGCCGGGTTTGAGTTAACAAGAACAACTTCATATCCCTCTTCTTTAAGCGCAAGGCAAGCCTGTGTGCCTGCATAGTCGAACTCAGCAGCCTGTCCGATAACGATAGGGCCTGAGCCGATAATAAGTATCTTCTTCAAATCTGTTCTTTTAGCCATTTTTTATACCTCCTGATTTTTTTCTGACCAAACTATTTTTCCGTCATAAACGGTGAGCAAACATTTTCCGTAAACCTCTGCACCTTCAAAAGGTGTTGCTTTTCCCATGGAGAGGAAGTCTTTTGGGTCTACCTTATATTTTTCATCTAAGTTCCAGACGCTCCAGCAGTTTTCCTGCTTGATGCCGAAACGCTTACACGGATTTATACTCATAAGTTCTATTAACTTTTCAAGGGTTATTATGCCCTTTTTAACAAGCTGAGTGTAAAGCACGGGAAATGCGGTTTCAAGGCCCACAACACCCATAAGACTTTTTTCAAGGCCTCTTGACTTTTCTTCTTTACTGTGAGGAGCGTGATCCGTTGCTATCATATCAATAGTGCCGTCCTGTATACCCTCAATAAGTGCAAGTCTGTCCTCTTCGCTTCTTATGGGAGGATTCATCTTAAATCTGCCGTCCTCCTGCAAATCCATGTCATTCATCACCAAATAGTGAGGACCTGTCTCACAGGTAATATTCACGCCTTCGGCTTTCGCTTTTCTGATTATATCCACACTTTCTTTTGTAGATATATGGCAAACATGATATTTACAGCCGGTTTCTTTAACAAGCTGAATATCCCTTGCGATCTGTTCCCATTCACTTTCGGAACAAATTCCTTTATGGTTATGAAGTCTTGCATATTCTCCATCATGGATATATCCGCCTTTTAAAAGGCTATTGACCTCACAGTGAGCCACAATCATTTTATCAAGGCTTTTGGCTTTCAGCATTGCCTCTTTCATAAGGCTGTCAGTCTGAACTCCTCTGCCGTCATCGGAGAAAGCTATAACCTTTTGGTTTATACCTTCCATATCGGAAAGGCACTCACCCATTTGACCCTTTGTTATTGTACCATAAGGTAAGACTTTAATCAAAGCATCTTCACTGATTTTTTTTAACTGTAAGGAAAGATTTTCTTCACAGTCCGGTGCCGGATTGAGATTCGGCATTGAACACACTGCCGTATACCCTCCGTGAGCCGCCGCCATAGTGCCTGTTTTCACTGTCTCTTTATATGAAAAACCCGGCTCTCGAAGATGAACATGAACATCAACAAAACCGGGGAAAATAACACAATTATTAAATTCGATAATATCATTAAAAGAAAACAGAGGCAACAAATCCTTATGAGAAGAAACAGTGATACTGATATCCTTTTGCAAGAACTCATTTTTATCAAACATCAACGCATTGTTAAATTTAACTTGCATTTTTGCTCCTCCTGTCACCTGTTTTGCATTTCGTGATATTTTATCACAAGAGCATATTTATGTCAAGAAAAAAGAAGTAAATTTTTTGTCTGATTTCCTCTTTCCTTTTTGGCAAATATGACAAAATGTAATAACAAAAATGTAAAATTGAGAATTTTTTGTTATTTCCTTGAATTTATTTTTCATATAGTATAAAATAAAGCTAAACTTAAAATATCGGAGGCAATTTTTATGGCAAGAGTTTATAATTTTTCAGCAGGTCCCTCTATGCTCCCTGAGTCTGTTCTTAACTTAGCGGCAGCAGAGATGCTTGACTATAAGGGAACAGGTCAATCCGTTATGGAAATGTCCCACCGTTCAAAGGAATATCAAGCTATCATCGATGAGGCAGAAAACCTTATTCGCGAAATTTACGGTGTTCCGGATAACTACAAGGTGCTTTTCCTTCACGGTGGTGCATCAACACAGTTTGCTGCAATTCCCCTTAACTTCATGAACGGTTCGGGAAAAGCTGACTACATAGTTTCAGGTCAGTGGGCTAAGAAGGCTTATGAAGAGGCTTGCAAATACGGTGACGCAAAGGTTGTTGCAAACTCCGTTGACAAGACTTATTCATACTTCCCGAAAACAACAAGAGAGGACTTCCGTCCTGATGCAGACTATGTTTATTACTGCATGAATAACACTATTTACGGCACATTGGCTAAGGAAATCCCGGACACAGGCGATATTCCTCTTATTTGCGATATATCATCATGTTTCTTCTCAGAACCTCTTGACATTTCAAAGTTCGCAGTTGTATACGGCGGCGCTCAGAAGAATGTTGCTCCGGCAGGTTTGGTTATTGCAATTGTTCGTGAAGATATGCTTGGCAAGGCAAGAGACATCACTCCCACCATGCTCAACTGGCAGATTCATGCAGACAACGGTTCAATGTATAACACACCTCCTTGCTACATTATTTATATGTGCAAGTTAGTTCTTGAATGGATAAAGAAGTTAGGCGGTCTTGAGGGAATTAAAGAACATAACGAAGCAAAGGCAAAAATTCTTTATGATTACCTCGATTCAAGCAAAATGTTCAAAGGCACTGTTGTACCGGAAGATCGTTCACTTATGAATGTGCCTTTCGTTACAGGTGACAAGGAACTTGACGCAAAATTCGTCAGCGAGGCTGCAGCAGCAGGATTCATCAACCTTAAAGGTCACAGAAGTGTTGGCGGTATGAGAGCATCGATTTACAACGCTATGCCTATTGAAGGTGTTGAAAAGTTGGTTGAGTTCATGAAGAATTTTGAAAGAGAAAACTCTTAAGGAGAAACCAAGAATATGTATGAAATTCTCACATTAAACAAGATCGCACAGGTTGGTCTTGATATTTTCGATAAGAATGAATATGTATGCGGCGAAACAGAAAATCCACATGGAATAATGGTTCGTTCCGCTTCAATGCATGAGATGGAATTTTCAGATAACACTCTTGCCATTGCAAGAGCCGGTGCCGGTGTAAATAACATACCAATTGACAGATGTAGTGAAAAAGGTATTTGCGTTTTCAACACTCCCGGTGCAAATGCAAATGCAGTTAAAGAATTGGTTATCGCTTCCCTTTTCCTCTCATCAAGAAGAGTTGCAGCCGCATACGACTGGTGCAAGGGATTAAAAGGAAAGGGCGAAGAAGTCGGCAAATTGGTTGAAAAAGGCAAGTCACAGTTTGCAGGTCCTGAAATTTTAGGCAAGACTCTCGGCATTATAGGTTTAGGCGCCATCGGAATGAAAGTTGCCGAAAGTGCTGTGGCATTGGGAATGAAAGTTGTGGCATACAACAGCAGTGTCAAAGAATGCAAAGAAGGAATCACTCAGGTTTCCGACATTGACGAACTTTACAAAACAGCTGATTACATTTCTCTTCATCTTCCCCTCCTTGACAGCACCAAGGGAATGATAAATTCTCAGTCAATCGGCAAGATGAAAGACGGAGTTCGCATACTTAACTTTGCAAGAGGCGGACTTATCAATGACTGTGATCTTATTGCTGCTCTTGAAAACGGCAAGGTTTCCGCATATATCACAGACTTCCCATCAGATGCCATCATCGGTGTTGAGGGCGTAACTGCCTTACCTCATCTTGGTGCATCAACTCCCGAATCAGAGGACAACTGCGCAATCATGGCAGCGGAACAGATCGATCTTTATTTCAAGACCGGTTCAATCAAAAATTCCGTTAACTTCCCCTGCGTAATGCTTCCGGAGAAAACAGGAGTAAGACACTGTATCATTCACACACCTTGTGACGGCATTCATGACAAGCTGAAAGATTTGACAGGAAAAGAGCCTTTGACAAACACAAGAGGCAACATTTCCTACACTGTTATTGATGCTGACAAAGATTACAGCGACACGATCAAGGAATATGGTTGTGTTATTAGGGTGAGGGCTATATGATGGAAGCGCCCGCGGTCGTGGGCGCGTAATCCTAAGTCTGCCGGAGGCAGACAGAGCTGCGGCGGTATAGTCGCAGCGGGGAAGCGGAGCTTCCCTTTCCTTGATGAACAAAAAAGTTTATCAACAAGCGACAAAGTTATTCTGAAAATGCAAGTAAAAAACCAAGTTTTTTACTTGCATTTTTTTAAAATTCCCCCTCCGGCATCCTCTTCTTTAGGCAGGTTATCCCGCGGGTACTTCCGCCACTTCGTGACTTCCGCGCCCGCTCCCCTCTTCTTAAAAAATCTAAACCTTTCAAAAAAATCATTGCAAAAACAAATTTTTTATTGTATATTGTTATGGTTAGTTTTTTTAAATTGGGAGGAAATATGTTTAAAGTACAAAACAAAATCAAGGAAATAATAAAAGAACAAGGACAAACTATTTACTCACTTTCCAATGAAACCGGAATTGAAAGAACTTATCTTACAAAAATTCTATCAGGCAAAAGAAGTTTCAGCTTGGATAAATTTCTTTTAATATTGGATACGTTAAATGTTACGGTTGAAGAAAAAAATCAGCTGATTGAAGATTATATTAACGAAAACTTTTCAAAAAGCAAATTTGAAACTTATGGCGAATATCTTTCCACTTCTTTCTTGAAAGAAAACGAAAAGAACATAAGCATAACTGAAATAAATGATGATTTTATGGTATTCAATAACAGCCGTAAACTTATTGAGTTTGTGGAATATTTCTTATCAAGCCAAAATTGTTCCAACAGATTATACACTAACTTCCCAACTTCGATCATTCTTTCCTTAGGAGAAAGACGCACCGATTGCGATTTTCGATGCATCGTCACCAATACCGAAACAAAAGATGTAGGTATTTCTGTTTTCGACCTTATTAAGCTCAGTTTGTATTGTTGCGTGACTTATGTGGAAAAGAATGCAACCGAAAAGCCAAAGAACGAATTTTACCCATACGCTATAATTGCCGATGACGGTATTCTTTTGGCAAACAAAAGTCTCGACAAGGGTTATTACTTGAAAAATAAAGATATTGCCGATTTGTATGCAAATGATTTTTGCCATATCATTAAAGGGGTAAATGTCAACTCACAAATATATGACGATATACTGAATGTAAAAGAGCTTATTCAGAAAAACATGTTCCACAAAAAAGTTCACCGTGTTATAACAAGCAATTTCTTCGCCATCGCTTTCATGAACTATGATGAATTTGAAGAACTGGCTCGTGAAGATTTGCCTGAAAGACAATATCTTATCGACATAACACACGCTTATTATAAAGAATTTTTCAATTCAATTGATTTACATAAATTTATTATAAGTTATGACAGTATAACTGATTTTTGTGAAACCGGAATTATTCATGAAATGCCTATTTCATACAGCAAAACACTTAGTTTGCAAACAAGACTTACTATTCTTAACAGAATTATTCAAGCCCTTGAAGAAACTCCGTCAAAGGTTAGCTTGAATTTTCTAAAAAGCAGTAACCCATCAGATTTTAAAATAAATTTGGATATTGAAACAGGTGTTTCAAAAGACGATGATAATAATATTACAAGCATCGTTATGTCCGGTGACGAATCCAAGACAAATTATTTTCCCGGAAATTACTTATTCCTTTCCACAGACAAAAACACCAACGCAGATTTTAACGATTATTTTGATTTGCTTTCGGTTTCTTCTTATGTTATGTCAAAAGAAGAAAGCTTGGAAGTATTAAAAGACAGAGCGTTAAGACTTGAATATGCTGTTAAAGCTCAATCATAATTTATATGGGGCATACAGGTTTATTAAGCCTGTATGCCCCTATTTTTTGTGTGACAAGAAATATAATTTTTTTATTGTTTTGTCACATATTGCAAATATTTTTTGTTTGTTGTTAAATTGTTATTGTAAAAAAATATGGCATAAAATTAACAGTTTATGCCAAAAAGAAAGGATGCAGTTCAATGAACAAAAAATTCAAACGATGTTTGTCATGCTTCTTGGCGATGCTTATGGTATTCACCGCATTGCCTTTCAGCGTCGGCGCTGTCAATGAAGAAGACACAACAAAAACCGAAAGCGAAGTCACTTACTATGATTTCGGCGAAGGCTTACAGTGGGGTTTCGATGAAACAACAGGTAAGCTTACAATTAAGGGAAACGGCGCAATGCCGGATTATGCCATTAGCGATGATTTTTATACCGCTTATGAGAATTTTGATATCTATGATTACTTTGGCTTAAGCAAAGAGCCTATTTTCACCGGATATCCTATGAGAAGCGCATCACTTGTGAAATCTAAAGGTATTTCTTCTTTTGGCATTTCAACAATCAGTGAAGAAGGCGAAGAGGAACTTCCCCCAAGTCCGTGGGAAAAATTATCAGGCAAAATTAAATCAGTAGTTATTGAAGAAGGCGTTACATATATCGGAAGCAGTGCCTTTGAATTCATGTTTTATCTTGAAAGTGTTTCACTTCCGAATACACTTGAAGAAATCGGTGCAGAAGCTTTTGCATTTGATATAAAACTCAGTGAAGTTAATTTTCCGAGTTCTCTTAAAACAATTTCAGATGATGCATTTATTCTTTGCCATTTAGGCACTTTAAAATTGCCCAAAACAATCGAGACAATCAATTCCGGTGCATTTTCAATGGCAGAGATAACAAACCTTGAATTCGAGGGTGATATTGAAAACATTTCAAGCGCGGCCTTTGAAAGCTGTATGAGTATCAAAACCTTAACAATTCCCGAAGATGCAGAAAATATAATAAATGCATTTTCCAACATAATGTTTTTTGACCCGGAATTGATTATCAATAAATCCACAACATATTCGTTTATGGAAGATAAAATTGGTGAAATATCATTTTCTTCCGGAGAGTATAAAGGAATTTATAAAAAATATACCTATGTTGCAACAATTTCTTACACTATTATAGACTTATTAGCTGCGATTTTAATAGATGTTGAAGCTGATGATGCAGACAAACAGTTTGATATTCTTGTAAGTGATGTTATGTGTAAACAGCTCGGTGCTAACAGCTTTGAAGAAGCTTTAGAAATGATTGATAACTCCATCTTAAATGTGCAGGAAAATCAAATATCCGGTTATTCCACCATGAATGTTGTTTGCGAAGAAAGTTCAGAAGAACATAAAGCCGCAAGCAAATACGGAATAAACCACAAGATTTCAGGAAAAGATGAAAACTGCAACTGTTTCAATTTCAGCGGCAACCTTACCGATACTCTCACATGGAAAATAGACAACGACACAAGAACTCTTTATTTTGAAGGCAGCGGATCTATTCAGTTCCCCTTCAATGAGGAGGAACACACTCATGAATCAGCACCATGGTTATATTTATGCGGAAGATATGACACCATTGATTTCAGCAAGGCAGAAATCAATGACATTGCATCAAATGCATTTTATCACACAGGAGAAAAAGAACTTGTTTTGGCTAAGGAGTTGGTAAATGTCGAAAGTAATGCTTTTTCAGAAAGTAGCTACTCAATAACTCTTGCTAAAAACGTTCAGTCATTTGACTTGTCATCACTTGACATCATCTCAGTTAAAAAACTTACAGTTTTAAACGATGAAACAGAACTTACAGGCGAAATCAAATCAAAAGATGTAACAATTTATTGTGGTGTGTTATCCAAAGCAGAAAAGTACGCAATTGAAAACGGCTTAGCTCATGTTAGCACCGGTGTTAACATCGAAGAAAATGATGAATTAGATTTCAGTATAGTAACAAATTATTGGTATGATAGTTGTTATATTGAGAAATATAATGGCACATCAAAAATTGTCAATATTCCGAAAGAAATTAACGGATACAAAGTAATAGGCATATATTCCGATGCATTTAAAGACACAGGTGTTGAATACATCATCTTACCTGAAACTATGACATCAAATTTTTGGTTTGAAAACTTAACTTCTCTCAAATACGTTTATATTCAAGCACCAATTAAAAAAATTGAATATAAAACTTTTTACGGTTGCTCATCTCTTGAATATATCAATTTGCCGGAAGGCTTAA
Organism: uncultured Faecalibacterium sp.; assembly: GCA_964411915.1. Taxonomy (GTDB): domain Bacteria; phylum Bacillota; class Clostridia; order Oscillospirales; family Acutalibacteraceae; genus UBA6857. Next base: position 23,000 of record CAYPMB010000006.1, read on the forward strand.
CCGACATAGAAGATTATGCTTTTTACGGTTGCTCATCTCTTGCAAAAGTTGATTTTCCTAAAACTCTCGAAATTATAGGTGAAGGCGCTTTTTCCCACTGTGCATCTTTAACCGAAGTGAAAATTCCTGAATCTGTAATAGAAGTGTGGGAATATGCCTTTGCAAATTGCACGTCTTTGAAAAAAGTAAAATCAGGATCAGAAATAATGGAACGCGTTTTTCAAGGCGATACATCACTTGAAGAAATAGTTTTGACCGAAACAACACACAGAATATCCCCAACGGCATTTTTAGGTCTGGAAAATCTTAAACTCAGAATAGAAAGTGCAAACTGCTGGATTTTCCTTGGAGATATTGAACCTGATGAAGACATGGATCCGGATTTGTTCGATCTGCGAATTGTTGAAGATGATGCAACAATATACGGATATACTGGTTCAACTGCTGAAGCTTACGCCAAAAAATATAATGTCAATTTTGTTTCTATCGGTGAATGTGATGAGATGAGTTCCGAAAAAGATTTCAGATATAAAGAAAATGCTGACGGAACACTTACAATTACCAATTATGTTGGCACTTCAAAAAATGTTGTTACCCCAGAGACAATAAACGGAAAAGCTGTCACAAAAATCGGAGAAAACGCTTTTGAAGATTTACGCATAAAAAGTGTTACAATTTCCGAAGGCATAACAGAAATTGAACTTGGTGGATTTAACAACTGTGAAGAAGTCGAGCACCTCTCACTTCCAAGCACACTTAAAATAATCGGCGATGGTGCATTTACTGATTTTTATTTGATCGAAGAACTTATACTTCCGGAAAATCTTGAATCCATAGGTTACTTTGGTTTGGCAGGATTTACATCATTAAAAAAACTTGTTCTTCCGGAAAGCCTTGTAAGTATCGGTCACTGCGCATTTATCGCTGCCTTTGAACTTGAAGAAATAACAATCCCAACGAATGTTAAGAATATAGGAAACCAGGTATTCACGCAATGCAATAAGCTTAAAAATATTATCGTTGATGAAGATAACCAATATTATTCATCTGTTGACGGTGTTCTCTATAACAAGGATCAAACTTCTTTGATATACTATCCTGAAGGAAAGAAAGAGGTAACTCATACAATTTCGGAAAACATTGAAAGTATAGAAGACAACGCATTTACCAACAACGAAGTTCTTGAAGAAATTATTATATCCGGCAATGTTTCAAAGATTGGCAAAAACGCTTTTGAAAATTGCACAGGTTTAACAAATGTTGTTATAGAAAACACATCTGCTAACCCTGTCAGTGCTTATTCACGCCTCAGAGCAAAAGCAAATGAAACAAGCGTATCAATCGATGACCATGCTTTCAAAAAATGCACAAGTCTTGAAACAATTGTTATCCCGAAAAATGTTACGCACATAGGATCAGGTGCATTCTTCGATTGCACTAATCTTAAAAAGATTATCATTTTAAATGATGAATGTGAAATTTTAGATCCTATGATTGAAAATGAATATACCATTCCTTTCGATACTGTTGTTCACGCTGCGAAGGGCTCAACAGCCGAAATTTATGCAAATGAAAACGGATTAGCATTTGAGGCACACAATTACGAAGTCACAAATGTTGTAAATGCAACTTGTACTTCAGCCGAATACACTACTTACACTTGTGATGTATGTAACGCAACATATACAGAAAAAACCGCTGAAGCAAACGATCACGATATCGTTATTGACAAGGCTGTTCCTGCTACTTGCACAAGCACTGGTTTAACTCAGGGTGAACATTGCAAGAACTGTGATTACGAAGTAGCTCAGGAAGTAACTTCTAAACTTAATCATGATATCGTTATTGACAAGGCTGTTCCTGCTACTTGCACAAGCACTGGTTTAACTCAGGGTGAACATTGCAAGAACTGTGATTACGAAGTAGCTCAGGAAGTAACTTCTAAACTTAATCATGATA
>CAYPMB010000006.1:25058-76253 GCA_964411915.1 uncultured Faecalibacterium sp.
ACTGTGATTACGAAGTAGCTCAGGAAGTAACTTCTAAACTTAATCATGATATCGTCATTGACAAGGCTGTTCCTGCTACTTGCACAAGTGCCGGTTTAACCCAGGGTGAGCATTGCAAAAATTGTAGTTATATTGTTAGACAGGAAGTAATTGAAGCAATAGGACATATTGACAATGATAACAACGGAAAATGCGACTTATGTGGCGAAAATATTGGAACTAACAGTTGCAGTCACATTTGTCACAAAAATGATGGATTCTCAGCATTTATTTATAAGATCCTTCTTTTCTTCTGGAAGTTATTCAACACAAGCAGATATTGTGAATGTGGTGTAGCACATTATTGATTGTCTAAAAACAAAATACAGGTTGATTGCAAAAACATCAACCTGTATATATCCTAAAAAACGAACCACCCGAAGAACTCAGTTCTTCGGGTGGTTTTGTTTTTTATCATTTTCTGTATTATTTACCGATACCGAAAATTTTCAAGATGCTATTGATTATTGTCTGAATAAATCTCTTCAATATGGACATCCAATCGTTGCCCCATGAATCATCGATAACATTTGAATCCTTACCTGTCACTGCTTCAAGTTTACCTGTTGAGTAATCCATAAACTGTCCGCATGCCTTTTCGCTTGTGAACACTGTTGTCTTGCCGTCTGAGCGTAAAAACTCAAGTGCAATCTCGTTGACTTCTGCCGGGAAATTATCGTGTGAAATGTTCTTCACGAACCATGTTGTTTCCGGGAAAAGACATGTTGAGGCATCAAGCTGTTTATCAGCTGAAATATACTTATCTGTACCGTTAGCTTTTGCTTCTTCCAAGTATTCGTCAGACAACTTTGAGTCGAAGTTTGATGCTGTTGCACCGAGAGAAAGTTCTGTTGCTGTTCCTCTCATGTCACCGGTGATTTCACAGCCTTCAAACAAAGGAAGTTGCATTGCACCGTATTTTGCGAATACTGCTGTATTAACACCCATTTCCTTAAGATTAAGGTATAACACCTCATAACCTGCAAGACCTGTTTCAGGGTCAACCTTGCCTAAAGCATTGTTATATTCCTCAATATCCTCTATAAAGCCTGCATATTCTTCTTTGAGTTCATCAGAATAGAAAATAGTGTTTACAGCGTCCTCGTAATATTCGTCACCGACCATGCTGAAATATGAGGGATAACCTGCATAAGTTGCAAGGCCAAGGCTTGAAATAAGTTCATCACCGCAATCGTTGATAACCTTTGCAACTATATCGGAACCATAACCGATAGCATTAAGTCTGTTGAGAATTGAAACAAACACTGTTGCCATTTCATTCATGCCTGAACTTTCGAAAAGTCCCTGATTGTTCATGTAAAATGAAACGAACTTATCAACTGAATCGCTATCCATTACAACTCTTCCTGAGAACAAACCGCCAAGGGTTATGTAACCTGCAACTGACGGTGTATCAAGAACAACATTCGCAACTCTGAATTCGTGGTCATACTCACCGTTATAGCTCTTGTAAAGGTAGGCTGTTGCCGGCTGTGTTCCAAGGCAACGGGCTGTGATATTAACTTTTTCCGCACCTGTTACTTCAAGAACCTTTTCGATATATGCGTCCAACTTGTCCGCTGTATCCATAGGGTTGAGTCTCCAGTCATACTTAAAGATATAATCCATAAGACCGAAATTACTTGTTTTTGCAGTGGGATTTGCATTGAGCTCATCTGCTTTTGTGTAACTTGACACAGGCTGTCCGTCACCACCGATTGTCTGACCGTCATAGATATAGCTCATCAATTCGGTCAATGAGGCGATCCATTTGCTGTAATCACCTGTTGCGAGTGCAAGAGCAAAATCTTTAAGAACCGGGCCAGCTTTTTCTTCAACATAAGCTGCGATGTCAATATCGTCCGGGTTTTTTGCCGGTGTTCCATCCTCGTTATAAATTGTGATGTTTCCTTTTCCTTCAATATAAATTGTCGGATAGTCTACGCTTGCATCTTCCACTGCAAAAGCGGGAACTGCCAAGGCAAAAACCATAACAATGGAGAGAAGCACTGAAATTAACTTTTTCATAATTTTACCTCCTAAAAACAAATTCGATTTATTTTAACATTTTACTTCCTTAAAATCAATTTATATTGTATTTTTTTATTCATTGTTAATACTTTTTATATTTTACATAAAGTTATTGCAACAGGAAAGCGAAAATCTATCTTTTTAGCAGTAAGTCGGTGCGGAAGGCAGCCCCCGGGGCGAAGCCCCGTTGCGGAGCAACGGGGGGAAGCGTGGCGCAGCCACGCTTGTTTGTGCCTGCGGCACAAACCTTCGCCCCGGGGGCTGCCCTAAAGCACAAACCAAAAATAAAAGAGACAGCAAAAAACTTACCGTTTCTTGCTGTCTTTCTGATAAATCACTCTATTACAATAATAGGCTCACTTGCCAACTCTTCTTTTTCAGCGCATTGCCTTATAAGTTCCTCAGAATCAACCCCATCAAGGTTTTCATATTTCGGAATGAGAGATACAACAGTGGCGATCACAGTAAAAGCCGTCCATGAAACAGTGACAACCTTGGCAATCCTTGCCACTTTCTTTGTCTTATCAAGATGTTTTACGATTTTTTTTGTCAAATTGTCAAGCTTTTTGATTTCTTTCATGATCCTTACTCTCCCAGTTCGTAAAGTCCGCTTTTTAGCCATACAAATTTCCTTGAACCGCTTTCGATATACTTGTATACCTTCTCTTTAAAGTTCATAAAATCTCTGACTTTGTTGCTTGATATCTCATAAGCTCTTATCTTTCTGTTTCCGTGATTGCAAACGTAAAGAATATCATCAACCTTTGTTACTGAACATGGTCTGTCAAAGGTTGAAGCAATAGTCCCACCGATTCTCATGGGTATCTTGGCGGTTATGGGATTATACTTGATGATTGCATTTTCATCGGGAACAGCGCACCAGATAAACTCACCGTCAGCTGCCATATCACAGGCTGAAGAGCCTCTGTAAGAAAGCTGTGAAGATAAACTTAAACTGCCGTCAGCGTTGAAAATATAATATTCACCGCTGTTAAACATTGCCATTATTCTTCCATCTGACAAAAATGTTGAGTCACAGGAAACATAATCTCCTAAAACCTCTGCAATTTCATCATATTCAAATCCAAATTTTATCTTGAGATAAACACTCTTTTTAATCGAAGTAAATTGATCGTTAACAGCATCATATCCGTAAAACTTAACTCTCATTACCCCTTGATCATTTTCTTTTTTTACCGCAAAAACAAAACCCTTGTCAAAGGTTGAAATATTAAGCACTTCACCTTTATAAATTTCATTGATTTCCATAAATATATCCAAAAGGGTTTCCCCTTACCTTTCGTTTTTCTTTTTCCGATGCATTAACACGGACTTATATATAAACAACTAATAATCATAATTATTCAGATACTTACATGATACTATATTTTTTAACATAGGTCAAGTATGAAAAAATTATTATATGTAAAAAATTATAGTGATTTCCTAATAAATATTTATATGTCATTCGTTGACAAACACCCCGTTTTGTTATAGAATAAAATAGCGAAAATATGAATACACATGAGAGTTATTCTGCGGAGAACAGAGAGATACAGAAGAACTCCCGTTATGAGTTATTTCTGTATTCTTTTTTGTAATCTGTAAAAAGGAGGAAATATCAAAAATGGAAAAGAAATATGTGTTATCCTTAGACCAGGGCACAACAAGCTCAAGAGCTATTGTTTTCGACAAAGCCGGTAATATTATAGCTAAGGCTCAGGAAGAATTTGATCAGATTTATCCCCGAACAGGTTGGGTAGAACACGATCCGATGAAAATCCTTTTCAGTCAGCTTTCTTCATTAACACAAATTCTCGGTAAAGGCGTTTCAGCTGATGAGATCGCAGGTATCGGTATCACAAACCAGAGAGAAACAACTATCCTTTGGGACAGAGCAACCGGCAAGCCTGTTTATAATGCCATTGTTTGGCAGTGCAGAAGAACAGCCGATTATTGCGAAGAGTTAAAGAAGGATCCCGAACTTGTTGAATACATACAGGAGCATACCGGTCTTCTCATTGACGCTTACTTCTCAGCCACAAAAATCAGATGGGTTCTTGACAATGTTCCCGGAGCAATGGCTCTGGCTCAGGCAGGACAGCTTCTTTTTGGAACAGTTGAAACTTGGCTTATTTGGAACTTGACCGGTGGAAGAGTTCATATCACAGACTATTCTAATGCTTCAAGAACTATGCTTTTTGATGTTGATAAACTCTGCTGGGACGAATATCTTTGCGAAAGATTAGGTATTCCCATGGGCATACTTCCCACAGCAGTGCCGTCAAGTAAGGTTTACGGTTGGGTTGCAAGCGGTATCACAGGTATCGAAGACCTTGAAGGTATACCTATTTGTGGCGCTATCGGTGACCAGCCTTCTGCCCTCTTCGGCCAGGCTTGCTTTAAGCCGGGTATGGCTAAGAATACTTACGGAACAGGTTGCTTCCTGCTTATGAACACAGGCAAGGAAAGAGTTAGATCAAAATGCAATCTTCTGACAGGCGTTGCTTGGTCACTTAACGGTGAAACAACTTACAGCATTGAAGGTAGTGCATTTAACGCCGGTTCTGTTATCAAATGGCTCAGAGATGAAGTCCAGCTCATTGACAGTCCACGCCGTTGTGACGAACTTGCCGAAAGCGTAAGCGATGCTAACGGCTGTTACTTAGTTCCCGCATTTACAGGTCTTGGCGCTCCCTATTGGGATATGTATGCAAGAGGCTGTATTGTAGGTTTAACAAGGGGTGTTGGCAGAGCTCATATTGCAAGAGCAGTTCTTGAAAGTATCACTTATCAGATGACTGACTTGCTTGAGGCTATGTATGAAGACTCAGGAATTGCTATCGAGGATCTTCGTGTTGACGGTGGTGCAAGTGTAAGCAACATTATGCTTCAAATACAGGCTGACATGATCCAGTCCCCTGTTAATCGTCCGAAAATTGTTGAAACAACAGCATTGGGCGCTGCATATTTAGCAGGTCTTGCAGTCGGTTTCTGGAAAGATCTTGCAGACATTGAAAGCAACCGTCAGGTTGACAGAGTCTTTACACCGGAAATGCCCAAGGAAAAGAGAGATGAGATCTACAAGGGCTGGAAGAAAGCCGTTGAAAGATCAAAAAGCTGGGCAGAATAATTCAAACATCGGAAACTTAATTTGTTTGTTCAAAACAAATTAAGTTTGAATAAGTCCAATATATTTAATAATTACAAGTTAAAAATTTTCTTTATATACAGGAGTGAATAATTATGGCAAAAATGAATCTTGATTGGGAAACCACCAGAGCATTTATGAAAGACGCTTTCATGGGCGTAGGTGTTCCTGCTGACGATGCAGATATCGTTGTTGATGTTCTTCTTGAATCTGACAAGCGTGGTATTGAATCTCACGGTTGCAACAGATTTAAACCTGTTTACATCGACAGAATCAATGCAGGTATACAGCAGCCTGTGACTAACTTTGAGATCCTCAAAGAAACACCGACAACTGCTGTTGTTGACGGTCACAATGGTATGGGTCAGGTTATCGGCCACAGAGCAATGCAGATGGCTATTGACAAGGCTAAGGAATACGGTATGGGTATGGTTGTTGTCCGCAACTCATGTCACTATGGTATTGCCGGCTATTACACAACAATGGCAACAAAAGCAGGCTGTATCGGTATGACAGGCACTAATGCCCGTCCGTCAGTTGCTCCGACTCACGGTGTTGAGGGTATGTTCGGTACTAACCCATTCACATTAGGTGTTCCGACAGATGAAGAATTCGACTTCAACTTCGACTGTGCAACATCAATCACACAGAACGGTAAAGTTGAATACTACGAGAGAATCGGTGAAGATATCCACCCGGGCACAGTTATTGACAGTGACGGTAATCCTGTTGAGGGTGATGCAGGCGTTGCTCTTAAGAAAATCCGTAACGGCACAGCTGCTCTTACCACATTGGGCGGTATCGGTGAAGCATTAGGCGGATACAAGGGATACGGTTTTGCTCTCTTCGTTGAGTTCCTTTCATCAGTTCTTCAGGACGGTGCTTACGGCAAGGATCTTGACGGCAAAGACGAAAACGGCAACATTCGTCCTTACCACTTAGGTCACTTCTTCATTGCTATCGACACAAACCACTTCATGGGTGAAGATATATGCAGAAAGAAAGCCGGCGACATTCTCCGTTCAATGAGAAGCTCAAAGAAAGCTCCGGGTGCTGACAGAATTTACACAGCCGGTGAAAAGGAATATGAAATCTGGCTTCAGAGAAAAGATACAGGTGTACCTATCAACGAGTCTGTTCAGAAGGAAATGAGCGAAGTTCGTGACAACCTTAAGTTAGACTATGTATTCCCATGGGACAACAAATAAGATAAAGTAAACAACTGCACACAGAGTGTCTGCAATGTTCTCTGTGTGCAACAAAACTGATATATAATTTGGAGGTAAAATAAATGGATTACGCAAAAGAATCCCTCAGACTCCACGCAGAGTGGAAAGGTAAAGTTGAAGTTACAGCAAGAGCAAAGGTTGACACAAAAGATGCTCTTTCACTTGCATACACACCGGGTGTTGCTCAGCCATGTCTCGAAATTCAGAAGGACATTAACAAGTCATACGAACTCACTCGCCGTTGGAATACCATTGCAGTTGTAACTGACGGCACAGCTGTTCTCGGTCTTGGTGATATCGGTCCTGAGGCAGGTATGCCTGTTATGGAAGGCAAATGTGTTCTCTTCAAAGAATTCGGTGGTGTTGACGCTATTCCTCTTTGCATTCGTTCAAAGGAAGTTGACGACATTGTTAACACTGTTAAACTCTTAGCAGGTTCATTCGGTGGCGTTAACCTTGAAGATATTTCAGCTCCTCGCTGTTTTGAAATTGAAAAGAGACTTAAGGAAGAAACAGATATTCCAATCTTCCACGATGACCAGCACGGCACAGCTGTTGTTTGCTCAGCTGCTCTTATTAACGCTCTCAAGATCACCGGCAAGAAGATTGAAGACTGCACAGCAGTATTCAACGGTGCAGGCGCAGCAGGCGTAGCTATTGCAAAGCTCTTCCTTTCAATGGGTCTTAAAGATGTTATCATGTGCGACCGTAAGGGTATCATTTGTGAGGGCAATGAAGGCATGACACCTGCAAAAGCAGAAATTGCTTCATTCACAAACAAGAACAAGATCACAGGTACACTTGCTGATGCGATGAAAGGTGCTGATATTTTCATCGGTGTTTCATCTCCTAAGTGTGTAACACAGGATATGATCCGTTCAATGGCTAAGGATCCTATCGTATTCCCGATGGCAAACCCTGTTCCTGAAATTATGCCTGATGAGGCTCTTGCAGCAGGCGCTGCTGTTGTCGGCACAGGTCGTTCAGACTTCCCCAACCAGATCAACAATGTTCTTGCTTTCCCCGGCATTTTCCGTGGTACTCTTGATGTTCGTGCAAGCGATATCAATGAGGAAATGAAAATTGCAGCAGCTCAGGCTCTTGCAGATTTCGTTAAGCCGGAAGAACTTTCAAAGGACAAGATCATTCCTGCAGCATTTGACGAAGGTGTTGGTGAGGCAGTTGCAGCAGCAGTTGCAAAGGCAGCTCGTGACAGTGGCGTTGCAAGAATATAAGGTTTTAAGTTAATATAAGATAAAAGGCTGTAAAAACGAAGGTTTTTGCAGCCTTTTGTTATGGGAAGGCACCCCGCCCCGCGGTTTAGTGGGGCGGTGCAAATTCGGGGCTCGATGCCCCGAATTTGCCAACAGGTTTGCAGAAAGTCGATTTGTCATCAAATTTCAAGCATAAAAAGGCTGTAAAAACTTCCGTTTTTACAGCCTTCAACATTTATTAATTATTTGCAACCATGCTCAGTGATATATCTTTTAATCTTATCTGAAGGATCAAGAAGCTTGCTAACAGACATATCATGGTTAAGTGTGTCAACAAAGTATGAAACATATTTGGACATTTCAACTTCTGCATACCACTCTCTTGAAAGAAGTTCAGGTGTTCTGTAAATAAGGTTTGTTGTGAATACCTTATCAATAATACCATCGGCATAAGCCTTATCGAAAGACTCCAAACCATTGCAGAACAAGCCGAATGAAGCAGCAACAAAAATTCTCTTTGCCTTTAATGCCTTGAGCTTAGTAGCAACTTCAATCATTGAGTCACCACTTGAGATCATATCATCAAGGATAATAACATCTTTGCCCTCAACATTATCGCCAAGGAACTCGTGGGCAATGATCGGATTTCTGCCGTTAACGATAACTGAGAAATCTCTTCTCTTATAGAACGCGCCCAACTCAACTTCAAGAACTGTTGAAAGATAGATACATCTTGACATACCGCCTTCATCAGGTGAGATGCACATAAGATGATTTTTATCAATTTTAAGGTCATCAACATTCTTAACAAGAGCCTTTACAAGCTGATAAGAAGGCTGAATATTTTCAAAGCCAATAAGAGGAATTGCATTCTGAACTCTTGGATCATGTGCGTCAAATGTGATTATATTATCAACATGCATCTTTTCAAGTTCCTGTAACGCAAGAGCACAGTCGAGTGATTCACGGCTTGATCTCTTATGCTGTCTGCCTTCATAAAGCATTGGCATGATAACAGTAATTCTGTGAGCTTTACCGGCTGAAGCGGCAATAACTCTCTTAAGGTTTGCGAAATGTTCATCGGGAGTAAGAGGTACTTCCTTTCCATACATCTCGTGTGTTACACCATAGTTAAAGCAATCGCAGATAATGAATAAGTCATAACCTCTGATTGACTGTTCGATAACGCCTTTAGCTTCACCTGTACCAAATCGGGGGAATGAAGTCTTAATAATGAAAGAATCCTTTAAATATCCGTCATATACGAAATTTTCAGGTCTTTCCTTTCTCCACTTTACCAAGTATGCGTCAATCTTTGCAGCGAATTCTTCGCAACCCGGCATAGCGATAACACCAAGTCTTCCGTAAGGAATTGAGTTGAAATAATTTTGTGCGTCAGTCATTATAAATCCTCCGTATAATATGATAGCTCTTATTTGTTGCCATACACATATATTGTACTATATTTTCAGTTTTTTTCAAGTGTAAAGCCAATTTTGACTCTTAAAAATTGCACTAAAAAAATTCACGCAATTTGTCGAATTTTCACAAATCCCTTTTCAGGGATTATTGGTTAATTTAAAGGCGGTTACTCCTTTATGGTTAGGCAGCATTCAGACCGTGGGTCAGTCACCGGGGCGAAGCGTTTGTGTGGGACACAAACCGGCACGGCAGAGCCGTGCCGCCGCAAAGCCGGAGGCTTTGCGGGCTTCGCCCCGGCGACTGACCCACTGCACAAACCAAAAACAAAAAGTCTCCCTTGACCGGGAGACTTTTCAAAAAGCTAAATCATATATAATCCGTCTCAATAAGCATAACAACATGGTATGACGGATCACGCTGTGCAACTTTCTTCTTGATTATCCCTGTTATTTCACTGCTTGAATATTTAAAGTCATAAGGAACAACCAAATCAAAAATCATGTTTGTGTGGGTCGGGCCGTCAACAATTCTGAAATCGTGAAGTTTAAGCCGTTCGTCAACTGAAGTTATAATCTCATTCATCATTTCACGAAGTTGATTGACTTTTTCATTGTCATATACCAAAGGATCAAGATGAATTACCAAATGTATGCCAAACTGCTTAAGAACTTCGTTTTCAATACAGTCAATAGTGTCATGAGTCTGCACAATGTCAGCGCTGACCGGAACTTCCACATGGACAGTTGCAAAAATGCTGTTTGCACCGTAATTGTGAATAACAAGATCGTGTATGCCCTTGACTTCGTCATATGAATTTATGTATTCGATAAGACGGTCAACAACTTCCTTTTCCGGTGGTTCACCGAGAAGAGGACTTATGGTATCCTTGAGAATACCATATCCGGCGTAAAGAACAAATAAGGCAACAATAATACCGATATATCCGTCAATATTTATGTCGGTAAAATGAGAAATCAAAATTGAAATAATAGATGCCACAGTAGCTATTGTGTCCCCTAAACTGTCGGTTACAACCGCTTTTAATGCCGGTGAATCTATTTTCTTGCCTAAATTTTTATTAAAGTATGCAAGCCATATTTTGCCTAATACGGACAAAATCAAAACTATAAGCGTAGGTATGCTGAGTGACACTGCTTCCGGATTTCTAATCTTGTCAAAAGCCGATTTTACAAGCTCAAATCCCATCATTAAAACTATGAAAGCTACCACAAGAGCAGAAATATATTCATAGCGTCCGTGGCCAAATGGGTGATCCTTGTCAGGCTTTTTGTTGCTGAGTTTAAAGCCGAAAAGTGTCACTATTGATGAACCTGCATCGGATAAATTGTTGAAAGCATCGGCAGTAACTGCAATACTGTTTGAAAGAGCGCCGACAATAAATTTTCCCACGCAAAGAAGCAAGTTAAGTATAATACCGGTGATGCCGCTTAAAATCCCGTATTTCTCACGAATAACAGGATTTTTTGTATCCTTATAATCTTTAATGCAAAGTTTAAGTATAAGTTCGCTCATTGTCAAACTCCTTTATATACTGTTTTATTTCTCAACAATGTGAACATCAATCTGATTAAAGGGAATTGAAATGTCATTGGCGTCAAATGCAAGTTTCACATTCTCCTGAAGTCTGAAATAAAGATCCCAATAATTATCAGTTAAGCACCAACATCTGAGTGAAAGCTGAATACTGCTTGCCTCCTGGGCGCATACGAAAACAACGGGAGCCGGATCTTTAATGGCGGCCTCATCTTTTTCCACAATGTTTAAAATGATGGCCTTCGCTTTTGCAATATCGTCACTGTAACTTATTCCGAAAGTCAGATCACAACGGCGCTTATCCTGGGCAGAATAGTTAATTATATGATTTGCCGTCAGATCGGAGTTTGGCATGATTATCTTCTTGTTGTCGGCAGTAAGAATTTCTGTATACATAATATGTATGTCGCTAACGCAACCGCTGACACCTTTGATTTCAATAAAATCATTCTTTTTAAACGGCTTATTGAATATTATCATAATACCGCTGATAAACTGAGAAACACAGTTTTGAAGACCAAGACCTATTGCCACACCGGCTGATGCCAATGCCGCTGTTATACCGCTAAGATCAAAGCCTAAGCTGGATAAAGCCGATGCCACAACCATTGTCATTATCATGACCTTTATCATTGTTTGAATAAATCGGAAAATAGACGGATCAGTGCCTTTTGCTTCCATGGTTTTCACAACTACTTTAGATATGAATTTGGCAAAAAGATAACCAAGGACAATAGTGAGAACTGCAATGATAACAGAGGGAAGATATTCCCAAAGTTTCGCAATGGTTTCCTCACTAAGCCATGACTTTGCTTCCTTGACTATTTCGTTATTCTCAATGGCTTGGTTCGCATTATCGATAAATTCGTTTGCAACCTGACTCGCCTGCTCTGCAATGGAGACAGTGGTTTCGGTTGTAGTTGTTGTCTTCATGTAAATCAATCCTTTCAAATCGCATTTCTTCAAATTATATCATTATTTTATTTTATTTTCAACAAAAGAGAAAAAATAGAAAAAAGTCTTGCACAAGTGATAATGATAGTGTAAAATATGAAATTGAAAATCATTTTCATATTTTGGAGAGTACACATGGATACCTATAAAACAAAACAAAAAGCCGTTGTTTTTCAATGTCTTAAAGATAATTCAGACAGAGCGATGACGGTGGATAACATAGTTGATCACCTTAAGCTTCAAGGAACACCTGTGGGTAAGACTACTGTTTACCGCCATATCGAAAAGTTGATTGCTGAAGGTTCAGTTCGCAAGTTTGTCACTCAAGACGGAAAAAGTGCAACATTTCAGTACATACATTCTCATCAAGAGTGCAACGAGCATTTTCATCTCAAGTGCAGCAGGTGTGGAGAGCTGATACATTTAGGCTGTGATTTTATGAAAGGAATTGATGAGCATATTCTCTCACACCACGGATTTAAAGTGGACAACAGCAAGACTGTTCTTTACGGAATTTGCAAGAAATGCTCTGACAGTGAAAAAATATGACATATTTAAGCGGTTTAACAGAAGCATTCGGTTATGCTTTTATGAGGAACGCACTTATTGGAGGAGTATTCATCTCCCTTTGTGCAGGATTATTAGGAGTATGCCTTGTTTTAAAGCGTTTTTCCATGATCGGTGACGGGTTATCTCATGTAGGTTTCGGTGCTTTAGCCATTGGTGCGGCAGCAGGAATTGCACCGCTGAAAGTTGCCGTTCCGGTTGTAATCATTGCGGCAATTCTACTTTTAAGGATGAACGAAAACAGTCGTATTAACGGAGATTCAGCTATTGCTCTTGTTTCCACAGGCGCGCTTGCTGTCGGTGTTATTGCTGCAAGTGCAAAAGGCGGAACTAACATTGATCTTAATAATTACATGTTCGGTTCAATTCTTGCCATGAAATCATCTTATGTGATCTTATGCGGAATAATGACCGTTGTAATTATAATAATGTATTACCTTTTGCACAATCGCATATTTGCCATGACTTTTGACGAGACTTTCTCAAAAGCCACCGGAACGAACACAGAGATTTACACAACGGTTATCGCAATTTTAACAGCGGTGACAGTTGTTGTGGGTATGCAAATGATGGGATCACTGCTCATGTCCAGTTTTATTGTTTTTCCGGCTTTAAGTGCCATGAGGATTTGTAAGAGCTTTAAAGGTACACTCCTTGTTTCTGCTTTATTTGCGGTTTTAAGTTTTATAACAGGATTATTTATTTCTTTCAGCGTTGACACTCCCACAGGAGCAACAGTTGTGGTTGTTGATATTGTGATATACGCATTATGTGCGGTTGTGGGTAAGGTTGGGAGAAGATGAGATGACGCCCCGCGGTATAGTGGGGCGTGTTGCTTTTTGGACTCGATGTCCAAAAAGCAACAACCGGTTTGCACAGACCCAACAATCCTTCCCCTTAGGGGAAGGTGGCAAAACCGTAGGTTTTGACGAAAGGGGCAATGCACATCATTCCACATAAAAGCTAAAGGGCGCAGACACAATCTGCACCCTTTTTCATTTGTCTAAATATTAGTAAGAATAAGCATTTGATGCACTAGCTGCAATGCTTGCAACAAGTCTCTTTGCATACTTAATTGTGAATGCCTCTGACTCATCAATAGCTTCCTGATCAAGAACTTCGATTGGATATTTTTCCTCTGTGAAATTCTTTTCAGCAAATTCAGTGTAATCTTCTGAAGCAAGGTTACTTCTGATTGTTGCCTTCCATGTCGGTTCTTCACTTGCAGTGCCAACAAAATACATTACATGGTAACCGTAAGGTGTCTCAACCATGCCAACATCTCCCGGCTTTCTGCTCTCGTCAAAGCACCAATCGTTGAACTCTTCAACCATATCGCCTACTTCAACACCTTCATAAAGGCCACCGTTTTCAGCTGAACCTGTATCCTCTGTGTTTTCTGTTGCAAGAGCTGCAAAGCTGTCTTCTGTTCTGTCACCTGCAAGATATTCTCTGAGAATAAGTTCTGCCTTTTCGTATGCCTCTGCACTTTCTGCTGTTTCAGCAGTTACCTGCATATCGATAACAGCATCCTTGAATGTGTCAAGAGCAGGGATATCTTTATCTTCTGTCTCTTCGCTCTTTTTTTCAGTTGTATCTGTTGAACTGTCTGTTGTCTTATCGTCTGTTGCTGTCTCTTCCTCAGGGAAGTTTACAAGAATGTGACGAATATTTATCGGTAATACTTCGTTTCTGAACGGTGTTGCCATAACATAGCATACATAGTAACCGCTGTCCTTAACTTCAAATACTCTTGTGTCGCCAACCTTAACATTTTTGCCGTAAATCCAATCTGCAACATCGCTGCTGATATTGCTTGTGATCTGATCCTTGCTTACTACCTTATACTGGTTGAGTGAATTCTCTTTGCCTGCCAATTTATCAACAGCCTTTGAAAGTTCTTTGAGGCTCTTTGATTCTGCTAACTTCTCAGCTGACTTCTTAGCAATCTTCATTGTTGCCTTTGTTACAGCTGATGTTTCCTTGCCATCGTCATCTTTTTCTGTCTTCTTTTCAGCGCTTACAAGATAGAATGCAAGACCAACTTTATCATAAGCAGAGGTGTCCTTCTTATAAACTTTCTCGATATCCTTATCGGAATGTTCTTTACCGAACTCTTCATTCTTCACTTCTTCATATTTTGAAGCAAGTGTCTGCTCTGTTACGATCTGCTTTACAAGGCTCTTTGAAACGCCTTCGCCATAGTTTGTCTTGAGATATGCTGTCATTGAATAGTTCTGACTTGCAGCATATTCTTCCATCTCTGTGATGTAGTGGTCGATTTCTGCAATATCATCTTCATCAAGTGTAACGCCTTCATCATTGGCTGCCTTATTGAGAGCTTTGATCTGCATAATTGTCTTTATTGATGATGACTCGAAGAAGTCTGCCCATGTTGGGTTCTCGTATCCCTCGAGCTTTTCGCTGTATTTCTGCTCATCAGGTGAAGTTTTATAGTCATAACCGCCTGTAAACATTGCACCGTAACCTGAACCATAGTATGAGTCATACTGGTAAGCTGTGTTAAAATAGTTGCTGAATACAGAACTGTAATAGAATGAATATTCTGCCTGACTTACTTCAGCAAGATCTCCGCCGATTGAAAGAACCATTGTGTGTCTGTTCTTTAAACCCATAGCGGAAACTGCATAACCTGCAATACCTGCAACGATTGCAACTGCGATCAATACTGCTATTGCACTCTTTGTGCCTTTTGAAAGTGTTACCTTTCTTGATTTCTTTTCTTTCTTTGCTGCCGCCTTTGCCAAACGTGCCTTACGCTGTTCACGGTAAAGTTCAGCCTGTGTCTTTTCTGTGTTTTTAGCCATTTTTCCTGATTTCATCCTTTTTTAATATATTTTGGGAGTTAATCCATACCAATTCATTTTATACTATTTTGTATAAAAAAGCAAGCGCATACCATTTAATTTTCATCATTATAATAAGTTTTTCAAAATATCATATAAAAATTAAATTTCTTTTAATACCTTACTTCTTTCTGAATTGCTGTTTAAGTCTCTGTTCCTTGGAAAGTATTGTCTTTCTGAGTCTGAGAGATACAGGTGTTACCTCAAGAAGTTCATCGTCCTTGATAAATTCCATTGACTGCTCAAGAGAAAGAACAGAGTGCGGAACAAGTCTTAAAGCATCATCTGAACCTGCTGCACGAGTATTGGTCATCTGCTTTTTCTTGCATACATTACAAGTTACATCTTCCGATTTAGCACATTCGCCAACTATCATACCTTCATAAACAGGTACACCCGGGCCGATAAACATTCTGCCTCTGTCCTGAGTGTTGAAAAGGCCATAACCGGTGCTTTCTCCTGTTTCGTGGGCGATTATTGAGCCTCTTTCTCTTGTTTGTATATCGCCCTTATACTCCTCATAACCTGCAAAAACCTGGTTCATAATACCGTTACCATTAGTATCTGTGAGGAACTCACTTCTGTAACCGATAAGGCCTCTTGCCGGAATACGGAACTCAAGGTGAGTCATACCCCCTTCTCTTGCACCCATGTTTTCAAGTTCGCCCTTTCGTGAACCGATTTTTTCCATAACGGCACCAACATACTGCTCCGGAACTTCAACTATCAAAAGTTCGATAGGTTCAAGAGTCTTGCCATTTTCGTGCTTAAGGATAACTTTCGGTCTTGACACCTGGAATTCATATCCCTGACGGCGCATTGTTTCGATGAGAATGGAAAGGTGAAGTTCGCCTCTGCCACTGACTTTAAATGTATCTGTGCTGTCGGTTTCCTCAACACGCATACTAACATTGGTTTCAACTTCTTTGAAAAGTCTGTCACGGATATTTCTGGAAGTTACAAATTTACCCTCCTGACCTGCAAAAGGACTATCATTAACGATAAAGTTCATTGAGATCGTGGGTTCATCAATTTTAACAAAAGGCAACGGCTCAACACATTCGGGATCACAAGCAGTTTCACCGATATTAAGGTCAGCTATACCGGAAACGCTGATAAGGTCGCCCATTTCAGCTGTTTCAGCCTCAACTCTCTTAAGTCCCTCAAACTGATAGAGCTTTGAAATTCTTACATTGCTTGTTGTTCCGTCAGCGTGACAAAGAGTAACCTGCTGATTTTTCTTAACCTTACCTCTTTCAACTCTACCGATACCGATTCGACCCACATAATCATCATAATCAAGAGAAGAAAATCTTATCTGCAACGGGCCGTCAAGTTCACCTTTCGGAGCTTCGATATTTTCAAGAATAGAGTCAAGAAGAGGTCTCATATCGCCCTCTCTGACACTGCTGTCAAGAGAAGAATAACCCTCTCTTGCAGATGCATAAACCACAGGAAATTCAAGCTGATCTTCATCTGCGCCCAACTCGATGAACAAATCAAGAACCTCATCGATAACTTCCTCCGGTCTTGCGCCGGGTCTGTCGATTTTATTGACAACAACAATTACTTTCTTTTTAAGTGCCAATGCCTTATTAAGAACAAATCTTGTCTGAGGCATACAGCCTTCAAAAGCATCAACCAAAAGAAGAACACCGTCAACCATCATGAGTATTCGTTCAACCTCACCGCCGAAATCAGCGTGACCCGGAGTGTCAACGATATTGATTTTTGTGCCTTTATAATGGACTGATGTGTTCTTTGAAAGAATGGTAATACCTCTTTCTCTTTCAAGGTCATTTGAGTCCATAACTCTGTCCTGAACCTGCTCATTTTCACGGAATGTACCGCTTTGCTTGAGCATTTCGTCAACCATAGTTGTTTTACCGTGGTCAACGTGGGCGATAATCGCCACATTTCTTACTTCATTTCTGATATCCATTATTTCACCTGATTCTAAAAAAATGATTTCTATGATTACAACTTATGTATTTTACCACTAATCAGGCTTTTTGGCAATACATAGGCATAAAATATTCCGATGGGAGGGAAAAATTCAGAGGTATACCGCCCCGCGGTATAGTGGGGCGGGGCAATTTCGGGGTTCGATGCCCCGAAATTGCCTCAAGGTTTGCACAGACCCAACAAGCCGTCCCCTTTAGGAGAAGGTTTTGACTAAGGGGGCATTTTTGCTCACCCTCAAGTGAGGAGTGAATGTTTTGGCTTACTTACGGGTCGTCAGAGATGCCGACCCATACGGATTTAAACCCCAATTTGTGCAAATGAAAATTTGGGTTTGTGTTGATTTTAACCTTTTTCGGCAATTCATCGATTTATTGTTTGAGCATTTTATTTCTTCACATCAACGGTTATATTCATGAAAGTGTTTCCCCTACATCATCGTTTCACACAGCCGACAATTTCTCATGTTTTCCTCTTGGATTTGACACAGAGGATTATTAGTGTTAATATTTACTTATATAAAACTTTAGGGAGGAATAAATATGAGAACTATATTTAAAAATTGCAATTTGCTTGACGGCACTGAAAACATGACCTTGAAAGAAGGTGTTGATGTTGCTGTTGACAATGGAAGGATCGTTCAAATAGGATCTGTTATTACAGAAAAAAACGATATTGTATATGATCTCAGCGGAAAATATCTTATGCCCGGTCTTATCAATCTTCATGCTCATCTTCCGGCAGGCGGTAAACCTCAGAACAAACCCATGAAGGCCGATCTTTTGGCAAAAATCGCACTTTCCACTGCTTTAATGAGAAGTGTGGCTTTAAAACTCTGCCATGGTTATGCTATGCAAGGTCTTATGTCAGGCGTGACAACTGTCAGAGCTGTTGGCGGATTGGGTGATCTTGACACTAAATTGAGAGACAAGATCAATTCCGGAAAACTTCAAGGTCCACGAATACTCGCCTCAAACTATGCCATTGGTGTTCCAAAAGGCCACATGGTCGGTTCAGTTACAAGACCTGCTGAAACCGTTGAAGAGGCTGTTGCCATGGTTGAAGATTTAGCTTCTCAAGGTGTCGATCTTATTAAGCTCATGATTACCGGTGGTGTTCTTGATGCTAAGGTCAAGGGTGAACCTGGTGTACTTATGATGAAACCCGATATGATCAAGGCTTGCTGTGATACGGCTCACAAGCACGGATTGAAAGTTGCTGCTCACGTTCAAAGTCCCGAAGGTGTTCGTGCTGCTGTTGAAAACGGTGTTGACACCATTGAACACGGCTCGACCCTCTCTGAAGAAGAAATCAAAGTTTTCAAAGATCACGGTGCATCTCTCACCTGCACCCTCTCCCCTGCTATGCCTATGGCAAGATTTGAAATGGAAACTTTAGGTATCACAGAGGCTGTTCAGTATAACTCAAACCTTGTTTATAACAATATGGTTTCAGGTTCAAAAACTGCTCTTGAAAACGGTATTCCTGTCGGTTTGGGAACCGATACCGGTTGTCCTTACACAACTCATTATAATATGTGGCGTGAACTTCGTTATTTCAGCCGTGATGTTGGTGTAACTCCTGCTTTTGCTCTTTACACCGCAACTCTCGGAAACGCAAAGATTGCCGAAATTGACAAAGAAACCGGTAGCATTGAAATCGGAAAATCCGCTGATATGCTCATCTCAAATGAAAATCCTTTAGATGACTTCAGAGCCCTTTCTCAGCCATACATGGTTGTGGCAAGAGGTCATGTTTATGAAAATCCGAAAATCAAAAAATACGAGAAAGCAGACACTGAACTTGACAAGTATTACGATTAACCTTTTTTAAAGTGACTATATTTTAAATCGTTTTTTGAAAAATTATTTAAAATAAAAAAGGGCAATTATATGCCCTGATAAAACACTGATATGAAAACATTTGGATTGGGAACGGTATTTAAAAAATTTCAATATTTGCAACCGATTTATTCGAAAATGTTTAACGCTGTTGTTATTCCACTGCAGCCTTTGTCACTTCCCAATGAATTTATTTATAACACCTTAAAGGAACAACTCCCCTAAATTGGGGAGTTGTCTTTACTTATTGATTTGAATTTGTATTTTTGTTTCCTGCCTCAGCCTTTGCCTGCTTTCGTGCTTCTCTTTCTCTCTTTCTTTCAGGAGAACCCACATAGTTAAGAAAAGCAACACAAAGAATGATGATACCCATTACGATGAAAATACCGAGCATACCTTTTCCCATGATTGGAGCTGTTTCTGCAAGATTTTCCGGTGTAAAACCAATACCGCTTTCAACAGTTGCGATAGTTTCCGTAACGGAAGCAGTTGTTTCGAGTAATGTTGTTGTTTCCATTATTATTACCTCCTATTACTTACCAAGTGCGCCGCCGACAAGCGTGAGTATAAGTCCGCCTGCGATAACTGATGCAACCTGACCTGAAACGTTAACACCGATTGAATGCATGAGAAGGAAGTTCTGATTATCCTCTTCAAGTCCTAACTTGTGAACAACACGAGCTGACATTGGGAAAGCGGAAATGCCTGCTGCACCGATCATCGGGTTGACTTTCTTCTTTGTGAAAAGGTTCATGAATTTTGCGATCATTATGCCACCGAATGTGTCAACAACAAAGGCAACAAGACCGAGACCCATGATAAGTAATGTTTCGACCTTGAGGAAGTCCTCTGCAACCATCTTTGATGCAATGGTAAGTCCGAGGAAAATAGTAACAAGGTTTGCAAGAACATTTTGAGCTGTTGCTGAAAGTGAGTTGAGAACACCACATTCTCTGATAAGGTTACCAAACATAAGGAAACCGATAAGAGCCGTTGCGTCAGGAGCAACAAGACCTACAATAATTGTAACAATGATTGGGAAGAGGATCTTTGTAAGTTTTGATGCTTTCTTGCCTGTATTGTCCATACGGATAAGGCGCTCTTTCTTTGTTGTGCAGAGCTTGATTATCGGCGGCTGAACAATAGGCACCAATGCCATATATGAGTATGCGGCAACCATGATCGCAGCCGTATAGTTTGAATTAAGCATATTGGCAACGAAAATTGATGTCGGGCCATCTGCTGCACCGATGATTGCGATTGAAGCTGCATCTTTAAGTTCAAAGCCAAATGCAGATGCAAGGCAGAGAGTAAAGAAGATACCGAACTGTGCTGCTGCACCGAAGATCATAAGTTTCGGGTTAACAAGAACCGGCTCAAAATCGATCATTGCACCGATACCGATGAAGAGAATGAGTGGGAAGATCTCATGGCTATCAATTCCGATATCAAAAAGGAAATCAATAACAGCTCTTACGCCTGATGCAACTCCGCCTGTTTCCTCAAGAGGAGGTATGGGCAAGTTAACGAGAATTGCGCCAAATCCCATTGGCAAAAGAAGGGTGGGTTCCATTTCCTTTTTAATTGCAAGGAAAATCAACACACCACCGATTATCCACATTATGATCTGTGGGCCGGTGACATTCGACAAATTTCCGAAAATGTCGGTAAAAATACTCATTTTTAAATACATCCTTTCTTAAAACACATAATACACCATTGTATCATATTAACAATGAGATTATATATTATGCAGTGCCAAAAAGCAAGAATATTTTTCATTTTTTATAAAAACAGGAATATCTCCTCATCTTCATTACCTGTAAAAACTCATACCCACATAAAAAATAAAAGGCACACCAATGGCGCACCTTAAATTCATAAAAACAGATATTAAGACAACATATGGTTAAAAATTCCTCATGATGTTGGGAAAGTTCACTCTCACCCATACCCTTCGACTTGGACTTTTTCTATTGCGTTTTCTCTGAGCGTAAGTTTCACATCGACTGTGAACATATTATCCTCATTGCTTATAACCATCGTTCCATCATATTTTTTAACTGCTCGTTCAATGTTTCTGATACCTATTCCGTGGTTCAGTTTGTCTTTCTTGGTAGTTCTGAACTTAGTGGAACTTTTTACAACTGTGGGGTTGGAAACGCTTAAAATCAATGACTGATTGATACATTTTGCCTCAACGATAATTTTCTTGTGATCATTCACTTTTTCACACGCCTCTATGGCATTATCAATAAGGTTTGATAAAATAGTGGAAACATCCTCGCTGCTCACTCCGTTTGGCGGAATATATCCATTAAATGAAATGTCAGCATCAACCTTTAAAGCTGAAGTCAACTTACTGTTCAATATGGCATCAGCCACAAAATTGCCGGTCTTGATCCTGTTTATCACATTGTTTATGTTTTGGCTTATCGAGTTTATATATTCTCTGGCTTCAGTCATTCTTCCACTTTCCAAGTATGCATTCACAACTATCATATGATTTTTATAATCATGCCTGAAGCGTCTCACTTCTTCGTCACCAAGTATTGCCTTCTCACCAAAGTCTCTTTGCACTTCCAACTGACGAAGTATGTCGTTCTGCTGATTTGCCATATAAAAGATTTTAAAGACAAGATATAACGCACATAAAATCACAGACACCGAAGATATAAGGTACAGCAGATTGTACCACACATAAAATTCACCGATTTCCTTATAATAACATGTTAAATCAAAAAGCATTATCACGCCGTATATCCATTTGGGTATTTCCGCAAAAACTTCCGGCAAAAAATTAAGTTGCATTTTCTTCACTCCGTAGTATATAACAGCGGATATACCGGACAAAATTACAACATTGAATATACATTCTGATAACATTGCATCACCTAAATAATGAGATGCAAGGGCGTAAAACATATCAGTTGTAAAAATAAAGAAAGTTACTGTCCAAATGCTTTTCATGATTTTCTTGTTGTCGCTGAATATTTGCAGACAAACAATATATATCACATAGGAAACGAAGTCCATCAGCGACCTTCCCTCCTCCATTTGCGGGATCATAAAAAATACACCCGAAAAAGCATTTAGTGCAGTAACGCAAACCATTATGGCAACTTTTATTTTTTTAAACTCCAATTCATAAAGAAAAAAGAAGTGGTAAACAAAAAGCAAAGCACAAACAGCAGATATGTCTTTTAAAAAATACAGAACTGCCGTAATTGTGCTTAACATAATATTTACCTCACTTTGCAAACTTCTTTAAATAATTTATATTTTTCTTATTGAAGTCTGACATTTTTCTTCTTGAAATAACGGCATTTTCCCCGTTTTCAAAAATTATCAGATTTTTCTCAACCCTTTTTATGTATTTCATATTAACGATAAAACTTCTGTGGGTTCGGCAGAAGCTGTTATATTCCTTATTTATTTCTTCTTCATAATCGGAAATTGATTTTGTTGACTTATAATAACGATTGTCTGAAAGACGAACGATCGAATATTTACCGCATGACTCAATATAAACAATATCGTCAAGACTGATTAAGTTATCTCTTCCCGATGTAGGTACACCGATATATCTTTTCTTAATATGGGTGGCAACAAAACTTTTCAGTGCTTTAATAATATCCTCATAATTTTCGGTTTTTAAAATATATCTGAAAGGACTAACCTCGAAGCTCTCATAAACATAATCCGGATAAGCTGTAAGAAAAATTATTTCTGTTTTATCCTCTTTTTCACGCATCTTTTTTGCAAGGTCAATACCATTCATATCCGGCAATTGACAATCAAGAAATAACAGATCATATAATTCTTCACAGTTCAAAAATGTTTCTGCATCAAAAAAGCTATTTATATCGCACTCAATGTCTATACTCTTAAAAAAATCTTCGACTGTATCAGCCAAGTTTTCCGCAATAACTTTTTCATCCTCGCATATAGCAATTCTCATGTTGTAATCCTCCAAATTGTAAGTCGGTTTAATTTAACAAACTGACGCTGTAATATTTAAAAGTTTCATTACTCAAATTAACATAAACGAGCAAGAATTTCAACATTCAGGGATTAAACGGCATACAAAACGGAACGAACGGTATCAAATTTTGTAAAAATTTTGAAAAGATTTGTTGATAATTCTATAAAATTATACTACAATATAAATACAATTTCAATAGGGGGATATTGTTATGAGAAAAAACTATTCAAAATTGCTAATTTCGTTGGTATGCGTTGTCATGGTCTTTCTGTTCAGTTTCACCGCAAATGCTGCCAGTGAATTAAAAGAAACCGTTGACGGTATCGAATATACGTATACCGTCACTGACAGCAAAGCTTCCATTACTAACATAAACTACAAAGGTTTCAGTGAGTTTCATATACCGGAAACTCTCGGCGGATACGAAGTAACCTTTTTAGATAGAGGTTTTATGTCCAAGGTGTCATACAACGAAGCTCTTGGTGAAGAAATACCCGTTACCGTATACATACCAAAAACAATTACAAGCATGGACTCATCTGCTCTTTTTGATAGCTATGCGGAAAAATTCATAGTTGACGGAGAAAACCCTTCCTATTCAAGCGATGAGCAAGGTGTTTTATATTCAAAAGACAAAACTATATTATACAGAATACCTCAATTTTCAAAGATAGAAAAATACGATATACCTGACGGTGTTACAACCATAGCCAGTTACGCTTGCAATGCTTGCAATAGTCTTAAAGAAATAACTTTTCCTAACACCCTTAAAGCTGTTGGCAGTCAGGCATTTACTTATACGCAAAACATTAAAAAGATAGAATTACCCGACTCTGTGTCCTATCTCTCATCAAATGCTTTCATTTATTGCGTCGGCCTTGAAGAGTTAAAGATTTCAGCGTCCTTAGAAACAATCGAAAATAGCGCATTTTCAGAATGTTACAGTCTTAAAAAAGTAATCATTCCTGAGGGTGTTAAAAAAATCAACCGATATGCTTTCGAAAATGATCAGATGTTGGAAGAAGTTTATCTTCCCGCATCTCTTACCGAAATCGAAATAGGCGTTTTCGGTAACTGCCTTCCTCTTAAAGACATTTGCTATGCCGGTAGTGAAGAAGATTGGAAAAATGTTATAGTCGACACTAACAGCTATGATGATTACAGAGAAACAATTGTTGACAAAGTGAATGTTCACTATAATGTGCCGGTAAATACTTACGAAAATGTTGATTACGAATATCAAAACGATGTACTTGTAATCAGCGGTACAGGTGCAATTCCTGCACTAAGCCAAGGTGGTTGGAGTTACGCAAAAGAAAACTATGCCGCCAGCGCAACCGGCGTTATTATCGGTGGTGACATCGACAGTATCGGAAGTTACTTCTTTGAGGGATTCACACAGCTTTCTCATGTTGTCATCTCCTCACCTGCTGTTAACATTGAACCTAACGCTTTTAACAACTGTTCTGCACTGAGAAATGTTATATTGTTTGGTGACAGCAATTTCACCGACACGGCATTTACAAACAGCAATTCAGACATAAATGTTTTCCAGCCACTTAACGGCGCTCATACATTTAACGAATCCACTGAACAAATAAAAGCGGTCAAGTATTCATATAGTGACGGTATTCTTTCCTTTAACGGAAATGTTCACTTAAGCGCATACGAATTCTTAGACAACATTTCAGCATTTTGCCTCATATATGACAACATTTCATCTGTTCAATTTTCAAGTTTAGTTTTTGATGATATGCAGTTATATTATCTTGACGAAGATTTCAATCTTAAAGAGGTTGAAGGCAACTATCTTGAAAACTGCAACATTTACCCGGCTCTCACCGAAAATCCCGATGATGCCATTACATTTAACGAACTGACAGCCTCCGTTGCAGACGGAACCATTGATCAGTTTTGCTTGATCACAACAGCTGAAAACCAAACAGACATATCCGTTCCTCAGTTCCAAGTTGTGCAAGATATCATTGACTTCATCGAAAAGGCCTTAAGATGGGTCGTAACTCTCATGGACAAGCTCTTTGCATTACTGAATAGATTTTTTAAGTGATGGAGTTATAATTAAGTAATAGGGTTATACATATTCGGCTGAAAGTTAGAATTTGAGAAGTTGAATGTTTTAATAACGCAAAAAGATTCCCCCATAGTTTCATTGTGAAAACTATGGGGGTTGCTTATTATCATCTTCTTAAGTGGTGTAGACGAATCCGAAATCGATTTCAATGCTTAAGCAATATTACCAATCAAAATCATAAAACACATCATAACAATCTTTGCACAAACAATAATCATCAAATATGCCTCTTGCGTAATATTCCTTACCCACATATTTTCTTTGGCATTCATCGCAAGTGTGCAAATTTGAAAAGATACCGATAACACCAATTACAACTGCCAAAATGATTGCAGCAACTATTCCGATTATCACATATCTTTTTGCGTCCGTTTTTTTCAAGAATTCTGTTTCCATACCTATTTTCCTTCCGTTTCATATTTTCCCACTATGGGATACACTTCAATTTTAGCACTTAAAATTTTCAAGTCAATATAAAGTGGAACGAACGGTAGGTTGAAGATAATGAGTGGTATTGTATGAGGCTACTTGAGTTCTATTACAAAAAATCAAGCAGTTCCGAAAGTGAACTGCTTGATTTGAGAAAAGTGCCCGCGGTCGTGGGCACACAATTCCCCGGTAGGCCAAAGGCCTACTGAGAAACTCTCCTTTTAATTTTTTATTTCATAAATTTGAATATAATTCTGCAAACTTTTGATATATTACAATTCAAAACTATAGCCTCTGTATTTATTGTCATAAATAGAAAAGACAGAAATTACATCATCATCGATCTTTCTTGTTTTTTTGTTATACCATTCATGTAACTCGCCATTATAGTATTTCATACTGTAATCATACAAATAAAGAACTCTGCCGTCAGGAGCAACAGAAAAATCATGCACATCATCAGAAATCTTCACTGATTCCTCACCATCATAAAATTTTAAAGTTCCATAACTTTTCTCTGAATTAAAATCAGAAATATAGAATACTTTACCATCGTCATAGTGAACATTATAAGGTCTCACATCATAATCGATTCTTTTCTTATTGATGTAATATTCACCCACACCCTCCTTGTAATCTTTAAAATATTCAAGTGCGCTGTCACTTACGAAATCATATAATCCCACGTGAACATCACTATCATACACTTCTGGTTTTCCTACAACGCCATTGGAGATAGTGATGCGGTAAAGTTCACCGTAGATCTCATTGTCGGAAATGTTATCAATATAATAAACAAGAGTACCTGAAGAGTTTATTTTAAAATTAGCGGCCTCTTTCTCCTGTTCTATAAGTGTTGCAACGCCCTTAACTGCAATATATCTCTCGCGTGATGTGGTTAATGCTTTCTCAACCATAGTTTCAACATCATAAACGCTTTCAATTTCTGAGAGTTTAATTTCTTCTATCTCCGATTGACTGTAAGCCTCATAAGAAAGAACTGGTGTTTCAGTAGCAAAAGCATAATTGTAATACTTAAAATTATCAGTGATTACTACCTCTTCTACACCATTATGGAAACAAAGAGAAAATTTCTGTCGATTTATACTTTCTTCCTTAAGTCTGTTTCTTAATTCATCACGAGATGTTTTTTTAGAATATGCAAAGCAGGCTTCCTCATAGGACTTTTTCATTTGTTCACACTCGATTTTCCATTCTTCATAAGCGGTTTCATAAGCGTCATACGCAATTTGATATTCTTCATTTGTGTCGAAATCCCACCAACTTGGACGATGCGGTGAACCTGGATAGTCAGGATAAATCGGTTCAGAAATAGATTCGTCTTCTTCCTTCATATCGTCAGTCACATAATCCAACAAAGAACCGGTCATTGACTCACGTTTCAGGTAATATATTTCACCTGAATCGTAAGCCCGTAATACAGAATAAACATCAGCAGCGATTTTTTCCTTTTCTTTGCCTTCAACCTGTTTATATAAAGAATCATCTTTAACATAATACACGGTGGAAAAATCTTCGGTTAAATGTGTAAAACTTGAAATATTGCTTGCAATTTTTTCCTTTTCTTTGTTGGCATTTTTTCGATAAATACTATCATCATAATTTATGTAGACAATCTTCTTTCCATCATCCGATACATTAAAAGCTAATACATCACTGGCAATTTTTTCCTTGGTGTCATCCTTAATTTTGTATTGGTAAAGATTATCTTCATCGCCTTTAATATATGTGATAAGAGTAGCGGCAGTGTTTACAGTATAGGATGTAATGTCCGAATCAACCTTGATTGCTTCGGACTCCGGCTTGTTCACCTCTTTGTAATAAAGGTTAAATCCATAATCATCCTCCATCTTATCCGGAAAAAAAATGTATTTTCCGTCTTCACTCATATCAGTAAATAAACTGAACTGCTTTTTCTCATTTGCCAAGTAACTCTCACTGATATCATCGGTATCGATCAATCTGGATGTCAACTGCCATTCTTCGCTGTTTTTCTTTAAATCAGTGAAAAAAAGTTCCTCATCTTTCAAATAGAGAGCGTAATTGTTTTTGGATTCTTTACTACCTCCGGAAAACAAGAAGGCAACAAGAACTATAACAGCAACAGCCGCTACACCGATCATTCCAAAAGCAACAGCTTTCTTGGGGAGCTTATTCGCTTTTCTTTTCTTAGAATTTGGTTTTGGACGTTCCTCAACAGATTTTTCACCGACATAAACGCCGCAATTTTGACAAAACAAAATTTCAGTACTTGTCGGCTTACCGCAATTTGGACAAATAATTGTTTTTAAAATCTGTTCACCGCAATCATTGCAGAATTTAGCATCATCACTCAATTCTTTGTTGCATTTAGGACAAGTTATCATTATATGATCCTCCTTAGTTTTAACTATCATTATTTTAGCTATCTTAGTTTTAACACTCGTATTTTTGTTAACTATTTTTCAAAGCTCAGTTCGACTATTTATGTCTGAATTGTACTCTACCTAATTCAAGTAAAATTATCTCAGATGATAAATCTGTAATTTTCATAAAATTACTTATCTTGTTTTTGAATATGAGCATAATTTTTAATCTTTCAGCCGTGGTGTAATTTGTTACGTATCGGTAGATGATAAAAAATATGCTTGGGAGTCACAGCTCCCAAGCATATTTCTCGAACTCACTGTGCAGACTTAAATCCATCACGAAGCTGCTCATCAACGCCGCCAAATGCTGTGGCAGCAGATACAGTTGCTTCACCAAGAGCATTAACGAGCTCAGAAAGTTTGTCCAGGCTATCCTTCATGTTAGTGTACATGTCGAAGTACGCATCCTGCGCAAGACCATCCCATCCATCAATGATTTCATTGATCTTAGTGTTGACGCTGCTGAGGATTTCACCGAGATCACCAGCGTAGCCGATGAGATCGTTGCCCTGAGAGTTCAGGGTTTCAGGGGTGACTCTAATTGACATTTTGATTTTCTCCTTTCAGTTTAGTGTATGTAGCAAACAGCTAAAAGCTGTAATACCCAATCAAACTTGAGTTTTCTCTATATAATCGATAACGAGATTATCATATTTATTCGATGCATGAACAAGAATATCATTGAGCGTTCTAAGAAGATCTGCATATTTCTTAATATTATCTTTCCATTTGGTTGTCGTCATTTCGTAGAAAGCGGTTCCTGCAGGTGTAGTCCAACCGCTTTCTTTCAATTGCAGCAAACAATTATCCAAACTTTCGGACATCGTTTCCAAATCTTCCGCAATTTTGACATATCTATTTCCATATTCTCTTAACACAACTGTGTCAAACGCTAAATCTGTATTACCTTCATTTGCAAGAGCCATATTACTCACCTGCACTCTCTCTGTTTGGATTCAATTCAGGTTTAATTTTATACGCCTTTTTTAGTGCTTCATCAGAAAGGGCTTTCCTGCCCTGTATGCGATAAATATCCCCCTTAAGCATATATGCCTCTGCAATTTCGAGATTCAAGTCAATAATAAAGTCTATAATTTCTATTGCCTTATCATATTCTTCCATATCTTTCAAGCACATTGCTCTGTAAAGATACACATCGACTGCCTCAGGTTTTCCAAGAGATGCAAGACGATAAATTGAGTTTGCTTCTTTGTAAAATTTATGTGCTTCCTCACTATTGCCAAGCTGTTTCATACAGAAAGGCCTGTAATACAAAGCTGCATAATAGTACATATCTTTAGCATCATTAGCAATAATCGCTTTTGCTTGCTCCAAAGCAGTTGTATAATCAGGCGTCGCTAAATGTAAATTCATAAGCATAAATCTTGCTTCACTATCAAACCCAGTTTCAGATTCCATATTGATACAATTTTCGCAACATCCAATCGCATAATCATACTTATTCGCTTCTGCAGCCACTTCTGCCTCGAGTATGGTAAACGCATGCTTTGCATCATCAAAGTATTTCATCTTTTTCGCATTTTCAATAACCCGCAGAGCTTCGTCAAACTTTTCGTTAATCGCAATACAGCGGGCATAATCGACCATCAAATCC
The DNA here is from genome assembly GCA_964411915.1 of uncultured Faecalibacterium sp. Taxonomy (GTDB): domain Bacteria; phylum Bacillota; class Clostridia; order Oscillospirales; family Acutalibacteraceae; genus UBA6857. The sequence goes on from CAYPMB010000006.1 coordinate 54,440, forward strand.
GCATCTTCAGGAAATTTTTCGGTAGCTGATTTAGAAAACAAAAGTGCCTTCTCAGTTTCGCCCTTATGTATCAAAAGATGTGTTTTCAAATGATACCCATCATATAACTCCGGAGAATTTGCAACCAATTCATCAATTGCTGACGATGCTTCATCCACCATATTTAATCTAAGCATTACATGGATCTTTTTAATTGCAAAGTCAGATCTGGACGGATTTTTAATACATGCCTTTTGGAAATATCTGAACGCCATATGATCATCATTAAGATGTTCATATGCCATGCCCATAAAAAACATCATCTCGTCAGAATCATATCCAGATGAAATTGCAAGGTTATAATACTCCAGACCTTCGTGAACCTCATCTTTCATAAAGCAAGCATTTCCGTAAAGAAAATATAAGACACCCTTTTTTTCTATCAAAATAGCTTTCTTATAAGAATTTTTTGCATCATCATATTTGCCGGTTCTCATATAAATGTCGCCGTAATTCTTATAACTATCCATCAACATAGGATCAATTTCAATTGCTTTATCAAGCTTTGCTTTTGCTGCTTCTGGATTGCCAGTTTTCAATAGTGTTGCCGCCTGTTGGTTAAGATCTTGCGCTTCTAATCTCATCTCATTCATTGTGATACCTCCGTTTTGTGATAAACTATTGGATGCTTTGCTGTATATTCCTCCAAGCATTTTAAAATAGTATCTTCATCATTATCATTTACATAAAAATAACAAATGCCACCATCTACTACCCTGTGATAACTCGGATTTTGAGGAACACTTCCATCTTTGTTATAGTTGAACCACATTGCATCTATTTTACCGACCAAATTAAGTCTCCTAGTTCGATAATCGTAATCAATTTTCGATATATCAGAATAAAAGAACTTATTATATTCCTTTCGTGAAACCTTGCGATCATAATACCTTTTTTCTCGAAACACAACTAAATAGTCATCATAAAATTGTATTTCAATAGGCGATGCTATATTTTCACTTTTGGGTTTCCAAAAACCAAACCCAATTACAAGTGAAACAAGCATTACTCTTGCAGTCCAAGAAATTTCGAAAAAAAAATTATTATCAAAGACTAATGATCCCAAGGCGATCATTGCTATTATTACCCAAACAAGAATTTTTAAAGTTGCGAATGGCTGATTGTTACCCATCGGCATAGATACAGTTTCGTGTGTTTTAATTACATATTTTGGACTATCCATATCCACACCCCCTTATACCGCACTTAGACTAAAGTTGATTTTCGGTACATATATCTCCGGAATAGAAATATCAATTGTAGAAATTGAAGAAAGCTTATCCAGGACATCTGCATTGATAACATTATTAGACTTAAACGCATCACCGTCGATGATTTTAAAAAAATTATCAACGATACTGTAAATATCATCTACAGTAATCATACTACCACCGGGAATATGAGCCAATCCAAACGCTGGAAATACAACTTGTTCAGATATTTTTATAACATCAAATCCGTCATTAAACAAATTCTTTGTTAAACTAAGCCCATGTTTAAATGATGAAGCACTATTTTTGACAACATCCAAGGTGGTTTTACCACTAAAATTCCAGAATTCGCCCTTAAGATTGTTCAAGAAATCAGAGCCAAAACCTTTAAGTGCAGCCTTGAAGAATTTAAAATCTTTCATTTTAAGTGCCTCACCAAAATCAGAACAACTTCTTTTCAAATTAGAGCCGATTCCTTTAAATAGTTTTGACATGCCGTCCTTGGTGAATATATCTTTATACTTAGCATCGGAGTTACCGGTTGCCCATTTGAAGCCATTCTTAAGAAGTTCGCCACAACTATTGAGGATAGCAATAACGCTACATACCGCTTTCGTAACATCGCGATTTCTTGCAAGGTTGTTATAATATTCATCATAATGGTATGTTTCACCATCATCGCCGAACATATAGGAAGATCTAAGATAATCCGAAAAGTTATCAATATCGCTTCTTCTCTTTCCGGTTGCAGGATCATCACGTTGTCTTGCCTCATACGCAGCTACTTCATTTTGCTTATTTGCCCACGCATCTTGCATTAACAGTGCTGCAGATACCAAAGCAGCAGTCAACACAACAAGTGACCAAATCCCAAGACCGGTTGCAAGGAATGCTGCAATAGCTGATACCGCAGCAGCTATTGCAATTGCAGTTTCAAAAACCGCACTATATATTCCATTGATGAGTTCTTTGCCCCCCTCGTAGTTATACCATTGCTTAATTAGGGCTTTATGATAATCTTGTTTTGAATCGAATTCATCCTTCTCACTTCTTAACCAACGACCAAATGCTGTTTTATTCCCGGCTCTGGTCAACAAATAGCTGATTCCATTTTCAACTTTGCTGTTTCTTATTCCATGATCTTTTTTGAAAGTTGCTGTAAGAGAAGAGACCTTTGACTTTACGGCTCTATCTACCTTCTCGCACTCATTACGCAGCTCCATCAAATCAGTTTCATAGGTTTCGTATCGACTTTGTTCAGAACGCAACTCAGAGATTTTAGCATTTGTTTTTGATTTTGCGATAGATAAATTGGAGTTCCAAGAACCATCATAATTATTTAACTTATTGTAAACATTGCTATACAAAGAGTCAGCATACTTATCGAGTTTTCTTGCAACATTCTTAGCATCAACAGAAGATTTACTTAAACTACTATATGATATTGAAACTATACTCATTTTCTATTCCTTTCTAAAAGATTTTGCCAAGAAGTTCTTGACGCTCCTCATCTTTTTTGTTTTTATACCTTCTATAAAAATCATCTCTGTCAGAAACTGCTTGAGATCGCAAAGCTTTTATCCGTGAGACTTCTTCTTGAAGTTCACGAACTGCAATGCTCAAATTGGGGTCAGCTGTAACAGTTTTTTCTTTCTCGAATACAACTTCATTCGCACGGGATGTAAATTTCGAATTATGTCTAACACTATTGTTCAGGTTATTTTTTAACTCCTCAAGAGTATTATTTACCGCATGAATTTCATCGTACATTGTGTCCGTTAGGTTATCAAGAGCTTTTTTGAGATCCTTTAAATCGTCATCATAAGACTTAACTGCATTTTTCTTTTGCTTATAAACATTATAATAATAACTGCTATTAGCCATCTCTCCACCCCTACTTCTCAATTACCTTTACAAAGTCTTTTCTGATACTATCATCAGTTACCTCATACTCAGCTTCAGCCTCCACGAGAGCATCATAGATATCTTGCAACGTATCCCCAAAATCATCAATTTTTTTGATCAAGCAGTTATACTGTGATTCAAACTCATCACGTCCTTCACCAATCCAATTTTCTAAAATTTTTTTAGTAACTTGATAGACTTCCAAGTTAACATTTTTATAAGAATCGACAATTTTCTTAACTTGACGATGAGCTTCATAAATTCTTTCAGTCTCTATAGTTCCGTCGTGAATTATTCCGCTATCTTTCTTTCCCATGTTAACACCTCTCAATCAAATATTTTAATCTTGGAATAAGTACTTCCATTGAAACGATAACCCATTGTATTGTCAAATGACGTATCTGGTTTGACTCTGCCAGAAATATCAAACATCTTGCAATCAGACAACTGTGCGAAAAGAATAGCCTGACGCTCATCCTTAAGAACCTTAAGCACCTCAGAAGAATTAAAACCTACAGGTTGATTGTCAACTGTTGCGAGAAGCACGAAAACCCCAGCATCAGTTGCATTTTTTAAAACTTCTGCAAGCTGTTTGCTCTCGTTTCTATCAGCACATGCTTTTTTAAATACTTCTGCGCTATTGATTACAAGGAGTAATGTTGAATCGTCTCTTTCCTCATCGTCAATTTGGCGCATTGCATCGTCGCAAAAATTGCTGATAAGCTCTAATCCATCAGCGCCGGAAACATACTCACGCACAAATCCATAATTCGCACACTCTTTAAGTTTCTTAGACTTGTCATCCACAACAAAGGCCTCAACATTATGGAACACGGCTGTTTTTGATATCATCTTCATAAAGTTGGCAACAAAAACATCTTTACTTTCTTGATCTCCGAGCAAGGCTAGAGAGCCACTGGCTGCTATATCGATTGAAGTGAGTGCAACTGTACCGAAATCCATACCAATTGGAAGAATGCCCGGGGTACGGAATACAGTTACATTTTCATCCATTGTTTCCACAAGAGAAAGTTTGTCAGGTATCATTGGAATCTTTGTAGCTTTAGTTGTGCACTGTGTATTGCGCTTCGCAATGAATTCTTTAAGTTCCTGACTACGTTCCGCTTCCTTATCACTCTTGCCAAACATAGCAACTTGATATTCAAGAATTCGCTTTTCGCGTACATATAAGCCTCGGCCGGCATTTTCTCTAGGAGTTATTTTGCAATGACCAAATATAGCACTATACTCATTTATATCATTACAATTAAGCACAAACTTCTTGCCAAAATTAGCTTGGGTTCGATAATTTAATGAGTTAGAAGTTCCTGCTGTCACCACAAACGAAATACCTACACCCTGTGCCTCACGTGCCAAGGCATTTATATCTTCGTTTTGATCAGGAAAATATTCCTTAAATGCAGCCATATTATCAATTATAACCACAGTCATCGGCATATCGGTAAATCCGGCTTCAAGATACGCTGCGTAGTTACCCACGCCTTTGCTGGAAAGAATCTTTTTACGTTGGATAACCATGCCATTCAACATCTTAAACAAATTCTTACATTTTTCTTCTTCGTTAGAAAGAACCACACCACCAACATGAGCAGAATCCTCGAAAATCTTGAGAACCATACTTCCACAGTCAACAAGGTAAATATTCACCTGTTGAGGAGTGTACTTTTTGATCAAACCATAGACCAATGTCTGCAGCATAACCGTTTTGCCCATTTGAGCAGAACCAACAATATAAACATTGTCTTTTGAAACATCGAGCTCAACTGCACCTTGTTGCTGTTGTTCCGGATCATCAAACACACCAAGAGGCACACTAACTTCTGCAGCTGTTTCTACCGTATAATCCAGTTCATCAGTCAAGATTTTATCCTTGAGAGAAGGCAGGCAAATGCCAGGCAGTTTATCTATACCTTTACTTTCACAATATTCTTTAACATAATCAACGATTGCTTGCAGCTGAGAAACGGAATTCTTTGAACTTTTTGCTTTCTTATTGGTGTAAAGCAGACTCTTTTTCCCCCAAAGATTTCTTTCGTAAATCGCGTATGTTTTCTCGCTATTCTCATTACCTTCAGGAACATTGGCACCACTGTAAGCTGATTGGAAAAGATCGAAAATTTCGTTGTTGCCAACCTGGAAATACGCTCTACCAGGTTCAACAATTTCTGCCGCCAACGGTGTCTTAATAACCTCATTACTATCTTCCTTGGTCTGAACCTTCAAGCAAAGTTTGAATTTAGAGTTAGACCAAATTTGTGCATCAACAACACCAGCTGGTTTCTGCGTTGCAAGTATTAAGTGAACACCAAGAGTACGACCTATACGTGCCGCAGATATAAGTTCTTTCATAAAATCAGGATATTCTTGTTTCAATTCTGCGAACTCATCGACAATCATAATCAAGTGTGGCATTGGTTTTGTTACTTTACCCGCTTTGTAAAGCTTAATGTAATCATTGATATGATTAACACCACTCTCGGAAAACATTTCCTGGCGCTTCACTAATTCTGCCTTAATAGACAACAAAGATCTGTTGATTTCACGACCATCAATGTTGGTGATAGTACCAATTAGGTGTGGCAAATTTTTGAACTGATTTGCCATACCGCCACCCTTAAAGTCAATAATTACAAAACCAACTTCGTAAGGATGATACAATGTTGCCATTGATAAAATATATGTCTGCAAAACTTCTGATTTACCTGAACCGGTAGTACCTGCAACAAGTCCATGAGGACCATGAGCACCGACTTTATCACTAATATCAAGGTAAACTATTTGATTTTTGGTTTTCACGCCTACTGGAGCGGCTAAGCTCTTATAAACTTGAGCTTTCTCCCATCTCTCATTTAGATCGATATCTTCAACAGAAAGAATATCCAACATTTCAAACATTGTAATATTCTTAGTTAATTCGCCCTCCAAAGATACCTCATCTACAGAGATAGCGCCTAACTTAAGCGCAACAATTTCTGCCAATTCATCGGAAACTGCCGGAAATGTAAATTTTGAAATTATATCACCATTTTCAGTCTTAAGTATCAAACCTGATTTAGAATCATTTATTCTAATAATTTCCGTACATCCTTGAGGCAACATTTCTTCGTACTCTTCAAGGAAAACAAAAGTAAAACCGTATGTAGCACAATTTTTTATATACTTTGAAACGGGGTGCGTGCTGATAGATGAAACATCAGTGACAAATACTACATAATGTTCTAAAAACGAAGCATCCTTATTAACAGCAACCGCATTTTCTCTTGCAGATAATGTAATATACAGATCTTCGAGAATTATATTTTTGCTTTCCTCATCGCAAACAATATTTTTCACTCCCAATTTTGGGTTATCAACATTCTGTAACCAACGAAGCCACTGCATTTTAGGTATATAATCATCACTCAAGATATACACCATTTTTACTTCATTGTAAAAATGACGAATACTAATATCTAAGGTTACATTTTTAAGTATCTGTTCAAGTATTGCCTTGGAACCGACAATACCTATACCGCAAGAAGCATTAAAGTCGGAAATAATTGGTGCATTTTCAATATATTTGTATTTTTCAGCAAGATCTGCAGGTATGGTCGCAAGCGGATCATCCAAATCAACAAACTCTTGCTTATTATAGACAATTTGATTTGCAGACTCAACGGAACCTCTGCCAAGATAAACCTGAAGAAAGTCTTTATCTTCCTGCGTTTTTTCGAAAAGTCGCCTTCCAAAACTTTCCACTTCGCTTATACTATTTTCAAGCGATTCATAAATTAGATTTCTTATGCGCAGTTCATTAGCTCGAGCGCTTTCAATTCTTTCTTTCTTATCATCAATATATTTATTATAATTATCAATACGTTCCTGCAATTCTTTCTTGTAATCTTTGTTTTCCTTAATAAAAGAAACGATCGACATAACAATGCCCATTCCCATCGACATTGCACTATAAATAACAAAGGAGCCGCCACCTCCCATAATGCCCCTCAACACAATCGTCATTGCAAGCATAATAACTGAAGGAATTAGAGACATAACAATATTCTTTTTCGGCTTAGACGGTTTCTGTACAGCCTGTTGAATCTCCAAGACATCTTCCGGAATAACATACTGTACTCGAGAGTTTCTATTGAACTTTGGATACTTAAAATGAGTAGAATGAATTTCAACAGGCCTGATTGTCAAGCCTTTGACACTCATTTTGTTTGCAGATGAAGTATAAATCTTGCCTTCTTTATAATAAAAACTAAATCCAACAATTGAAAAAAAGTCATAATCATGTAATTCTGCTGATTTGTTAGTTTTAGCACCGTTAACAAACACTCCGTATTTGCTACCCGTATCATGGATAGTGCATTTTCCATTAGAACTATCTAGTATGAAAGTATCATTTCCCAAATATGTATCAGCCAACTGAATATTTGAATCTTGAGCGCCTCCTATTTTTATCTGATTTTTTCCGACAACATCAATCTCTATGTCATAGTATTTATTTGCATAATCAAAATCAATCATAAAAGAAAGAGCAAAAGCCTCAATATTTGAGTCTTGATACTTAACGAACAACTCATCACCATGCACAAGTTGTTTGTTAAGAAGTTTACGAACATCGCCGGTGGTAAAATACAAATTATCTGAACATGCGACACTCCATACATTACAGTTTCTCTTAAAGGTCAATTCGATTGGAGAGAAAAACATTTCTTTTCTCAGCCTTACAGAACATTCAGGTGAGGTTCCAATCTTAACTTCCTCATCTGATGATGACAACTCAATTTCCTTATATAGATTTTTACTTGAAATTATAAGTTTATATCTACTATTCATGCCGCATCCTCCTATTCTGTAAAATATATTACCGTTCCGTTACGGACGCCAAATTCATTCAACGTCTTGTTGCCTCTAAGCAACGCAATCGGCTTCTCCGCTTTCAAATAGCAACTTTTCACATTGCTAGTATCAATTTTCAATTCATACGCTTCATTTAACGCAATCACTAATTCATTTGCAGATATATCGAGTGGCACTTCCAAATCCACGGTAAAATTTCTTTTCAAAATATTAAACACGATTATCGCTGTATTCTTCATAGATTCTCACCTCTCAAATAATTAGAAATGCCGTTTTTTGTATAGAACTTTCGTTTGATAAATCTTCCGGTTTCATGGAATCAAAATATTTAAAATGTTCGACATAATCACTGATTGCAAATTTTAAAGCATTATTCGGCGAAATAAGTGCATTAGATGTTTGTTTATCAAAATCATTACAAACGAAAATATATTTATCCGAATTTATTCCATTCACATTTGAAACAAGCAAATTTGTAGATGACACAGCAGCTTTTGTCTGTTTTGTCACAATAACAACCTTATCCGCTAAATTAAGCAATGCAGCTTTTTCTTCGTCAAAAGCAATATCTGTATCTATGACAATGAAATCATAATCTCCGCTTTTTCGAGCTGACAATGCAATTTTTTCATAGACAGAAAACTTCAATCCTAAAGACATTAGTGCTGCCTTGAAAGGTGGCAAATAATTGAATATTTCTTTTCTTAACACGTGCTTTATTTCATTAAAAACATTGTCATCGGGATTAGTTAGCTTGGAATATACTCCTGATTCAGTAATCACCGCTTTGTTTTCAAGAAAATGAGAAAAAGACTGTAACCTCTCAGCGTTTATATACAAAACTCGTTTGTATTTTTTTGCAAGCGATGCCGCAACGCCCATAGCCAGTGTTGTCTTTCCAGTACCGCCTGAAGCAGAGTAAAACACAACAACTTCCGTCTCTTGCTTATCCTCCCTTTTTATATTTAATACATCGGCACTTTTTCCTGTTATTTCGTTAAATATTTCCTTAGTGCTGGTATATTTATAAATACAATCCACTCTTAAATCTGCCGTTTGATCTTCTTCCTTTTGTTCAGTCATAAGGAAAATATGAGAAATGTTATGACGCTGAACAGATTGTTTATATAAACCTTCCGAAACAATCAGTATTCCCGCATTTTGTGGTGATGAAAACAACTCATTGAAATAATCTTCATCGGTTATTATTTCAAGCTCCACCCGCTCAAAAAATTCTTCTACAAACTTAAGCTGAAGAGAAATAATGTAGTTTACATCTGTATCAGCGATTATGATTCTTGGTTTTGCCATAGATACACTTCCTTATCTTATAACTACTTGGAAATCACTGTTTGCAAGACGAACGATATCTCCATTCTTAATTACAAACGGTTTATTGGGCGGAAGTCGTAATCTATTAACATAAGTTCCATTAGCACTCTGCAAATCAGTAATTGTATACTTATTGTTTAGATATGATATCTTGCAATGAGATCTACTTATCATGTTATTGAAAGATACGACTCCGTCAACTATGCCTGCTTTCTTGCCAATAACAAACTCATCTTTTGTTATTTCAACCACCACATTAACCGGAGCATTTAAAGACACTAATTTCATTAATGTTATTTTATCCGGCATAAGTTTCGCATTATTAAATGTTCCGCCACCCCTCATACGATTGTATAGTTCTTCAATGGAAAATGTGCCATTTGAAAGATCGGCACAAAACTGCGTAACTTTCGATGAAGATAAGGTTGATACAGCAGATATAAGCTTAACGAGACTTGTTCTCAATTCATTTTCGAACATTAAAGAATCTACATATATCTTCTTAACAACCGGCAAATATACAAGACTTACTTTTAATGTTTTGGGATCGACAAAAATCTTATCAAACGAAATATCGATGTTTTGACAAGACAAAAAACCGTTATGTTTTACATCGATAATATCTGCCAGTATATTTGATACAACTATCAAAAAATTATCAGGCTCCAGATTCGGTATCATTGAAGAAAACGGTTTCAAATTGTCAGTCAAATAAAGCAACTGCATATTGCCGTTATAAAGCTGCTTTATACATTTTACGAAACAGTTTGTTGTCTGTCCTTGTAAGACCTTATATTCAGTTGTATGGAAAAGGTTATTGTCACACAAAATATAAGCAAAACTCGAACCATAAACCATTTCTGTTATATTTCCATTTTCTAAAAGAATATTCATACGACACCTCTTTAACATTTATCACAAATCAAGCTATGTAAAATCATAGTTTGATTTCTGGTAAATCTTTCCCAATTCCTACACCACATTTCAAGTGGTGTAGGAATTGAATTTTAGATTAACGGATATTATTCCTCACCGATTCTTCTGCGTCTTGACACAATAACAAATATTGCGATCAAAATAATAACAAATCCTGCGATTGAACCGAAGAATAAAGGTTTGTTAGCAAACCAACGAACAAAGAAATTAGTTGAAATAGTAACTGAATTGTTAAACACATATTCACTTGCAAAAGTTTCAGAGTCTGTATCTGTTTTATTGCCTGCTAAGTCTTCAACAATGATTCGAACTTTCTGTGCAGGAGATTTCTCGCTAAGTTTAAATGTTCCATTGTAGTTATTCAAATCAGCGCTAAAATCTGTAATAGAATCACCGATCGGCTCACCGTCAACTAAAACAGTAATTGACTTAAGACCAATGGTATCAAATACAGTATATTTAACTTCTTGCTCAGTTGCGTTAATGATAGGATTCTCAAGACCTATAATACTTGTAATTTCAGGGGCAGTACTATCAACCATAAAGGTTATAGCCATATCCTCGTAGTTACCGTTTTCCGGTTTATTACCTGTTGCATCTTCTGATGAAACGAATACTTTATATACACCATCTGACTCAAAGTTTTCCTTACTAATTGTGTATTCATATTCGAACCAACCACTTTCTCCAACACTAACAGCGTTGTTGATTTTTGGTGAAACACTATATTTCACATCTTTCAAAGGCTTACCGTCGCATGTTACTTCAATATTGAGAGAACCACCGACAAGCTTGTCCGCATTGTACTCAGTGATAACCAAATCATTATCAATTGAATTTATATACTTTGTTTCAATGCAATCATTAAGGTAATCGCCATATTTATAAACTGAACCAAAACGGTTTACGGTAAAGGTAACACTATTAGTTTCTTCGTTGCCGGCTTTATCGGCGATCTTAACTTTGAGAGTATAAATGCCATCGTTATCAGCAATTTTTTCAAAAGTATCGTAGCTACCTGAACCGCCTTGGCTATTTTTAGAAATGCCCTTTATAAACTCAGAGGTTACATCTATGTTCTTTTCACCCATGCGTGTACGAAGAAGTTTTATTTCATAAGATTTGTAATTTGTATCGCTAAAGGAGATCGCCGGAATGATATCATCTTTATAAGCCTTTCCGTTTTCGATACCGGTGATTTTCGGCTTTTCAATTGTTTTATCAACTGTAAACGCTTTACCTGCAACACTGTTGCGGTAATTGACGGATTGATTCTTGTTTCCGGCTTTATCGCTGACTTTTACATCAAATGTGTAATCACCATCAGCAGAATAATTGATAGTTGCTGTATGAATGTCTCCTGAATGTCTCCATGAAATACTCGGTGCAGCTATATTTTTACCGCTAAGAGTTGATGATCGAATAAAATCAACACGATTAATATCAAAGTTATGTTCATTAATAACGATTGTAGCAGTACGGCCTGCTGAGAAGTACTTTTCACTATTTGCATGATTGTTATCATAAGTTACTGAAATAACAGGTTCTTTTTTATCTATCGTAAACTTTTTAGCAGATTTACTATTTCCATAGTCTACCTTATTATTTTCATTACCTGCCATATCTGTATACTTGATATCGAAAGTATAATCGCCATCTTGAGCATAAGTGATTGTTGCTGTCCACTTCGTATTATCAAGATTTCCTGTTCCTTCAGTCTTCTTCCATTTTGTTGACTTTGGAACGCTGCCATCTGTATTGGTTATATCGATAACTACTTCATCCGGATTAAAGTTTCTTTCTTCAATAACGATTGTTGCAACTCTGTTAGCTTTAAAGAATTTGCCACTGTCAACTTTATTATTGTTATATGACACATTAATTTTCGGATTAGTTGTATCAATCTTAACTGTGATATCGTCTCTTGTCATATTCAATGAGTTATCCTCAGCAAATACTTCAACAACGATATTGTTGCTGTTGTTCTTGGAACTATCAACTTTTATCTGTCCGTTCCACTCCTTAACAAGTTGCTCCTGCTTCGGGTTGTCGATATCAAAAGTAAACAATGTGCCCGCCTGTGTAGGTTCAGTTTCACTTACAGCTTTATCGTAAATCTTGTAATATATATTTTTGAGACCTGAATATGAGCTATTTACAATAGGATCTATAACCTTTATAGCCACCGTTACATCATCGTTATATAAACCATTGACAGTAACTTCAGGCATCAATGTAACTTCAGGAGAAACTACTTCATTGATCGGTGCTTCTTCATCAACAATCAAGCCGTCTGTACTTATATAAGAATAGTTGCCTGCTTCATCAGTAACCTTTAAATATAATGTAAAGCGCTTATTCTCCTTAACACTGACCTTTTCAAACGGTATCCATACATTCACTTTATCAAGTTCAGCCGCCGTAACGGATACTGATGCATCGTTGTCTTCGTTAGCTTCAACAATATAGTATTCCACATTTGCAATCGGAGAAGTTTCATCATCAGCTGTATTTGTTATAACAATTTCTTCCCTTGACCAGAAACCAAATGTTAAATCAGTAATAAGATTATCCCATTCAACTTCTCTGCCCTCTTTTGATTTCGCTTTTAAAGTACCAAAAGGCTCTACCGTATCAACTGTGAATTCAAATGGTGAAACACTATCGCCTGCATCGATTTTCTCAGCCTTATTTTCTGAATTATCAGTATAAGCAATATCGAACTTGTAATTTGCATCCTTTGCAAAATGAATTGTTGCCGTGTGCTTTGCCTGATCAGGTGTTTCGCCATCAACAGTTTCAGTTACCCAATCACTGATCGTATAAGCATCTTTAACTTCTTCATTTTTAGCATTAACAGCAGTTATATTTATTCCCGCAGTTGCCTTATCCTTATCAAAGTGAGCTGCTCTCTCGGTAATCGTTACAGTTGCTGTTCGATCAGCGTTAAAATGTCCATTGCCGCCATTATCTTTGTTATTATCATATTTGATTTCAATAGTAGGAGCAGTAATATCGATATCAAGAGGTATCTTTGCGGTACTCTCATTATCTGCATTATCTATGGTTTTTACATTGAGAATTACATCACAACTATTATTGAGTTTAGAATCAACGACTATTGAACCTTCCCAATTCTTTTTAAGGATAGCCTGAGTAATACTGTTAAATTCGGTAACCTCTTTTACTCCGCTAGCCCAATCAGTAATAACAACCTTACCACCATTCTGTTCTGCTTTATCATCAGTATAAGCAAAATTATAAAGTGTACTACGCTGAGTTTCGTTATCACCGTTTTCAATCCAATATTCTATACTCTTGATACCTGCATAATCCACATCATCAGCATCAGTTTCAGAAACCTTGATATTTACTTCTACATCACCATTGTAAAGTCCCTTATCATTAATTTCATGTAAAGGTTCTTCAGGCGTTATCACTATTTCACTTGCTTTCTCATCAACAATACAGCCGTCGGAATTGATATATGTATAATTACCTGCTATATCCTCGATTCTGTAATAAACAACAAACAGTTCGTTCGGTTGAATCGTAATATTACCTGTAACATCAACGAAGTTTTTACCATCTTGATACAAATTATCAAGTGCACTAAAGCTCAACGCCATTGTATCTTTGGTTTTATAATACTTCGTTTTATTCAGTAAACTTGTTTCATCGTCGCTATCATAAGTTATAGTTACATCATCTTTGCTGAAAAGACCAAATGTTAAAACTTTCAAAAGTTTATCCCATATATTTTTCTCAAGGATAGTAACTTTACCTGTTGGAGCAGTTGTATCAACAGTGAATTCAGATACTGTATTGCCACTTGTCGTATATTTAATCTTATTCACCTCAACACGCTTGCCATTTACTTCTTCATAATGCGGATTGTTGGCATTGTTAACATATCCTTCAAAAGAAAATGTGTAATTAGCATCTTTGTTGAATTCAACTTCAACTTCATAAACATTATTATTTACTTTCGATGTTTTCCACTCTGATATTGTGTATGCATCCGGAACTTCTTTACCTTTTGCATCGACAGCTTCAATTTTTATTGCATCTGTTGCCCTTTTCTCATTAAATGCAGAAAATCTTTCAGTAATTGTAATAATAGCCTTTCTTGGAGCGTTATAATAACCTCTTTCGGCGATTGTATTGACCGGCTTAACTTCTGTATCAATAGTACCGTCATCTTTGACTTTACCGATTTCAATTTTCACCTCGGTTGAATCAGTATTGATAGCGAAAGTTTTCTCTTTGGTTGATACATTTCCGGCGTTGTCCGTAGCAGTTATAACAAGTGTGACGTTATCACTGTTGTTAAGTTTTGAATTAACCTTAACAATACCATTCCACTCTGTCACTAAATCAGAATAAGATGGCAGTGTTTCCAATTTTTTTGTCTCAGTTAATTTTGATTTTTTCCAATCAAAATTATAAACCGTATATGACTTAGTTTTTTCTCCATCATTTATATCTGCCTTAAATAAAGTACCGGCTTGGGTACGTGTGCCCTGATTCTCTTTATTAATTCTATCAACATAAAGTTCATACTTTACTTCTTTAAGACCGGAATAGATTTTCTCAATATTGCCATCAGAATTCAACACTTGCTGACCGATTTCTGATACATTTATGCCAATCTCAACATCACTGTTATATATGTTTGTTGATTCATTATTAGAGTTTTTAGGGTATTCAGGCATAACAAAATCCGATATTGAACTTTCGGTTTTATCATAAATAAGACCATTAGTACCAACATAAACGTACATACCTGCATTATCAGTTATACGCGCATATACCACGCAGCGTTCGTTTTCAACATCCTCACCACCAATGGTGCAAAGAGTATACTCGCCTTTGCTATTTTCAACTTTGCAGGTTTGGAACTCGCCACCTTCGTATAATTCGTCAAGTTCCTTGAATGTTAAAAGCTTTGTACCATTATCTTTATAATAAACAATTTCTTTAACTCCTGAAAGATTATCTTCAGCATTTAAAGTTACATTGATTTCATCGTTTTTGAAAACGCCAAATGTGATTGTTTCGGCAACTCTATTCCACCATGAGTCTGCGGCTGAAATAGTAACATACGGAACTGTTGTGTCGATCAAAAAATTTTTTTCGTCAGACGAACATGAAAGCTGAGCTTTATTCATATAACTGTCAACTTTAATTGAATAAAAAGCATTTTTTAGGAACTCTACGGTTACTATTTTATCGTCCAATTTTATGATGCGGTAAGAATCTTTAATCTCTTTTCCGTCTTTGTCTTTAGCAGTTACTTTAATTGCTTTTTTCGCTTCATCCAAATCGAATGTGTCATCTCTATCTGTGAAAGTTATTGTAGCTTTTGCTGACTGATAATGATTATCTTTTGTTAATGCGCTATAATTATTCTCATTTTCGCCATCGACTTCAATTGCTACCTGAGGAGCTGTAACATTTACTCTTAAAGCCTCTTCGAACTTACTTTCTTCATTGTAATTATCTGTAACAATAAATCTAATATAAACTTTTCCATAATTATAACTATTTTTTTGAGCATCGATCTTAACGGATTCTATTCGCTCCTTATCGTAAGTGGAGCTCTCGCCTTTATGTTCATACAAGAGTCCATTATCAGCATCTTCTGTTCCTTTACCTTGAATATATACTTCTTTGCCATTTTCAAGAAGATAAGTCTGATATTCAATCTTAGCTATACCAAAATTAGTGTTAGTTTTAAAACTAACTGTGAAATCATTATTATGGAATTTTTCCGGCATAGAATTAAAGTTCTCGCCATCAACGACCCCAATTTTTCCTTCAATAGGATCCTTAATAACTATACTTATTCCTTCAAAATTTTCTAACTCCTTAAAATTGGTATAGAAACTACTTTTAATTTCAATTTTTTTGATTTCAGCCGTTTTATCAAAGGTTAGAGCCTTGCCTTTATTTATCACTACGCTTTTTGGCTTGTTTTCACCATTTTCCGTATATGTCACGCGCATTCTATATTTAGAAGTGCTTAATCCGACATTTGAATTACACTGATAAATATACTTAGTTATATTATTTTCATTTTCTCGCTTGATAAATCCTTCTTTGCTCAATGTAACAGCATCTGAAAAGCTGAAAGTAACTTGATCAAAAGCAAAGCTAGCCTTAATGTCTTCAGTAACATTTGAAATTGTTATTTTTACACTATTATCATCATTGATTTCGTATTTGGCATTTTCACAACCAAAAACAGCCTTACCGTTTAAGAAGATTTCCGAAATATCATAACTGTTTTTGAGCTTACAAGTTATTACAACATTATCTCCGTGTTTTACTTTTTCTGAAGAAATTTCAATATCTGCTTTTTCTTTTTCATAACTAACTGAAACATTATATTCATTTGGAGCAAAAGTTACAGTAAAAGTGTGGTCTTCGTTTGCGATGATTTTTTCACTTTTATATGTTGCACCGTTTACGCCAATGTTTTTGTCTTCGATTTCTTTTCCGTCTTTTTCAACTTTGGATACGCGATAGTTTTCATTTGGAACAGCAATTACCATGAATGCCTTTCCACTTTCGAAAGTTGATGTGCTGTCGGAAACAACTGCCACTTCTCCACCGTCATTATCCGGATCTGAGTCAGTCTTAACGACACCATTGCTATTATATTTAATCGTAACTTTGTAGACTTTAACAAACTCAACTTTTACAGATGTTGCTTCGGACACAACCGTTTCAAATTCTTCTGCATTAGTGATTTCTTGTTCGGTTTCATTCAAAATAACTTTGGAAATTTGGTAGCCATCATTGGGAGTAATTTTTATCTTAACTGTATTCGGTTGTTCTGCTGTTACTGATTTAATGTTTTTATCATTTAAAGTAACAATTCCATTCTCAACTTCCCCTCCAACGGTTACTGCATAAGTTGTTGAAAAAACTGCTACTACTGAAACTTCTTCAGTTACCACAATCTCTTCAACAAACTCCTTACCATCAGCAATATCTTTTTTTACACCATTGACAGTAAGTTCCTCTATATAAGCACCCTCTTGCGGTGTTACTTTTATTTCAGCCTTAGAATTGTTTTCAATAGAAGTAACATCATCTTTATCATTTATTTTCACAACACCATTACCGGTTTTGGAAATAGAAACATTTACCATCTCGGCTTCAGCCTGTTTAAGTATTACCACTGTGTTACCGTTAAGAATCTCTGCGGTAATCACTGTCTTTTCGGCACTATAACCTTCTTTGCTTACATTGCAGTCAATGACAATAGATTTGCCGGCTGTCTTCTGGTCAGCATACTTCGACAAACCAATAACCGTAACTCCATTCTTATCTGTTACAGCATTGCCGTCTTCCATTTTTTCACCGTCAACACTAATTGAATAATCAACGGTTGCTTCGCTGATTGAATTAGTTGTTTCATCTTTAACAGTAATCATATAATCTGTTTCATTTGCTGCATTTGCAAAAACAGACACCGGTATTGTGCTAAAAAGCATAATAACGGTAAGGAAAACTGCTAAAACTCTGTCGGCAAATTTTACACTTTTTTTGTACATTTTTTTCGTGCTCCTTTTTTATATATTTCATAAGTCCTTATATATATGTAATTCTTACCATTCAATAAGCAATGTAAATTTAATGATATGAACCACAAAACGAAAACCAAGGTATGCAACCACATATATTTTAGCTTTAACAAAAGTAAAACAATTAACAACACAGTCAAAACAAGCAAAAAGATATCAAAGATGACTGCTTCTTTAATTTGAAAAAAATTAAAGGCTCCAACATGCTTTTTCTTTATTCTTTTCACCCTAAATCTGTTTTCTTCTATTTTCTGACGCTCTTTACAGCTCAGTATCACTGAGGCTATATAAATCGCAGCTCCGATCCAAAACAAAATGGCGAAAACATTTTCCAATGCACTATCAGTGTCTAACAATATAATAGCTATCAAAATACAGCTCTGCATGAACACAATAGCTACCGATACCTTAAACCACAACCTTAAATTCCCCAGCATCATTCAATTACCTCGTCTGTGTGAAAAATCATGATGTCTTCAATTAGTTCTATTTTTTTGCCACCAACACGTGATTTCAAACAATTAGAGGAAATCTCCAATGCTTCGGTTTCTTTAAAATCTGACAGTAAACCGGTTTCATCTGAAGTTTCAAGAAGTGCCGTCTGTTGAACACCATTTTTTTCAACCGCATTGCTTTTTAGCAAACCTGTTTCAACTCGATTATCATCCGATGTGGTTTTTTTCTTAATTCCAACGTTTCTTTGCTTTTTCTTCTGCAATTGATCAAAGACTTCAATAGTTCCGGTTAGTTTGCCACGCTTTTGATTGGTTGCACTTGTTTTATAAACTTTTGAACCTGAACGCTCATTGATTTCTCTTAACTGTGCTATCGATTTTTGGGCATTTCGACCGGACAAATCTCCAATTACATTCGGTATTTTAAATAGGAAAAAAAAGACTACTGCCAACACAAAGCTAATCCCAGCAATAACAAACGAAGCTATTGAAATACTAGATAAAACTCCTGCCATAATTAGCCCCTCTCTTCCTTATTGGCATAAACTCTCACAACAGATTCTTTATACTGTTCAAAATTAAGGACAATTTCGTCTTGTAATTTTTTTGATTGCTCCTTCTGAACACTGAGAGATTTTGCATTTTGATATACGTCTTCAAGCAATGACAAGACTTCCTCTTTATCAACATTTACCGAAGACATACTTGCACGCTGGTCATATATAAGCATAAATATTCCATTGAACAATGTGAGCTGATCATATTGGCTTTCATTTTCTACTGTTTTAAGCGCATCTTTGATTATATCAAACAAGTTCTCATAATTTTCTTTAGATGCTTCTTCAACGATTGCCGAATTCAAAATATATTTCTTATAGAATGAACAAATTTGATAATAACAATCGGATAAGCTCTTCTGCGTAAACTCCGGTGAGATTTCATTATTTTCAAAGTTAGCCGTAAAAAATGGGTACGCTTTTTGAACACGATTTGAAAAACTTTTGCTATCATTTTCGTCAGCATAGTAATTGAAATACATCATTCCGATTTTATAATTAAGTTCCGCAACTTCTAATGAAGCATTATCAAAACCATCTTTGTTAGCATTATAAAGCGCAAGGAATTGATCGTTTTCAGATTTTCCAAATTTCCCTTCGCTCTCGTAAGCTTCTAACAATTTGATATACGCCCCCGTTTTATAAGGATAAATTTCAATTGCCTTTTTATAGCTTTCAATTTTTTCATTATATGAAGTTGATGCCATAACCGAAACCAAATTATCGTATTGGTTGTTATTTTCTCTTACTGACAAAGAATCAAATACAAGTCCTGATACCAACATTACAATTGAAAGAATAGCCGAAGCCATAAACGATACTAGTTTTCGCTTTTGTATGCGTTTAAAACCTTTTGTGATTAGATTTGGATGCTCTAAATCATAAAGCAGATCAGCACAGGACTGATATCTGTTCTCAGCAGCAGGCTGAACGCACTTATCGATAATAAGCTCTATACCTTCCGAAAGTTCCGGATTCCATTGCCTTACAGGCACATACGCCTCATTATTACGCGGATCGACGCCTGTTAACAAATTATGCATCGTCATACCTAAAGAAAATATATCTGATCTCGCATCTGTCTGTCCGTGATATTGTTCCGGCGGGGCAAACCCTTTCGTTCCAAGCACTGTAGTATCTGCCAAATTTTGTTCTTTATACTCTCGTGCAATACCAAAATCTATAATTTTTATATTTCCTTCAGGCTTTAGCATTACATTCGCCGGTTTCATATCTCTGTAAATAATCGGTGGTTTTCGAGAATGAAGATAAGAAAGCGCATCGCACAGTTGTTTTGCCCATGAAATTACTAATTCTTCAGATTGGACACCATGCTCAGCTAAAATCTTATCAAGAGATTCGCCTTCAATATAGTCCATAACAATATATATTGTTACACCGTTATCGATAATATCAACAATTCTAGGTAAGGAAGGATGATCCAGATTTTTCATCATCGTTGCTTCTGCAAGCAAACTGTTTATTACTATCTCATCGTTTTTTCCGTTGCCTTGTTTTCTGATTTCCTTAACTGCCCATTGCTTATTCAAACGCTTGTCCATTGCAAGATATACAACAGACATACCGCCTCTGCCAATTTCTTTAAGTATTTCGTACTTCCCGTCAATTACTGTTCCGATTTCCGTCATTTTATATACCCCTTTAATCCACTTTTACAAGTATTACGGAGATGTTATCTCTTTCTTTACGCACTTTCACCTGTTCAATCAAATATCTAACATTGCTGTGCATAGTTTCCTTATTGATAAGGTTTACTGCTTTAAGAGAATCATATATTTCTTTGTCGGAAATCTCGTGGCGAAATCCGTCAGAGCATAGCATATATGCTCCTTTTTCCGTTGAACCGCAAATTATCTGTGGTTCAACCACTTTTGAGGCACCCACACACTGTAATAACAAGTTCCTTCTTTTGTCAGTTTCCGCCTGTTCGATTGTCATCGTTCCCCTGCTGATTTCCCGCGCAACAAAAGTTTGGTCTGTTGTCAACTGATTTAAAAACGAATCAATATGATATATTCTTGAATCGCCAACATGTACCAAAACATATTTATCCTCAACAAATAAAATTCCTGAAAATGTTGTTCCTAAGCTCGTATCATTTTTATTACCGTATTCAGATATTTTCACATTAAGAGCTTTAAGCATAAGCGACCACTTTGAACCGATTATTTGCATATCAATGTTTTCAAGCTCAAATGGCAACTCATTTTCGAACCAATCTGAAAAGGCCTTAATTACGGTAGAACTTGCTAATTCGCCTTTTTCAAGTCCTCCCATACCATCACAGACAACCGCCATCAAGACTTCCCCTGTATCGGTTTTTGCGTGTTTTAACAGCAAACTATCTTGATTAGTTTTTTTCGAAATACCTATATCCGTGTCTGCTACTGCAATAAAACGCATATTATCCCCCCTAATATACATTTATTCTCTGAAAATAAACTCTTCATTCGCCAATTTCAAAATATCACCATCAAAAATTTGAGTTTCGCATTTCACAAGTAATATGCGGTTATTTATATATGAATGATTTTTAGAATTCAAATCAACAACAAAATACTTATTTCCTCTTGTAATAATATCGGCATGACTTCGACTAATCGCATTATTATTCATTACAAAATAATCCACATAGCTTTTTTCCTTACCGATCCTAAAAACAGGTTTATTTATATAAACGACCTCATTGGTCAGTATTCTAAGTAAAGAAGGAAAATTAACATTATCCAAAAGAAGTGCAGTTTCAGCGGTATCTTCAAAGTCGTTAGTTTCATCACTTACAAACAAAGTATTTTCACTATTTTCTTTTTCCAACAAACCCGTTCGTTCATCTTCTTTAGATAGCAATCCCGTTGCATAATTTTTTTCCAACAAACCCGTTCGTTCATCTTCTT